>JAFXJP010000021.1 GCA_017532155.1 Clostridia bacterium | reverse complement strand
TAAATGAAATAAAGAAAGGTGAAGAAGATGATATTAGTAAATACTGATTACATTAGTGGAAAAGAACTGGAAACCTTATCTCTTGTAAAAGGAAGTACAATCCAGTCTAAAAACATTGGCAAAGATATAGCACAAAGTTTTAAAACTTTGGTAGGCGGAGAACTCAAAGCTTATAATGAAATGATGAATGAAGCACGCGCCCTTGCAACAAAAAGAATGGTTGCGGAAGCAGAAGAATTAGGTGCAGACGCAGTCATTAACATTCGCTATGCATCTTCTGCGGTTATGCAGGGTGCCGCAGAAGTAATTGTATACGGAACAGCCGTTAAGTTTATAAATAAGTAATTTCCCTCTTTTGCGCATAGCACCATAGGCCGCTATCAAGGCAAGCAAGTAATTAGCTTTATAAAGCAAAACTGTCACCCTGCCGAATTTTCGGCAGGGTGATTTTGTGTAAATATCTTGTCATTTGCTGCAAGGTGTGCTATTATAAAAACAGTTTACAAGGGGAGGGTGTTTATTATGATCATTGAAAATCGGATCAAGGAATTTGAAAAGCTCGGGCTTGGAATGTTTGTGCATTTCGGCATTTACAGCGTTCTTGGAAGGGGCGAATGGGCAAAGAAGTGTCTGGACATTCCCTGGGACGAATACCTTAAGACCATCGACAGCTTTTGTCCGAAGGAGGATTGGGCAGAGCAACTGGTACTGAGCGCAAAGGCGGCAGGCTGCCGTTATATAACCCTGACGACCAGGCACCACGACGGGTTTTCTCTTTACGATACCTGCGGCTTAAACACCTACGACGCACCGCACGCCTGCGGACGTGACATAGTAAAGGAGTTTACCGACGCCTGCAATAAGCATGGGATCATACCCTTTTTCTACCATACTCTTTTGGATTGGCATGAAGAAAGCTACAACAGCGACTTTAAGGAATATTTAAAATACCTCCGAAAAAGCGTAGAGCTCCTCTGCAAAAACTACGGAAAAATAGGCGGATTTTGGTTTGACGGCAAGTGGGACAAGCCAAACGAGGACTGGGAAGAGGATGCCCTTTATTCCCTTATCAGGAGCTATCAGCCCGATACGATGTTAATAAACAATACGGGATTGGGTCACCGTGGCGAGCTTGGGCATATCGAGCTTGACAGCGTCACCTTTGAGCGGGGCAGACCCAAGCCAATAAACCTTGAGGACTCCCCAAAATACATTGCAAGCGAGATGTGCGAGACCCTTGCAAACCACTGGGGATATGCGGAAAATGACTTTAATTACACCTCGGTGGGCAATCTGATAAACAGCTTTGCCGTCTGCCGCAGATACAGAGCAAACTTCCTTATAAACGTAGGTCCAAGGGCCGACGGAAGCCTCCGCACCATTGACAGAGGGGTACTGGAGATCTTGGGACAGTGGGGCAGGCTTAACGACGAGGCACTGCATCTTCCGACCCCCACGGGTATAGAGATAAAGGATAAGCCGAGCAATTTTATCCTTTGCAATGATGATGTTTACTATCTGTTTGTATGCGATCTGGGCATTAACGGTGACGAAAACGTGTCTATCGGCAAAAAAACGGAGCACGACAATGTCTTCGCCTTCGACAAAAAGATAAGGTCGGTCTGCTGGCTTGACAACGGCGAAAGGCTTGACTTCACCCAGACGGACGGTGAGGTAAATATCCGCTCCAAGCCCTTTAAGTACGGGGAGGATACCGTCGTAAGAATTGCAAAAATAGAGCTGTAACTAAAAAAGCTCCCTCTGCCGAGTTGGCAGGGGGAGCTTTGTGCTGAACTAATATGGTTATATAACGAGCGAGGGAGCGTTGTAGATTCTGGTAGCAAGCTCCTGATTGAGCATATAGAGGCTCTTGGGGTCGGAGCCGAAGAGCTCCATCTTGGTGATGAGGTCGTTTGCGTTGGTCTCTTCCTCGCCCTGCTCCTTGACAAACCAGTCAAGGAACTGCATGGTGCGGAAGTCCTTTACCTCGTATGCGGCGGCGTAGATGTCGTTGATAAGGGAGGTCACGTATTCCTCGTGCTTGAGACCTGCCTTGAGAACGTCCATGTGGCAGGTGATGTCAGCCTCGGGCTTGTCGATGGCTTCGAGGGTGATCTTCTGATTTTCGTTCTGGAGGTACTTGAAAAAGAGCATTGCGTGGTCACGCTCCTCCTGAGCCTGGATCAGATACCAGTTGGCAAAGCCGTCAAGACCTGCATCGTCAAAGTAGTTTGAAAACTGCAGATAAAGATAGGCGGAGTAGAACTCCTTGTTGATCTGCTGATTTAAAAGCTCGTGTACCTTTGCGTTCATCATGTTCTGTTACCCCTTATATAGTGGTCTTCCACAGTCCGTGAAGGTTGCAGTAGGCATAAGCGGCCAGGGGTTTTTCCTCGGCAAGAGCGAAGGTGACGACGGGGGCCTTACCGACCTCAAGGCACTTTCTCTGGCCGCCCTTATCGGTCTGCAGGTAGACCCAGACGATGCTGTGTTCTGCGACCATGGGGTGCTCTACCGAACCGACGGTGACCTTTACGGTGTTTCCCTCAACGGAAACGACGGGAAGGTGCTTTTCAAGGCTTGCTTCGACCGTACCGGGCTCGAGCTTGGTCATCTTTCTGCCGCAGCACATCATGGGGACACCGGCATCGTTGATCATACCGATAAGATTTCCGCAGTGCTCGCAGATGTAGAATTTATTGTTGTCACACATAATAAATACCTCCTTGTTTTTTATTATGATACCACAAAACCTCAAAATTTTCAAGACAAAAGGTAAACTTTTCTTCTGTCATTTCTGCCGTTTGATGTCGGTTTTAGACCGAATGCGGGAGTTTGCTTGACAGAGGGAAAATCCCGTAGTAGTATTGTACCAAGGGGGAATGCAGGATGAAATGTGAAATAATAATAGACGGCAGCTGCGAAGAAAGGGTCGTCATCTACGCACAAAAAAGAGGTCCGCTTACCGATGAGATACAGCGGCTGGCAGAGGGGTATTGCGGTGAGCTTTTTGGATATAGGGACAAGGAGATAGCAAAGCTCGATCCGTCGGAAATATACTGCGTTGCGGTCATCGGAAGCAGGGTATACGCCGTCTGTGCCAATGAAAAATGGCAGCTCAAGCAGAGACTGTATCTGCTTTCGGAGGTGTTGCCCGGGTACTTTGTGAAGATAAACCAGTCATGTATTGCAAACGTCAACAAGATAGACCGATTCGACGGGTCAATATCGGGAACTCTGAAGGTGCGCTTTAAAAACGGATACGTCGACTACGTCTCACGCAGACAGCTAAAGGCGGTCAAGGAAAGGATGGGGTTATGAGTATGAACAAATATCTAAAGGAATTTTTGCACAGAGGACTTATCTTCGGAGGCTTCGGACCGATAATCCTCGGCATTATCTATGCTATCCTCCAAAAGACCGTCGAGGGCTTTAACCTTGACGGTACGGAGATACTTGTTGCCATTGTTTCAATATATATCCTTGCATTTTTACACGCCGGCGCATCTGTACTTTACCAAATTGAAGAGTGGAGTCTGCTTAAATCGACGCTTTGCCATTTCCTGCTTCTTTACCTTGCCTACGGAAGCTGTTACCTCATAAACAACTGGATTCCATTTGACCCAAACGTCCTGCTGATATTCACGGCGATCTTTGTAGGCGGATACCTTGTGATCTGGCTGTCGGTCGCCAGATCGGTGAAGCTTATAAGCCGAAAACTCAACGCAAAGCTGGAAAAAATAAAGACTCACAACGGGTAACGCCACGATGTGCAAAAAACACCCCGTTCCGACTGCTCGGAGCGGGGTGTTGGTATGTCAAGCGAATCACTTTACAGAGTGTTTAACTCCTCGATGAGGTGCTTCCAGGAGGAAACGCAGAGGTATTCGACATTGCGGTAGGTCTTGACGGAACTGGGGGAGTCAGCCGTGGGGTCTACGAGGATGCCCTGCATACCTGCCTGATGGGAGCCCAAAATGTCGGGATGGGCATTGTCGCCGCAGTACCAACAGTTTTTAGGGTCTACGCCGACCCTGCGGCAGACGGCTTCAAACAAAAGAGGACAGGGCTTGCAGTAGATATAATCGGCACTGGTGACGCATATTTCAAAGCGGTGGGAAATATTGTTTTTAAGGAACAGCTCCAGACCGGGACCCGAGAGTGCGTTGTTGGAGATAACACCGGTGCGGATGCCCTTTGACGAGAGTGTGCTTAAAAGCTCCTCGATATAGGGCATGGGGGTATGGGTGGCATTGTGGCAGTGAAAGCCGTACTCCGCCTCGACCATATCCGAGGGAGGTGTCAGTCCGGTGAGGTCGGTTATACAGCGAAGCATGGACGATACGGGGAATTCGCAGTCAAACTCCTGCTCGGGGTTAGTATAGTGGCTGAAGTTTATCATCTCTCTCCAGCGTACCTTGATCTCCCTGAAGGTGTTTGCATCGACGGTGTCGCCTACGCCGCATATCGTTGCAATGGCATGGGCAGCCGTGTCGTCGGTGACGTGGCTGTCGCTGAAAAGAGTTCCGCCGTAGTCAAAAAATACCATTTCGGGTTTGAACAGTTTCATTTTGTGAGCCCCCTGAAAACGTTTGCTATATTGTATCGCACAGCGACAAAAAAGTCAATATAGGTCGACTATTGTGCATTTACATCTTTTTTGATATAATATAGAATATAGAAAAACAGATTACGGGGTGGAGAATATGGCGTGGTTTGGCGGACCTCCCAGCGAAGCAAGCGAAAAGCTCAAGGAGCCCCTTCCCAAGAGCTTGCGTGAGGTTCCGGGGTATTTAAAGCGACTGTTTAAAAGCTTTTTTTCAAGGCTTGGATATATTATGCGCCTTGTTTGGGAAGCGAAAAAGTCGCTGCTTTTGCTGATGGTCTTTACCGCTGTTTTTAACGGCGTGTCACCGGTCATTGCGGCCTATATTTCGGCAAATCTTTTAAACTCGGTGGCAAACGTGCTGACCCTTGAAGCCCCGGAGGTCTCGGAGATAAGCCGCATACTGCTGCCTGCAATGGTGCTGCAGTTTGGATATATGTTCCTTGTGAGCCTTATCAACAGCATCAGCCACTATATCACACGTACATCCAGCGAGGTCGTGACAAACTACGTAAAATGCAAGATAATGAACAAGGCCCGTGAGATAGACATCGCCTCCTTTGACATGCCGGAGTTTTACGAAAAGTTTGAAAACGCCAACCGAGAGGCCGGCTCCCGTCCCATCGAGGTCATACGCTCCACCTTCAGCATAGTCAGTACCCTTATCTCGGCGGTCAGCTTTATAGCCATACTTGCCGCAATTGCATGGTTTGCGCCGTTGGTCGTGATAGTGCTCTCGCTTCCGAGCGCCATCATCACATTCTCCTACCGTAAAAAGAACTTTCACTATATGCGCCGCCGCTCCAAGGAGCGCCGTCAGATGAACTACTACTCCGACACCCTTGTCAACAAGGATATGGTCAAGGAGCTGAGACTCTTCGGTCTGTCGGATACCTTCATTTTCAACTACAACAAGGTCTTTGCCAAGTACTTTTCGGGCATTCGCAAGCTTATTGCGGGTGAAACGGCCTGGTCGGTCGGCATTTCGCTGGTAACTACGGCGGTAAACTGCGCACTGTTTTTCTTCATAGCATGCACTGTCACCCTCGGAAACGGACAGATAGGCGACTATTCCCTCTATACCGGGGCCCTTACCTCCATCGCCTCGGCGGTTGCGAGCCTTGTCACTACCACCTCGCATATCTATGAGGGTACGCTTTTCATAGACAATATGATCGTGTTTATGGACGAAAAGCGAAATATCGTCCCGACTCTGCCCACACCCCGAAAGGTCGAAAGACATTGCGGACACACCATCGAGTTCAAAAACGTCTCCTTCCGCTATCCCGGGACCAAGCGTGACGTCCTCAAAGATATCTCCTTCCGAGTCGATCCCGGCGATACGGTGGTGCTTGTGGGACTCAACGGAGCGGGCAAGACCACCCTTTTAAAGCTGCTTACCCGCCTTTACGACCCGACCGAGGGTGAGATACTGCTTGACGGATATGACATCAGAGAGTACGATACCGAGGAGCTTTACGGTATGTACGGTGCGATCTTCCAGGATTTCGGACGTTATGCATTCACGGTAAATGAAAACATCGCATTCGGAGAGATAGAAAAGCCGCTTGACCGTGAGCTTGTAAGGACGTCCGCCGTTGCGGCATCCGCCGACGAATTTATAAACCTGCTGCCAAACGGCTATGACACTCCGCTTATGCGTGTGTTTGAAAAGGATGGCATAGAGCCCTCCATAGGCCAGTGGCAGAAGATCGCCATAGCGAGGGCGTTTTACTCCGATTCCGACGTGCTCATTCTTGATGAGCCGACGGCGTCGCTGGATGCCATTGCCGAGCAGGAGATATTTAACCAGTTTGACCGTCTGAGGGAGGATAAGACGACCTTCTTTGTCTCACACCGCCTCTCAAGCGCAACAATCGCCACCAAGATACTCGTTCTCGAGCAGGGACAGCTTGTGGAGATGGGCAACCACGCCGAGCTTATGAAGGCGCAGGGGGCATACCACCGACTCTTTACCACCCAGGCACATAGGTATATAACCGAACATCAGGAGCGAGAAAACGCAGAGGGGAGTTCCGAAGAGACAAAATGAGTCAGGACAACGAAAAACGTGCGAATATGGGCCAAAGAGCGGGGCAGATAGGCGTAGCGGTAAACCTGCTGCTCGCACTGGGAAAGCTCGCCGTCGGTCTGATATCCTCGTCGATGTCGATTGTGGCCGATGCGGTCAACAACTTCTCTGACGGCGTAAGCTCGGTCGTGACGCTTATCGGCTTCCGTCTTGCAAAAAAGCCCGCCGATGAGGACCATCCCTACGGACACGCAAGATTTGAATACATCTCCAGCCTCATCGTCTCGATATTTATAATCGTGGTCGGCTTCGAGCTTGCCAAGGGCTCGGTCGAAAAGATATTTGCACCTACCGCAATAAACTTTTCGCTTCTGACGGCGGTGATACTTGCCCTGTCGGTAGCGGTAAAGCTTGCCCTTTACATCTACAACAGCCGTATGGCAAGGAAGATCGATTCGGTCACCCTCAAGGCCACCGCCGCAGACTGCCGCAACGATGCGGTGATAACCTCGGTGATACTTGCGGTGAGCATCGCAGAGCATTTTGCAAAGGTAAAGATAGACGGCTTCGCCGGGCTTGCCGTTGCACTGTTTATACTCATAAACGGCGTAATGCTTGTGCGTGAGACCTCCTCTCCGATCCTCGGAAAAAAGAATGACAGCCGTCTGCGCGGGCTGATCCTGGATAAGATAAAGGAATATCCAATCGTTATAGGCTACCACGATCTGATGATACACGACTACGGCCCGGGAATATCCTTCTGCTCGGTACATCTGGAGATAGACAGAAGGCTCGACCCGCTCTACGTCCACGAGGTCATCGACCGATTCGAGCGAGAGTTTAACGCCTACGGTACCGTGCTGACGGTCCACTACGACCCCGTCGTGACCGACGATCCCGAGCTCAACGAGCTCAAGCACACCGTAATTGCGGTGCTTGTGGATAGGGATAACCGCCTTTCCATTCACGATTTCAGAAGCATTCCCTGCGACGGCTTTACAAAGCTGTTTTTTGATCTGTCCCTGCCCGAAGAGCTTGCGGGACGGGAAAAGGAGATCAAGGATATGATCGATGCCCGCCTTGAAAGCCTGTACCCGGGCAGATATCAAACCGAGATAACCTTCGATTCCGACGCATTCAACTGAATTCAAAACAAAAAGCGCACCGTAAAACTACGGTGCGTTTTTTGCTTTTTATTTTACTCCATATCCGCAAGTGCCGACATTACTGCAACCGAACCGTCTGCGGCGGCTGTTGTGAGCTGTCTGACGGTCTTTGTGCGGCAGTCGCCTGCGGCGTAGATGTGAGGAGCGGATGTGCGGCAGTCCTCGCCTGCGATGACGTAGCCGTCGCTGTCGAGCGCTACGGCAGAGGCGAAGGGTGCGTTTTGAGGTATCTGACCGACGGTGACGAAGAGTCCCTCGATCTCAAGGCTGCGGCTTCCGTTGGGTGTGTTGAGCACCACGCCGCAAAGCTCGTCCTTTCCCTTGATCTCCGAAACGGTGGCAGGAACGATGAACTCTACGTTGCTTCGGGCCTTGACACGTTCGACAAGGGATGCCTCGGCACGAAAGACGTCACGGCGGTGGATGAGGTAGACCTTTTTGCAAAGCCCCGATAAAAGCTCTGCCGAGGTAAGGGCGGTGCTTCCGCCGCCGACGAGCGCAACGGTCTTGTCCTTGTAAAAGGCTCCGTCGCATACGGCGCAGTAGGAAACTCCCGAAACGTCCTCGTTTTCTATCTCCAGATGGCGGTGCTTGACGCCCGAGGCGATTATGATCGCCCCTGCGTCGTGCCTGCCGTCCTCGGTGACGACGGTGAGCCCCTCTATGGCGGTGACCCTTTCAAAGGTCAGCTCGGCGCCCAACGCCAACGCCTGCTCAAGCAGAGCGTCGGTGAACTCCGCACCCGAGATGGACATGATACCGGGATAATTTTCGACCTTGGGGGAGAAGGCGATCTGACCGCCTATGCTCTCGCCCTCGATGATCAGCACGCTTTTTCCGGCACGTCTGGCGTATATTGCGGCAGTCAGTCCTGCCGTGCCGCCGCCGATAACGACTATATCGGTCATTTGTCGGCCTCGGTAAACTTCTTTATCTCGGAGGCGTTGGAATAGATACCGGTCTTGCCGTTGGAAACTACCACGAGAGTGGGTGCCTTTTTGATGTTGAAGCGGCCGACCATATCGGCGTTTTCCTCGGCGTCGATGGCACGGTAGGCAATGCCCGCCTTTTCAAGGAAGGTCTTTGCCATACGGCAGTTGGGGCAGGTCTTGGTGGTAAAGAGCATTACGCCGTCGGGAAGGTCGCATCTTTCCTCAACGGGAGCCTCCTCACGGGCGGGTCTGCCTTCGCTGCGGAGACGGGAGGTCTCGATGTTGTAGATCTTTCTCTCCTTGAACTCCTGGCTCTTACCGTCGTTCCAGTTCTGGACGGGACGGTAGTAACCGGTTATGCGGCTGTATACCTCGGTGGGCTGACCGCAGTGGGGGCAGGAGTAGACTTCGCCCGAAATATATCCGTGCTCGGCGCAGACCGAGTAGGTCGGGGAGAGGGTGTAGTAGGGCAGACGGTAGTTCTCGGCGATCTTGCGAACCAGCGTCGCGGCAGCACGCCAGTCGGGCAGCTTTTCGCCCAGGAAGGCGTGGAACACGGTGCCGGAAGTGTAGAGCGTCTGCAGCTCATCCTGCACATCCAGCGCGGAGAAGATATCCTCGGTGTAGCTGACGGGCAGGTGAGAAGAGTTGGTGTAGTAGGTATCGCCGTTCATGTTGGCGGTGATGATGTCGGGATACATCTTCACATCATGCTTGGCCAGACGATAGGAAGTGGATTCAGCCGGCGTGGCTTCGAGGTTGAACAGTTCGCCGTTGTACTGCTCCTGATAGTCGCTCAGGCGTTCACGCATGTGGTTGAGCACATTCTGGGTGAACTTCTGGGCCTTTTCCTCGGTCAGGTCGGCGCGCAGCCACTTGGCGTTCAGGCACGCTTCGTTCATGCCCACCAGGCCGATGGTGGAGAAGTGGTTATCGAAAGAGCCCAGATAACGGCGGGTGTAGGGATACAGGCCCTCGTTCATCAGCTTGGTGATGACGGCGCGCTTGATGTGCAGCGAGCGCGCGGAGATATCCATCATGTGGTTGAGGCGCTTGTAGAAGTCCTTTTCATTTTCGGACAGGTAGGCGATGCGGGGCATGTTGATGGTAACAACGCCCACGGAACCGGTGCTTTCGCCGCTGCCGAAGAAACCGCCGGACTTCTTGCGCAGCTCGCGCAGGTCAAGGCGCAGACGGCAGCACATGGATCGAACGTCGTTGGGCTCCATATCGCTGTTGATGTAGTTGGAGAAATAGGGCGTGCCGTACTTGGCCGTCATCTCAAAGAGCAGACGGTTGTTCTCGGTCTCGCTCCAGTCGAAATCACGGGTGATGGAATAGGTGGGGATGGGGTACTGGAAGCCGCGGCCGTTGGCGTCGCCTTCGATCATGATTTCGATGAAGGCCTTGTTGACCATGTCCATTTCGCGCTTGCAGTCGCCGTAGGTGAAGTCCATCTCCTTGCCGCCGACGATGGCAGGCAGGTTCTTGAGGTCGTTGGGAACCGTCCAGTCCAGCGTGACGTTAGAGAAGGGCGCCTGCGTGCCCCAGCGGGAGGGCGTGTTGACGCCGTAGATGAAGGACTCAATGCACTTCTTTACATCGTCGTAAGAGAGGTTATCCACCTTGACGAAGGGCGCAAGATACGTATCGAAAGAGGAGAACGCCTGCGCGCCCGCCCATTCATTCTGCATGATGCCCAGGAAGTTGACCATCTGGTTGCACAGAGAAGCCAGATGCTTGGCGGGCTTGGAGGTGATCTTGCCGCCGACGCCGCCCAGACCTTCCATGATCAGCTGCTTGAGAGACCAGCCGGCGCAGTAGCCGGTGAGCATGGAAAGATCGTGCAGGTGGATGGCCGCAGAGCGATGCGCTTCGGCAATCTCAGGATCATAAATCTCGCTCAGCCAGTAGTTGGCGGTGATGGCGCCGCTGTTGCTGAGGATCAGACCGCCGACAGAATAGGTGACGGTGGAGTTTTCCTTCACGCGCCAGTCGCTGGAGTCCAGATAGCTGTCCACCAGATCCTTATAGTTGAGCATGGCGGCCTTGACGTTGCGCACCTTCTCACGCTGCTTGCGGTAGAGGATGTACGCCTTGGCAACGCCGGTATAGCCGGCCTGGCTCAGCACGCTTTCCACGCTGTCCTGAATATCTTCCACGCTGATGATGTTATCCTTGATTTTGCTGGCAAAATCGCTGGTAACCTTCAGGGCGAGCAGATCAATGACGGTGGGATGGTAGGCGACCTTTTCCGCTTCAAAGGCCTTGGTGATGGCCACGGAAATCTTCGCGATATCGAAATCGGCAATCGTGCCGTCGCGCTTCATGACATTGTACATGAATGAATCCTCTCTGTTTTCATAATATTTTTTTGTTTGGTACGCGGCCCTTCGACCGAGCGATACCACCATACCATATATTGTGGCTCCTGTCAATATGTAGATTGAAAAAATAACTGGATACACAATATGTTGTGTATCCAGTGAAACGTTATCGATTTATTCGCCTCGGATGGCGGCGTGAGGCACAAGGGGCTGCAATATAGCGAGAAACCGTTTTAATTTCTCCCTGGAGGGGGTATGCAGGCCTTTGTGAAGCACAGCGTCGGATTCGAGATAAGACTGCAGGAAGTACTTAGAATCGCCTTGAAGCCATGCGGCAATCTGTTCCATATCCTCATCGCGGTGCAATTCATCCGCTACCGTGGTGCGAAACTCGTAGGAAATTTTGTTTTCCTTCAGCAGCGCGACGCTTTCGCGGATGGGGGAAATATCAAACTGCGGCATGCCCACCGTCATGGCATAGCGGGCGGGTGCGTTTTTGATATCCATGGCAACCATATCCAGCAGGCCTTCGTCTATCAGATGGCGCAGCTTATCCGGATAACAGCCGTTGGTATCAAGCTTGACCAGGAAGCCCATATTGCGCACGTGGAGGATGAATTCCCGCAATTCATCATGCATCAGCGGTTCGCCGCCGGTGATGCATACGCCGTCCAGCGTACCGCGGCGCTTATACAGGAAGGTCAGCACATCCTCAGCCAGGATGGGATTTTCCGGCGCGCAGCAGGCGTCCAGAAGCGACGAATTGTGGCAGAAGGGACAGCGCAGATTACAGCCCTGCGTAAAGAGCGTGCAGGCGGTATGCTGCGGATAATCCAGCAGCGTCAGCTTTTGTAATCCGGCGAACAGCATCCCATAAACTCCCTTCATTTTGACACCGTCGGGCATTATACCACAATATATAGAGAAAGGGAATGGATATAAAGGTATAAAATGTACAAATACAGAAACTTTTTTATTGGTCATTCGGGGCAAAATACAGCGCGTCGGCAGATTCGGTTTCGTCATTTGTGCCGCTGAAGAAATTGCGCAGCGTATCCCAGAGATTGCCGCCGTTGACGGGCGCTCGGGCCTGGGCAATCTGCACGGACTGCGTGCCTTCCAGCAATATGCCGTTTTGCAAAAGCTCCTGATGCACGGGCGTGATGCGGTAGGTGTATACGACGCCCGGACGGGCGGCGGTATCGGCATAATAGAGCGTCTGCCCGGCGGAGGCGGATAGTTCTGTCAGCACAATGCTTTCGCCGTAGGAATCGCGCTGCACGCGGATGAGGGAGTTTTCGGCCGCCGTGATGCACAGCACGGGATTGCCGCTGTCGTTGTGGGTGATATAGAAGGCGCGCGGCGAGGCCGGCGGCTTCCAGGCGGTTGAATATTTGGACAGCTTATTGTTTTTGTTGAAGACTTCGGAATACTTATAGGAAGAGGGGGTCAGATCGCTGGCGAGCATGGCTTCGCCCAGCCATTCGACGCTGGCGCGGTCCACGGTCTGCCAGATGATATTTTCCGCCGTGCGGAAGGCGGGCTTGGGCTTTCCCTGATAGGCGGCTTTAAAAAACTGCGTGGCGAGCGCTGCGGTGTAATCGCCGCCCGACACCCAGGAGGCCAGGCGGTGGGTGCTGTCGGGGTTGTCAAAGCCCATCCAGAAAGCGGTGGAGATTTCGGCATTATAGGCGGTCATCCAGATATCGCGGTTGCCGCCTGATTCCATATTGACGGTGCCGGTTTTACCGGCGACTGGCGTGCCGGCGGCAGACAGCTTGGCGCCCGTGCCGGCGGTGGTGACGGACTGCAAAAGGCTTGTCATCAGATAGGCGGATTCCTCGCTGAGCACACGCTCGCCGCGAATGAAATGCTTGTAGAGCACATTGCCCTGCGCATCCTCGATGCGGCGGATGAAATACGGCGCATAATAGATGCCGCCGTTGGCGAAGGGGACATAGGCGGCGGCCAGCTGCACGGGGGATACGCCGTAGGTGAGCGAGCCCAGCGCCAGCGATAAGCCCCAGTCGCTGTCGGTAAGGGGAATGCCGACCTTTTGCAGATAAGCGCGCGCTACGGCAACGCCAATCTGGTCGAGCATGGCGACGGTGGCAATGTTCATGCTCCATTTGAGCGCTTCACGCACGGTGACGTAGCCGTGATAATTGTGCCCGGCGTTGCGCGGAGCATAGCCGCCGGCAAAGGTGGTGGGCGCATCGTTTAATACGGTGGCGGGTGTAACGCCGTGGTGTTCGATGGCCGGGGCAAATACCGCCAGAGGCTTGAGGGCAGAGCCCGGCTGGCGCAGCATGTGCGTAGCGCGGTTGAGGCCGCGCTGCACGGTGTATTCGCGGCCGCCGACAATACATTTTACAGCGCCGGAGGAAACGTCGATGCAGGCCATGGCGCTTTGCGGCTGTTCGCCGTCTGCAGCGTTTTCGGGAAAGAGAGAGGCGTTTTTATATTGCTGATTGGCGTTTTGCTGATACTGAGGATCAAGCGCGGTATAGATTCGGTAGCCGCTGCCCAGCAGCTGATCGCCTGAGATGCCCAGCAATTGACCGGCCTCGTCCATCACGGCGTCGATGTACCAGCCATAGGCATTTTCCTGCGCGGGCAGGGGCTGGACGACGATTTCTTCATGCAGAGCGTCATCATGCTCTTCTTGTGTCAGAAACCCGTTTTCCAGCATGGTATTGAGAATGTATTCCCGCCTTGAACGGTTGTTATCTGCATTCAGATGCGGTGCGTAGGCCGAAGGCGCTTTGATGATGGCGGCCAGCGCGGCAGCCTTTGCCGGGGAAAGCTCGCTGGCGCTCAGGCCAAAGTAGGAGCGCGCCGCAGCCTCGATGCCATAAGCGCCGCGGCCAAAATAAACATAGTTCAGATACATTTGAAGGATTTCATCCTTGGTGCAGGCGGCCTCCAGCTGCAGGGCAAGATAGATTTCCTCCAGCTTGCGGGCGATGGTTTTTTCGGCGGAGAGGTGCGAGAGCTTGACCAGCTGCTGGGTGATGGTGCTGGCACCCTCAGAAAAGGTGCGCGAGCGCAGATTGGCCATCACAGCGCCGAAAATACGCACAATATCAAAGCCGGGATGCTTGTAAAAGCGCAGATCTTCGGCGGCGATGAAAGCGTTTTTGACATGATCGGGCAAGGCGTCAAGCCGGATGAGCGTGCGGTCCTCGCTGCCCTTGAGCGCGGTGACAACGTCATCGTTTGCGTCATAGATGACGCCGGTCTGCGCAACGGCGGTGATGCGGTCAAGATCAAGCTTTTGCCAGGAGGGAACGTCAAAAATGAAATAGCCCGCGATGAGCATCATAACGGTAAATGCAAAACAGATGAGCAGGAAATTACGCAGGATATGCTTTTTCTTTTTGCCTTCATATTTTTGCAGCAGGCGTTTATCCTCTTTCGCCTGGGCCTTTTCCCATTTTTTCTCTTCGCGCCGCACAGTATGCACCCCTTTCTTGCGGTAGTTTGTCCTGAAAAGAAAAAATCTGCGCAAATGTATGGAATTGTCAGTAAAATTCATCTTCGGTTGATAATAATATCGTAAAAAGGATATGAAAGGAGAGGATAATTGATGAAAAAGACGATCTTTATTCTCAAAGACCATTCAAAATCTGTATTTTATATTGCGTTTGCGCTGGTGGCTGGATTGTGCCTGCTTTTGTTTCCGCAGATGACAACCAGCGTGGTGTTCTGGGGCCTGGCTGCTGTGCTGATGGCGATGGGAGCGATCAACCTGATTGGCTATTTCCGTGCCAGTGTGCAGCAGGCTATCTCGGGCGATGGGATGGCGTCCGGGCTTTTGCTGATCGTATTGGGCCTGGTGGTAGGCTTTGCGCAGGAGACGATAGCATCGCTTCTGCCTGTGATCTTCGGGCTGGTGCTTTTTGTCGGCGGCATTTTGAAAACCCAGGGTGCGTTTGATTTAAAGCGCATGGGCGATCTGCGGTGGTTTATAACGCTGATTGGCGCGCTGGTATCGCTGGTGTTTGGTCTGATTGTGCTGATCAATCCCTTTGGCACGCTGATGACGCTCATGCGCGTGATGGGCGCCTTCCTGGTGGTGGAAAGCGTGCAGGATGCCATTTATGCGGCCCGTTATGAAAAAATCCGCAAGAGCTTTACCATTCATTGACATTGCGAAGCGTAACAATTTATGGTATACTCAGGGCATGAGATACGAAAGGATTGCCTTACCGATGAAGAGATGGATTGCTGCGCTGCTGTGTGTACTGCTTATGTGGTCGCCTGCTGCTTTGGCGGGCAGCTATACGGCCAAGGACGGCGGCGCGCTGTTTACGCTGCGCTATGATGACGAACGCTATGCGCTGGATCAGTACAGCTATTTGAACAGCAGCACGAGCGGCAACTGGTTTTTCATTCTGTATGATGCGCAGCACAGCATCGACTGCGGCCTGGAATACACGGACCGCGGCATGGGCGCTTCAATCCGAGGCGCGGCCTCGCTGGATCTATATCAGCAGGCGGTGTGCGATGCAACGGGCGGCAGGGCAGTGGAAGTTTACTATGCAGGCACGCAGCCCTTTGTGATTGTCAGCGCCCGGCATCCGGGCGTAGGGCAGGTGTACTATGCTGAGACGATCCTGGGCGGCAATGCGATCTATTTTGAAATGTATAATCTGAGCACCGGCGTAGCGGATGAAAGCTGCCTGCAGGAGCTCAAAGCGGTATTGGATGGCTTTATGCCGCTGCAGTAAAACATCAGGGCTCTCCGGTGCGCCGGAGAGCTTTTTTTATACCCTGCTATTACAAAAATGTTATTTACAAATGTAAAAATTTAATAATTTGGCAATATTTTCTGCAAATGGGCTTGACAATGCCCTAACGTCATCGTGTACCATTTGCTTGCAACATTAAAAGGAGCAATGCAAATGAAGATCAAGCAGGTTTGTGCTCTCAGCGGGCTTACTGCGCGGGCGGTGCGCTTTTATTGTGAACGTGGGCTGATTCATCCCACCAGCTATGAACTGAACGGACGCAATTATTATGAGTATTCGCAGGAGGATGTGCGTACATTGCGCCGTGTGGGTACGCTGCGCAGGGCGGAGTTTTCGCTGGAGGAGATCAGCAGCATGATGCAGGATGAAAAATGCGTGCAGAAGGTAATTGAAACGCATATGCAAAAGCTGCGCGAACGCGAAATGCGCACAGAGGCGATGTTGCAGAAAATGCAATCGCTGTGCAATACGCCGCATATGGATTTTCATGCATTTGCAGATGCTTTGGAGGAAAATTCCCCGCCGCAAGAGGATTGACAGGCGGGGAGCTTTTTTATATAATGCTTGTAAATATGTCCGGTGAACCGGACGGGAAAGGAGATATGCGTGATGACTGTTCTGGAGGACGCCTTTCTGTAACTGAATATATGGGTGCGATGAAATAAGGCGCGCACAGGCGCTTTTGTTGTCGTACCGCCAGAGAACCTTAGGTGAATTTCTATAACGCGATTGTTGTAGCACACGCCGCAGGGGTGTGTTTTTTCATATCTGAATGCAACCGCGTCGGACACCGTGAAGGTTGTCTGATGCGGTATTTTTGCGTCCATTTGCGGTACGGAAGGCGAAAAAAGGAGGGATTGAAAACATGAAAAAAGATTTTGCCCCGATACAATGCAAGATGGAGGAAAGAAGAATTGAATATATTAAAGGAATACGGCTATCAGGCCGATTACGAAGCAGGCACAGTTGCCAGAATAACGGCGGTGCATAAGGAACGCTATGAAATCATCAGTGATCACGGCGCGGGCTATGCACGGCTGAAAACAAAAGAATACTATGACGGCGGACAGGCTTTTCCAACGGTCGGCGATTTTGTACGCATGCAATACAATGCGCAGGGAGACAGCCTGATTGTGGAAACGCTGCCGCGCAGGACATATTTTTCCCGCCGCGATCCCTTGCCCGGACGCGGCGAACAGGCGGTGGCGGCAAACTTTGATGATGTGATGATTCTGCAGTCGCTGAACCATGACTTTAATCCCAAACGTTTGGAGTGGTATCTGGCGCTTGCCTGGCAGTCAGGCGCGACGCCGGTGATATTGCTGACCAAGGCGGACCTGACAGAGGACGCAGGGCCTTATCTTATGCAGGCGCAGGAGATAGCCATCGGCGTGCCGGTACATGTCATCAGTGTGGCGACCGGGCAGGGGATGAAGGAACTGGAAGCGTATTTGCACACGGGCAGGACGGTGGTATTTCTGGGCTCGTCCGGCGTTGGCAAATCAAGCCTTGTCAATGCGCTTTGCGGCCGGGAAGTGATGATCACAGGCGGCATCCGTTCAGGGGATGACAAAGGCAGGCATACAACGACCTTCCGCCAGCTGATCAGGCTGCCGTCCGGCGCGATGATCATCGATACGCCCGGCATGCGGGAAATGGGCATGTGGGATGTATCGCAGGGGCTGAACGAAGCTTTTAGCGACGTAGAGCAATTTATCGGCCAGTGCCGTTTCCGGGATTGTGCGCATCAAAAAGAGCCGGGCTGCGCGCTGCGGGCAGCGGTGGAGAGCGGCAAACTGGACGCCGCGCGGCTGGAAAGCTATCTGAAGCTGAGAGAAGAAGCAGAATATGCTGACGATAAAGCGGCTTTCCTGCGTAAAAAGCAGCAGTGGCATAAGGAAATCAGCAAATTGAACAAGCAGATGAAAAAGGAGAGAAGAGGATGACCCGTCAGATCAAATGCATGGAGGATAAATATCTGCTGCCGTCGCTTGAGCTGGTAGAAAGGGTGTTTACAGCGCATGAAAACGAGCAAGAGGGCAAGATTGTGCGTTCGCTGGTGGAGGAAATCCGTGCAAAGCGCTATTATTTGCCTGAACTGGAATTGCTGATGGTGGATGCAGATACGGATGAGGTGATCGGTTATGTGATGTTTTCGCGCTTTCATCTGCAGGGGAAATATGAAAACGAATTGCTGATCCTGACGCCGGCAGCTGTTAAAACAGCGCTGCAGCGCCAGCACATCAGCAAGGAACTGATCGAATATGGCTTTGAAAAGGCAAGGCAAATGGGCTTTAAAGCGGTGATTGTGGAGGGAAATCCGCGCAATTATCATGCCCGCGGCTTTGTGACGGCGGCGGATCACGGCATCCTGCCCGGCAAAACGGTGCATGTACCGTATATCGACTGCCTGATGGTCAAGGCACTTGTTCCCGGTGCGCTGGAGGAGATCCGGGGCATTGTGGAATACACGGATTATCAAACGCTGACATAAAAAAGGGCCGCCGGATTTCCGGCGGCTCTCTTTATGCTTCCTGTTTGTTCAGCGGGTTCCATTTGCCGCGCTTGTAATGGATGAGCAAAAGCACGAACAGCAGCACATTGTGCGCAATCATGCAGGCCCAGGCGGATACAAGCCCCATGCCCAGCAGCTGCGTGCAGATAAACGTACCCACGATGCGCACGCCCCACATGCCAATGACATTGAAGGCAAAGGCGGACATCGTGTCGCCAACGCCCTGCAGCACGCCCTCGATAACAATGGACACGCCGTAAATGGGCTCAGAGAGCGCCACCATGCGCAGCACTGTCGCGCCCAGCAGCACAACGGCCATGTCTGTGGTAAACAATTGCATCATGCCCGGCGCAAAGGCAAACAGCAGGCCGCCTGAGATGACCATGAGCGATACTTCAATCAGCAGCAGCATCTGCGTGAGATCCTTCATGCGGCGCTTATCCTTCATGCCAACGGTATTGCCTGTCAGCGTAGCGGCGGCCGCCTGCATGCCGTAGCCGGGAATGTAGAAGGCGGATTCCACCGTATTGGCGATGGAGTGCGCGGCGGTGGCGACGGTGCCAAGACTGTTGATCATCGAGGCAAAGGCCACATAGCCAAAGGAGGTGGCAAAGCGCTGCAGCGCTGCAGGGATAGCTACCTTCAGGCAGGGACGCAGCACGGTCATATCGGGGCGAAGCTTCTGGCCCCTGGGCGAAATAACAGGGTGCTTCCACAGCTTATAGGTCATGCCGATACCGCCGAAAACGAAGGAAATGGCACTGGAGATTGCAGCGCCGATGACGCCAAGGCCTGCGCCCCACATCGGAATGGTGAGGCCAAAGAGCGAAATATCGCGCGTGGGGTAAATAAGAAGGAAGTTGAGGATGACGTTGACTACGTTCATCAGCGTGCTGATGATCATGGGCGTTTTGGTATCGCCCGTCGCACGAAGCGCGGTAGCAAAGATCATGGAAGCCGAGCGCGGCAGCATGGGAATATACAGAATGAGGAAATACAGCGCGGCGGTTTCCTGAATGGCGGCGTCTGCCTGCATCCATACGGGAATCTTCTTGTATAATAGCAGCGGCAGGATGGTAAAGACCACGCCGGAGATCAGAGCAATCAGAACGGCCTGCGAGGAAGCCTGTGCGGCGCGTTCCTTGTTGCCGGCGCCGTATTCGCGGGCGATAAAGAAAAGAAAGCCCACGCCCAGCGCCATGACCGTGCCGTTGAGAAGCCAGCTGACGGTGGTGGTGACGCCAACGGCAGCCGTGGCCTCGGCGCCCAGACGGCCGACCA
The DNA here is from genome assembly GCA_017532155.1 of Clostridia bacterium. GTDB lineage: Bacteria > Bacillota > Clostridia > Christensenellales > Aristaeellaceae > SFMI01. Next base: position 27,319 of record JAFXJP010000021.1, on the reverse strand, counting down.
TGGCTGCGTCGATATACTGCACGGCCGTCTGCAAAAGCTGCTCAAGCATGGTGGGCCAGGCCAGCGCCCAGATGACGGGCAGCAGCGTCCATTTTCCCTGCTTGAAAATTGAAAAGGGCTTTTTTGTCATTATCAGTAACTCCTATATGGAAATATATTCAGCAAGGGTCAGCATAACGCAGATTTTGTCGCTTGTCAACCGATGTTTTTATAGATATTTTAAGGGCTTTGTGATATACTGATGCAATACCGAAGAAGGAGAGGAACGCTATGCGCTGCGGTTGTCTTGAATGCGGAGCATTCATGATTCATTCAGAAGAAAAGGATATTTGCGTGTGCCCGGACTGCGGCTGGCGCTGCAAGGCCTGCCTTGGCACCAATACGGTGGTCAGCCGGGAGCAATTAAAGGATCTGAAATTTGTGCAGTGGATTGCCCGTGATATTGAAAAAGCGCAGGATGCCCTCGACCGCGGCAACCCCATTGAGGATGAGGAGGCGGACGACGGATGGCAGTAACGGCTACGATGTATATGATCGTGCTGCCGCTGTGCTTTGTGGCGGCGCTGATTGACGCCATCGGCGGCGGCGGCGGACTGATCAGTTTGCCGGCGTATATGGTGGCAGGTCTGCCCACGGCGCTGGCGAGCGGCAGCAATAAACTGTCGGCTTCCTTTGGCACGCTGATTGCGGCGATTAAATTTCTGCGCAGCAAAAAGGTGCTGCTGGTGCCTGCGCTTTGTGCGGTGGCGGGCGCGATTCCCGGCGCATATCTGGGCGCGGAATTATTATCCCACACGCCGGAGCATATCATGCGCCTGGTGATTCTCGGCGTGATTCCTGTGATGGCGCTGGTGATGATTTTAAAGCGCAATGCGCCTGAGCGCGAGCATCTGGAACTGACGAAAACGAAGTATGCGTTGTGTTTCTTGACGGGGCTTTTGATTGGTCTGTACGACGGCTTTTGCGGCCCGGGCACAGGCACGCTGCTGATCATGGGCTTTACCTGGATTGTCGGCATGGATACCGTGACGGCATCCGGCAGCGCCAAGATTGTGAATCTTGCATCCAATATCAGCGCGCTGCTTTCGCATGCGCTGAACGGAAATATTCTTTTTGCGCTGGCGGTGCCGGCGATGCTGTGCGCGGCGGCGGGCGGCTATATCGGCTCGGCGCTGGCCATCAAAAAGGGCGCCAAATTCGTGCGTATTGTGATGATGTGCATGATGGTTGTGCTGATTGTTAAGCTTTTGATTGATTATCTGTAAGTGAGGATGTTTTCATGGATACAAAACCCCGCGTAATCGCTGTGGTGGGTACCAATGCCTCGGGCAAAAGCGGCCTGGGTATTCAGTTTGCCGCACATTTTCACGGCGAGGTGATTTCAGCCGATTCCAGACAGGTATATAAGGGACTGGATCTGGGCAGCGGCAAGGTGACGGAAGAAGAAATGCAGGGCGTCCCGCACCATTTGCTGGATGTGTGCGAGCCGGGACATTTTTTCTCCATGGCGGATTTTCAGCGCCTGTCCTACGAGGCGATTGACGATATCCTCTCCCGCGGCAAAACGCCCTTCATCGTGGGCGGCACAGGGCTGTATGTGGATTCTGTATGCGACGGCTATGTGCTGTCCAATATCGAGCCTGATCTCAATTACCGCCGCGAGCTTGAAAAGCTCCAGACGGAAGAGCTTTACGCCATGCTCATCAAGGTGATGCCGGAAACGGAGGTGGATCCCCGCAACCGCAACCGGGTGATGCGTGTGCTGGAGAAGATTCACGATGGCGATATGCGTGCGGACACCAAGCAGCCCAGATATGATGTGCTGCGTCTGGGCGTGACGTGGGATCGTGAAACGCTGTGCCGGCGCATTGACGAGCGACTTAAGATGCGCATGCAGCAGGGCATGCTTGATGAAGTGCAGCGCCTGATTGACGCGGGCGTAACGCGCGATTTCCTCTACCGCCTCGGCCTTGAATACCGCTACATTGCGCAGTATCTGCTGGGCGAAATCTCCGATATAAACGTGATGCTCGATGAACTGAGCAAGGCCATCAAGCGCTTTGCCAAGCGGCAGATGACGTGGTTCCGCCGCGACAAGAGCATCATCTGGCTGGATATGCAGAATGATCCCAAGGCGCAGGCAATCCGGGAAATTGAAAAATTCCTGGGTGCTTGACAGAAAGAAAAAACGCTTTTATAATCAATTCATGCTTGCCGCCGGGTAAGCAAAAACGCTGTTTTTCGCATCGTTAGGCCTTAGAAGATGCGAAAGGACGGCGTTTTTTCTTTTGTTCGGGAGGATGTCATGCTGAAAAAGTTCTTAAAATATGCGCTCAGCAATGTTATGGGCATGCTGGCGCTCAGCTGCTATATTCTGGTGGATACGTATTTTGTTTCGGTGGCGCTGGGGGCGGATGGGCTGACGGCGCTGAACCTGGCCATTCCGGTGTATAGCTTTGTGCATGGGCTGGGATTATTGCTGGGCGTTGGCGGCGGCACCAAGTACGCAGTGCTGCTGGGCGAAGGCAAAAAGGAAAACGCCCAGGCGCTGTTTGCGCGGATGCTGCGGATTACGGCGTGTATCGCCATAGCGCTTGCGCTGCTGGGCGCGCTGGGAAGCGAAATGATCACGCGCTGGATGCAGGCGGATCCGCAGGTGTTTGGCATGACGAAAATCTATATTCAGGTGATTTTGCTCTTTGCGCCGGGATTTATGCTGAATGATATGCTCAACTGCTTTGTGCGCAATGACGGCGCGCCGTCGCTGGCGATGGGCGCCATGCTGCTGAGCAGCTTTTCCAATATTGTGCTGGATTACATATTCATGTTTCCGCTGGGCATGGGCATGCTGGGCGCGGTGCTGGCAACGGGGCTTGCTTCCCTGCTGGGCGCGGCGCTGCTGATGAGCCATGTGCTGAAAAAGACAACTGCGCTTTCCGTTAAGGCGCGGCCGTGCAATGTGCCGAAAGCGCTGCGCACGCTGCCGCTGGGGGTATCGGCGCTGGTGGGCGAGGTGTCCTCGGGCGTGGTGATGATCGCATTTAACAGCCTGATTATGGGCCTTGCGGGCAATACGGGCGTGGCGGCATATGGCGTGATTGCCAATCTGTCGCTGGTGGTGCTGGCGGTGTACTCGGGGCTGGCGCAGGGCGCGCAGCCGCTGATCAGCCATGCGCGGGGCGCGGGGAGGAGCGGCGATATGCGGCGCGTGCTGCGGTATGAAATGACAGCGATGGCGCTGGTAAGCGCTGTTGTTTGCGGTGCGATGATGCTGTTTCCGCGGCAGATTGTGCAGGTATTCAACAACGAACAAAACCAGCCTCTGCAATGGATGGCAGAGACTGGCCTGAAAATGTATTTTTCCGGCGCGCTGTTTGCGGGCTGCAACATCGTGCTCAGCGCCTTTTTCGCAGCGGCGGAGCAGGAAAAGCCTGCGCAGATCATATCGATCCTGCGCGGCATTGTGCTGATTTTGCCGATGGCGGTTCTCCTGGCTGCGGCTTTCGGGATGCAGGGCGTATGGCTGAGCTTCCCGGCGACGGAAGGCGTTGTGGCGGCGCTTGCGGTGATGTTCTATTTCCGGCAGAAATTATGAATTGTGCTGGATAGAGATGTTCACGCCGTTTACCTCCACGCCCTCGTCGGCGCGGATTAAAATGTATTTGGAGCCGTTGATGATGCGCGTTTCCACCAGATCGCTGCGGGTGGGATCAACCTTGATGACCACGTTGGGCGTGCGCACCTCAAACTGCTTGGTATCGACGATATTGACGGCGTTCACGTCCATACCGCGACCGAATTCCTCCTGGTATTTTTCCTCGAAGGCCTCGACCTTTTCCTGCGGAACGCCGCAGGTTTCAAGGGCTTTTTTCACTTCAGTGGAGGAAATCTTCAGCGGGCCGGCTTCCTTATCAAGCTTTTGCTCGGCGATGCGCTCGCGCATCTGATCGTGCACAGCCTGCACCACTTCCAGGCTGCATTCCTCCGCCAGCGTATCCTGCAAGATTGCCTGGAAGGTTTCCTTCTGCTCGGCGGCAGGGCGTGGCGGATTGGCGCCAAAGACCGCGGCGGAAAACTCCGTGTGGTTGTCGGCGGTATCCTTGGTGTAGCACAGCGCGTTGTAAATATTGGCGGCGCGTTCATCAAAGCAGGGGAAGAGGAAGCCCATTTCGGGTACGCCGACAATCCAGTCAGGATCGTTGGGATGGAATTCATTATCCTGCGGGCAGTAGCTGAGCGCCGCGCGGCTGAGCTTGACCGGGCAGACGGCGCAGGTGATGTAATTGAACATTTCCTCCGAATCGCCGCGGGATTCATCCTTGTGCTTAAAGGGCACATCGTAGGCGTCGTGCGTGAGGAGAATCAGCGCGTTGTCCACAAGCGGCAGCGCGTCGATGATGCGCTGGAAGAAAACCAGCACCATGTCATCGTCTGTCAGGCGCGTATCGCGCAGCGCCATCAGCAGCTTGTGCTCGTCGCTCACGCCTACGTCCTCATTGGCAAAGGCAATGTCCACCAGATTTTTGCCCAGCGTGCCGGACAACACCTTTTTAAACAGCGAGAGGTACTTTTCGCTTTCCTCCTGCGGAAGATTGATAGGCGGCAGCTTGAACAGCGAAATAATCTCTTTCTTGGTGTTCACATAGCAGCCGTGAATGCAGGTGATATTGGTATTGTCGATGTTAAAGCGGCGGCGCAGCTCATTTACTTCTTTAACGTTCATAATGCTTTCCTTATCTTCAAAATGTCAGCCGGGTCATACGACCCGGCTTTTATTGTATCACAGATTTCAGATTTGCGCCATCAGCGGCGGGATGTGTTTTTCAAGGCGATCCTCGATGTACGCCTGCAAAAGCGGCAGCGGCGCATGCGCAGGGTCGGTTTCGCCTTTTACGCCGGCAGTCAGCGATTCTTCCAGCCAGCTCAGCTCCATCGGCTTTAATACGCTGCTGCGGCGCACGTACTGCGCGCAGTCTGTGCACACCGTGCCGCCTTCTTCAATATCAAAGAGCGCGCCGCGGGAGGTGTCAAACCTTTGGCCGCAGTGCACGCAGTGCTGAAAGCGCGGACGATAGCCCAGCGCTGTGGCAAGGTGCAACAGGAAGGCTGACAGCACCTGGCGCGGTGGGTAATCCTGATAGCTCAGATATCCCAGCGCGCGCGCCAGCAGCAGGAAGGGCTTTTGCGCGTTATCGCCCGGCTGCACGGCGGCCTCGCAGACATTGGCCATGTAGGCGGCGCAGGCAAGCTTATCAAAGTCCTCGCGCAGGGGATAGAAGGAATCGGTGATCATGCAGGAGACGATCGTATATTTGTCCTTGCTGGCAAACAGCTCAAAGCTGCCCAGCGTAAATACCTCGCTGGCGGGGAGAAGCGGCGATTTGGGCCGCTTGCAGCCCCGGGCCAGCGCATCGATGCGTCCCTGCGGGGTCAGCAAAGTGAGCATGCGGTCGTTTTCACGGTAATCCGCATGCCGCAGCACAATGCCTTCGCAGGAATGAGCAGCCATGTAATCAGCTCCCGGTAGATCGGTAATGCTTGAGTCCCTGATAGAAAACAAGCGTCATGAGAAACAGAAAGATAAAGCCCGATACAGGCGCGATGAAAGCGGCTGCAAGGCCGGTATTCCACAGCGGCTTTCCTAAGATATAGGCAGCGGGCACATGCGTGGTGAGCGCAAAGGGCGCGACCACACTGAAGAGCAGCTGCAGCCAGCGCGGATAGATATCGATCGGATACTGGCAGGTGCTGCGGCCGCCGTAGGTGAGGATATTCACCATTTCGATGCTCTTTACGCTGAAAAAGCACAGCGTGGCTTCGATCATGAACAGCCCCAGCACCAGCGCGCTGCCGCCGATGATCGACCAGACGAGCAGCAGGAATTTGGTGAGATTAAGCGACACCTGCGCCTGCGCACAGCCCATCATCAGCGCGGCAACGCCAATCAGAATGGCGCCAAGACGCCTTGGATCAGCCTGAGAGCACAGCACCTGAAAAAGGATGTTGCGCGGGCGGATCAAGATGGTGTCGAGCGTGCCTTTGTTGATCAGCGGCGCAAAGTTGGTAATGCCGCGGCCAAACGCCTCCGTCAGATAGAACGAGGTAATGATCACGCCGAAAAAGAAGAGGATTTCTCCGCCGTTCCATTGCCCGAGGGTAGTGTAGCGATTGATGAGGAAAATCACCGCCAGCAATTCTGTGCCCATCATGATCAGCTGAGAGAGGGTTTGCAGCACAAAAGAGGTGCGGTACTGCCATTGCGATTTCATCAGCATGCGGCAGGATTTGAGGTAAAGTCTGACAGAATCCATCTTTAACCTCCCTGCACGATGACGCGCTTCAGGTTCTGCGCCCAGATGCGCCGGCCCAGCAGCACAAGCGCCGCAATCCAGAGGATCTGAACGAGCAGCTGCAGAGGAACATCGCTTAGCGCGCATTCGCCCGTATACAGGCGGATGGGCGTATCGATGATCTGTGCGAAGGGGTTGAGCAGCATTAGGCGCTGCCAGGAATCGGGGAACATGTTGAGCGGAATGATGTTTCCCGCCAGGAAGACCATGATGAGGCTCAGCGCGGCAGTGACGCCGCGGTTATCCAGTGTGCGCAGGATCAGGCCGCTGGAGATGGTTTCAACGGCGCACACGACAATGAAGCCAAGCCCCAGTGAAAACAGACACAGTGCAAGGTGCGCCGCGCTGCGGGGCAGCGACAGGCCAATGCCATAAGGCAGCAGCAGCGCAAACAGCAGCATCGGCACGGCACGCAGCGCGCAGCCCATTACCTTTTGCGCCAGCGACCGTGCAAACCAGTACCAGTACTGATCCACAGGCCGCACCAGGTGGTAGGCGATATCGCCCTTGAGGATGGTCTGCGTCAATTCACCGTCGCTGGACACCAGCATGCGAAAGCACGCCTGCTGAAACCATACATACGTCGCCGTTGCAGCGAGAACGGATTCAGGCTGCGTGGGCGCCTGGATGGTGCGGTAGAGGTAGATGAGAATCAGGCCGAAGAACATCTGGCAGATCATGCCGCCGATGGCTGCCGCGCGGTACTGTGTTTCCAGCTTCAGGCGCAGGAGAAATGTGGATAGATACACTCTCATAGCGCCATCTCCCTGTACATGTCGGCGATCATATGGTCAATATTGCGCTCATGCAGCGTCATTTCGGCGATTGCGCCGCCGGACTGCAAAAGCGTGAGCATGTGATCGGTAGGCAGCTCCTTGGGCGGATAGGTGATGATATAAGCATCGCCTTCCTGCTTTGCGAGCGCACAGGGGGGCAGCTGAGGCAGCCGGCCGCCTGCCTGATAGCGCACATGCACAGTGCGCAGCGTGTCGTAGCGGTTAAGGAGCGACTGCAGGCTGCCGTCAAAGAGGAGCTTTCCGTGGCCCAGCACCATCACGCGCTGGCACAGGGCGGAGATATCTTCCATATCGTGCGTGGTAAGCATGATGGTGGTGCCGTGCTGGCGGTTTTCTTCAAGCAGAAATTCGCGCAGCTGCAGCTTGCTTACGGCGTCCAGGCCGATGGTAGGCTCGTCCAGGAATAATAATTCCGGGCTGTGCAGCAGGCTGCCGCCCAGTTCTGCGCGCATGCGCATGCCAAGGCTTAATTGCCGAAGCGGCGTGTGCAGGAAATCTTCAAGGCTCAGCGCACCGATCAGCTCATCGAGGCGCTTTTTGTACTGGTGTTCCGGGATGCGGTAGATGTCGCGCAGCAACTGATAGCTGTCAATGACGGGCACGTCCCACCACAATTGAGAGCGCTGTCCAAAGACCACGCCGATGTGACGGGCGTGCTCCTTGCGGCTTTTCCAGGGCGTGAGGCCGCCGACGGTGGCCTGGCCGCTTTCGGCGGTCAGGATGCCGCACAGGAGTTTAACGGTCGTCGATTTGCCAGCGCCGTTTGGGCCGATATAGCCGCAAAGCTCGCCTTTTTCCACGCTGAAGGATACATGATCCAGCGCGCAGATGGCTTTTTTCTCACGCAAAATATGACCATCCTTCTTGCTGCGCACAATGAAGGTTTTGGTCAGGTCTTTTGTTTCGATGTAGGGCATGCTCAGCTCCTTGCCTGGAGGATACTCTCGTCCTCCTCGAGCACGCGGTACATTTCGGCAGCATTTTCTTTGCGGACCACCTCGCGCACATCGGTGATCTGGTAACGACCCAGACGCGAACCGAAGCGGATCTCCAGCACGTCGCCTTCCTTTACTTAGACGCCGGGCTTGCAGACCTTGCCGTTGATGGACACGCGGCCGCCGTCGCAGGCTTCCTTGGCGACGGTACGGCGCTTGATGATGCGGGACACTTTGAGGAATTTGTCAAGACGCATGTTTTTTCTCCTTTTCCGATATTGTCTGTAACGGCCTTCAGGGAGAATAAAACGGTTTAAGAGGGATAATTATTATAGTAGAAAAACCCTTTTCCGTCAAGAAAAAGGGCTGTTTTCGTTATGCATTTCTGCTGACCTGCTTGAAATTGCCGACTGTCTGATTGACATCGGTAATGCAGGCGAAGGAGCCGGGGTAATTGCCGATGATCTCCAGGAATTTGGTGATCTGATGCTTGTTGATTACGCATACCAGCATGGTTTTGTCAGCGTGGGTGTAGCCGCCTTTGGCGTTGAGCACGGTGGCGCTGTGACGGAGAATATTGATCACGTCGTGCGTGATTTCATCGGGATTGTTGGTGATCACTTCCACCTTCAGCGCTTTTTTGCCGCCCTTAATGATGCTGTCGCTGACTTTGTTGGTGATCATGCTGTACATCAGGCACAAAATAACAGGCTCGATGTTGAAATCATAGACAAAATAGGAAAGTGAGGCAACAGCGGCATTGATGCACAGGATGATATTCATCATGGAATAGTCCGGGCGCTTTTTGTGCACATAGGCGGCGATGTAGTCAATGCCACCGGTGCTGCCGCCGCTGCGGATGCTCAGACCATATACCAGGCCGTTTACCGCGCCGGAGGCAATGGGGGCCAGGATGGTGGAGCGGCCGTCATCCGTATGATAAATGAAGCGCGACACGTCGATGATGTCGTTTTGAAGCATCAGCAGCGCCAGGGAGAAGGTGAGAACGGCTGTGAAGGTTTTGAGTGCAAAATGCCTGCCCACCTTGAAAAAGCAGAAGATGGCCAGGGGAATGTTGACAATCAGCGAGATGTAGCCCACGCTGAAATCAAACAGATACTGGATCATGGTGGCAATGCCGTTGATACCGGTGGGGGCAAACGCGTTATGCAGGATAAATACCTGATAATTCAGCGCCATCAGCACGGCGGAAAGTGCGATAATCAGGTACTCGAGCGCCAGCTGGCGCTTCTTCTGTGTGGGCATATCAGGGCCTCCTTGAAAGAATGCCCGCACATTATAGCACCATTGCCGCGAAAAAGCTACTGGAAAATGCAGCTTTTCCTGCAAATTTTACAGCTGCTTGACGAGACTGTCTACGCAGGAGTACAATATTAATAATTAGTTCTTTTCAAGAGTGGGGGCGTGTGAATGAAGACGCTGATTGAGCTATACGATGAAAGACCGTTGCTGAATGTATTGTGCACGGAAATGTTCAGACCGGAGCGTACGGTGTTTGTGTGCCCGCCGGAGGTGGGGAATAACAAGCACATGCAGGAAAAAATGCGTGCGTATTTTGCGCGGCGCGGCGTTCACTGCGAGCTGATTTTTAAGCCTGCCAGCCTGCTGGACGCATCGCAGGTGGGCAAGTGCCTGAAGGAATTGGTAGAGGTTTATCCGGACTGCGCCATCGATGTGGCGGGCGGTACGGACGCCGCGCTTTTTGCCAGCGGTGCGCTGTGTGCTGTGAGCGATACGCCGGCCTTTACCTACAGCCGCAAGCGCAATGCTTTCTTTGATATTCACAATGCGCCGTTTGCGCACAATCTGCCCTGTACGGTGAAGCTGTCCGTGCGCGACAGCTTTGAGATTGCCGGCGGTTCCATGCGCACCGGCCGCGTAGGCGATGACATAGATATAGCAAAATACATGTCGCTGATCGATAAGTTGTTTAATGTGTATCTCAGGTTCCGTCGGGACTGGCCGAAGATTGTCAACTATATGCAGCGCATTTCCCAGTGCCCGGAGGGCACGGCGCCCCAGATGCACGTGGAGGGCGCGTATACCGTCAAGGGCGATTACGGCCGCCGTGTATATGCCAACGAAAAGGCGCTGCGGGCAATGGAGGAAGCCGGGCTGATTGCGGATTTGCGCATCAGCGGAAATGACAGCGTGGCGTTTACATTCCATGATGCCGTCATTCGCAAGTGGCTGCGCGATGTGGGCAGCGCGCTGGAGATGTATACATACAAGGCGTGCCTGGACACAGGGCTTTTTGATGACGTGCGCGTGAGCGCTATTGTGGACTGGAATGGCGGCAAAGTGCAGAAGGACAGCGTGACCAACGAACTGGACGTGATGTGCACGCGCGGCGTGAGCACCTATTTTATCAGCTGCAAGACGGGCTCGGTTCAGACGGAGGCGCTCAATGAACTGGCAATCCTGCGTGATCGCTTTGGTAGCAAGGTGGCGCGTGCGGCGATTGTGACCTGCGAACGCGGCGGCAGCAGCGCTTCGATGCGCAATCGTGGACGGGAACTGGAAATTGATGTGATTGATTTGCATGATCTGCAAAGCGGCAATTTGAAAGCATGCCTGAAGGCGCTGACGCGGTAACGCGGATGAGGGAGATGCGCTTCTATTGGAAGCTGGCTGCATTTGCGTCGTGACAGTAATATAAAAAAGAAATCCGGATCCGATGGGGAAAGCAAGCTTTCCTGCGGTTCCGGATTTCTTTTATCAAGGAAGGACTTCGGCGTTTAAAGCCACTTTATGGCGTCCTTTTTATTTTTCATAATCCCAGTCAATCTTCGGCAGATTGACCATCGAGCCGGGGTACACATCCTCTTCCACCAGCACAAAGCCCAGATCGCAGTTCAGATTGCGGCCGCCGCTGGGGATGATCACGCCGTCAAATTCGACGATTGCGTCATCGGATTCAGGCAGAATGCTGGCGAGCAGCGGGAAATCGCTGCGCTGCACCGTGGCGCGCAGTTCTTTGGGCATGGTGACCTTCATCACATAAGCGCCGGGGAAGGTATCGGCAAACTGATAGCGGCCATAGTCATCCGTTACGGTTTCCGCAATTTTTTCGCCGTACTGATACAGCGCAATTTCAATGCCGGGAATGCCTTCCTCACCGGCGTCCTGCAGGCCGTTGCCATTGCGGTCCAGCCAGGCGGTATCGCCAATGCAGCCGGGCGTGCCGATGCCAATGCGGGTGGAAACGCTTTCGCCCATGGCAACCGGAATACTGGCGCAGACGGGCGTTTCACCGTTTGTGATCACGCTGTCGCTGCCGGCGCGGGCGAATGCGTAGGTATCATCCGGCAGATCACAGGCGAGCGTGTAAATGCCAGGCTTGAGGGAACCAAAGCTGTATACGCCGTTCTCATCAGAAACCGTCTGCTGCAGCTGCGCATCGTCCTGATACAGCGTGACCGTGCGGCCGGCAGCGCCCTTGAGCGTGCCATCCACGCTGTATACGCGGCCGGAGAGCGTTGCGTAACGCAAAATGGCATACTGCAGTTCTGCCTGCTCGCCGTCCTCAATGCGCACGTTGCTCAGATAGAAGCCGTCAATCAGCTGGGCGGGATTGCCATCAGCAGGAATGCAATCGCTTGTCAGCGACACCAGCAGATGATAATTGCCCGAAACGATGGGAGAAAGCGTGAATTGACCGTTCTCATCGGTGATGGCGGTGTAGGAATGCAGCGCGTCTGCCGACTGCAGCACAAGCGTAATGCCACCGGCGCCGGCGTCATCAGCGTCGAGGATATTGTTGTTGAGAAGATCGAAATACAGCGTGCCCGAAATGCCGGCGGGCGTGGCGATGGCAATGTTGCTGCTGTCATAATGCTGGCCGGAAAGGAGCGTGAAATCGGCTGTGACAGCGGGCTGGATGGAGGCGGGAATCAGCGAAGAATCATCATGCGCAAAGCACAGGCTTTCATCCAGGGATACCGAGATCGTATACGCGCCGGGACGCAGATCATAGAAGGCAAAGCAGCCGCCGTCCATGGTGCGCGTTTCGTAGGTCATGTCGTAATCGGTATTGACAAGCGTGACGATGATATTGTCATAGGTGGCTTCGAAATCGGCGTCATACTGGCCGTTTACATTGCCGTCATAGTACATCACGCCATTGAGGCTGCCGGCGGGCACGGCGCTGAGCGCAGGCAGCGTCAGATCGGTTGCGGTGTCCAGCTTAAACAATTCGGTGGTGTACACGCTGTCATCCAGCAGCGGATCGGAGAAGATGCAGCCTGCGGGCAGCGTAAACTGCAGGCAGTATTCGCCGGGCAGCGCGCCCTTGAGATAGAAGGAGCCGTCGGCAATGGTTTGGGTCGTGGTGGTTTCAGATACCGGGAAGCCTTCGGCATCCAGCAGCTCGACCAGCACATTTTCCATACCGCCCGAGAGCGCTTCCGCCGCCTTGCCGGCAGAGAGCAGCACGCTGCCGCTGACGGTTGCGCTGCGGAAAGCGCCGCCGCAGACGGATTCAATCTGCTGTCCCGGGGCGAGGGCGAAAGCATTTGTTTCGCCGTACAGCGCGGTTTGCTGCACAACCTGATTGCGATTGGCGGCGTCCACATCAGCATAATCGGAGAAAACGTAAGCATCCGTCAGGCAGAAGCGGATATGATGCGCGGCGGGCAGCAGCGCCTCAAGGAGATAAAAGCCATTCTCATCGGTTGTGGTCTGGGCGGCGACTTTGCCGTCGGCATTGATGGCCTGCACGACAAAGCCGGCCAGGCCGCCTTCTTCGGCTTCAGGCAGACCGGAGACGTTAACATCGTTAAATAGCGTGCCGGAAATCGCTGCTGGCAGCGTAACGCCGGCGGTGAAGCAGGTTTTTTCGCCATGCGGCAGCGTGGCGGGCAATGCAATGGTGCTCTGGGCGCTGAGGGCATGGAAGGCGTTGCCCTCGCCGGGGACGGTGAAGACCTGGCCGTCGGGCAGGGAAAGCTCCAGCGTCATAGCGCCGCCGCGCAGCACGGGAATGGTAATCAGGCCGTCGCCGCCCGACTGGGCGCTGATCAGCGCATTGCCATCCACCAGGATATTCAGCGCAGCGCCGGCAAAGGGCATTTCGCCCTCATCGCGCGTGCCGCTGGCGTTCAGATCGTTGTATACTTCAATTTCCAGGCTGGTTGCGGGCATAACGCCGATTTTCTGCACAGGGGCAGTTTCATTCTTGATAACGGAAACGAGCGTGGACTGCGTGAGCAGATAGCCGTCGGTGAACAGCGATTCGCCGCCCGGCAGGGTGAACATGACGCCGTCGGGCAGCGTAACAGAGAGGGTATAATCGCCTTCAGCCAGCTTATCAAAGCGATAAGCGCCGTTTTCATCGCTGGTAAGCGTGCGGTTGGCGCCTACGGCCTCGCACTGCAGTGTAACGGCAGCGCCGGCAAAGCCGGGTTCATTTTCATCCTGCTGACCGTTGCTGTTCAGGTCATGCCAGAGCAGACCCTCGATGCTGCCTGTCTCGATGGCGCCGATGCCAAGGCCGGTGCTGCCGCCGCGGGGCACATCAAAGGACGCGGATACGCCGGAAGGGCTGTCGGCGGGGATGATCACATTGTACCAGCCGGTTTGTTTTTCGCCCAGCGGACCGACGATATAAGGATCGGGCAGCGTAACAGACAGCCGGTAAGTGCCGGGCGTCAGATCCCAGTAGGTGACGCAGCCGTCCTTATCGGATTTGGCGGCGGCGATGACAATCCATTCGCCGTTGTACTCGTACAGGAGCTCGGTTTCCACATTGCGCAGCATTTCTTCTGTGGTACGGCGGCCGCCATTGGCATTTTCATCGTGGAAAACATAGGCCTTGATATAGCCGGAGGCCTTGGAAGCGCCGATATGCATGCTGTCAAGCGCCTGGTTTTCGGCAAGCGAAAAGACAGCGGACGTGCTGTTTACGCCGCAGGCAGGCAGAATAACGCTACCGCCCTCCCTGGGATGAATGGACTGATAATTCTCAGGCAGCGTGACAGCCAGGCGATAATGACCGGCGGGCAGATTGGCAAAAGAATAAGAGCCGTCGTTGGCGGTGGTGACTTTTTCTACCAGCGTTTCTTCATCGCCCTGCACGCTGTACAGAGAGACTGCTACGCCGCGCAGCCGGTCATCCTTTTCATCAAAGTGCTGATCGCCTTTGGCGTCCACCCAGGCATAGCCGCTGAGCTGGCCGCCCTCTGCCTGTGCGCAGAGGGGAAGAAACAGCATCAGCAGGAAAAGCAGCACATACATTCGTACGTTTCGCATAAGTAAACCTCCGTAGGGGAAATCAATTCATCATACTGCAAAGACGCGGGGCTTGTCAAATGCCACTTACTGGCAGCGGGGCTGCGGATACAAAGGCAGCGGCGGCGGACAGGCGGGCGCGCAGGGAGAGGGCGCATACAGGGCTTTGAGCTGCACGCCAAATACCTGCACGCATATTGTCAGAAAAACGCTTGCCTGTGTAGGATCGTCAAAGCAATAGCACTGCGGACACAGATGCACCTGCGCCTGCGCATAATAGCTGCTGATTTGCTCGTGATGCGATTGGCGCAGCGGTACATGCACGGTGATCTGGGCCTGCGCGCGGTGACTGTCGCCCTTCTGATCGCATACGAGCACAGACAGCGGCAGCGTAACGGCAGCCTCCTGCGCGCAGCAATCGGACGGCAGGACGGTGATATCGCCGTTTACCTGCACATCCCGGATGGAATAAGGCGGCGCCAGTAGACGCGGCAGCGGCGACAGGGAAAGACAAAAGCGGCGGCAGCGCTCCTGCAGGCGGCCCTGAGACACAATCTGCTGCATCAGAAAGCCGCAGGCTGCTTCCGGGCGCATGGGGCGCTGCTGGCGGCATTTATCGCACTGACAATGATCAAAATGCTTCATGGATGACACGCTCCTTTCGGAGGGGAAATGCTCCCCTGTGCATCCTATTCGGGCATGCCGTTGTCGGTAACAAGGACGACGTTGCCGGACGCGTCATAGAGCGTGGCCTGGTCAAATTTTGATTTGTGCCAGAGGCGGTTGACAGAAAGCCGGATGGAGGCGTCAACGCCGGTGGAGTGCGTGCCGATTTTATATACGCCGTTGGCGGGGATGAAGGCGTCGTCCGGCAGCACGATGGTGGTATCTCCGCGCGAGGAGTAGAGCGTCCAGCCCTTGAGCGGAATATCGGCGGAGGAGCTGTTGCGCAGCGTTAACAGATCTTCTGCGACATTGAGCGTGGCGCGGATGCCCTGGGAATAATCGGGCACCTTCCAATTGATATTCTGATAATAGGCGCGGCCTTCGTGCAGGGTGACATAAATGCCGTGGGTGAAATCCTGCGTGACGACTGTGGTGGCGCCGTGCAGACCAAGGCGCTTGAGCACGGAGGCGGCGGGGGTGTCATATTCCTCCTTCGTGGAGGTGGAAATGATGGCAAGCTCGGGCTTGACGGTGCGGATAAACCAATCGCTGGAGGCGCCGCTGTCGCCGTGATGGCCTACCTTGAGCACGTTGGCAGCAGGCACAACGCTCGCCTGCAGCAGTTCGTTTTCCTCTTCCTGCTTCATATCGGCAGCCAGCAGCAGCGTGCCGTCCGGCGTTTCGACATAGAGGACGAGGGAATTGTTGTTTTCGTTTTCGGTATTGACGGACAGCGGTCCAAGCACGCGGAAGAAGGCGGTATCAGAAATGCGGATTTCATCGCCGGCCTGCAGCCAGGTGACGCTTTCATTGCGCTGCGCCGCCGCCAGCACGAGTGTGTGCTGGCCTTCTTTTACATCATAATAAAGGGCGGGCGCATACCAGACGTCAACGGGCATATCACTCTTGGCCAGGCGCATTAATCCGCCTTCATGATCTTTGTGGCAATGCGTGAGGATCACGCCGTCAAGCTTTTGTACATTATACTGGCGCAGCGCCTCCTGCAATGTGCCGTAGGTGCGCTCCCAGCCTGTGTCAATCAGGTAGGTTTTATCCTGTACAAAGAGCAGCATACAGTCAGCCTTGCCTACATTGAGCACGGCAAGATGCGTCTGGCTTTGGGAAACGTCAGGCGCGGCGGCGTTTTGCGGCGCGTCTGCCGTGCAGCCCATACAGGAAAGCAGGCAGACTAGCGCCAGCAGCAAAAGCAGCATGCGTTTAAAAAACACGGTCAGAATAGGCCTCCGATCAATCAATGTAGGAAATGTGACCTTCCTGGATAGAATGGGCAGGCTTATCGTCGGCAGGATGGCCTACGGCGATAGCGATCATGAATTCTTCGCCCGCTTTAAAATCAAGCGCCTTTTTGAATTCGTCAGCCTTTTCGCCGGCAAAGGCGTCGCGCGGCATGCCGAGGATGACGCTGCCAAGCCCCAGGCTTTCGGCAGCCAGGGCGATATTCTGCACAGCAATGCCGCTGTCAAGCGCCGCATAGCGCCAGGTGGGATCGGCGGAGAGGAAGAACACAAGCGGCGCATGATAGAAAACGTGGAACTTGTTATCCTCAAAGCGCGGGCTGCGGTCGGCGGCAGTGCGCTTCATCACCTCTGCACGGATAGCGGCGTTCATATCATCCAGCAGCTGCTGATTGCGCACGACGGAAATATGCCAGGGCTGCTTGTTAACGGCGCTGGGAGATTCGAGGAAGGCCTTGAGCATCAGATCGATATGCTCCTGGGATACGGGCGTATCCTGATAGGCGCGATGGCTGCGGCGGGCGGCGATGGTATCAAGAACGGCATTGGACATCATAGTACCTCCTTGCCCTTTTGGGGCGGTCATGTTAAAATATACGGTAGTTATTTTCAGAAGGGTGGGGGAGCATGCACGAGCAATTCATGCAGGAGGCGCTCCGGGAAGCACGGCTGAGCGGCAGAGATGTGCCGGTGGGCGCGGTGCTGGTGCGAAACGGCGAGATCATCGCCCGGGCGCACAATGAGCGCGAGACGGGGGACTTTCCCTTTGCGCATGCCGAAGTGCTGTGCATGCAGCGCGCATGTGAAAAGCTGCACACTCGCAGGCTGAAAGACTGCACGCTGTACGTTACACTGGAGCCCTGTCCCATGTGCGCAGGCGCGATGGTGATGGCGCAGCTGGGCATGTGCGTGTTTGGCGCCTATGATGAAAAGCAGGGCTGCTGCGGCAGCGTGTATGATTTGCCGCACGATCCCAGCTTTTATCACCGGGTGACATGCCTTGGCGGCGTCATGGAAAAAGAATGCGCCGCGCTGCTCAAACAGTTCTTTGCCGAAAAACGGTAAAGATACATACCTTATTATAATGGATAGCACGCGGCTTTGTAAATCGCTGAATGGCGGGAAAATGTGTCCTGAGTGTAACTTTTTACAAGATGGGCGCTAAACGCTTGCGATTCAGGCGAGGGTATGTCATAATACAATACACAATGCATGACATTGGTAAAGAGAAAGGGATGCTGAAAACAAAATGAACAAACTGACCCGCTGTCTGGCGCTGGCACTGGTGCTGGTGCTGATTCTGATGATGACCGGCTGCCAGAAGGAAGCCCCCAAGGCCACCGAAACACCTGTTGTAACCGATGCTCCGACCCAGGCGCCTACCGATGTTCCCACGCAGGAGCCTACCACTGTGCCTGCCACCCAGGTACCTACCGATGTGCCTGCCACCCAGGCGCCTACCGATGTGCCTGCGGCTGAAGAAACCGAGCCTGCCGAAGATGTGGATGCTGCGGCGGAAGATTCTCTGGAACTGGCTTCCACCAATCCTGTGCTGGCCACCATCGGCGACCGCGAAATTACGCTTGCCGAAGCGGACGAAATTGCCTATCTGCTGTACTATTACGGCTATGTGGAAGAATATCCGAATTATCAGGAAGCGGTTGAGTATCTGGCGGAGACGGCGATCATCGAAAAGCATATCGCTGAGGCTGGCTATGATCAGTTCACCGAAGAGGAGATGGCGGCCTTCCGCAATGAAGCCGCGGCTGAATGGGAAGCGCAGCTGGATACTTATGTGAACAATTATCTGACCGAGGATACCGAGGAAGCCCGTGCGCAGCTGCGCACGCAGGCCGAGGCGTATTATGCCTCGCAGGGCTATTCTGAGGCGACTGCGCTGGAAAATGCGCTGATGAACGAAGCTTACGCCCGTATGGAAGCTGACATGCGCGGCGATTATGTGCCCACTGAAGAGGAAATCCAGAACGTATTCAACGAGTATGGTGCGCAGTATCAGAAAGTGTATGAAAATGACGTGCCCAACTATGAATACACCACCCAATACTACGGCTATGAAAGCTGGTACACGCCCGAGGGCTATCGCGGCGTGCTGCATATCCTCCTGGAGGCAGATCAGACGCTGCTGGACGCCTGGGAGGCTGCGCAGGTAGAACTGGATGAAGCGGCCAGCGCCGAAACGGTGGACGAAGCGGCTGTTAAGGCGGCGGAAGACAAGCTGGCTGCGGCGCGTCAGGCGATTGTTGACTCCAAGAAGACCGAGATTGATGATATCTACGCGCGTCTTGAAAAGGGCGAAAGCTTTGTCACGCTGATTGGCGAATACAACACCGACCCCGGCATGCAGGATCCGGCCACGCTGGAAAGCGGCTATCAAGTGCATCCGGAAAGCATCATCTATGATCAGGACTTTGTCAAGGGTTCCTTCCAGGAGCATATGACGGCGCCCGGCACGTATTCCGAGCCTGTTGTGAGCGGCTTTGGTATCCATGTCATTTACTATCTGCGCGATGTGCAGGGCGGCCTGATCATGACTGATGATATTCGCACGGAAATTGTTACGTTCCTTGAAAGCAACTATATGCAGGATGCTTATGACAAGGGCATGGCGGAGTGGAGCGAAGGCGTTGTGATCACCGTTGACGAAGAAATGATTGCCAATGTGACGGCTGAAATCAACAAGGCCATTGAAGAGCAGACCGCCGCGCAGCAGTCGACGGAAGCAGCGCAGTAATAAATGAAAAAATAATTAAATAAAGGCTTGACATGGGGCGGGCGCTCTGCTATAATAATCGATGCGTAAAGCAGGAGCCGCCCGCTCCTCACCTTGCGAATTCCGTTTCGCCTGGTGCTGGCAAACCGATAAGATGTATTGCTGTCGGCGGGTGGTTTCATCCGCCGATTTTTTGTGTTCAGAAACATGATGGAGGTGCATCGACATAGCCGCCGAATTGATGATCAATGAAGAGATCCGCGACCGAGAGGTGCGTGTGATCGGCGCTGACGGCGCGCAGCTGGGCGTACTGCCTACTGCCAAGGCGCTGGAACTTGCCGAAGAAGCGCAGCTGGATCTGGTCAAGATCGTACCCAACGCCCAGCCGCCCGTATGCAAGCTGATGGATTATGACAAGCATCGCTATGAGCAGGCCAAGCGTGAGCGCGAAATGCGCAAAAACCAGAAGGTTATTTCCGTAAAGGAAGTGCAGCTTTCTGCAACGATCGAAGAAAACGATGTGCAGACCAAAGCCAAGAACGCCATCAAGTTCCTTCAGGGCGGCGATAAGGTGAAGGTTTCCATCCGCTTCCGCGGCCGTCAGATCACGCACAGCGAAATTGGTCTGAAGGTTATGCAGGACTTCA
Source organism: Clostridia bacterium (assembly GCA_017532155.1). GTDB lineage: Bacteria > Bacillota > Clostridia > Christensenellales > Aristaeellaceae > SFMI01. The sequence goes on along the minus strand of JAFXJP010000021.1, from coordinate 7,688 downwards.
TTGAGCGCACCAAGGACGTGGCTACGGTTGAAAAGCGTCCCTCGCTGGACGGCCGCCACATGATCATGATTCTCGGACCGAAGGTGGAAAAAACCGCTAAGGCAGAGAAGGCCCAGAAATAAGGCCAGCTTAAGCCAGATATCATCCTGGAAGGAGGACACACCATGCCTAAGCAAAAGACTCACCGCGGTGCAGCCAAGCGCTTCTCCCTGACCAAGACCGGCAAGGTTAAGCACAAGAGCATGAACTGCAACCACATCCTCAACAAGAAGACTACCAAGCGCATCCGTCACATGCGTAAGGGCGGCATTCTGCAGAACAAGGCCGAAGCCGCTACCATCCGCACGCTGATTCCGTACAAATAAGCCTGATTCCGGCAAGGAGGATTTTCCATGGCACGTATTAAGAGGGCTGTAACTGCCCATAAGAAGCGTCGTAAGGTGTTCAAGCTGGCGAAGGGCTACTTTGGCGCGAAGTCCAAGCAGTACCGCACTGCCAGCGAGCAGGTTCGCCGCTCCCTGCGCTATGCTTACACTGGCCGCAAGCTGCGTAAGCGCGAGTTCCGCACCCTGTGGATCGCCCGCATCAACGCTGCCGCTCGTCTGAACGGCATGAACTATTCCACCCTGATCAACGGCCTGAAGAAGAAGGGCGTTGAAGTGAACCGCAAGATGCTGGCCGACCTGGCTGTGAACGACGCCGAGGCGTTCGCTCAGCTGGCTCAGCTGGCCAAGGAAGCCTAATCGCTTTCTTTGCTGATTGCAAATAAAACGCTGTTGCAGAAATGCAACGGCGTTTTTTTCATTCTCAAAATCCCGCTCGTTTTGCCGCAGCAAAACGGCGCATCCCCGCGGGCGCAGCCATCCAAGTACGCGGCAGGCCGATCACGCCCCGCGTGATCGTGCCCGTGAAACGGGCAGAAAAAGAACTCCGGCAGCGGGGGAAAAGCTTGCTTTTCCATCCGTCGTCCGGAGTCTTTTTCGTATAGCCTGCCGCAACATTAACGTATGCCAAAACGCAGGCTTTCGGGTGGGTTTTAGGGAGGGGCTTTGGCCTCCAAAGCCGCCTCCCTAACGTATCCTTACTTCATATACTTCTCTTCATACCGCTGACCATCTTCCGTCAGCTCCTGCTCCACAATCCAGTATTCGCCGTTCGTGGTCAGGTGAATCAGCCCCCAGGAGGCGAAATCATACCAAATATCCGCCTTTTGCAGCTGCTTTTGCGCATCCTTGGTGTTGGCATAGCCGTGGGTAAAGATGGCGTACTCAGGAGAGATGTCCGTGAGGAAATCGGCCAGAACCTTGTTCAGACCATGGTGCGGGAACTTAAGTACGTCCGCGTCCAGATCCTTGGTGTCGGCAAACAGCTGCTGTGCGCTGCCGATGACGTCCGCTGTGAGCAGCATTTTGCATTCGCCGAATTCCACCATCAGCATGCAGGACATGGGATTGGGGTTTTTGTATTTGGTCTGGCGCATGACGGTGAGCTTTGCATCGCCCAAGGTGAAGGTGTAGCCGTCGTCGATTTTTTCAACCGGGATGCCCTTTTCGTTGATGATCTTGAGCGTGGAGCGCTGAATGATCGAATCGCCGCTGTAATCATCCGGGAAAGCCGTCATGAAGGCGTCGAAAGTGAAATCATTTACAAGATATTTCATCGAGCCCAGATGATCGTCGTGGGGATGGGTGTTGAAGGCGTACTTGATGTGCGTGATGCCAAGGTCGCTTAGAACCCCCTTGATTACTTCATATTGATTGGCCTTGCCCATGTCCACCAGCATGGCTTCGTCACCCTGCACAAGAATCATGCAGTCGGCGCCCAGCAGCGGGCAAACATAAAAATGCAGCAGGTTTTCGTTTGCGCCAAAGGGCTCTGCCTCCCCGGCGGAGAATACGCGCTGCACAGGCGTTTCTTCCGCCAGTGCGGGACAGAGGGAAAAAATGAGCGTAACGGCACAAAGCATAGCCAGGAATTTTTTCATGTAAGTCTCCTTTAACTTGGGTTCAATACATTTTAACAGAGAAGAAACGGGCTGTCAAATCAGGAATGGCTTGATATTTGTAAAAATTCGGGTATACTTATAGTATCATTGAATCTATGCGCTTATTTGGAGGTTTTTTATGAGCCGACTGGGTGATCTGATTAAACTGGAACGCACGCGCCGGGGCCTTTCTGCCAAGCAGGTGGCTAAGAAAAACGGCGTGAGCGAAAAATATTTGCTGGAAGTCGAACTGGGCACCAAGATTATCGCTGATGATCAGGCGCGCAGAATCCTCAAATCCATGGGCTTGCAGCAGCAGACCGAGGCGGATTTCAGCCTGGAGGATATCGCAGCGACGGTTGATCTGCAGACCGCGACGGATGAAATGCAGCGCGCACAGCAGACCATGAAGCGAAAGACTGAGATCGTGCGCCAGCGTCCCGAGGCTGAAAAGGTTGCTTCAACTGAGGATAAGGGCGTGACGGGCTCTATCTGGCTGGATGCGCTGGCCGATGTGCTCAAGCGTGTGCCGATCTACAATGCCGTGATGAAGGAAGTGGGGCATCGCCTGCTGCCGGTAGAAAAGGGCAAGGTGGAAGGCGCAGCGCCCGATAAGGTGTATTATTTCATGGCGCCGGATAACGATATGCGCGGCTTCCGCATCATGCGCGGGGATCTGGTACTGGTGGTGCCTGCGGCGGCGCCGGTTGACGGGGCGATCATGCTGATTCAGACGCCTGTTGGCCGCATGCTGCGTATGGTCAAAAAGCTGGATAACTTCAAGGTGCTTTTGCAGCGTTATGATGCATCGTGCGAGAGCGAAATCATGAGCGTGGACGAACTGAAGATCGTTGGCCGCGGCGTACGTCTGGAAGCGGAACTGTAAAACCAAAGGAGGCGTTTCAATATGGACGCCATGAACGTATTTGTACTGATGCTTGAGCTGATCGGTACTGTTGCATTTTCGGCCTCTGGCTCGATTGTCGCCATTCGCAAAAAGATGGATATTTTCGGCGTGTGCGTACTGGGCCTGACCACAGCGGTGGGCGGCGGCATTTTTCGCGATCTGCTGCTGGGATATACGCCGCCGCATACATTCCGTAATCCCGTTTATGCCATTACGTCCATCGCCGTATCGCTCATTATATTCATCCGGCCTGTGCGCCGGTACTTGACGGGCACGCATGCAGCCTATGATCTGACGATGCTTTTGGCCGACTCGATGGGCCTTGGTGTGTTTACGGCCATTGGCGTGAGCATTGCCAAAGAAACTGTGCCGGACGGCGGCTTTTTCCTGACGGTGTTTGTGGCGACGCTCTCAAGCGTCGGCGGCGGTATTCTGCGCGATATCATGGCAGGGCAAACGCCGTTCATTTTTGTCAAGCATGTGTATGCCTGCGCTTCGTTGGTGGGGGCAGTGGTGTGCACGGTTTTGTGGTCGATGACAGGACATGTAACGGCCATGATCATTGGCGCAGTGCTGGTATTTGTCATTCGCATACTGTCGGCTGTATTTAAATGGAACTTGCCGCGAGCAGACTGATAAGGAGAAATAACGATGAAAGTTGATGCGATTGTGTATTCGTCCACGACAGGCTTTACGGCAGAATATGCGCAGATGCTGTCGGGCAGCACGGGCCTGCCTGCCTACACGCTTGAGCAGGCAGCGGAGAAGCTGAATAAAAAGACCAGAGTGCTGTACATGAGCTGGCTGATGGCGGGCACGCTGGTGGATTATAAAAAAGCGGCGGAGAAATTTGACGTTTGCGCTGCGTGTTCTGTTGGCCTGAATGCAACAAGCGCACAGGCGGAAGCGACGAAAAAAAGCTCGAAGATTCCGGATAAGGTGGCTTTTTTTGCTCTGCAGGGCGGCTATCGGCCGGATAAACTCAAGGGCATGTATCGGTTTATGATGAAGATCGTGACCAAAGTGCTGATCAAGAAGATTTCTGCGATTGAAAACAAGAGCGAAAACGAAGAAAAGCTGATTGACGTGCTGCAGCACGGCGGCAGCTTTGTAAAGGCGGAAAACCTGGAAAAGGTGCTTGCGTATCTGCAGGATTGAGCATTGATTGACAGAAAAAGGCCGTTTCTGCTATCATATAGACAACAAAATGTGGAAGGGGAATGCCCTGTGAAGGAAAATATGCCCATCCTGGCGCTGATGTACGATTTTGACCATACGCTTTCTCCCCGCGATATGCAGGAGTATGCGTTTATTCCCGAGCTCGGCATGGAGGCAGGTGCTTTCTGGGGACTGTGCCAGGAAGCTGCTGCCAAGCACCAGATGGATTCCATTCTGGCATATATGTATGTGATGCTGCGCGAGGCCAAAAAGCGCGGCATGCCGTTGAGCCGTGAGACATTTACTGCGCAGGGCGCCAAGGTGGAATTGTTCAAGGGCGTGGATACCTGGTTTGAGCGCATCAATGCCTATGGCGAAAGCCTGGGATTCAAGGTGGAGCATTACGTATTGTCCTCCGGGCAGAAGGAGATCATCGAGGGCACGTCCATTGCCAATTGCTTTGAGCGCGTATATGCTGCGGAATATGTGTATAATGAAGAGACCGGCGAGCCGGAATGGGCGGCGCAGGCGGTCAATTACACCAGCAAAACGCAGTTCATTTACCGCATCAACAAGGGCGTGATGGACGTGACGGACAACAAGCGCCTCAATGAGCATACTCCGCACGATATGCGCCGCGTCCCCTTTACCAATATGATTTACATCGGAGACGGCACCACCGACGTGCCCTGCATGAAGCTGGTCATCTCCCGCGGCGGTCACGCCATTGCGGTATATACGGGCGACAAAAACCGCGAGGTGTGCGATATGCTGGTGCACGGCCGCGTGCAGTTTATTGCGCCGACGGATTATTCTGCCGGCAGCGAGATTGAATCGATCGTCAAGGGGATCTTTGACAGCGTGGCGGCCAACAGCTCGAACATTGCCATCAGCCGCCGTCAGCTGGATGAAGCGAACGAGATTCTGGGAATTCACGACTAAAGCGCCGCTTGAGTTGCGCTTTTCAAGTGCTGCTTGCTGGTTTTTTGCCGGTTGGATGCCCTATACTGTGCCCATCACAGCAAAGGAGGTATCCCCATGGAAACCAGAGATAGCGGCACTTTTTTACATCAGGAGAAGAATATGTTTGATATGCAGAAGGTGGGCGAAAGGATTGCAGCCCTTCGCCGGAAAGAGAATATGACGCAGGCGGATTTGGCCGATCGTCTGGGCATCAGCTATCAGGCAGTCAGCTCGTGGGAGCGCGGCGCGACCATGCCGGATATTGGCAAACTGGTAGAGCTGGCGCGCATTTTGCACACGACGGTGGATGCGCTGCTCAGCGGTGAACAGCCCCAGGAAGCAGCGAATGAGACGAAAGAAAAGCCTGTCAATGAAAAGCCTGCCGAAGAGACGGAAAGCAAAAAGGCAGAGACGTTTGCGTTTTTCGGCGACAGCCTCAATGATTTGATGTCGCACGTCAATGCAAAATTGAGCGACGGCATGAAGGCGGTGCATGATAAGCTGCAGCAGATGCAGCTTGAGGTTTCCGGCAATGTCAAGTACAGCGAAGAGGATGGCAAGCCTATCATTACCATCCCCAGGCAGGACAAGCATGCGCGCGTGACCATTCACATGGAGGATCAGAAGAAAGCCTCGCGCGGCAGGGTTTCCAGCGACACCATCGGTGCGCTGGCGTGCTATATGGATCAGGAAACGCTGGAGGATGAGCTGGTGCGGGCGATTGATAACGGCGATGACGATACGGTGGAGGAGATTGCCTGCTATCTGGAGCCGGACACCATCGACCGCGCCATGGAGCGCGCACAGGAGCCTTTGACGAGCGAAATGCTTGAGGAGCTGTCTACTTACATGAGCCACGGCGCGCTGGAGGAATGCGCGGTGCAGGCGCTTAACGAAGGCGATGAAGACGCGCTGGAGGAGATCATCTGTCACATGGATGACGAGGTGATAGAGCGCGCGCTGGAGCGCTATGCGGGGAAACTGTCAGTGGAAATGGTGGAAATCCTGGCCTGTCACGCATCGGAGACGGCGCTGGATAGGATCATCCAAAAATGCGACGTTGAAGACAGCGATGTGCTCGAAGAGCTTGCGCCTTACATGAATCAACGGCAAATGCGCGAATTGCTCAGGCGCATGCGAAACAGCTGATTCAAACGCAATTTGACCCAAATTCAACCGCGAGTTGCTGGATTTTCACGCTCAAGCGGCCTTATACTTGCCCTCATCAAGCAAGGAGGCTGCGAAATGCGTATGATTCATTTTATTGATCCGTACAGCGGAGAGAAAAAACAGGACAGATACGAAGAAACAAAGGAACATATCGAAGAAATCCGGCAAATGGCTCGCTTTGAAGCGCACTATGAAAAAGTGAACGCGGGCAGACAACTGCAGGAGAGATCAAACACTGCTTTTGGTCGATTCAAACGCTGGTTGCTGGTTTTTCTCCATCGGGAACGCCTATAATGGGGCCATCAAACAGAAGGAGGCGTTCTCATGGAACACTACGAAGCGGAGAATTTGGCCATGTTTAATATGCAGGAGATCGGCGCGCGCATTGCCTGCCTGCGACGTGAGCGGGATCTGACGCAGGCAGAGCTGGCTGAGCACCTGGGCATCAGTTATCAGGCGGTCTCAAGCTGGGAGCGCGGCGCAAGCATGCCTGATATCAGCAAGCTGGTGGATCTGGCCCGTGCGCTGCATACAACGGTGGATGCGCTGCTTGGCAGCGAGGCTGAAGAAAAGGCGGAAGTGACAGAGCTTGCGCCTGAGGTGACCGGGCACGCAGCATGGGCGGTGGAGCACGCAGCGGATGCGCCCAAGGATAAAAAACGGCTCGACATGAAGCTGGTGACGCAGCTGGCGCCCTTCCTGCCGGCGGCGGAGCTTGAAAAGCTGGCGATGGAGGCGCGCGACGAGGTGAATTACGATGCGCTGCGGCGCTTGGCGCCCTTTCTGCGCACGCGGACTTTGGAGCAGCTGCTGGACAGCTGCAATGGAAAGATTGACCAGCGCTCACTCAGGGCGTTGGCGCCCTTTCTGTCCACGCAGTATCTGGACGCGCTGCTGGATCGCTGTGAAATGATGGACACGGATATGATTCGCGCACTGGCGCCCTTTGTCAGACAGGAAACGCTGATGAAGCTGATCAATCGCTTGCGCGAGGCGTGATTTTTCCGCTTGCCTTCCCGGCACGTTTGTGCCATAATAAGGCATATCGTTTGGGAGGATGAAAGATGGCTGGTCAGCTTTGGGTGAGAGTAATTAAAAAGAACAGGATTGTGGACAGCAAAACGGCCCCCTGCAGCTACGAAACCTGGCAGGAGGCGCTGGATGAAATCTGCCAGCAGCTGGATCTGAGCCGGCCTGTCATTATGCCTCGCCACGAGCGCGACTGGGATTCCTTTGGGCTTACGCACTTTTTGCCCGAGCATTTTATCGAGAGCGTCAGCTTTGACAAGATGGAATTGCAGTACATTGATCCGGATAAGAAGAAGCAGAAGAATTTTTACGCGGAGCTGTGACGGGGAGACGGGGAGACGAGGAGGACGGTACTTTCTTGCGTCAAGAAAGTACCAAAGAACCTGCGTTTGTGTTGGAAGTTGGCTGTTTCCTTTGCCGCGGCAGTCTGTATGAAAAAGGGGTTGGAATCCGGTATGCGAGCAAGCTCGCCCCCGG
>JAFXJP010000020.1 GCA_017532155.1 Clostridia bacterium | reverse complement strand
CTGGAGAGCGACTTCAAGGAAGGCGACATCATCGTTACCAAGATGACCACCCGCGAGATGCTGCCCTACATGCGCAAGGCGGCGGCCGTCATCGTGGAGAGCACGGACGAGAACTGCCATGCCAGCGTGACCTGTCAGGCGCTGGGCATTCCGCTGTTCATGGACCGCACGGGCCTGCCGGTGCATATGCTGAAGTCCGGCATGGTGATTACCGTCGATGCGGACGCGGGCTTCGTGCTCAACGGCATCGTACACTGATCGGCAAAACACATATAGCAGGAAGACATCTTCCTGCTATTTTACCTTATAAGACATTGCGCCCCCAATACGTGCAGCGAGCACAGAGCGACCTCATAATGTCAAGTTGTTCGGAAGCGGGGCGGGCACTGCACGCTTTTGTTATGGAGAACATATGGATAAATTTGTGGCGCCTGTAAGCAGGCAGTTTAAGCGGTCCATGCTTTACACGCTGGCGTTTCTGGCGATCATGCATGGGTTCCGCTTTGTGTCGCTGGGCTTTTCGCATGATGCGCTGGCTTTCGCCGCAAAATCGGATTTTGCATGGAAGGTATCGCTGGGGCGGTATATGCAGCCCCTGTACTGGAAGATTCGCGGATACATTGCCGCGCCGTATACGGTGGGTCTGATGACCTGGCTGTGGCTGGGGCTGGCGGTATATCTGGTGCTGCGCATGCTCTGCGTGAAGGGCAGCCTCGCTTCCCTGCTGATTGCGGGCGTGATGGTTTCCAGCCAGGCGGTGATCAGCGCGAACACAGGCTTCATTCATGAGACAGATACGTTCATGCTGGCGCTTTTTCTGGCGGTCGGCGCGGCGTATCTGTGCCTGAATACGCGCTTTGTCTGGCTGGCGGCAAGCCCGCTGATGCTGATGGCCTCTGCGGGCCTGTATCAGAGCTTTATTCAGGCGTATATCGCGCTGGTGATGATCATCGCGCTTGTGCAGTTGCTTGGCGGCGAGCGCGCGGGCGCAGTTATGCTTCGGTGCGCCAAGTGCGCGCTGGCGCTTTGTGTGGGCATGGCGCTGTATCTGGCCGGTTACGAGGCGGCGCTGGCTGTTACAGGGCTTGAAAAATCGACCTCGCACAACGGCATGACGCACATCGCGGACTACGGCGGCGCGACGATTTGGCAGATGCTGATGGAAACGTACCTGCAGCCGTTTGCGTATCTGAGGGGCATGCTGGAGAGCCGCAATGCGGCAATCGTAAAGCTTTTGCAGGCGTGCATTCTGCTTTGGGCGCTGGGCGCGACGGCTGTCGTGGTGATCAGGCGCCGCCTGCATGCGCTGGAAACGGCGGCTGTGCTGGCAATCATCGCGCTTTTGCCGCTGGGAATCAACTGCATCTTCCTGCTCTATCGCGGCGGCTATCATGATCTGATGCTCTATTCCTACTGTCTGGTGAATGTGTTTGCTGTTGCCGTTACGGAGCAGGCACTTGCGCTGTTGTGGCCGGATGGAGTGGGCAAAGCGCGTCTGCCCATCCGCCGCGGCGCGGCGCTGGCGCTGCCGCTGATGCTTATGCTGATCTTCTTTGACAAGACGCTCTTTGCCAACCAGCTCTACCTGAAAAAGGAGCTGGAGATCGATTCGACGCTCTCGGTGATGACGCGCGTGCTGGACAGGCTGGAGCAAACGGAAGGCTACGTGCCCGGCGAAACGCCGGTGGCGTTCGTGGGCAACATCAACGCTTCTGTGATCAACCGCGACAAGCCAGCTTTCTCTTCGCTGCGGCGCTTTAATGGCTCGGAGGAGAACTACGCGACCACATTTGGCGACACGCACTGGATGTATTTTCGCGATGTGCTGGGCTATCCGCTTATGCAGGCGGACAACGAGGCAGCCATGGCGCAGCACGAGGCTGTGCGGGCCATGCCGGCGTTCCCGCAGAAGGGCTCTGTGGCGCTTGTTGATGGCGTGGCGGTCGTCAAGTTCTCCGAATAAGAAGAATAAAAAATATTCCGGCGGACGGTCCTGTAATCTGACCCCAAAAAGTTAGACAGAAATGTCCGAGAAATGATTTATACAGCCGAAAGGGCTTGTTGTCTGTGAATCGCAGGCGGCAAGCCCTTTAATTTCGCCTTGATGCGTCGGTTGTTGTAGTAATCCAGATACTCGATTAGTTCTCTCTTGAAGTGCTCCATGGAATCGAAGTTCTGAAGGTAGAGAAGTTCGCTTTTCAGCAAGCCAAAGAAGTTTTCAATTACGGCATTATCCAGGCAATTGCCTTTTCGACTCATACTCTGAATAATACCGTAGTCTGCCAGTTACTTCTGGTAATGCTTATGTTGGTACTGCCAGCCCTGATCGGAGTGCAGGATGGGAGCTGCCCCGAGGGGCAGCTGACACGCGGCGCTGTCAAGCATGTTCATAACCATGGAAAAAGCAGGCCGATGTGAGAGTTCATAGCTTACAAGATCACTTGAATACAGATCTAGAATAGGAGAAAGGTAAAGCTTTTCACCAAAGAGAGAAAACTCGGTAACATCAGTAACCCATTTTTGATTTGGAGCCGTCGCGCTGAAATCACGTTTGAGCAGATTCGGCGCAATCTTGCCAACTTCACCTTTATAAGAACGATACTTTTTCATTCTGACACGGCAAACCAAGCCCAACTCTTTCATAAGACGCTGGACGGTTTTGTGATTTAAGGAAACCTTACGATTCCGCAATTCCATGGTAATGCGGCGATAACCATATCTCCCTTTGTTTTCATGATAAATTGCAACGATTTCTGCTTTTGCATCTTCATACTTATCGGGATCATGCATTCGTTTGACATGATAGTAGAAAGTTGCACGGGACAGTTGAGCGATTGAGAGAAGAAGTTTCAGATCGTATTGCTGCCTTAGTTCCTGAACTACCAGCGTTTTTTGTGCTGGCGTCGCTCGTCTTCCAAAACCAAGGCTTGCAAGTTTTTTAGGTAAGCATTTTCAGCTCGAAGCCGCTGCACCTCTGCCAATAGATCTTCTTCTACTTTTGTCGGAAAAGTCTTTGGCCTTCCGCAGCCTTTTCTGCCGCGTCGTTCTTTATACAGCCCTTCTGCTCCTTCAGCAAGATAAATACGTTCCCAATCAAATACTCGCTGCTTCAAGATTCCGAAACGCTCTGCCGTTTCCTGATATCCCAATTGTTCTTTTACCATGGTTTCTACTACAGTCTGCTTGAATTCTCCTGAATATTTCCGATTTGGTTTTCCTCTTGGCATAAAAACACCCCACTTGTTATTCAGTATATCATACTGTCTAACAAATGGGGTGCAGTTCATCCGGTCATCCCTTTTTTCTGTGGAATGGAATCATCATTTACTTTGCATCCGCAAACAGCGCAGTCAGCTCCTCGCTGCCCGCTTCACGCAGGCTCTTCAGCCATTCATCGTAATTTTCGTCGCTGAACTCAAGCTCGCCGGTAGCAAAGCGTGCGATGCCCTCGTCGACCAGCCTGCCGATCTTCGCTGCCAGCTCGGTCGCCCTCGCCTGATCAGCATCGTTCAGGCAGTAGG
>JAFXJP010000002.1 GCA_017532155.1 Clostridia bacterium | reverse complement strand
GACGCGCAGCTCGTCTTTGCGCACGCCTGCCTCAAGAGCGCGCACCAGCAGATGAACCTGCACAACGCGCTGGAAGCGATGGCGATTGAAATCGACGTGCCCGCCCACCGCGCCGTATACGATGCGCAGTGCACCGCCGCGCTGCTCTCTAAAATCGACGATGCCGTGCAGGCGCTCAGCGATACGGAGCACCAGAATCTGCTGCGCACCATCTCCCGCGAAAAGCGGATCGCCGCCTCTTCCCTGCGCTCCGTACCCACGCGCCACGTCTATCAATCCGAGGCGCTCGAGGACGAAAAGCTGATGAATGTGGAATGCCCTGCCTGCGGCAGGCGCACCGCATTTGATACGCCATGGTTTGACGCAGGGCGCGAAAAGTATATGGCGCTCGCTGTCTGCCCGCAGCACGGCACAGCCTACTGCCAGATGCACTTCAAGCGCATTCCTGCCGGCACGCTGGTGATGCATCAGCGCGCCTATCCCGCCGACGAGGAGCAGATTGCCGACGTGCGCGAGCGCTACCGCCTTTTCCTGCTCACCCCGCCGAAAAAGCGCCACCATCGCCTGAGCATGGAGGACGCCATGAAAAAGAAATCCCCGCAATAACGCGATTGCGGCAACATGGGGGTGTCCGGCATTGGCCTGACACCCCCATTGCTTATCCCCGGCGCCGCCCCAAAAAATAAAGGAGGCTGCCAGGCATTTGCCTGACAACCGCCTCCAGTAGATTCAATGATCAGAGCCCCAGGTGATTTTCAATTCTCGACACCCGCATCTCCAGATTCTCATCGGCCGTCTCCGAAAACTTCGCCATTTTCTTTGCTTCGGTTCTGGCCAGCAGGTAGTCACAGGAAACATCCAGCGTATCCGCAAGCAGACACAGGGTTTCCAGGCTCGGCTGGCGCAGTCCCCGCTCGTATAAACCGACGGTGTTCAGGCTCTTTCCGATGATATCTGCCAACGCCTGCTGGCTCATATGTTTGGCCGTACGAGCAGCCTTCAGGCGCTCACCAAACTTGATCATTTGCGACACCTCCCAAATCGGCCTCTTATCATGTATGAAGCCGAATTTCGCCTGATACTTTAAGTATACGTTGGATTTTCAGAACGTCTACTGACAAAAATGATGTATTTTCCCGATTTTCACACTAATCTTGCCATTTTCAACCGTTTGATGCCAAATTTTTTAGGCTGGACCTTGTTTTTTTGCCAATTCATACATGCGTCTCAGCCCATTGACCCGCACGGAATTCATGATATAATAGGCTGTAAATCGGGGCTTTCTGCCGCCCGTATTCATTTATTCTTTTATAAATACGCTGGAGGATAATATGCAGGAGAAAATGAAGGATACGCGTCATGAAAACATGACCATGCGCGCGCTGTACCTCATTGCCGCCGTGTTTGTGGTGGATGGGCACACGACGCTGGCGGACATGTTTGATATGCAGAGCCTGTTCCGCTACTACTCCTTCCATCTGATGCTCTTCGCCTTTGGCTCAGGCTATTTTTTCCGGGACGGCGATCAGCGCCGCCTGCTTTCAAGCCTTGCGCGCAAGGCGAAGCGCCTGCTTGTGCCGTTGTATCTTTGGAATATCGTCTACGGCGTCGGCGCGGCGTTCCTACGCCGCTTCGGCGGCTTTGAGCTGGGCGAGCCGCTGTCCATGTATACGCTGCTCATCGCCCCGCTGACGGACGGGCACCAGTTCATCTGGAACCTCGGCTCCTGGTTCGTGTTTCCGCTGTTCCTCTGCCAGGCGATCTACACGCTTGTTCGCAGGGCCGCGCGCCTGTGGGGGGATCGGGAAGGCGTCACTTTCCTGCTCTGCCTCATCCCGGGCGTTCTCTGTGTCACGCTGTGCAATCGCGGCCAGCAGTCCGCCGTGCCCCTCTTCCTGCTGCGCACGCTGATCCTTCTTCCGGGCTACGCGGGCGGCGTGCTTTACCGCCGCTGCCTGGAAAAGCACGACACGCTGCCCACGGTGCCCTATCTCACCGCGCTGGTGATTGTGCGGGCGCTTTTGTGCGCGCGGTATGAAAATCTCGCCTACCTACTTTCCACCTGCGATTACTTTGGCTGCGACGCCTTCGGCGTATACGCGGGCGGCGCCATTGCCATCGCTTTTTATCTGCGCATTGCGCGGCTGCTTGCGCCCCATGTGGCAAAAAGCAGGCTTGCGCTGGCCATCAGCCGCAATACATTCGCCATCATGATGCACCACTACATGGGCTTCTTCGCACTCAACAGCCTGTTCGTCGTGCTGCATGTGCTGGGCGTGTTCGCCAGCGATTTCAGCATGCGCAGCTGGCGCACGATGAGCGACTATATGTACGCCCCGGGCGGCAGGCCCGAATGGGACATTCTCTACCTGATGGCGGGCCTCCTCTTCCCGCTGCTCATGCAGGGCGCGCAGAACAAACTGCTCGCGGCCGTTCGCACGCTGAAGAAAAAAGCTTCCTGAACATTTGCATAAAATAGCGGGCAGTGCCCGCTCCCACTTCCGCCCATGTCGCTCTGTATTGACGCTTTACGTATGCGGGCGTTTTTGCGCAATTTGGTACTATTAAAGCACAAACTCTATCAAACCAGATAGGGCTTGTGCTTGTTTTTATTATAATGAGATGGATACGGCCTGATGTTGCGCAATTTGAGCTTCTCGCTCGTATAGGAAAGTATCAGCCGCCCATCTT
>JAFXJP010000019.1 GCA_017532155.1 Clostridia bacterium | reverse complement strand
CGTCTGCAGCAGGCCCTGCATGATGTTGTCGTAATCCGTCGAGCCCATCAGCGGCAGCAGGTGCAGATCCTTTTCGCCGTAATTGTCATGCACGTGGATGGCGCGCAGATTCTTTCCCAGCTCGCGGAACTGCGCCGCATGATCGATATCATCCATATTGGCATGACCCACGTCCCACGCCGCGCCAAAGAGCGGGTGATGCATAAACGCAATTATCTCGTTGAGATCGCGTCCCAGAATGGGGAAAAATTCGCCGCCGCGGCAGTGCTTCTCCGTGGTATTTTCAAAGAGAATGTGCACGCCGTATTTTTCCATTGCGGGAATCAGCGCGCGGAAGAAGGGCTCATTGGCGCGGCAATAAGCCTGCATGTCATCGGGATAGCGAAAGCCGCGCAGAAAACCCGAATGAATGACCATATTTTCGATGCCCAGCAGTCCGCAGGCCTCGATGGATCGGATAACGGCCGTCGCCTCGCGCGCCGTATCGCCGCTGCAGATTTTGCAGCCCGGCGCGTGCGCCTGCACAAAGTCCATCCCCAGCGCCTGCGCAGCTTCCTTCGCCTCAAGAATCTGATCGCGCCAGGCGTCCGTCATGAAGGGATCGCCCTCCTTCAGCACCTCGTAAAAGCTGATATCCAGGTGCTTAAAGCCCGTTCCCTCGTACATTTTCACCGCTTCGGCGGGCGAGGCGGTATAGCCGCGCAGCTCGCCGGTGGTTGTTGCAATCTTCATAAAAGCCGCCCCTTACTTACCCACGCGGCGGCCGATTTCATCCAGATACGTAATCAGATCGTGCGGCTCGTTGGCGGTAATGTTGGTAAAGGCAAACTTCATGCAGCGCTCGGCAGCCTCGCGGTTATCGGCATGATACGCCCAGGCCTGAATGCCGTAAGAATCGGCCAATTTGATCGTCTCTTCAATTTCCTCGTCCGTCATGCTCATGGGCACGCCCATGCCGTACATCTTTTCAAGGACCTTGGGATCATAACGCTTCATCTTTACCGGCGGATGGCCCTGCGTTTTGACGTGCGGGTAGTATTTTTGCACATACAAAAGCGTTTGCGCGTCAAAGCTGGCGATCACCGAGCGCTCCAGCAGCCCGAAGCGCTCCAGTTCCGCAATGGCGGTATCCACCACGTGCGGGCGCTGATCCTTGATTTCCACGTTGAGGATCATGTTGGGATCGGATTCCGCCCTGATCATCTCCAGCGCTTCCACATAGGTGGGCACCTTCTGCCCGGAATATCCGAATTTCACGCCGGCATCCAGCTGCTTGATTTCCTCCAGCGTCTTATAACACACTGCGCCCGTGCCGTCGGTGGTGCGATCCACCATGTCATCGTGCATGACGATCATCACATCATCGCGGGTGAACTGAATGTCAAACTCCAGCACGTCTACGCCCAGGCGGAAGGCCTCGCGGAAGGAAATGAGGGTGTTTTCGGGCATATACGCCTTGCAGCCGCGGTGGCCCGTGACGCCGAGCTTTTCTTTATTCTGATCCCACATAACATTTTCTCCTTATTTCATCACAAACTGCATCAGCCGCTGCCAGTCTGTACGGCTGAAGTAATGTAATCCACGGCGCAGCTGATAGCCGATATCGCCGTCCAGATAGCAATCGTCCACCTCGGGCAGACGATCTTCACACACAAAGCCTTTCTCAAAGGCCGCGCTCGCCGCCAGGCAGCAGAGCATTTCAGCTACGGGATCAGCCCAGGCGTCCTCAGAGGCCGAGCCGATCAGCAGCTTCCTCGGCGCAATGCACGCCGCCAGGTAATGCTGGTCAAAGGGAATTTTTTCTTCTTTTTCTCTGTAATCATTGAACTTCTCGCAGAACCAGAACGGGAAGCGCGCGCAGATTTGTTCCACCGTTTCGCCGCCCTTGCCGCGAGCAATGGCCGCGCCGCAGCTGCCCGAGTCATTGGAATAGCAATGCGTAAAGCGCTCGTCCGTGGCCGCCGCCAGCATGGCCGTCTTTCCCAGACGCGAATGCCCGCAGACCACCGCATGCGTAAGATCAAGCGCGTCCGGCTGTCTTTCCGCCCAATCCATCACGCGCTGCGCCGCCCATGCCCACAGGGCAAGCTTGCCCGCATCATGCGCCCCGCGCTTTCCTTTTTCATACAAAACGCCTGCCAGGCCATTGGTAAAATCCTTGTTGTCGCTCGTCACATCCTCATAATTGAAGGACAGCACCGCAAAGCCGTTATCGATCAGTTCCTCCACCGGCATGTATGTGTCAGGGATATTGGAACGGAAATTGATATGCACAAAGAACGGATGCTTTTTGCCGTCGGTCGGCATGGATGCGTAAAACGGAAAAGCAAAGCGCTTGTCGCCCATTTCACAAAACGCCGTCACTTTATTGCACACAGCATTGCCGGCGCAGAAATTGCGGATGATATTCTCCTGCACATAAAAATCCACTCTATCGGGCTTGGGCGGCAGATAGCCGTATTCCTCGCGCTGGAGAACATCCAGCATTTCCGCCTTTTCTTTCAAGGGCGGCAGATTGCGCAGTTCAAGCATTTCCTTCAGCATTGATCTTTCCTCCCATCATTTCCGCGCGGCCGCGGTATTCCTGTTTGATCACTTCCGCCATTTCCTCAGGCGATTCCTGGCAGCCGCCCTTCAGCCACATTTTGATGATGGCATTCAGCCCGTTGCGGAAAAATTCGATGTGGTATTTGATATGCCGGTTATCAAAATCTGCCAGCGCGCGCTGCTTGTCATACACCATCACATTCAGCTTTTCATCATAGCCCAGTTTAAAGTAGGTTTTGTAGAAAATCTGGTTGTCGCGGATGTGCGTGAACATTTTCAGCGCGCCGCCGTGCAGATTATCCTCCGGATTGGGCGCAAACTGCGCGCTGAATTCCTCCTCCAGCTTCACGCGCAGCTTATCCGCCAGATCGTACACATCCAGATAATTGGCGTAAAAGGTGGAGCGGTTCAGATAGGTCATCTTGCAGATATCCGACACCGTGATCTCCTTCAGCTCCTGCGTTTGCAAAAGCTGCATGAAGGCTTTTTCGATCTTCTCCTGCGATTCGCGGCGACGTTTGTTGTTCTTTGTGTTCATGCTTCCTCGCATTAATCCAACACTTGTTGCATAATTGGTGATTGTCTTTTATTTCCTTTTTGCAGTATACTACATCCGCATTAAAAACACAACTGTTGTTTTAATGAAAGGAGAATGGAAATGAAAAAGAGCAGTTTTGTAGCGATGGTGCTGGGCACCATCAGTCTGGTATTCTTTGCACTGGGCATGTGCATGGCGCTGCTGCCCGAATGGGACGCTTTCACCGAGGGCGTGATCTTTGGCGCAATCGGCCTGGCGCTGGGCCTTGTCACCCTGCTGATCTGGCGCAAGATGGAACACAAAGCCCCGCTGCACGTGCATCTGAATGGCAAAACCGTGCTTATTGTCATCACCGGCGTAATGGGCACGCTGCTGCTGGGCGTTGGCCTGTGCTTCTGCCTGGTATGGAATAACATCATCATCGGCACGATGGTCGGCCTGATGGGCATTCTGCTGCTGATGGCGCTCATTCCCCTGGTGAAGGGTATCAAATGAGCACGCCCCTGATGCGCCGGGCGCTGCGCGGTCTGATTACCAACCTCACGTTTGCGCTGATGCACGCAGCGCTTGGCCTACTGGCGGGCTCATGGTGGTATCTCACGCTGAGCGCGTATTACGTGATCTTAAGCGTGCTGCGCTTTGCGCTGCTGCGCATCCGCAGAAAAGCGGACCGGGACGGCGCTGACGAGCGCTTTGCCGAAAAATTTACGGGCTGGCTGTTTCTGGCGATGAGCTGGTTCCTGAGCGGCACGGTCATCATGACGGTAGTCAACGACCACGGCACACAGCATCACCTGATCGTGGCCATTGCGCTGGCGGCCTGGGTGTTTACGCGGCTGACGCTGGCGATCATTCACATGATCCGCGCGCGCAAAACCCCGTCTCCCGTCATCCGCGCGCTGCGTAACATCGCCCTGGCGGAGGCTTTTGTATCGCTGATGTCGCTGCAACGCGCGATGCTTGCGTCCTTCCCCGGCATGACGCAAGAAAACATCCGCCTGATGAACGCGCTGACGGGCGCGGGCGTATGTGTGCTCATTTTCTTACTGGGACTGAATTTGATCGGAGGAAAAAGAATTATCATGGCAAAATCCAAGATTGTGCAGGCGAACGAAAAAATCGCCGATACCGTTGTCAAAGGCTACAAAACCGTTGAGGGCGCCGTTGTGGGCGGCTACAAAAAGGTGGAAGAAAGCGTAGTCGGCGCTTATACCAAGGTAGAGGACAAATTCATCGATAAATACCTCACCCGCGAGGGCGAAACACTGGAAGAAGCCAAAGCCCGCCTCAAGAAGGAAGAAAAGTAAACATAAAACACCGCCCGCCGGAAAACCCGGAAGGCGGTGTTTTGATTTTACAGGCAGATGGTTTCGCCGGGCTTGATGCTGCAGAGCGTACCGTCGACATCCAGCCAGATTTCCAGCAGCGTTGGATTGTACACCATTTTTCCGTTCGCGCTGTAGCGCAGGCTGTTGTACGCCTGCACGTATTCGCAGATTTCCATATTGGTGGCGTACCAGATCTCCTCGTGATGCGCAAGCCTTTGGCAGATTTCCTCGATGTGGCTCCAGTTATCCTTCCTGTCAAACTCGTAGCTGTGGCCCCAGATGTAAAGCAGCCTGGGCGCACGGCTGGCGCGGTAGACCGCAGGCGACAAATCCAGCGCGAGGAATTGATCGACATATTCCATGATCTGCGGGTTATCATGGTGCGCCGAGGGCATCCAGGCATAGAAATCCCCCGGCAGCTCAAAACCATCATTATCGCCGCCCAGCGTACGCGCATAGGCGATGTCCAGCTCCTGCAGATACTGACGGATCTGCTCATAGGAAACGCCGTTATTCAGCTTGCGGATGCCGGAATCGGGATACGCCATGCCGCGAATGATGCGGCCGCATCTCTCTTCCAGCTCCAGGCGGTTATCAAGTACCTCGCGGATGCCCTCGATCGGGCGCAGGCGGCCGTTGGCGCGGTGCATGGCGCCGTGCACGGCGATCTCATGGCCCTTGGAGAGAAAAATATCCTGCAGCTGCTCTCTGGAATAATTGACCTCCCGCAGGCATTCATTATTCATATTGAAGGTGGCCTTCATGCCGTACTGATCAAAAATCGCCGCCAGGCGCTGATCCTGCTTTACGCCGTCATCGTAGCTGAAGGTGACGGCCTTGGCGCGGCCATGGGGATAACGCATAAAAACGTAGCGCATAATACCTCCTCCGTGTTATTGATTGCCGAGGTTTTCTTTGGCAGTGTTGAGGGAAGCGATGAGCAAACGGCGAATCGTGCCGCAATCATTGCGCAGCAGCTTATAACGGTCTTCAGCGATATAGCCTGTTTCAAAAAGAAGCTCCAGCCAATATTCTGTTTCAAAGCATTCTTTCTGGGCGATTTCCAGTTTAGAGATAAAATCTCTTTTCCCCTGCGCGTACTGCGCTTCATGCAGATTAGCGCCGATGGACGTGCCGGAACGCAAAAGCTGATTTGTTAAAACAGATTCTTTATATTCCTGTTTGATTTCTCTGCACAGGAAAACAATCTGTCTTGCAAATTCTTTAGATTTATCACGAAGAATGCTTTGCGCCATGCGTTTCACCTCGTATACAATATAGCAAAACAAAAAAGCAATTTCAAGTGTTATCCCTCGCTCCGCTCGGAGTGATACCACGCCTTCGGCATGGTGATATTCCTGCTGCGCAGGAGTGGTATTATATTCGCCCTAAATCGCCCGCAGGGCATATCTCTTGACTTCGTCAAATATCACCGCGTCAGCGATAGATCTCGCCGAAGGCGAATATAACTGAAAAAGCTCACTGCATAGCAGTGAGCTTTTTCTGGTGGGCAGGGATGGATTCGAACCATCGAAGTCTGTGACGGCAGATTTACAGTCTGCTCCCTTTGGCCACTCGGGAACCTACCCATATGGAGCTGGCGATGGGACTTGAACCCGCAACCTGCTGATTACAAATCAGCTGCTCTGCCAATTGAGCTACACCAGCAAATGGCCCAACCGGCGATAAAAATGGCGACCCGAATGGGGCTCGAACCCATGACCTCCAGCGTGACAGGCTGGCGTTCTAACCAACTGAACTACCGGGCCACATAAAATGGTGGGCCTTCAGGG
>JAFXJP010000018.1 GCA_017532155.1 Clostridia bacterium | reverse complement strand
GGCCGGGGCAGTCAACGTGCGCATAGTGACGAGCTGCAGTCTCGTACTCTACGTGCGCGGTGTTGATCGTGATACCACGGGCCTTCTCTTCGGGAGCCTTGTCGATTTCGTCGTAGCGCATCTTCTGAGCGCCGCCCAGAGCGGACAGAACCATCGTGATGGCAGCGGTCAGGGTGGTCTTGCCATGGTCAACGTGACCGATGGTACCAATGTTTACGTGCGGCTTATTGCGCTCAAACTTAGCCTTAGCCATGGGAATTTTCCTCCGTTATACTTGAAGAAAAGTTAATTACTTCTGGTTAACAACCTTTTCCGCGATGGACTTGGGAACTTCGTCATAGTGGTCGAACTGCATGGTGAACACGCCGCGGCCCTGGGTGCGAGAACGCAGACCGGTGGAATAACCGAACATCTCGGACAGGGGAGCAAACGCGTGGACAACAGATTCGGTGACGCTGGTATCCATACCCTGCATCTGGCCACGACGGGAGTTCAGATCGCCGATAACGTCGCCCAGGTACTGTTCGGGTACCGTGACGTCCAGCTTCATCATGGGCTCCATCAGCTTGGGGCCAGCCTTGGCCATGGCTTCCTTGAAGGCCATGGAGCCGGCGACCTTAAACGCCATTTCGTTGGAGTCAACGTCATGGGAAGAACCGTCAACCAGGTAAACCTTGAAGTCAACAACTTCGAAGCCGCCCAGGATACCGTTCTTGGCAGCTTCCTGGATGCCCTTGTCGATGGCGCCGATGAATTCCTTGGGAACAACGCCGCCAACGGTTCTGTCTTCGAAGTAATAGCCAGCGCCGGGCTCGTTGGGCTCGATTTCGATCACAGCGTGACTGTAAGCACCGTGACCACCAGTCTGACGGACATAGCGGCCCTCGCCCTTCGCCTTGCGGCTGATCGCTTCGCGATAAGCAACCTGGGGCTTACCAACCTTGGCTTCCACCTTGAACTCGCGCATCAGGCGGTCCACGATGATTTCCAGGTGCAATTCGCCCATGCCGGCGATGATGGTCTGACCAGTTTCGTGATCAGTCCAGGTACGGAAGGTGGGATCCTCTTCAGCCAGGCGCTGCAGGGCGATGGACATCTTGTCCATACCGGCCTTGGAGCGGGGCTCGATAGCAACCTGGATAACGGGATCGGGACAGTCAATGGACTCGAGGATAACGGGGTTCTTTTCATCGCACAGGGTATCGCCGGTGGCAGTGCCGCTCAGGCCGACCGCAGCAGCGATCTCGCCGGCGTAGGCAGCCTCGACGTCCTCACGATGGTTAGCGTGCATCAGCACGATGCGGTTGAAGCGCTCACGCTTACGCTTAACAGCGTTGTAAGCAACCTGACCGGCCTTGATAGAACCCGAGTAGACGCGGAAGAAGCACAGCTTACCAACGAAGGGGTCAACCATGATCTTGAACGCCAGAGCGGAGAAGGGCTCTTCGTCACTGGAGTGACGGGCGATTTCTTCGCCGTTGTCGGGGTTCGTACCCACGATGGAGGGAATATCCAGGGGGGAGGGCAGGTAGGCGACGATAGCGTCCAGCAGAGGCTGAACGCCCTTGTTGCGGTAAGAAGTACCGCACAGAACGGGCGTCATACGACCGGCGATGGTCGCCTTGCGGATACCGCTCATGATCTCTTCGATAGTGAGAGATTCGGGATCTTCCAGATATTTTTCCATCAGATCCTCGTCTTCGGAAGCGACAGCATCCAGCAGTTCCTCGTGCATCATCTGAGCCTGGTCAAGCAGGTCAGCGGGAATCTCTTCCTCACGAACGTCCTTACCCTCGTCATCATAATAGACTTCAGCCTTCATGCGGATGAGGTCAACGATGCCGCGGAAGGTCGCTTCGGCGCCGATGGGCAGCTGAAGGGGCACAGCATTGGTGCCCAGACGCGTCTTCATCATGTCAACAACACGCATGAAGTCCGCACCCATGATGTCCATTTTATTGACGTAAGCGATACGGGGCACGCCATACTTGGTAGCCTGGCGCCACACCGTTTCACTCTGAGGCTCAACACCGCCCTTGGCGCAGAAGACAGCAACAGCGCCGTCCAGAATGCGCAGAGCGCGCTCAACTTCCATAGTGAAGTCTACGTGACCGGGGGTGTCGATGATGTTGATGCGGTGGCCAAGCCACTGGCAAGTGGTAGCGGCCGACTGGATGGTGATGCCGCGTTCCTGCTCCTGGGCCATGAAGTCCATGGTGGCAGTGCCCTCATGGGTTTCACCGATACGATGAACGCGTCCGGTATAGAAGAGGATGCGTTCGGAAGTGGTCGTTTTGCCGGCGTCAATGTGAGCCATGATGCCGATATTGCGTACCTTTTCAAGCGGATGGCTTCTGGGCATGGAATGCGTAATCTCCTTAATTTATAGGTCAGGCGATAAGACGAAAGATCGTCTTACCAGCGGTAATGGGCGAAAGCCTTGTTGGCTTCAGCCATGCGATGCATTTCTTCCTTACGACGAACGGCAGCGCCGGTGTTCGCGGAAGCGTCAAGAAGTTCAGCGGCCAGACGTTCGGCCATGGTCTTCTCACCGCGGGTGCGGGAGAAATCCACGATCCAGCGCAAGGCCAGGGTCTGACGGCGCTCGGGACGAATCTCGATAGGCACCTGATAGGTGGCGCCGCCCACGCGGCGGGCCTTAACTTCCAGCTGAGGCATGACATTGTTCATGGCCTGCTGGAACACTTCGGTAGCCTCTTTGCCGCTCTTCTCGGCGATCATTTCAAAAGCGCTGTAGCACACCTGCTGCGCTACGCCGCGCTTGCCATCAAGCATGATCTGGTTGATCAGCTTGGTGACGACAACCGTCCCGTATACGGGATCGGGGAGCACTTCACGCTTGGGGATAAATCCACGACGGGGCATCTTGTTTCCTCCTTGATTAGCGGTCCTGTCTTTGCTGGCGGCAGCATGTCAGCATCATGCCGTTCTTGAATCAGTACAGACCCTCAGGCAGCCTTCCGTAACCCGCGCCTGCCGTTCCAAGCAGGTGGGATGCGAAAGTGCGAAGGGGATTTGCAGCAGCGTATCAGGCAGGAACCCCTGACAGTAATGAATTACTTCTTGGGGCGTTTCGCGCCATAGAGCGAACGGCCCTGGGCACGCTTGGCGACGCCCGCCGTATCCAAAGCGCCACGGATGATGTGATAGCGCACACCGGGCAGGTCACGTACGCGGCCACCGCGGATCAGCACAACACTATGCTCCTGCAGATTGTGACCAATACCGGGGATGTAGCAAGTACCCTCGATCTGATTGGTCAGGCGGATTCTCGCAATTTTACGCAGAGCGGAGTTCGGCTTCTTGGGCGTCGTGGTCTTGACGCTCAGGCAAACGCCGCGCTTTTGCGGGCAACCCTGCAGGATCGGCGCAGTCGACTTCTTGACGACTTGTTCTCTTCCCTTGCGGATCAACTGATTGATCGTAGGCATGGAAGCACCTCCTGATTTTTAAATCGGAGCGGGGATCTATACCCGTCTCCTCCTATAAAACTTCCGCAACCCCCGGAAGCTATAGTTGAAGTAAGTGAGGGCTTAACCCTCAGTGTCTGCCAGCACGGCCACAGCGCAGGGCACCTGAATGCGGCACCTGCGGCCAAGCGCGGCCATATCGCTGATTTCCTCCACCGGCACGCCGGCTTTTTCAGCCGCTGCGCGCGCCTCGCTCAAAATGCGCTCCTGCGCATCCAGGGCGATGTACACACGCTTTGCGCGTCCCTGCGAAATTTCCCTGAGCGCCTGCCGCGTTCCCGCGACAATCCGCTCACCTTGCGATAGACCCTGCATGGGGCTTTCCCCCGTTTCCTGCCGGCTTTGTGTCCGTGGCAAATGACCGCATCAAAAGATTGCTGTCACATACCGCTGACAACTGTATCATGATAACATTCTCCCGCGCAATTGTCAATGTTTATTTTGCATAAAGTTCAGTTAAATCTTTGAAAAAATCCTGTAATATCCTTGTTTTTCAGCATCTTCCCGATGCAGCCTGCACAGGTGTCAAAAAAACGCGCGCCGAAGCGCGCGTTGGGATTGGTTTATATGGTTAGCCGTTGCCGCCGGGTTCAAAGTTCATCAAAACTTCACCGGTATAGGGCTCTACAACCACCTCATAGCCGTCCAGCACTTCGCCGTTCAGGGCTTCATCGGTGTAGAATTTAATGCGCCATTCCACAGCGCCGCCAAAACAAACCAGAGACGTAAATACCTTATGCTGCTGCAGTTCTTCTTCTGTCATCATTTCAAGCAGCAGATGCTCTTTGGCAACTTCAATGGCCTTTTCCACGCTGATCATGTCATCTGTCGGCAAAGTGTGAGAGTCCGGGCGATACTTGGCCTGATCTTCGAGGCTCCAGGTGAAAAAGCGCCCCATGGTCTTTTCCAGCTCCCAGATAGCAGCTTCTTCCTTCATGACTTTGATGTTCTCACGGAACGAATCAACCGGCGTGTGGAAAATGCGCTGCTCGTCCTCCAGCGTTACGATGACGCTGAAGCCTGTTTTGAATTCATTGCCTACATCGACCATGATATCAACCAGATACCACTTGAGGCCCTCGCCGTCGTGCATGAGCTGCGCCACGGTTTCAAAGGACTGCAGCAGGGTGTGCTCGGGATATACCTCAAAAAACTTTTCCTTCGCCAGTTCGATGCAGGGCTCCTTCCAGGCGGCGTCGTGCTCAGAAGGGGTGATAATCTGCATGCCCTTGTCAAAATAGTAGGCCAGCTCATCCTGCGTGGAGATAGTATCGCCGCGAGGACCGGAATAATCGGATACCCACTCTACCTGGCTCACTTCAATCACTTCACCCGTGCGGCTGTTGATCTTTACCCAGGAATCGCGGTAGCCCGCAGTAGCCGAGTAGCGGAACTGCCAGATGCGCACGTCCTCCTGGCCGACGAAATAGTAGAAATAAACATTCTGACCGTAGTAGCTTTCGGGGCCCATGCCGTACTTTTCGAGAATCTGCTGGTTGGCAATCGCTTCCGCCTGCGTCTGCGCCATATCGCCTTCGCCGGGCAGAATGTGCATCTGACGGCCTTCCTCGCAGTCAAAGCCATAGGTCAATTGCAGCTGCGTGCGCTGGGCGCGCACCTCCAGCGGCCAGTCGTTACTGTCGCCGTACTTATCCCACAGCTTCTGCTCGGCGTTCATATATTCGTCGTAGAGCTCCTGGAAGCCGGGCTGCAGCTGATCGTAATTTTCAGGCTCGCAGGCCGTAACCTGCGCCTGCCAGTTGTCGTCCACGCGAATGTTTTCGATGGCCACAAAGCCCTGCTTGCCGTTTTCAAGCTGAACGTGATAGAAATCGCGCAGGCGGCCCAAAAGGGTGACGGCGGTACCGCGGGGCAGGGATTCCAGGGCAGCGGATTTAAAATCATTCTTTTTATAGACCGTTACATAGCCGGTATCGCTGTCGGTGGCAAGGGTTGCGGTGGGCAGCGGAATCGCCTCGCCCAGCATTTTGCTTTCGTGCGTCAGCGCGGGCAGAGGCATCCAGCCCTCCACGCCGTTAATATCCACACGCGCCCAGGTGACGGTGTTGTCCTTTGTCATGTGCACGTTATTGAGCATGGTGAACACTTCAAGCACCTGCACCTTGACGCCGTTATAGTACGTGCCCTGCGGCCAGTCATAGCTGGTGGTGCCGTTGCAGATATTGGCCGAGCCTGCGGTGGGCGTGGTAATATAGGCCGTCTGCGGCAGATTGGCGAAGGGATAATCCGCCTTGCGCAGCGTTTCGATATACGCAATATTCAGCCAGCGGGAATTTTCTATTTCCTTATTATAGGAAGCTACCTGACGGATTTCCAGCGGCGCCTTGCCGCGGGCGGTGATGTAAGTAATCTTGACGATCTCGGGATTTTCCTTCAGCTGCATACGCACCACGGCCGTTTCCACGGGCGTATCCATCCAGGTAATTTCGCGGATCTCAAAATTGATTACTTCAAATTCGCGCATGTCGTCATATTTTTTGAGGGTGTCAAAGGCAATCTGAGTGGCTTCTTCCTCCGTGATCAGATCGCCCACTTCTTTATCAAGAGCGCTGACAAAGGGTGCGGCGGTCTCTGCGGGTTCGGTGGCAATCGCCACGGTGAAAAAGAGCGACATCAGCAGTACAGGAATCATCAACAATGCGCCCAGACGGCGAACGCGCGGATCCATAATGGTTAAAATTCTGTTTTTCATTCCTTTCTTTCCTCCGTAGAAGCTGGTAGACAGCGCCGTACGGTAATGACTTTGGCGGCGGATGACGGCAATGATCGTTTCAGAGTAATACTGCCGCGCGTCCATATCCGCGCCGCGTACAACGCTTTCGTCGCAGGAGGCTTCGCAGGCGTAATGCATAGCGTGGTTCATCACATGCACAAGCGGATTGAACCAGTGCAGGCACAGCGAAACCATCTGCAGTACTTTGATGATCAGGTCATGGCGCTTGATATGCGTCAGTTCATGGCGCAGCACCAGGGTAAGTTCGGTAAAGTTCAGGTGTTCATCGGGCAAAAGGAGCTTGGGGCGAATCACGCCTGCCACCATCGGGCTGTCTGCCGCGGGGCAAATATAAAGCGGGATTTCGCGCTTTACGTTCATCTCCTCGCGCACGCGGTCGTAAATTACCTGGATGCGCAGATCCGTAACAGGCTTTTGCCAGCGGCGAATGCGGCGCATGAAGCGGAAATGCCGCACAAGGGCATTGGTCAGCATCGCACCGGCGCCCAGAAGATATACGGCGGTCAGCACCATCGGCCAGGTGATGCGCAGAGCTTTGCGCTGGGGCGCGTTCTGCACGGGATAGACCGTGTTATCCTGATAATCCGGGTGAACGTAATGATCAATCGCTACGGGATTGACAACGGCCTTGGTGCCTTCCGGCTGTGTTTTTTCAACAGCAGCAGTAGATACAGCCACCTGCTCGGCAGGAACCGAGATGGTCAGCGCGGGATTGACCTGCGGCTTGATGGGCAAAAGCAATACCAGCAGCAGCACGGCAATCCAGCTCATGTATACGCTGCGCGCGCTGATCTTTTTGCGCAAAAGCTGCGACAATCCCAGCATGCATACGCCGACGCACGCCGTCGTCAGCGACCAGGTGAAAATCGTTTGCAAAAAAGCAATCATTTTCCTTCATTCTCCTTGCGCGCCCGGCTGATGAATGCGCTCAGTTCATCCAGGTCTTCCTCCGTCAGGCGGTCGCCCGCCAGCGAGGCAATCAGGCTGGAAATGCTCTTTTTGTGGTAGTGGTCAACAAAGCTCTCGGTCTCCATGCGCAGGTATTCATCACGGGAGATGGCGGAATAGAAAAGCCGCTCGCGGCCTGTGCCCTTCTCCGCGCGGATGAATCCGCGATCAGCCAGCCGCGCCAGGAGGGTGACCATGGTTTGCACCTTCCAGCCGCGTTCGTTGCCCAGCAGGGTCATGAGCATGCCGGTCGTCACCGGGGGCTCCTGATCCCAAATGGTTTGCATCACGTCAAATTCTGCATCCGGCAGGCGTTTATCTTTCAGCATTTCCTGAACCTCCTTTTAATAAGACAGTCTGTCTTAATGCAATACTACAACTTGTCTTATAAAATGTCAATAGGTTATTTGCACTGTTTACAATTGTAATAATTGTGACGCAACGTCAAAAAAAGAGAGAGAACTTCAATCCTGAAATTTTCTCTCTATGCTGTCTGTTCGCGCTGCCCGTTAATTGATCGAGCCGCTCAGAATATCCTGCGAGCCGTCGCAGTTGATCGTCTTGCCGCCGGCGCTCACCGTCAGATGGCCGCCCGCCACGGTAATATCCTGCGTCGCCTGCAGCGCGTCATCCGCGCAGGTGATGGTGATCTCGCCGCCCTCGACGTAAATGTAGCCCTTGCCGGGGTCCACTTCATTTTCGGTCTTGATGCCGTCGTCCTTGCTGGTCACAGAAACTGTGCCGCCCATGATGGCGATAGAATCATTGCCCTTGAGGCCGTTGTTGGCGGCATTCACCGTCACCGTGCCGGAAACGATCTTCAGATCGTTGCTGGTGCCGATGCCGTTGTTGACGTTGGCATTTACCACCAGTTCGCCCTTGCCGTTGATGGTCAGGTCATCACGGGAATAAATGCAGGCCGTAGGCTTTTTGTCAAAGGCATTGGAATTATACGCCGTGCCGTCGGTAAAGGTATTGACCGTTCCCTCCGCCAGCGTCAGGCTCACCTTATCGGCAGATACCACATACAGCGGTGCAGAATCCAGGCACGTCAGGTTCAGGCCCATCAGCACCAGCTGCGCCTTATCGGCCTTGTCAAGCTCCACCACGATCTGGCCGTTTGCACATTCGCCGGAGATCACGTAGGTGCCGTCGCCGGTGATATACACCACCGTGCCGTCAGCAGAGGCGCCGTTGCCGGAAATCTTCACGCCGTCGTTGGTAAAATCGATGGTCGTAGCATCCGTCCAGGTGTCGCGCTGGTCAAAATTAGTAAACACATCGGTATAGGTAGCAGCCAGAGCAGGCGCAGACATCACCATTACCAGCGTGAGCGCCAGCAGCGTCAGCAGCATTTTCTTCATGAAACACATTGCTCCTTTGCACAAATTGGTGACATTATCATACCATTTACCGCACCGAAAAGCAAGTATCTCACCGTGTTCAAGACGTAAATGAATTGTAAACACTTCGTTCTTTATTTCCCCATCAGGGTGTCGAGGATATCCTCTTTAGGCAGTGTCATGCTTCCTTCAATATTATTCGCCTTCTGCACGGCCTCCAGCAGCACCTTTTCTTCCTCAGCTGTCACCTCGCGCAGCGGATCGCCCTGGCGCCAAACAATCCAGTCATTAATCGAAAGATATTTGAGCACAGGCTTCATTTCCGCCGCTTCCAGCTCTTCCTGCGTGGTAGCAACCGCCTGCATCGACCTTACCTCTTTCCAGCTCGTATAAAACGCTTCCATCTCACGATTGGGATCATAAATATAATAGAATACATCCCCTCGCTCATCCTCACTGCGCGTCCAGATCGTAAAGCGATCGCTCACCAGATACGCGCTTCCCTCCATGCCCAGCTCGTTCCCGGTTTTGATCATTCGCTGGCCGTCAACATACTCATAAATCCGGTTATCTTCCCAGGTATAGTAATTCCAGTTCAGCTCATTGACAGAATACCCATCCGCTTTGACAGCGATGATGATACGCCCATCGGACAGCAAATACTGACCCACGACGCTGATATCCTCCTGCGCAACCCAAAAGTTATCAAACAGATACAGGCAGCCACTCCACACCCCGATAAATCCCATGATGATAATCGCCATCCACAGCGCCACGCGCTTTAAAAAGCTCTTTTTGAAAAAGCGTACGCCGCGAAAGTCCGGGCGCTGGGGCTTTTTTTCAATCTCCAGTTTGGTCTTCTGCATGCCGTAGCTCTGTGCGCAGGCGGCGCAAGAGGCAATGTGCTCGCGCATCATTTCTGTGGTTTCGTCTTCGGTCAGATTTTCCACATACAGGGGCATCAGATCGCGCGCAACGGCGCAAGTGAGGCTCTTATTCTCCTTCATTTCGCTCATTTTGCATAAGTCCTTTCTTTAATTTCTCCTTGGCGCGGTAGAATGTGACGCGGGCGTAGTTTTCGCTCACGCCCGTGATATCGCCGATCTGCTTAAAGCTCAGATCGCCCATTACGCGCAGATACATGATTTCCCGCACCTTGGGTTCGAGCGACTGCATGGACTGAAACAGGATCACTTTCCCTTCATCGCTTTCAATGTCCGTTTGCATGTCGCACGGCGCGGCGGCGGTTTCTTCCATTAAAGGAAGGTGCTGTCCGCGGCGCTTGCGCTTGTCCACTTCCTGATACCACAGATGCTTGCCGATCTGGCACAGCCAGGTAAGCAGGCGGCATTCGCCGTTAAAGCGGTGGATGGATTTGGTAGCGCGATAAAAGGTTTCCTGCGTGAGATCCTCGGCCAACTCTTTTTCATGGCAAAGGGAGTAGAGATATAAATAAACCGGCCTGCAGTATTCCCGGTAAATCTCTTCCATCTCCTGGTTTTGCTTCACCCGTTTCTCCCTCCTTTCGCCCTGTATATCCGAAATAATGCCAGTTTGTTACACAGTATAGCAAAAAAATTTTTGTTTCTCAACCTCAACTGTTTCCAAAAGAAACAATTGCGAAAAAGCCTTTTAAATGATACACTAGGTGCTGTTGTTTTTTCTATCAGAAAGGAAAGATCGCATATGTTTCAGAAGCTGAAAGCGCTTTTCGCTCCCCGCGACATGAGCCAGGGCACGCCCTGGAAGCGCATTGCAGAGTTTGCATTCCCCATGCTGATTGGCAATTTTGCTCAGCAGCTTTACAACACCGTAGACGCAGTGGTGGTTGGCAACAGCCGCTGGGGCTACACGGCGCTGGCGGCGGTAGGCAATGCCTCGCCCGTACTGAATCTGCTGCTGGCGCTGTTTGTGGGCATCTCCACAGGCGCGGGCATTCTGGTATCGCAGTACTATGGCGCGCGCAACCGCCAGGGCCTGAGCCGCACGATCGGCAACTGCCTGACGATCACCGCCATCGCCAGCCTGATCATCATGATCCTGGGCCCCATACTGACCGGGCCGCTGCTGCGCGCGGTAGGCACGCTGGACAGCATGTTTGACGGCTGCCGCGATTATCTGAACATTTTCTTCTACGGCATTGCGGGTTTCTTCTTTTACAATATCCTGGCGGGCATTCTGCGCGGCCTTGGCGACTCGCTGTCCTCGCTGCTTTTCCTGATGGTCACAAGCGTGCTGAACATCGTGCTGGACCTGCTCTTTGTAGATAAAATGGGCGTTGCGGGCGTGGCGCTGGCGACGGTGATTGCGCAGTGCGTATCGGCCGTATTGTGCCTGCTGAAGCTGCTGAAGCTGCGCGATCTGTTCACCCTCAGCCGCGACGACCTGCGCCCGCGCAAAACATACCTGATGCGCATCGTGCAGCTGGGCGTGCCCTCGGGCGTCACCCAGGCCATTTTCTCCCTCGCCATGATGGTGGTGCAGCGCCTGATCAACGGCTTTGGCGATGAAATGTTTGTGGCCTGCAACGTGATGATCATGCGCGTAGACGGCTACGCGATGCTGCCCAATTTCTCCTTTGGCCAGGCGATGGGCACCTTTGCCGGCCAGAATCTGGGCGCGCGCAAATTCAAGCGCATTGAGGAAGGCACCAAGCAGGGCCTGATCATGGCGCTGCTGACGGCGGCAGTGCTCACGCCCCTGGTGCTTGTCGGCGGCCCCGTGCTGATGCGTCTTTTCACGCCCGAGCAGGCGCTGATCGACCTGTCCATGCACATGATGTACATTCTCGCCGTGGGCTATATCGTGATGGCCATCACGCAGGTGCTGTCGGGCACCATGCGCGGCGCAGGCGATACCATGACGCCCATGTGGATTTCCTTTGGCACTACCATCGCCCTGCGCGTGCCGCTGGCATATGCGCTGGTATACGGCTTTAAGGCGATGGGCGCAGCGGTGCGCACCCAGCAGACGATGGTGTTTGTATCGATGCTGGTCGCCTGGCTGGCAGGCGCCGCCATCACCTCTTACTGCTATAAAAAAGGCACCTGGCGCAAGAAGCAGATCGAGCCGCTGGAAAAAGCCATGCTGCAGGAAAAGGCAGTACAATAAGAAAACAAACGATTTGGGAAAAAACCTCCCAAATCGTTTTTGTTTACAAATATTTCCGCTTTCTTTTCTGTTTTTTCCAGTTGTATAATGCTTCCGGTGATTTTTATGAGCAAGCATGTATTCTCCGTTCCCGATTATTATCCGGCTTTTTCCTGCAAATGCGCAGCCTGCCGCCAGACGTGCTGCAAAGGCTGGAACATTTCCATTACCATGCAGGAATATTTCCATTTACTTGGCATGAACTGCTCGCCCGCCCTGCGCCGCCGTCTGGATACAGCCTTCCATCCGGCGGATCATCCCGAGCCGCATCGTTATGCTGTGATCACGCCCAACTGGCGCGGAGAATGTCCGCTGCTGGATGAAGACGGATTGTGCATCCTGCAAAAGGAATGCGGCGAAAACGCCATGAGCGGCGTGTGCCGCTATTATCCGCGCACGCCCAAATCCCGTTTTGGCTACACCTGCACGCTGACCGGCAGCTGCGAAAGAGTGCTGGAGCTGCTCTATGATAAAAAAGAGCCTGTGCATATGATCCCGCTGGAGCTTACGTGGGATATCGATCTGCCCGCGCCCGATCCCAATGTGCAGCTCACGCGCGCCTGGCAGCAGCTGCGTCTTCTCGCCTTCGACATCCTGCAAAACCGCATGCTGTCGCTGCCCGCGCGGCTGGAGACGCTCTCATGCCATGTTGATCAGCTGATGGCAGCCAATAGCAATGCCGCAGCCATGCAGCTGCTGGAAGCTATCGACCCGGCCGATCTTTGCCGCCAGTCCGGCGATTTTCCCACGCAAAGCGCCGCCTTCTGCGCGCTTTTGCAGATAATTGACTGGCTGTGCGACGGCAGCCAGAGCATGGAGGATATCTGGCTTTCCTGCCGCGCGCCCTTGCAGCTGCCTGCCAGCCGCCTGGATTTTACTCCCGAAAATACGCACACCGCTCTCCGGCTCTACCAGCAAAAAGCGGCCGAATTCGCCCGTCTTTACCCGCAGTGGGAAGCGTATTATGAAAACCTGCTGATCAACCATCTGCTGGATGATGATTATCCCTTCAGCGAGCGCCACGAGGACGTGCGCCTCAAGCAGGAAGCCATGAATCTGACCTATGCGCTTTTGCGCTTCTTTGGCGTCATGTACGCAGACGGCACAAGAGAATCGCTTGTCGATCTGCATGCCGCCTGCTTCCATCTGATTGAGCACAGCAACTTTGACGATCTGATTCCCCGCATGGCCGCGCGGCTGAATCTGAATGAAAATACCCTGCTTGCCATGGCGCAGTTCTGACAAAAAAACACCCGCAGACACCTGTCTGCGGGCCGGATGAAAGAAAAAACAAAAGCTTTCATCCTGTAACAGCACTTCTTTTTTCACTCGGTGCTGTCGGTACTATTGTATCCGGCAGCGCCTTTTTCATGCGCAAAAATCAAAAATTTTTTATCCGCCAATGGGCAAAACAATGGTAAAGGTCGTTCCCATGCCCTTTTCGCTCTCCACATAGATCTTTCCGCTGGAAAGCTCCACGATGCGCTTGACCATCGCCAGGCCCAGGCCGTTTCCCTGCTGATGATGCGAATTTTCTCCCTGATAGAATTTTTCAAAGATATGCGACTTGGTCAGCGGATCCATGCCGATGCCGTTATCGCTGATGCGCACCACCGCCGTCTGCTCGGCGCGCTTGAGCGACACTGCAATATTGCCGCCGCGGCGGGTGTATTTGACAGCATTGCCAAGGATGTTCATCCACACCTGCGAAAGCATTTCGGCGTTGCCGTTGATGACCACCTCATCCAGATCAATATCCAGCTCCATTTCCTTGGCCGTCCATTCCTTTTCCATCAGGAGGATGCAGGTGCGCAGCTGCTCATCCAGGCTGAAGTCCGTCTTTTCGGTGAGGATCTGCTGGTTTTCCAGCTTGCTGAGCAAAAGAATATTGGCCGACAAATTGCTCAGCCGCTGCGCCTCGTTTGCGATGATGGTGGCATATTCCTTGCGCTCGTCATCGGTGATATCATCGCGCTGCAATTGTCTGGCAAAGCCGCGGATGGACACAATGGGCGTTTTAAATTCATGCGAAAAATCATTGATAAAATCATTGCGGAACATTTCGATACTGCCCAGATCGCGCGCCATGCTGTTGAAGGACTGCATCAGCGTTCCCATTTCGCTGTTCTTTTCCACCGGCAGCCGCACGGAAAAATCGCCCTTGGCCACGCGCTCGGTAGCATGGATCAGGTCCTTGAGCGGGCTTAAATAAAATTTACCGATCCAGCCGGCAATGATCGTTCCCACTACGCCGCTGACGATCATCAGCCATACCGGGCCCATCATGTGCGCAAAGACAGAACGCCCCAGCACGCCCAGATGAATCAGCAGCACATAGATGCTGCCCGTGATCAGATTGGCCATGAGCATGATGAGAAACACATACATGACCAGGCGCCAGCGCAGCGAAGCTAATCTTTTTTTCATGCCTTGAGCACCGCCTTATAGCCCAGGCCGCGCACCGTGGCAATTTCAAAATCCTCATTGCTGCGGAAACGGTCGCGCAGACGGTTGATATGCACATCCACCGTGCGCTCGTCGGATTCCGAATCCATATCCCAGATTTCGTCCATCAGCTGCCTGCGCGTGAAGATATGCCCCGGATT
This sequence comes from Clostridia bacterium, assembly GCA_017532155.1. Taxonomy (GTDB): domain Bacteria; phylum Bacillota; class Clostridia; order Christensenellales; family Aristaeellaceae; genus SFMI01. The sequence goes on along the minus strand of JAFXJP010000018.1, from coordinate 17,461 downwards.
GGATAAAAGCTTAAACAGCAGCAAAAATTCCTTCTTGGGCAGCGATTCGCCGCTGACGCCGTCCACCGTCACCGTCATGGAATTAAAATTCAATTCCGTTTTGCCTATCTGCAGCCGTCTGTCCGCCGCAATGCGCGATCTGCGCAAAAGCGCCGTGATGCGCAGGAGCATTTCTTCCTCATCCACAGGCTTGACCATATAATCATCGGTGCCGATGATAAAGCCCATTTTTTTATCCTGCAGGCCTTCCTTGGCCGTTACCATCAGGATGGGAATTTCGCTGCCGCTCTCGCGCAGCGTGCGGGTAAATTCATAGCCGTCCATGCGCGGCATCATCACATCCAGTACAATCAGATCCACATGATGTGATTCCATCTTTTCCAGCGCATCCACGCCGTCGCACGCGCCAATCGGCTCATACCCATGCTGACGCAGCACCGTTTCCATCAAACGGCGGGCGTTATTATCATCCTCAACCACCATGATTTTAAACATAACGGCAGGCCTCCTTTACCAGTACAAGGATATTATAGCAGAAAAATGTGAATTGTATATAAACTGGCAGAGTTTACAATTGTAAACGCATGAAGGCGCAACGCTGCCCCGTTATATAAATGGACATCGCACAAAAGAAAGGAAGGTACACAAAATGAAAAAATCAAAACGATTATCGCTGATTCTGTTTTCCATGTTTCTTGTTATCCTCCTTGCCTTTTCCGCCCTGGCGGAAGGCGCGCTATCCACGCTCTATAACGCCGGTACAAAGCTGCTCTTTGACACGCCAAACGTCACCCTCACTGCCCATGCAGAATTTACCTATGACGCGCAGCACTTTAAAACCTTTGACGGCAAATATATCCAGGATGGCGTCAATTCCCTGATGAATGTTACCATGACCACACCCACCCGGAACGGCGACAGCTACCAGAGCGGCTACACCATCATCGCCAACGGCGAAAAGGTGTATGAGCGGCACATGGACTCTATGACTGACCATTACTCGCCCCTGCACGCAAAGGCGTCCTCCAGCGTGCTTTCCGATGAAGCGATGCGCGAATTGGCCACGGGCATTGGCGCTACGCTGATCAACGTGCTCGAAGCGCCCGTCAACGCCGCCATCACAACGGAAAAGACGGAAAACGGCACGGCCTATACCCTCAGCTACAAGGCAGAAGATGTACCCGAAGTGCTGAATGCCGCCATTTCTGATGTAGGCAAGGCTGTGCTTGGCCATTACTTCTACACGCCGTACCTGTTCAAGGTGCCTACCGTTGTCATTGAAAACCGCAGCGCCCTGGCCAAAACGCTGTATGAAGAAACCTACCATATGCCCTTTCCCGCAGAAAACGAACTCTACGACAGCAATGGCAATCTGACCGCCGCCGGCCAGCGACAGCGCGAAATCTATAAAGAAATCAGCGCCCTTCGGGATGAAATCGCCGCCAGCACCAAATACAGCGCGGTCGTTGTGCACGCTGATAAAAGCCAGACCACCTACAACACCCTCAATGATTATCTGCTTTCCATCGGTCAGCAGCTGATTCAGTATGAGGATTATATGCTCACGCTGAACCGCTGGGAACAGCAGCATCCCGGCAGCGCCGACCCCGACGTTGATATGCGCAATTACTACAAAAACATTCTCATAAAAAATAATTGCGCCGGCATGCTGGTTGAGTCTGACGGCGACTATATTCTGTGCTATAATGATAGTACGCTCCATTGTCTGGCCCCTTACAACCGCACCATCGCCGAGCGCATCCGCATCCAGTTGGATGAGCTCTCCCTTGGCGATACCTCCGCTACCCTCACGCTCGATCCCGAGGGACGCATCACAGCGCTTAAGGGCCAGTGCGCGCTGCTTCTGCTGGATTATTTCGGCAGAGAGCATACCCTTCACATCTTCTTTGACTGCGCGGCGGATGACTACGGCCAAAGCGTTGTTGAAGAATATATCCCAAGCAATGATCTCAATGAAGGCAACGGCTAAATAAAGGAGGAACCGCATATGAAAAACAGAAAGCGCCTGATCTCGCTGCTGATCGCACTCACGCTGTGCGTCACCATCGCCTTCGCTGCCCTGGCGGAGGGAAAGCTGCTCACTATCTGGAACGCCGGCAGCAAGCTGCTCTTTGAGACGGATAACGTCTCCCTCACCGGCCACGCCACCTTCACCTTCGACGGCGAATTGTTCAAGACCTTCGACGGCCGCTATCGTCAGGACGGCACCAAATCCTACATGCAAGTGATGCTCGACACGCCCATGGAGGATGGCACGGTCTATACCGGCGGCTACACCGTCGTTTCTGAGGATGGCACTGTGTATTCCATGGAAACGATGCGCCCGAACATTTACCAGACGCAAACCACGCTGGCCGAGCCCAGCATCCTGACCAACACCGTCATGCGTTCGTCTCTGATGCGCTTTGGCGGGCTGCTGCTGGATCTGATGGAAGACCGCATGCAGGACGCCATCACCGAGACCACCACAGACGCCGGCACGCAATACCGCATTGTGCTGAAGCCCGGCCAGGCGCCCGAAATAACCGACGCCGCGCTCACGCTGCTTTTGCACACCATTGGCAAAGAGTACTTCTTCATCGATCTGGATCAGGAGCTTTACAGCACCGACCCCATAGACATGGCTTTTGTCGAAGACTGGGATGCGCTGTTTGCCGCCGAATATGAAAAAGCCTTCCACGAGCCGCTGCCTGAAAATTTCTATGAGCTGCTCTGGGATAAAAATGGCAAGGCTACGCCCCTGCAGGCGCGCTATGAAATGGTCAGTAATGTGATCAACATGATGATTGAAGACGCTGAGGACGCCTATGACGTCGGCGTTGCGCTGATTAAGGAAGACGGAAGCATTCAGTATTTTGCGAGCTATGACGCCTATGTGATCGCTATGGGCTATGAAGATCTGCGCTACGAAAACTACCGCCAGGCCTTCCGTGCATATTACGAAAAGAAAACCGGCGATCCGCTCACCAGCGATGAAATGCAGGCCATTTACGCCTCCACCAACGGCGAGCTGATTGACCGCTATATCGCCATGGCTACCGAAATGGAAGAAGAGCATCTGCGCCAGGTGCGCGAAGGCGGTTATTCCTGCGGCCTGGTAAGCAAGGACGGCACGCTGCAGGGCTATCACAACATCCGCGAAGTGGATCGTCTGATGATGCTCAGCTACATGACGGTCACCCAGCGCATTCTCCACACGGTTTCAAACGTCACGGTGGACACGGTGGATATGGAGGTTTCTCTGGACAAGGACGGCCGTATTTCTTCTGTCACCGGCCATGCGTCCTTCCTGCTGGATGATAAGTATGATAAACAGCACACGCTTTCTATCGCCTTCGAAGGCCTTGCCTTTGATTATGGCGCAAGCCAGGTGGATTCCTTTGATCCCGCCGCTTACAATGTGATCAGCGCGCAGGAGTTTTATAACGGTGCTTCCGTCAATGACGTGGATAACGTGACGACGGAAAACAACGATGTGACCGTGCCCCAAACCGTGGTATTTGACGGCGTGGAATATGAAGTATACCCCGAGGGACAGAATGGCTAAAGGGTGAAAAGGAAGCCTTGACGCCGGAAATTGGCTGCGGTTAAGCCGCAGCAGTTAATTGACAAAGACGGAGAATCTCAGGGATTCGAGCAAGCTCGCTCCCGTGATCTTCTCCGTCTTTTTTCGTTTGCTTTGCAAATCCGCAGGGTGCAACCACGCAATCAAAAGACTGGTTTTTGAAGAAAACTGCTGCCATTACCTGAGACTTTTACCCGCCAAATCGCGCACAACCTGCCCGGCAATGATCAGCCCCATCACCGAAGGCACAAACGCCGTGCTGCCGGGCGTCGCGCGACGTGACTCGCCCTCCGGCTGAAACAAAGGCGTCATCGCAGGTTCGGTCGAATACGCCACTTTAAGCGCCTTCACGCCGCGGCTCTTCAGCTCCCGGCGCATGACGCGCGCCAGTGGACAGGCGCTGGTCTTATAAATATCAGTTATTTCAATCTTCGTGGGATCCAGCTTGTTGCCTGCACCCATCGCGCTGATGCATTGAACGCCCGCCGCCTCGGCGCGCACAGCCAGCTCAATCTTCGCCGCCACGGTATCCACCGCGTCAATCACATAATCATAAACCGATAAATCCACCTCATCCGCATTCTCCGGCACGTAAAACATCTGCCGTGCGGTGACCCGTACATCGGGATTGATATCCAGCAAACGCGCCTTCATCACTTCCACCTTGGATTGGCCGATGGTCGAATGCAGCGCAATTACCTGCCGGTTGAGATTGCTCACAGAAACCGTATCATTATCAAAAATATCAATCGCGCCCACACCGCTGCGCACCAGCGCCTCGGCCGCAAAGCCGCCCACGCCGCCCACGCCAAAGACAGCCACACGCGCGCGCTGCAGCCTTTCAATCGCCTCCGTGCCCAGCAGCATTTCAATCCGGGAAAAAGCTTCCATCCTTGCCTCCGTCATTTCCGCGTGAAATCCACAAAATTCCGCTCCACCAGCGCATAGTCAACGCTCGATTGCCTGCGTCCCAGCTGATCCACCCAGGAATCGATATTGACGCGCAGCTTTTCAAAGCCCAGCGATTCATACACATGCTGCGCCCGTTCATTGGTCAGATTGGTATCCAGCACAATCTTATTGACCCCGCTGTCAAACAGATAACGGATCAGCATGCTCAGTATCTTTCTGCCCGCGCCGCGGTTCTGGCAGGAAGGTACGCAGATCTTGATGCCAATCTCCGCCGTATTTTCATCCTTCATGCGATAATTTGCCTCGCCAATCGGGCAGCTATTCTCCTCAATCATCAGATTGCCCTCGCGAAGAGCGGCAGCGACGCGCTGCTCCGTTGTGCCAAGACCATTTGGAAAGCCTGCATGCGCCATCACCGCGCCGTCATTCCACCATGCCGCCAGCTGCGCGGCATCCTTAGGCGTCGCCGTACGCAGGCAAAGATTTTCAAATTCCAGCCTCATGCCTTCTCCTTTTGAAAAAGGGCCTTTCTTATCGAAAAGCCCTCATTTTTTATTTCTTTTCCACCAGCCAGTACAGCGCGTGCGCCTGAATGCACTGCCCGGGGAAATACGTCATCACGCACAGCGTATCGGTGATCGCCGGTCCATTGGCAAACACATCCAGCAGCAGCATAAAATCCGAAAACACAAACATCGCGCTGCCCAGCGCCATCAGCGCATAGGCACGGCACTTATTGCGACGATAGTTAGAAACGGCTTTGCTGAACATCAGCGAAATGATCAGCGCATAGCCGATGCAGATGCCTTCCATCAGCGCGCCGCCGTACTCAAACCGTTTCCAGGTCAGCATCAGCACGCAGACCGGCACAAACAGCACCGCGCCCGGGATCAGATCGCTCCACAAAAACTTTTCGCGTTTGCAATAGCATATGAAATAAAACGCATGCCCTATGGCAAACAGCCCGGCGCCAACAATGAACGAAAACCACAGCGTAACATCCGCCGCCATGCAGAAAGCCAGCGCAAACACCATGCACAGGGGATTAAACGCGCGCTTTTTAAAGGCGTACCCTGCGTTGATCAGCCCCAGCAGCATAAATATGGTTGCATTGAGCGTTTTAAGCGGCAGGCCGCTGAAATGCGCATAGCAAGCCGCGCTGATCAGCGATAAAAGCAACAACAGATAATTGATATAGCGAATGCATTTTTTCATAGCAATCACCTCACAATTTCTCCTTACATCGTTCGCATTTTTACAGTTTCACAATACCAAATCCCCGCTCATCCACCGCAATTTCGCAGCCATAGGCGCGGGACATCTCCGCCAGGCGCTCGATGATGCCGTGCTCTTTAGAGAAGCGCGGGTTACCGCTCTGCCAGACTTTTTTGCCAAAGTTCAGTTCAATCGGCATCAGTTCCAGATGCGTCAGCTTGCCGTCTTCCATTTCAAAATAGGGAATGACGCTCTCCAGCATGCGGTGGTCGCGCATCAGCCCGCGGGTGTAATTGGCCGAGCGATCGCAGAAAAGCTCGCGCATGGTATTATCGCTGGTGAGATGCTGCTTATTGAACATATCCTCCGGCGCAAAGGGGATGCACTCGTTATGGATCACAAAATCGCCAAGGGAATAGAAAATGGGACGATCTTTATAAATTTCAATCGGGCGCAAAAGATGCGGGCCATGACCGATCACCGCGTGCGCGCCGGCGTCGATGCATTTGCGGGCAAACTCCTGCAGAAAATCCGCCGGATTTTCCTTTTTGTCGCCCGCAATCTGGTGCGAGTGAATAGACACGAAAATCAAATCCGCCTGCATCTGCGCTTCGTAGATGGCCTTTTCAACGCGTGCCATATCATCTTTGTTGGGGTGCGTCACATAGCGCGTTTCATCGCCCACCTTAAAAAGCAGTTTATTGAGCATCGCCATGCCTTGCGGCAGCGGCGGATGATAGCCCTCGGCGCGCTCGATATCCATCTGCGCGTTCACGCGGCTCTTCTCCGCAATCTCCCGAATGACCTTCAGCTGCGCTTCGGTCACCTGCAAATGCTCATCAAACCGCAGGGCATTCACGCCCGGACGGCCCATGATGCGCCTGGACTGGCGGCCCGCCATCGCCGCCTCTCCGCCCATGGTAGACGCAGCAGAAATCATGGCAACGCGGCCATGCGCCGTATCCAGATAGGCAGGAGCCGATGCTTCATCCAGATTGGCGCCGGCGCCGGTATTGACAAAGCCCGCTGCATCCACCGCCTGCTTGGTCGCCATCAGGCCGCCGCGGTCATAATCCAAGGTGTGGTTATTGGTAAAGCTGAGCATGTTAAAGCCGTAAGCGCGTACATCCTCCAGCACGCTGGGATCGGCCCGCAGATAACTGCCGCCGCAGAACTGATTGCCCCAAAACTGGCCGTAATGGAGCGTCGTTTCCAGATTGACAAAGCGCGCGTCGCCGCGTTCGATAAACGCTTTTACCTCCGCAAAACCATCGCTGTCATGCGGAATGCGACGCTGAACAAGCATGTCTCCCACAGCCGTCACTTTCAGCTTCATATGCATTTCCCCTTCGCAGTCTGCCATCGTCACAGGCAACAAATCAACACGCTCCTATCCTATCACTTTTTTCCACATATGTCCATGCTAATTTCCCGAAAAAACGCCCGGAATGTCTTAAAATCACCCTTGTTTTCAGGTGTCTGCTTTGCTATAATGAGCGCGCATTTACATTTACAGAAGGAAGGCTTCCGCTATGCAACTGCGATTGCTGCAAGACAAAAAGCAAACAGGCCCTCTATGCTATATCATTGAAGCCGCGCTGGAATATTTCATCTCTCTGATGGTCACCGGCGCTTATTTGGCGCGCATCACGGGAAGCCTGGGCTTTTCTGACAGCCTGACGGGCATCTTGTCCTCTTTTGTATCGCTGGGCTGTGTATTTCAGCTGGGCGCCATCCGCCTGTTCAGAAACAGCGCTACCGTCAAGCGCACCATCATTCTCAGCCACTTGATAAACCAGGCGCTGTTCGCCTGCGTATATTTCATCCCGGCGCTGCCGCTTGCAAACGGCGTTAAAACCACGCTTTTCCTTTTGTGCTTCTGCGGCGCGTATATCATTTCAAACATCATCGTCCCGCCCAAATCCAGCTGGCTGATCAGCCTGATCTCTGACCGCGAGCGCGGCGTATTCACCGCCCGCAAGGAGATTGTATCGCTGCTGAGCGGCATGATATTTACGTATTTTCTGGGCCATCTGACCGACAGGCTCGAGGCTGCCGGGCAGCAGCGGCTTTCCTTCCTGCTGGGCGGCGTGATCATCCTTGCCCTGATGGTGCTGCACACGCTGTCGCTTGTGCCCATTGAAGAAAAGCCCCGCAGCGCCGGCGCAAAATCTGCCAGCCTCAAGGCGCTTTTAGCCAACCGCCTGTACATGCGCACGCTGCCGGTCATCCTGATCTGGCACATCGCGCAAAGCGCCGCTACGCCCTTTTACGGCGCGTATCAGATCAAAGAACTGGGCTTTTCGATGACGTTTGTCTCCTTCCTTTCCATCGCATACAGTCTGGTGCGCGCGTCCGTATCCCCCGCGCTGGGCCGCCTGGCCGACCGCCGCTCCTTCAGCCACATGGCGATGCTCTGCTTTATGATCGCCGCCGCAGGCTTTCTGGTCAACACCTTCACCGTGCCCGCCAACGGCAAAATCTTTTACACCGCCTATTACTGCCTGTACGCCATCGCCATGGCGGGCATCAACAGCTCCATGAGCAACCTGATTTACGACTGCGTGCAGGGCCCCGGCCGCCTTGGCGCGCTGGCCATTTCCTCCGCCCTGGGCGGCGTATGCGGCTTTATTTCCACCTGCATAATGAGCCCCGTGGTCGCCTTCATTCAGGGCCAGGGCAACCGTCTGCTGGGGCTGAATATCTACCCTGCGCAGTTTGTCTCCGCCGTCGCATTTGTCATCACGGTGCTGCTGCTTGTTTATCTGCGGCTGGTGATTATCCCCAAGAAGAATCATTGAGCAGCACACAAAGAGTCACAACTGCGGGAGAATTATCTTATCAAAGATCGCGAACGATTAATCGTATTAACAAGTGCTCCATCTGACAATAAGTATAGACCGACGGTTTATAAGTATTTGAAGCTGACAGAATAAAAGGAGCTCCTTGCAATATGCTGCAAGGAGTCTTTTTGTTCCCTTTTATAGATTTTCGCCGTTGCTTTCAATCACTTTTTTGTACCACCAGGCAGAGTCCTTCACAATGCGCTGCTGGGTTTCAAAATCAACGTAAACAAGGCCGAAGCGCTGCGTGTAGCCATGCGACCACTCAAAATTATCCATCAGCGACCAGGCAAAATAGCCGCGGATATCCACGCCGTCCTCCGCCGCACGCTTATATGCCTGCAGATAGCGATGGATATAATCCTGTCGCTGCGGATCATGCACCTTGCCGTCCATCGATACCAGGTCGGTGATCGAAATGCCGTTCTCCGTAATAATGAAGGGCAGCTTGTACCTTTCATACAGGAAATACGGACCCCAGTACAGGGCGTCCGGCGTAATCGGCCAGCGCATGCCCGTTTTGGTGTGTCCCACGGGATGCGGCACATATTCGTAGCCCTTCGCATTGTCCGCCGCGCGTACAACCTTGCCGCTGTAAATGTTCTGCGCATAGAAATCCAGCGGCTGACTGATGAGTTCCATATCCTTTTCCCAGCCTTCGGGCAGATACTTTTCAAAGTACTTCAGGCCGTCCTGCGGATAATGGCCGAGAACAACGGGATCACTCCACCAGGCAACGGAAAATGCCCAGCCAGACGGATCGCCTGATACGCTCATGTACGATTTGCGCGCCGCCGCGATATCCTTTTCATCCCGGCTGGCAGGAATTCGGGGATCGCCGCAGGGCGCATAGCCCACCCGGCAGCCCGGCGCATACTTACGCAAGGCCTTAACCGCCAGGCCGTGCGCCTTGAGCACGTTGTGTGCAATTGGGATCGTGCTGGTCAGCGGCAGCGCAAGACCGGGCGCGTGCTCGCCCTTCACATAGCCCAGACCGATAAAAATCTGCGGCTCGTTCATGGTGATGAAATCCTTCACGCGGTCGCCGAAGCGCTGCGCGCAAAGCGTGGCGTATTCTTCAAACCACTTTGGGCTTTCAGGATTTTCCCAGGCGCCCTTTTGCTGCAGCGCGCTGGGATAATCCCAGTGAAACAGCGTTATGAAAGGACGGATGCCATTGGCGAGCAGCTCATCAATCAGCGCGTTATAAAACGCCACGCCCTGCTCGTTTACCTCGCCCGTGCCCTTGGGCAAAAGACGCGGCCAGGACAGGGAAAATCGATAGCTTTTGAGCCCCAGCTCGCGCATCAGCGCCACATCTTCCTTCATGCGGTGATAATGATCGCAGGCAACGTCGCCGTTATCCCCTTCCTGTATTCTGCCCGGCTCGTGAGAATAGCGATCCCACACGCTCAGGCCCTTGCCGTCTTCATAAGCAGCGCCTTCAATCTGGTAGGATGCTGTGGCAGCACCCCAGATAAAATCCTTGCAAAAACTCATTTTTCAGCCTCCGCAGCAACATTGCAATGATATAGAAAGGGAGCCGCCGCAGCACACTGCAGCAGCTCCCCAGGGGGTATTTCTTACTTAGCGCCAAACAGCTGGTTGAGTTCCGCAACAGCGGGATCAACGATGTAAGCGTACTCTTCGATGACCTTCTTCCAGTTTTCTTCCAGGTCACCCTCGGCAACGATCAGGTTGGCCATGATGGACTTGTAGTTGATTTCGGTCATCATGTTCTGAGCATCGCTGGTGAAGCCGTAAGAAGCGCGGTCGATGGGGAAGATGCTGTCTTCCTTCACCAGAGCGTCCTTCACAGCATACACCTTCTTGGAGTACTTTTCGCCCAGCCAGGAGAATTCGGATACGTTGTTGCTGTCGGCTACGAAGTCGTCGCCGCAGATGGACATCAGGTGATACAGCGGCCAGGAGGTAACCCACTCAGCACCGTTGATCTTTTCAACGCTGCCGTCCTCGGCGTACTTCCAGTCAACATTTTCGAAACCAACGTTCATGAACAGCTGTACATCGCGGTTGACAGAGAACTCGCAGATGTCCATGTAGCGCTCGAAGACCTTGGGATCGATATCAGCAGAGAAGTAGGCAACGCCCCAGAAGTTGGAGCTTTCGGTGCCATGATAGTAGCCGTCTTCGCCAACCACGGCGGCAATCCAGATGCAGTCTTCAGGATTGAGTCCCTGAGCTTCCATGTCTTCCCAAGCATCGCCAACCCAGCCCTGGTTGGTAGCGTTGCAGAAGCCGCCGGAGATGCCGGACACCTGATAGGCATTCTTGGAGTCGTCGGAGTTCAGGGTGTAGAATTCCTTACCGATGAGGCCTTCGTCATAAGCCTGCTTCCACAGCTTCAGGCCATCCAGGGTGCGCTGATCGGCAAAGCCCCACTTATAAACGCCGTTGTCGTTGAAGATTTCGTCAAACTTCGGGAAGGAAGCATCAATGAAGGTATCGCGGGCGTTAGAGGTGTACAGGCTCAGGGGAACCAGCAGCTCGCCAACCTTGCCGGGATCCTTTTCCTTAACCAGGCGGGCATACTCGAGCAGTTCGCTGGGCTTATAAACGTCCTTCAGTTCGAAGCCAACGGCCTCGGCCCAGTCCTTGCGCAGGAACACGCCGAAGTGGCCGGTGCCCTTGGTGGAAGGATTGTTGAAGTAGAAGGTGGGACGGAACAGGCAGTAGGTGTTGCCGTCGGTACGCTCACGCAGGATTTCGGGGATGGGAGTAGCATCCTGCAGGGCAGCCAGCTTGGGCCAGCGCTCACGCCAGTTTTCAGGGAACTGATAGAAGTAGCCCTGATCGATGTAGTCCACAATTTCGGTGAAGTAGAAGTTGTCCCAGCGCAGAACGTCGGGCATGGAGTCGGAGTTGATCATGGTGCGAACCTTGTCATCGATGCCTTCAGAGGTCAGCGCTTCGATATCCCAATCGAAGTTGAAATGCTGGCGGAACCACAAGGTCAGCAGGTCAGCGGTGTTGTAGTCAGCGCCGGACTTGATGTTGGGCAGAGCGATGGAAATTTCAACCTTCTCATCGTAGGTCTTGCCGCTTTCATCCAGCTTGTCAACGGTAGCGAAGAGCGCTTCACGATCAGCGCCTTCGATTTCCAGATGGGTCTTATCTTCCACAGCCAGAGCGCTGGAGAAGCACATGATCAGAGCCATCAGGATCAGCAGGAACGACTTCATTTTCTTCATGGGGTAACCTCCTTATATTTTGTCATCCGAAACCTCTTCGGATGGACAATTCTTTTTATCAGCCCTTGACTGCGCCAAGGGTAACGCCCTTTACAAAGTACTTTTGCAGGAAAGGGAACACGCACATGATGGGCAGCATGGTCAACACAACCGCCGCCATCTTGATGCCCATAGAGAAAGTGGGCATAGCGCGGTACATGGAGTCAGTCATCATGACGTCATCGAGGATCTGCGCGTTGGCGATGATCTGCTTGAGCTCCAGCTGCAGCGGATACAGCGACGCCTTGTTCAGATACAGCATCGAGCCGTACCACTCGTTCCACTTATCCACCATGTAGAACAGGCCGACCGTGGCCAGAATGGGCTTGGACAGGGGCAGCACCACGCGGAGGAGGATGGTCAGTTCATTTGCGCCGTCGATGCGCGCGGAGTCAAACAGCGAGGTCGGCAGCGTCTGGATGTAGTTCATCACGAGGATGACGTAGAACGTACCGATGCCGTTGCTGAACACCACCGCCCAGCGGCTGTTGATCAGGCCCAGCTCCTTGATATTGAGGAACGCGGGGACCGTACCGCCGCCAAACACCATGGTGATCATGATGAAGACAAACAGCAGCTTTTTGCCGGGGAAATAGCGCTTGCTCAGCGCATAAGCCAGCGTGCAGGTGAGGAACATGCTCAGTGGCATACCCAGCAGCAGGTGAATGAGCGTATTCTTGTAGCCGCTGATGATATTGCCCTGGTTGATGAGCGTTTCGTAGGACGAAAGCTCGGGGTGCTTGGGAATCAGCGTGAAGGGATTGCGCAGATACTCGTGCTCCGACATGATGGAAACAACGATGGACGTGTAGAACGGGAACACGATGGTGATGGCAAACGCCGTCAGCACTATCATCAACAGCGCGTCCATGACAGTAAAGCGCTTATTGTGGACTTTCTTTACATGTTTAGTGGCCATTGTTCACATCTCCAATCAGGCCGCCGCCGCCCAGGAACTTGGACACAGTGTTGGCGGTGATCATCAGCACAGCGTTGATAACCGAGCAGAACATGCTGACCGCCGTAGAGAAGCCGTAGTCCGGCTTGCGTTCAAAGGTGATGCGGTAAATGTAAAGCGCCAGCGTTTCGGCCTCAGAAGCGACGATGTCGTTCTGCAGGTTGTAAATCTGATCGAAATGGCCGCCCATCATGCCGCCGATTTCCAGAATGAACATAATGGAAATAGTGGGCAGGAGACTGGGAAGCGTGATGTAAATCAGGCGCTGCCAGCGGTTGGCGCCGTCGATTTCGGCGGCTTCGTACTGGCTCTGGTCAATGCCGCTGATGGTAGCCAGATAGATGATGGAGCTCCAGCCTGCGCTCTTCCAGATGCTGCTGATGTAAATCAGCGGCCTGAAGAGCTTCTTTTCGCCCAGGATGGAGACCGGCTCCATTCCCATCACACCCAGGAATCCGTTAAGCGCGCCGTCCGCGCTGATCAGGTTGCGGATGATGCTGCTGATGATGATCCAGGAAAGGAAGTTGGGGAAGGTGAAGATGGTCTGCAGCGTTTTCTTGTAGCGGCCCATGCGCAGCTCATTGAGCATCAGCGCCAGGATGATGGGCGCCGGGAAACAGACAAACAGCATCACCGTGTTGATCCAGATGGTCATCCAGAAAGCGTTGGAAAACATAGGTGTTTTGAAAACCGACCGGAAGTTTTTCAGGCCGATCCAGGGGCTGCCCCAAATGCCCAGCTTGCCCTTGTAGCTTTTAAAAGCAAGGCTCAATCCGCCCATGGGGAAATAGCACATGACAATGTACCAGATCACGGCCGGAATGATGAGCAGATAGATCTCCCGGTTTTTCCAGATTTCTATCATCAGCTTCTTGCGCTTGCTCGGTGCATTGATAACGGAGTGGGATTGCATGTAATCACCTTCTATGAACACTAGTCGCATTTTGCTGGTATTATCATATCAAACAGGCACATAATTAAAAATGGACGTCATTTCTGGATTGATGTGATATAATTTAGAATTTTTATAAATCGGTGATATTGCAATGATTTTCTTACATGTTTATAATAGATTCATGAGCTAAAGGAGGGGCAAAGCCGTGTATTCGTTGGTAATGGTGGATGATGAAATATGGACGCTGCGCGACATGGAAATGCTGCTGCGCGACGTAGAGGGCTTTGAACTGATCGGCGCCTTCACCAATCCCGTAGAAGCCGAAAAAGCCATCCGCCAGTCTCCTCCCGATGTAGTGCTGACAGACCTTAAGATGGAAGAAATGACCGGCCATATGCTGATGAAGGCCGTTCATGAATCCTGCCCGAAAACGCGCATCATCATCTGCAGCGCTTACCGCGATTTTGATGCCGCGCGCGACGCCATCAAATACAATGTGGTAGACTATTTGCTCAAGCCCATCATGAAGGCGGATTTTCTGCGCGCCTTTGAAACGGCGCGTGCGCTGCTGAGCCGCGACCGCATGGATGACACCGCCTTCACCCGCCAGCGCGTTGTTGCCACCAATGGCCTGTGGACGGAAGCGCATTCCGCACGTATTCAAAAAGAAGCGCCATGCCCCTGCCGGATTATGCCGATGGACGACGCTTATGCGCTCTTGTATTACGACCAGGCCGAAAGCATGCAAGCCTGGATTCAGTCGCTCCCCGAGGGCTTTGGCTTCAGCCGCGAGATTACCGCCGGCAAGGACGCCGCCCCGCAGCGCGGCGAAGCGCTGGCTGCGCTGTGCGCAGGCTTTTCCTTTACGCTTCACCAGCCGCTGGACAAGGTGCAGTCCTACATTGCCCAGCACTACGCAGAAAAGCTGACGCTGGCCAGCCTGGCCGATGTCATCAGCTTTTCTGCCGCCTATCTGTGCGATCTGTTTCGCAAGAAGTGCGGCATTCAGCTGTTTTCCTTCATCAAGCAGGTGCGCCTTGGCATGGCCTGTCATCTGCTGCGCACCACGTCGCTGCCGATCAACGCCATATCGCTGCAGGTGGGCTACGAAGATAACAGCCATTTCTGCCGCGAGTTCAAGCATGCCATGGGCGTTACGCCGAATGCCTACCGTCAAGCTGCGGAAGGCTCTGCTCCAGCGGAATTCTGACCGAAATGCGCGTGTAGCAGCCGCGCCGCGCCGTCACCTTCAGGCATCCCTTGCCGTACAGCAGCGTAAGCCTGCGGTATACATTGTTCAGGCTGATGTGCTTGTCCACATATTCCTTCGTATGCATGGTTTCAAGCACTTCCGCAAGCTTTTCCTCATCCATGCCGATGCCGTTGTCAATCATATGAATATGCAGATACTTGCCAATCCCGTCCACCCGTGCCTGCAGCACAATGGTTGGACGGGCTTTTTTCATGTAGCCCCGGAAAGCGTGCGTCACGGCGTTTTCCGCCAGCGGCTGCAAAAGCAGGCTGGGCACGAGAATTTCCTCCGCGCCATCATCCACCTGCCGGATGATGCGGTATTTACCCGGAAAACGAGTTTCGATGATATCCAGATAATTGGTCAGATGCCCCAGCTCCTCCGCCAGGCTGACCATCATGGGCGAGTACAGCGAATAATGGAAGCACTCAGACAGATTGGTAATCAGATCGGACACCGGCTCCAGCTGATAATAACGCACCATGCCGTTGAGGCATTCGAGCGTATTGAAAAGGAAATGCGGATTGATCTGATTGCGGAAAGCCTGCATCTCCATGCGGTTTTTTTGGATCTGCAGCTGATACTGCTGATCAACCATCTGTTTTTCCTGCCGGATGCTCTCGCTGATGCGCTGGGACATGGTGTTGTATGTATCCGTGATGGCGGATAGCTCTCTTGCGCGCGGTGTGGAAAGCTTTTCGCCGTAGTTCCGCAGCGCATCTACCTCGCGGCACAATTGACGGATGGGTAGGAAAATGGTCTGCAGAATGAGCAGCACGGAAAGCGACATCACCACCGCCGCCAGAGCAATGAACGCCAGCGTCTGCTTTTCCCAGAAGTCGCTGTTTTGAACCAGTGCTTTGCGGGGTACCAGATACAACAGGTTCATCTCCGGCCTTTCCAGCAGCGTGCTCCGACGGTAATAGTATTCTTCGCCGTTCAGCTTTATGCGCTGCGACTGCGAGGCAAGCAGTGTATTCAGCTGCTCATCGCTCACTTCTCCATACAGTGAAACGGATTTTTCGCCCATCACCAGCACTGCAAGATGATCCTGTGCTTCGTTGTCCGCAGCCAGCAGCTTGGACGGATCGTAAATGATGCCGCCTACCATGCGGCTGTCCTTGTAAATATTGCCGGCGTGAATGGGCGAACCCACATAAAAATACATGCCGAACAGGCTCGAAGAAGCGGAAGCCGTCAAGCTTTTCAGCTCTGTAAAGTATCCCGAATTCTTATCCAGCGTTTCTGCCAGATTCAGCCGCCGCTGTGCATCTTCAAAGCTGTACAGATAGCCGTCCGCCATATGCACCCGGGAATAGCCGCCAAGGCTGGCATACGCGCTGATGATGGATTCGGAATTGGCGCTGATCGCGCGCAGGTAATTCTGGAAATGCGCGTAGGTCTGCACCTTTTCGCTTTCGTTGGTTTCCACCAGGTACTGCTGCAAAAGCGAGGAATAGGCAATCTCCTTGGTGATGTTGCGCAGCTCGTCCAGGTTTTCCTCTACCTGCTGGTGTTTCAGATCCACCATGCTGCGGAAGGTAGTCTCCGCCATGTTTTCCACGTTGGTCCGATATACATTCAGGTACAGAAACAGCACTGCCAGCAGAAAAGCCAGCGGAATCAGATAGAAAAGGATAACTCTCCTGTTGAGCGAATACTGCCTGGTTTTTCTATGCATCAACGCACACCTCCCCGGTGATCTGATCATTTTATAATGCAAGCGCTGCACCTGCAGGATGTTCTGACAAAACAGCCCCTGCCGTATCAGCAGAGGCTGTTTTTTGCAGCTTATAGCTTGCGCGTTTTCATATTGCGCGCCACCAGCGTGAGCGCCAGCATGATGATATACAGGCAGCCAATGACAATGAAAATGGCAGGCCAGCCGAAGTGATCCTTCACAAAGCCGAATACGCTTGCCTGAATGGCTGCGCCCATGTACACCGCCCAGTCCAGCACGCCTACGGTGGTGGAGGCAAAAGCACGCCCGCCCAGATCGCCGGCCACTGCCCAGATAACGCCCGTCACCATGCCCGATACGCCCACCACAAACAGCATCAGCGAGGCCGGCGTCTGGCTCTTGATGAAGGGGAAGCACAGCATGCCGACAAACGTTACCGCAGACGCCAGCGCCAGCATCGGCTCGCGCTTGCCCTTGAACACTTTGTCGGTAATAAACGGGAACAGGAACATCGCGCAAGCCTGGCCGGCCGGCAGCAGGATGGCAGAGAAAATGCCCTCCTTGATGCTGAGCCCCATCGATTCTGTAAAGTATGTCGGCACCCAGGTTAAAAGGCCGTAGCGGCCTACGCCCGCGATGGCGGAGATGAAGCAGAACACGATCACCTTGGGCTCGGAAAAGAGCACCTTGTAGGGATACAGAAAGCCCTTTTTCTCAATTTCGGCGCTAAGCGCCGCATCGCGCGCCGCCGCCCGGGAGTCCTCCTCCGCAAAGGGCTTGAGGCCAATGTCCTCGGGCTTTGTTTTAAACAAAATACCAAAGGCAATCAGCATCAGCGCCATGGGAAGCATCGGAAAACGGAAGGCTG
>JAFXJP010000017.1 GCA_017532155.1 Clostridia bacterium | reverse complement strand
TGACGCGTACTTCAGACACTTGTTTTCCCTCCCTTCGCCGATCTCGCCTTGGCTGTCGCCGTATTCACGGCGGATGGCGACCGTGTACATATTATACCGCGTCTGTGTCAATACGTCAACACATTATTTTGTGTTTTTACATTCGCTTTTCACAGACGCACGCAGGCCGTCAGGCCATGCTCTCGCTCATTTTCTTGCCGCCGAGCACGTGGAAATGCAGATGCTGCACGCTTTGGCAGGCGTCGTCGCCGCAATTGGTGATCACGCGGTAGCCGGTTTCGGAGACGCCGGTGATCTTCGCCACCTCGCGGCAGGCATGCAGGCAGGCGGCGATCTGATGATCCGTCAGCTTGTCCGTTTCATTCATGCCGGTCACGTGGCACTTGGGCACTACCACCACATGCGTGGGCGCCTGGGGATTAATATCGCGGAAAGCGTAGGTGTTTTCGTCCTCGTACACCTTGGTGGACGGGATCTCGCCGCGAATGATCTTGCAGAACAGACAATTCTCCATGGTTATCATCCTTTCACTTATAAGACGATTGAAAAGGGAATTTTGTTGCATACGCTATAAAAATTTTATAGGATCACGCACACTTCTCCGACAAATCCTTCCTCGCTCAGCCCGGTCATTTTGACGTCCACCGTCCGGCCGATCAGATTTCCCGCAGCCTCGCAGTGCATATATTCCATCGTATAGCCAAAGCACTTGCCGGCCTTTTCGGTTTCAAACAGCACCTTGCGCACAGTGCCCAGCTGGCTTTTGCGGTAGTCCTCCGCCATCTGATTGCCCAGCGCAATCAATTCGCGCACGCGGTCCTCGCGCACATGACGCGGCACAGCGCCCGGCATATTGGCTGCCAGCGTGCCTTCACGCTCGCTGTAAGGGAACACATGCATGCGCGCAAAGCCCATCTCGCGGCAAAATGCTACGGTCTGCGCGTGTTCTTCCTGCGTTTCGCCCGGGAAGCCGCACAGCACGTCCGTCGTCAGCGCGCAATCGGGAAAATACCGGCGCAGCGCGTGTACACTTTCGCGATAGGCGGCGGTGTCGTAGCGGCGGCGCATCCTTTTCAGCACGCTGTCACAGCCCGACTGCAGCGCCAGATGGAACTGCGGACACACCTTGGGCAGTTTGCTCAGCGCGCAGGCAAACGCCTCATTGGCAATCACCGGCTCGAGGCTGCCCAGGCGGA
This sequence comes from Clostridia bacterium, assembly GCA_017532155.1. GTDB lineage: Bacteria > Bacillota > Clostridia > Christensenellales > Aristaeellaceae > SFMI01. Next base: position 6,930 of record JAFXJP010000017.1, on the reverse strand, counting down.
TGCGCTCAATGCCGGGAATCGCATGCAGCGCTTCAATCACAGTCAAAAGCGTGTGGCCGTTCTTGAGATCGCGGCCATAACTGGTCAGATGAATGCCCGTGAGCACCACCTCGCGGTAGCCGCTCTCAGCCAGGCACGCCGCCTCGCGGACGACATCCTCCACCGCGCGCGAGCGGATGCCTCCGCGCACATAGGGAATGATGCAGTAGGCGCAAAAGCGGTCGCAGCCCTCCTGAATCTTGAGCACAGCGCGCGTTTTGCCCTCGTGGCGCGTGATAAACAGCGGCTCGTAGGCGGCGCGCGTCACGTCCGTCACGGCGCAGATCTGCGTGTTTTCCGCCTGCGCCTGATGCAAAAGCGAAACCACCTCATTGCGGCGGGCATTGCCAATCACCACCGTCGCACCCGTTTCCTTGAGCAGCTTTTCGCCGTCGCGCTGAGCCAGGCACCCGCACACGATGATCGCCGCCGCAGGATTGATCCGCTGCGCACGGCGCACCGCCTGCAGGCTTTTTTTATCGCCTGTACCAGTGACAGTGCAGGTGTTGATCACATACACATCGCATTTTTCATTGAATTTCCCGGGCGCATAGCCTGCGGCCTCGAATAATTCCAGCATGGCTTCGGAATCGTACTGATTCACCTTGCACCCGAGGGTGTGGAAAGCAACGGTTTTCATTCTAAATTCCCCGTCAAGGTCATAATGGCGATAAGCGAAGCAAGTCCTGCCGTTTCCGTGCGGAAAATACGCGGGCCCAGCGTGACGGACTTTGCGCCGCTTTCGCTAAAATGCGCCACGTCCTCCTCGCTCATGCCGCCTTCAGGGCCGATGATCACGGCAACGTCCGTAATCTCTCCCGTCAGCGCCTCACGCAGCGAGCAGGCATGCTCGTCTTCCCAGGGGCACAGCACCAATTGATGCTGCTTCAGCAGCGCGGGCAGTTGCTTCATGCTCACCGCGGACGTAATTTCCGGCGTCACAGGACGGAAGGATTGCTTGGCGGCCTCGCGCGCAATGCGCTGCCAGCGCACGCGTTTTTTATCGTCCTTGCCATCGAGCTTTGCCACGCACCGGGGCATGTTGACGGGCACAATGCGGTGAATACCGCCCTCGGTGCATTTCTGCACAATGTAGTCCATCTTATCGCCCTTGGGCACGCCCTGATAGAGCGTCACGCGCACGGAGGCTTCGGGGCTTTTCAGCTTATCCCCCACGCGTACCGTAACGCCATTTTCAAAGCTGTCAATCACAGCCCTGTATGCCTCGCCCTCGCAGAAAAGCGTCACTTCGTCGCCAGTCTGCAAGCGCAGCACACGGCTGGCATGCTGCGCGTCTTCCTTATCCAGCTGCGCCACGCCGTTGACAATGCCGTTTTCATCTGCAAAAAAGCGATGCATATCAGTTTACGCGGGCAGCCAGCGCCACCCAGTCACCCTTCTGAATACGGTCGAAGATGCGATAGCCGTTGACCTTGAGAATCTCGGTGACCTCCTTTTCGCGCTCGGCAAGGATGCCGGAGCACACAAAGGTGGCGTTTTCCGTCAGGTGAGAGCGCAGCGGCGCCGCCAGCAGCTTAATGACGTCCGCCAGGATATTGGCCACAGCAAAGTCGCAGTCCGCATCCTCCAGACCCTTCACCAGATCGCCCTCGACGATCTTGATTTTATCGCTGAGATGATTCTTTTCAACGTTCTCAATCGCCACCTGCACGGCCATGGGATCGATATCCACGCCCAGCACATCGTGCGCGCCCAGCTTGGCCGCAGCAATCGCCAGAATGCCGCTGCCCGTGCCCACATCCAGCATTTTGCCGCCATGGTAGTGCTTTTCAATCAGCTCCACGCACATGCTGGTGGTCTCGTGCGTGCCCGTGCCAAAGGCCATGCCGGGATCCAGCTCGATGATCAGATCGCCGGGCTTTTCCTCCCAGTTCTCCCAGCTGGGCTTGATCACCAACCGCTCGCCGGCGCGGAAGGGCTTGTAATACTGCTTCCAGCACTCGGCCCAATCCTGCTCGTGCACGCCTTCCTGCGATACTTTCAGCGTACCCAGATCCATGCCCGTCAGCTCGGGCAGGGCATTTAAGCAATTCTGCAGCCCGCGCAGCTCCTCAACGGAGGTAAACCACGCCTTCACCTGCACCTCTTCGGGCATTTCGTCCAGCATTTTGCGGTCAATCAGCTCCCAGTAGCCGTTGGGCTTATCGGGATCGGGCACGTCATTGCGGTCGATGATCTGCGTGCCCACCGCGCCCTGGCGCATGAGCGCTTCGGATACGATATCCGCGCCCTCGGTGTTGGTGGAGATGGTAATTTCAATCCAGTCCATGGAATTACTCCTTTATGCTTAAAGTCGCCCAGAAGGTGGGCACATTGAACTGACCAAGCCGGGCAATCTGCCAGATATCGCCGTACACATCCCTGAGCGTCAGGCCCGCGCGGATCTGTCCGCCGATCTGTTCTTCGATGGTATGGCTGAATTGCACGCCGTCATCGTTTTCGATACACTGCTGCATCAGCTTTTCATCGCTGAGCGGATCAAAGGGCAATACCTGAATAAGCTCCGTCTGCTCGTCGTTGAAGGCGTAATTCAGGCCGTTGTCAAGCCCCGAAAGCAGCCGGCCGCCTTTTTTGAGGATGCGCGCGCACTCGTTCCACACATGCTGCACATCCTTGATGTAGCAGTTGGACACGGGATGAAAGATCAGATCAAAGCTCTCGTCCGCAAAAGGCAGGGGCTTTGTCATATCGGCGCGGACGATCTCAATCTCATATCCCTCGCGCGCAGCGACCAGGTTTTCGCTTTTCAGCTGTTCTTCGCTGTAATCAAGCACCGTGCAAGCAGCGCCCAGCGCCGCAAAGACGGGCATCTGCTGTCCGCCGCCGGAAGCCAGACCGAGCACGCGTTTGCCCTTCAGATCGCCGAACCATGCGTGCGGCACGGGCTTGGTGGGCGTGAGCAGCACATCCCACTCTCCCCGAAGCGCCTTTTCATACGTTTCGTGCGAGATGGGCTGTCCCCATTCCCAGCCTTCCTTCACCCAGCTGTCGATGGCGCGGGCGTTGATATCGGTATAGTTCATCAATCAAACAGATCCTTCATCTTGTCAAAGAAGCTCTTGCGCTCCTTATATTCCTTGCCGGTAGACTCTGCCTCAAACTGACGCAGGATGTCCTTTGCTTTTCGGAAAGCCTGGTGGGCACTTCCACACGCACATGCACGATCAGATCGCCCACATAGCTTGAGCGCATCTGCGGCATACCCTTGCCGCGCAGGCGGAATTCAGCGTCGTTTTGCGTGCCCTCGGGAATCTGGAATTTTTCCTTGCCCTTGAGGGTAGGAATTTCAATCTCGCCGCCCAGCGCCGCCGTGGTAAAGCTGATGGGCATATCCAGATGGAGGTTCACGCCGTCGCGCTTGAAGAGCTTGTGCGGACGCACATTGATAACAATATACAAATCGCCGTTGGGACCGCCGTTGAGGCCGGGCTCACCCTGACCGTTCATCACGATGGTCTGGCCGTTGTCAATACCGGCAGGCACCTTGAAGGTGCAGGTGCGCTTGCGCTTGACGCGGCCCGAGCCCGTGCAGTGGGGGCATTTTTCCTTGATCACCTTGCCCGTGCCGCCGCAAGCGGAGCACGCGCGCACCGTGACCATGAAGCCTCCCTGCACGCGCACCTGGCCCGAACCCTTACAGGTCGGGCACACCTGGGGCTGCGTGCCGGGCTTGGCGCCCGTGCCGTGGCAGTGCTCACAGTTTTCGGCGCGGTAGAAATCAAAGGATTTTTCGCAGCCGAAAGCAGCCTCTTCAAAGGTGATGCGCATGTCATAGCGCAGATCATTGCCCTGCTGGGGCGCATTGGCTCTGCGGCCGCCGCCACCGCCCATGCCGCCAAACAGCTGATCAAAAATGCTTTCAAAGCCGCCCATGCCGCCAAAACCGCCAAAGCCGCTCTGGTCAAAACCACCGCCGCCGTTCATGGGATCGTTAAAGCCAAACTGGTCGTAGCGCGCGCGCTTATCCGGATCGGAAAGCACTTCGTTGGCTTCGTTCAGCTCGCGGAAACGCGCCTCGGCCTCTTTGTCATCGGGATGCAGATCGGGGTGGCATTCCTTGGCTTGCTTGCGGTATGCCTTTTTAATTTCGTCGGCCGTGGCGTTTTTGCCTACGCCCAGCACCTCGTAATAATCGCGTTTGTTTGCCATTTTATTCCCCTCATGCCAACGCTGCAATGCGTAAAATGCGCGCATTGCAGCGTGAAAAATCATTCAACATGGATACAGTCCGCCGCGCTGGACTTCGTGCTCAAATGAGAAATCGTATCGTTCCACGACGTCCGAATCCAGGAAAGCACTTCCTTGCTCATGCCTTCGGGCGCATTATTTAAAGCGCGCTCCGAGGCCAGCACCTGATAGGAATAGCCATTCTTCAATTCCTCGCGCCACACAAAAATGGGAATGTAGCCCGGAGATTGAACGGTGATATTGCCGTTTTCATCTTTTTCCAGCGTAAACTCAAAGATAATGCCGCAATTCTGATAACGGCTCTGCTGATTGCTCAGGAAATTTCCCCTGGAATAGCACACCAGCGTGCGCTGCTTGCCGCCGTCATGCGTGCGCGTGGCCTCGCGCCAGTTAATGCGCTGAATTGCATGCGGATGTCCGCCCACAACGATGTCAACACCGGCTCTCGCCAGACGCGTTGTCAGCACCCGCTGCTCCTCATGCTCTGTGCGGTCATACTCTGTACCCCAGTGCATGAACGCCACGATCACCTCTGCGCCTGCATCGCGCAGCGCCTGCGCATCGCCCTCAAAATCGGCATTTTTAAACACCAGATTCAGGCCGAAGGTGGCAGCGTCCTTCCCGCAGGAATTTTCGCGGCCATTGGCGTGCGTGGTATAGTTGAGGAAGCCAATGCGAATGCCATTGATCTCGCGAACGTAGGGCGAATCGCTCTCTTCCTGCGTGCGCGCTGTGCCGATATGGGCCATCCCGCGCGCATCCAGCAGATTCATCTGCGTAATCAATCCCTCGTATTCGCTGTCCAGCGCATGATTATTGGCCAGCGTCAGCATATCCACGCCGGCCTCCTGCAGCGCATCCAGCAAGGCAACAGGCGAATTAAAGAGGGGATAGCCGGTATACACATCGCTCGCACCAATGGTGCCGTCCACATTGGCCACGGTAAAGTCCGCATCGGCAATCAGATCCGCCACCGGAGCGATCATCTGATAAAAATCATACCCGCCGTCCGCCGTCTGCGCTGCCTGAAGCAGCGGATCATGGATGATAAAATCTCCCAGACAACGGATGACAACCCTGCTCGCTTCACCCTCCTCCGCCTTAACCGAAGCAGGCGCTCCGGTTAAGGCAAGCAGGGTCATCATTATCGCACAAGCGATCAGTTTACGCAGAATATTCATCATTACTGTACAGAGCCGTCAGCATCCACGCTGCCGTCATCATTCATGCCGCCCTGAGCGCCCATATCGGGAGCCGCGCCGCCCTGCTGCTGGTAGAGCTTGCCGAAGATGGCATAGACCTTCTGGGTCATAGCATCCATAGCGCCCTTGATTTCCTGCGCGTCGCCGCGTTCGCGGACAGCCTTGAAATCGGCGATTTCCTTTTCGACGGTCGCCTTATCCTCGGCGGTCAGCTTGTCGCCGTTCTCGCGCAGCTGCTTTTCCAGCTCGTAGGTCATGGAGTCGGCATGGTTGAGGATTTCTACTTCTTCCTTGCGCTTCTTGTCGGCCTCGGCAAACTGCTCGGCTTCCTTGACGCGCTGCTGGATTTCTTCCTCGCTCATGTTGGTGGAAGAGGTGATGGTGATGTTCTGCTCGTTGCCGGTACCCTTATCCTTGGCAGAAACGGACACGATGCCGTTCTTGTCAATGCGGAAGGTAACTTCGATCTGCGGCACGCCGCGGGGAGCGGCGGGGATGCCGGTCAGCTGGAAGCGGCCCAGGGTCTTATTGTCATACGCCATGGGGCGCTCGCCCTGCAGCACGTGGATTTCAACGGTGGTCTGGCCGTCAGCGGCGGTGGAGAACACCTGGCTCTTTTCGGTGGGGATGGTGGTGTTGCGGTCGATCAGGCGGGTGAAGATGTGGCCTTCAGTTTCCAGACCCAGAGACAGGGGGGTAACATCCAGCAGCAGCACGTCCTTCACTTCGCCGCCCAGAACGCCAGCCTGGATGGCAGCGCCGATGGCCACGCACTCGTCGGGGTTGATGCCCTTGAAGGGATCCTTGCCGGTCACGCGCTTAACAGCTTCCTGAACGGCGGGGATGCGGGTGGAGCCGCCCACGAGGATCACCTTATCCAGCTGCGCGGCGGTCAGGCCCGCGTCACGCAGCGCATTCTGCATGGGGATAATGGTCTTTTCCACCAGATCGGCGGTCAGCTCGTTGAACTTGGCGCGGGTCAGCGTCATATCCAGATGCTTGGGGCCGGTGGCGTCAGCGGTGATGAAGGGCAGGTTGATGTTCGCGCTCATCACGCCGGAGAGCTCGATCTTGGCCTTTTCGGCAGCTTCCTTCAGGCGCTGGAAGGCCATGCGGTCCTTCTTCAGGTCAATGCCGGTTTCCTTCTGGAAGGATTCGGCTACATAGTCGATGATGCGGTTGTCAAAGTCGTCGCCGCCCAGCTTGGTATCGCCACCGGTGGCCAGCACTTCGAACACGCCGTCGCCGATTTCGAGGATACTTACGTCGAAAGTACCGCCGCCCAGGTCGTATACCAGGATCTTGTGAGCCTCTTCCTTGTCCAGGCCGTAGGCCAGAGACGCGGCAGTGGGCTCGTTGATGATACGCTTGACGTCCAGACCTGCGATCTTGCCGGCGTCCTTGGTGGCCTGACGCTGAGAGTCGGTAAAGTATGCGGGAACGGTGATAACAGCCTCGGTGACGGTGGTACCCAGATATG
>JAFXJP010000016.1 GCA_017532155.1 Clostridia bacterium | reverse complement strand
CGCAACAAACAGCCATCCCGTAATGATCTCCTGACGCCTCAGTGATGTTCCCCAGCGTCTCTTTTTTCTAGTATCCATAATACCATTGTGCAGCATAGCCTATTTCCTTTCTTGCATACATTCAGAAAAAGCCATTGCATCCTCAAGTCATCATGTTGTTATAACAACTATATCACACCCATTTCCTGTTGTCAATAAAAAAATACGTACTACAGATTCTTTCTTTAAGAGCCTCGCCTTTGTATTGCGCTCAAAAAAAAACGCAAGGCAAGCCCTTGCAGACCTACCTTGCGCCAGAAATTAAGAGTTATTCGTTGGTTTCTTTTTCGTCGGACGAAGCACTGATGCGATAGGGCACCGGCTCACCTTCGTTCAAATCAAAACACAACGTCTTGTATTCATCCTCCCGTAAACCTGATACCTTGTAATGAGCGCCTTTTTGCCAGATGTCAGCCGGGCATTTGCGCAGGGGCTCAAGCAAGCTGAGCAATAAATACTCAAATACTTATAAACCGTCGGCCTTGACAGCCTACATACCCGTGACAGTTCGCTCACATTCATCTGTCCGGCAGCGAACGAAGGATACCGCAGTGATTGACGAGCGCTGCAGCACCGATCTCTGCGATAAGTTCTTCCTTGCTGTAATCTTCTGTACCGAAGAACGCAGCTTGATTCAGACGGTTCAAACGCTTGGCATGGCCCGTGCTGTGTAGGTGAACCCGTAAGAAATCTGGCTCATACCGTATCCAGCGATTGCATATCCCGGAAGCATGAAATCTTCAATACCCCAGCTTGCCAACACGCTCTTGTAATTATTCTCCATGTTGACATCCAATATCGCACCATCTTCGGTCAAAATGATGTTTGAGCAACGTCCTTTACTCCACGGATTATAACCCGACAGGATTTGTTCGGCGTTATAATCCATCGTAAATTCTTCTCTCTGTACAACCCATTCCGCAACAGCTTCTACACTGCTGCCCCACGGAATACCCTGAAAGGTAATTTCAACCGCTTCTTCGGTTGTTCCCTCCGCCCAAGCGCAGCCAATGCTTGCCAGCATCATAACTGCCAAAATAAGTGCCAACAGTTTTTTCATGTTCATGCTCCTTTTCAGTTGTTTTGCCATAGCAAATGCCTCCCTCGGTGTGAGGGAGGCATTTGTGTGTTCTTTTACAGACCGTCAATATTGAAACTGTCAATCGTGAAAGTGAAAGGAGTATCGTTCTTTTCTTCGGCCACAAACACATTGGTTTTGCCGTAAACCAGCATCACACCGTATTGGATATCATGCGCAAGGCAGACAGCCGTATCCTCCGCGCCTACCTTTCTATATCTGTCTGCAGAGATCGTTGATAGAGTACTATCCGTTGAAGACGCAGCGTTTTCGCCGTATACAGTTATCAACTTCTGCTCCAGATCATCCAAAATCGTTTGCGACTGTTCGTTCATTACATCCGGCAGAATACGTACAACAACAGTGCCCAATTCCGTTTCTCCGTCCTGCTTGTTAAACCAGAATTCCAGACGAGGGATTGTATATCCGGCTATCTGAAATGAGGTGTTGTCTGAAGCAAACAGCGCTTCGTAGTTGTTGTTAAGGTCGAATCCGGATTTGGTTGTGATAGAACTATATTTACCGGATTCATCCAGATATATGGGCGGTCTTAATCTACCGGACGAATTATTCCCAAAGGTCTGAAAACCATTGTCTTTTGCCCAGCTTTTTACTTCTTCTACGCTGCTGCCCCAGGGGATATCCTGGAAGGTGATTTCAACCGTTGCTTTTTCGACCGTTGCTTTTTCGACCGATTCTTTGGCCACTTTTTCGTTTGTAAACGGATTGATTTTGCCGTAAATTAGCTGCGCGCCGTAGTTCGGATTATTCGTAAGGCAGACAGCCGTATCCGCTGCGCCCAGCTTCCGGTATCTGTCGCCGGTGCCATTCGGAGAAATATCCGTTGAAGGCAAAGCGTTTTCGCCGTATGCAGTTATCAGTCCCTGCTCCAAATCATCCAATATCGCTTGCGTTTGTGGGGCCTGAATAGTTGCAATAACAGTGCCAAGTTCTGTATTTTCGCCCTGCGAATCAAAATAGAATTCCAGAGAAACTGTATATCCGGCTATCTGAAACGAGGTGCCGTCAAAGACGTTCAGTGTTTTGAAAGAGTGTAGTTCGAAAGGGGACCCGATTACGACGTCTTGATTATATTTGCCGGATGCATCCAGAAATGATGCAGTTGAGAAGGTCGAGCCAATATAAACGCTCTGAAATCCATTCTCTTTTGCCCAGCTTGTTACTTCTTCTATGCTGCTGCCCCAAGGGATATCCTGAAAGGTAATCTCAACCGCTTCTTCGGTCGTTCCCTCTGCCCAAGCGCAGCTAATGCTTGCCAGCATCAGAACAGCCAGCAAAAGAGCCAATACCTTCTTCATATTATTTCTCCTTCTCAAACAGCTATCATAGTTTCCTTGAAGATGTGCTTTACAATTTGGATGTTCTTTATTATAATACGCCGCAAAAATCATGTCAATCTGTCAAGTGGTAACAACTTAGGGACAAAACCTTCGTTGAAAATTTGTCTCCTTCTGCCCCTGCCGCAGGAACCAGTTTCGAAAGAAACTGGTTCTTTTCTTGTCTTAAGTTGCCAATTATTTGAAGATATGCTAAGATATGCTTAACGATTATACGCATAAGGAGGCAAACCATGCAATTATCCGTTGAGCTTTATTCCGTTGCCAAATGCTTTGGGGATCATAAAGCAATTGATTTGATCAGGCAAGCTGGTTTTGATGCTGTAGATTTTTCTTATTACTATGAAAAAGAATGTGAGGAAATTCTGGGCGAAAACTATAAAGAATACGCCCGAGAGCTAAGAGCGCATCTTGATGAGGTGGGACTTTCTTGCAATCAGGCGCACGCGCCCTTTACGTTCAAATACGGAATGAGCAGAGATACTTCCGATCCAAAATATCTCAACATCGTTCGCGCATTGGAATCTGCTGCTATTCTTGGCGCAGAAAATATTGTTGTTCACTCCATCACCGTGCCGGAAGACGTTGACTTCGAGGAGTATAATATCGCGTATTACAGCAGCTTCATTCCGTACTGCGAAGCCTTCAACATTCACGTTGCTGTTGAAAATCTCTTTGCGAAAGATGCAAAAAGAAACAGATTTGTTGGCAAGCTTGGAACTCCTGAAGAATTAAACAGCATCGTAAAAAAGATTAATTCCCCCTGGATCGTCGCGTGTGTGGATGTGGGCCATGCCTCTCTGACGGGATATGAACCTGAGGATTTTATCAGTCGGGTGGATCCGGACATTCTTAAATGCCTTCACATCCAGGATAACGATTATCTCGGAGACTGCCATATGCTCCCCTATTTGGCAGATTTGAATTGGCATGCGATTATGACGTCTCTTAAGAAGAGCGGATATAAGGGAGATCTCACGCTTGAAATCGTCAAATATCTTCAGAGATTCCCCCAAGAATTGATTCCCGATGCGCTGAAATTTGCAGTTGTGATCGGAAAACACCTGATTTCAATTTATGAGAATGCTTAAGGATGTTCTCCTTGGGTGGTGTGCCTATATGTTGGAGGCGTGATTATAATGGAAAGATTGCTGGGCTTGGCGCACATTGGCGTTTATGTTGCGGATGCGGAAGTGTCCAAGGATTTTTATCTGAATAAGCTGCATTTTACCCTGAAGGCGGAGCAAGTGTTGCCCAACGGGACACAGCTTATTTTCTGCGACGCCGGTTCCTGTCAGATCGAATTGATTTGCCCGCCGACGCCGGTTGACAGGCCCGAGGGTGTGGTGAGCCATATTGCCATTGCGTGCAATCATATCGAAGAATGGGTGGAAGCGCTGCGGACGCAGGGCGTGCAGTTTGAATCGGACAAGGTTCAGGTGATGGATCAGCTGCTGGGCGGCGCTAAGAATATCTTCCTACGCGGGCCGGATGGCGAGCGGATTGAGCTGTGGGAGTATCTGAATTGATGACGACAATTGACAAGCCGCACGGCGTGTGATAGGATGAACCAAAATAATCCTCGGGAGGAAAAAGAAATGTATCCATTTCCGATTGGCGCGATGGTGGATTCTTTCCGCCAGGAAACGCGAGAGGCAATTAAAACTGCTGCGTCCATTGGCGTGCAGGGCCTGCAGATGTATGCGACGACCGGTGAAAATGCGCCGGAAAATCTGGTGGGACAAAAGCGCAGGGATCTGCTGAATTTTGTAAAGGATCAGGGGCTGGTGTTCTCGGCCATCTGCGGCGATCTGGGCAAGGCTTTTATTTATCCGGAACGGAACGTGATGCTGATTGATGCATCCAAGCGCATTATGGATTTGGCCAAGGATCTGGAAACGGACGTGGTGACCACACATATCGGCGTGATCCCGGCGGATAAAACCTGCGACCGGTATAAGATTATGCAGGCGGCTGCCTATGAACTGGCCCAGTATGCCGACAGCGTAGGCGCGCATTTTGCCATTGAAACGGGCCCGGAGGTAGCGCTTACGCTCAAGGCTTTCCTGGATGATCTGGGATCGACGGGTGTTGCGGTTAATCTGGATCCGGCCAACTTTGCCATGGTGACCAAGGATGATCCCGTGCAGGCGGTGTATACGCTCAGGGATTATATTGTTCACACCCATGCCAAGGACGGCGTGAATCTCAAACCCTGCGATCCGGAGCAGATCTACGCGGAGATGGATCACGGCGCGTGGGACAGCGAACCGGCCTTCAAGGAGCTGCCGCTGGGCCAGGGCGCGGTGGATTTTCCCAGATACCTCAAGGCGCTGGAGGAGATTGGCTACAAGGGCTTCCTCACCATCGAGCGCGAGGTGGGCGGCAATCCGGCGGCGGATATCAAGCTGGCGGCGGATTATCTCAAGGATATTATCAGGAAGTATTAAAATAAAACGGGCCGGGAAATTCCCCGGTCCGTTTTTTTCTTTGTTGTAATTTGTCGAAAACTCTGTTATGCTAAGGATAACTGGAAATAGGAGGAAGCGGGCATGGGCATTGTTGTCATCGGCGCGGCTTTTGTGGATATTAAGGGCTTTCCGGCGGATGTTTATCTGCCGACAGGCAGAAATGTGGGCAGCGTGGAGTATATTCACGGCGGCGTGGCGCGCAATGTAGCGGAGGATATTGCCAATATGGAATTGCGGCCGACCTACGTTGGCATTGTGGATGACACGCCTATGGGCTCGGATGTGCTCAGAAAGCTGCAGAATCATAAGGTTAATACCGATTATGTGCTGACGATGCCGGACGGCATGGGCATCTGGCTGGCGGTGTTTGATAATCACGGCGATGTGGCAGGCTCCATTTCCAAGCGTCCGGATCTGACGCCGTTAATGGATCTGCTGGAGGAAAAGGGCGACGAAATGTTTACCAAGGCAGATTCTGTGGTGTTTGAGGTGGACATCAACAAGGAAATTGTCAAAAAAATCTTTGAGCTGGCAGAGAAGTATAATAAGAAGGCTTATGCGCTGGTTTCCAATATGAGCATTGCCATCGAGCGGCGCGATTTCCTGCGGAGGCTTGATTGCTTCATCTGTAATCTGCAGGAGGCGGGTATGCTCTTCCTGGATGACTATACGGGCAGGACGGCGGAGGAAATGCGCGCAATCCTGGCGGATAAGGTCAAGCGCGCAGAGATTCCTTCCATGGTGGTTACCATGGGCGCGGAGGGCGCGGTATTTGCCGATCATCAGGGAAACAGCGGTATTTGCCCGGCCAGAAAGGTGCAGGTGAAGGATACCACGGGCGCGGGTGACGCCTTCTGCGCAGGCGTGGTCAGCAGTTTGACGTATGGAAAATCGCTGGAACAGGCGGTGGAGATCGGCTCTGTTCTGGCAGCTTCGGTGATTACATCCTCTGAAAATGTCTGTCCGAGATTCCAGCCGGCAGAATTGGGTTTTGAAGGTTTTGAAGAATAATGACAGTTTAAAAGGCTCCCGAGTGGGAGCCTTTTTTCATGCTTTTTTAAGGAGCTTATTGTACGGCAGCGCTACGATGATGCCGGCGACCATTAATCCAAACCAGACGAGAATCAGATTTCCCCAGCCGATGCTGTTTACGGCATTGGCAAACAGCGTGGAGGAGATCGAAGCGGACATGTAGCTCATAAAATCGATGAAGCCTGTGGCGCTGGATACCATGCCGGTATCGCGCAGGCTGGGACAGTAGCGGCTATACAGCATGGAGGCGGCGCAGCTGGCGGACATAATGGCCATCACCATCAAAATGATATTGAGCGTGCTTTGATGCACGATGTACACCAGTGCAAAACAGACGGCGGAGCTGATAAAGGAAACCAGCACCGTCAGATCCATATTGCGGTGCAGACGCTCGTACAGGAAAACAGCGACAAAGGTTGTGGCGGATATGATAAAAGTAGCTACTGTAAATACCAGTGCGGCGCTTTCGGTGCTCAGCCCCAGGTATTGCGACAAATATGTCGGCAGCCAGAAAACCACCGTCGTGCGCACAATGCCTGTCAGCACGGCCACCAGCGTGAATTTGATGATCTGATGCTTGATCAGTACGCGGATGCTGCCGCCCTTTTTAGGGTCGCGCACAAAACGGCCATAGGCGATGTAGCCTTTTCTTTCATAGATGGTAAATACAATAAAGCATATCACGCCCATTATGATCAGCAGCGCGCTGCTGGCAGCAAATACGCCCTGCCACAGCAGCAGCGCAGCCAGCACGCCTGCCAGCGGCGTGCCGAAAAAGGAAGAAAAGGTATAGCCCAGGCTGCAGCGAGTTGCATAGATGGGCTCGGTATTTTCTGCCACCACCTTGGTCATCGGGCCGTAGATCATCGACAGGAAAAAGCCTGTCATGCCATATATAATATAGGAAGAAAGCGGGGAAGAAACCATCGTTGAAAACAGGAAATTGCTGATGCCTGCGAGGATCAATCCCAGGCTGATCATGAATTTGGATTTGATTTTATCGCCGATCCGGCCGTTGATCAATTGTCCCACTGCATAGGTGATAAAATACACGCTGGAGAGTGTGCCGATATTTTCGGTGGTAAACAGGCCGCTTTCGATCATTTGCGGCGATACTGCACCCAGAATATTGCGCGCTACATACACCGCCAGATAGGAAAGGGAGCACATGCTGCCAATCATGATGGCTCTTTTTGCAGCCGGAGTAATTCTCATGAGGTTCTCCTTCGTGATGTATTTTGCCCTCACAGTGTACCACCAACAAAAGAATACGTCAAATACTTCCAAGTGTCTTCCTCTGCGATTGGAGAAAATATGAGATTTATTTTTAGATATAAAAAATTAACGATAAACATAAAAAACTAATTGACAAACGTATAATGATGTGCTATCATGAGACCAGAAATCAAGGAGGTGCCATGATGAACAAAATGATCAGTGTGTCTAAAAGACTCGATACGGTATTTAAGGTGATGGGCATTCTGCTGTCGATTGTGCTGGTGGCCTGTTTCGTGGGCATTGCCATCATTGCGGTGGGGCTGATTTTTAAACTGCCGCCTGAGTTGATCGGCACGGGCTATGCTTCCCTGTCCCTTGGCTTGGCGGAAATTCAGGTGGCCGATGCATTTGCGCCGGATTACAAAAAGGTGCTGTTTGTTGTTGCGATGCTGCTGCTTTTGATGACGCCGGTGTGCTGGATTGGCAAAAAGTGCGTGCTGCGCATCCGCGCCATTCTGCTGCCGATGAAGGAAGGCGCGCCCTTTCATGCAGCGGTGGGCGAGCAGCTGAAAAAGCTGGCACTGCATGCACTGGAGCTTGGCGTGATGCTGAACTGTATGAAAATGCTGGCGCAGGCCTTCATCGTGCACGGCTATCAGCTCAATCTGCTGCTGCAAAGCGATAAAATTGCGAAGGTGACGTTTCATTATTCCTTTGATTTTACGTTCCTGCTGATTGCGGCGATCCTGTATCTGCTGTCGCTGGTGTTCTGCTACGGGCAGGAATTGCAGCAGCTGTCCGATGAGACGCTGTAAGGAGGCACTATGGCGATTATTCTCAGGCTTGACCGTGTGATGGCGGATCGAAAAATGTCGCTCAATGAACTGTCCGAGCGCGTGGGTGTGGCGAATGTCAACCTGTCCAAGCTTAAAAATGGGCATGTGAGCGCCATCCGCTTTTCCACGCTCGAGGCGATCTGCGATGTGCTGGATTGCCAGCCGGGCGATATCTTGGAATTTAAACGCGACGAAAAGTAACGGTGCAGAAATGCATACAAAACAAAAAGCCAGACGAGAGAAGTCGTCTGGCTTTGTTTGTGGCATGCGTTATTTCCTCGCCACGCCGCTATCCCGGGCGGCCTGCGCAACGGCTGCGGCGACGGTTGGGCCGACGCGTTTATCAAAGGCCTTGGGGATGATGTAAGTGGCGCTCAGCTCCTCGTCGCTGACCAGAGAGGCAATGGCAACGGAAGCGGCCATCTTCATTTCGTCGTTGATATCGCGGGCCTGTACATCCAGCGCGCCGCGGAAAATGCCCGGGAAAGCGAGCACATTGTTGATCTGATTGGGGTAATCGCTGCGGCCCGTGCCGACAACGGCTGCGCCGGCGGCGAGCGCCTCATCCGGGAAAATCTCCGGCGTGGGGTTGGCCATGGGGAATACGCACGCGCCTTCCGCCATGGTGGCGACCATTTCGCCCGTCAAAACGCCGGGGGCGGATACGCCGATGAATACATCCGCGCCGCGGACAGCGTCTTTCAGCGTGCCGGTCAGGTGCTCGCGGTTGGTGATGCGGCTCATTTCCTCGTGCGCAGAGTTGAGGTTTTCCATGCCCTCGCAGATGATGCCGAAGCGATCCACCATAATCAGGTGCTTAACGCCCAGCTTCATCAGGTGCTTGCCGATCGAAATGCCCGCCGCGCCTGCGCCGTTGATCACGACCTTTACTTCGTCGATCTTTTTGTGCACCACGCGCAGGGCGTTGATCATGGCGGCGGCTACAACAATGGCCGTGCCGTGCTGGTCATCGTGGAAAACGGGGATGTCGCACAGCTCCTTCAGACGGCGTTCTACTTCAAAGCAGCGCGGCGCGCCGATATCTTCCAGATTGATGCCGCCAAAGCTGCCGGACAAAAGATAAATGGTGCGGACGAGCTCATCCACATCCTTGGTGCGCAGGCACAGCGGGAAGGCGTCCACATCGGCAAATTCCTTAAACAGGCAGCACTTGCCCTCCATCACGGGCATGCCGGCTTCCGGGCCGATATCGCCCAGGCCCAGCACGGCCGTACCGTCGGTGATGACGGCTACCAGATTATGGCGGCGGGTAAGGGACCAGGATTTTTCATAATCCTTCTGGATTTCCAGACAGGGCTGTGCAACGCCGGGAGTATACGCCAGCGACAACTCTTCGGAATTGGTAACAGGCACGCGGGAAATCACTTCGATCTTTCCCTGCCATTCTGCGTGCTTTTCCAGGGCTTTCTGTTTGATATCCATTTTCTTACTCCTGTGCTTTGAGAAGCTCGTATGTGCCGCGGCGCATCAGATCTTCCCAGTGATAAACGTCGGTGTCGTGACCGGCAAAACAAACAATGAAAGGCTGCTTGGCATATACGATGCCTACGTCGTTGCTCAGGTTGTCATCTTCGCCCGTCTTATGGGCGATACTGACTTCACAATTGATTTTCCCGTTGATTTTATGATCCACTTGCTGCAAAAGCAGCGTGTCGACGGCCTCTTTGCAGAAGGCAGGGGAGAGGATCTCCTGCCGGTAGAGCTTTTCCAGCAGTTCGCCGATTTCCCGCGGGCAGATGACATTCTGGATGCCTGCGCGCGACGCAGCGCGATCAAAGAGCTTGCGGCGAAGGATGGTTTTTTCAAGGCCGAACGCCTTGAAGCCTTCCTGAATCGCCGGGATGCCCAGGTGATCGATCAGGCGGTTGGTGGCGGTGTTATCGCTGATTGAGATCATCAGGCGGCACAGCGTGCGGATATCCACGGTCACGTCATCGGTAAACAGTGTCAGCGCGCCGCAGATGGGCACTTTATCCTTGGCGGTGACGGTCAATTTGTCTTCCATGCGCAGTTTGCCGTCCAGCGCATGCTGCATAACCAGCAAATAAAGCGGCAGCTTGATGACGCTGGCGGCGCCGAAGACTTCCTCATCATGCACGCCCCAGGTCATGCCGGTGACAAGATTCTTGTAATAAAACCCCAGATGTCCGGGGATATCAAGCATTTCCTCGCGGATGGAAGCCAGGGCGGCGAGCGTTTTCATGACGGAAACTCCTTTGCTGGGTATATGGAAATTATAGCAAATGCAGCGCCTGGATGCAACAAAAAACCGGAGAAGCTTTCGCTTCTCCGGCTCATTATTTGCCTGGAAGAAATTACTTCACAGCCTGCTTGAGGCATTCCACAACAGCGTTCATGATGCGGTTGCAGGTGAGGGTGGCGCCGGTCAGGGTGTCCACGGTGGGATCGTTGGCAGCCTTGATGGCAGCAGGAATCTGCTCCAGAGCGGCAGCGGCGATGGTGGGCGTCTCGTTGTTGGAAACAACCACAACATCAGCGATCTTGCCGTCGGCGATAACGACCTTTACTTCCATGAGGCCGTTCTGGCCGTCCACGGTGGCGGTGTATTCGCCGTCGGTCAGGGTCTGAGACATGTCAAACAGCTTCTCGGTGGAAACTTCCTTGGCGAACAGCGCTTCGTCCAGCAGGTTGGCAGAGGCCTTCACGGTGTAGCCTTCGGCGGGAGTGTTCTGCATCGCATGCGCAGCGGCAACCTGACCGAAGACGATGGGGCCCATAACGCCGGTACCACCGGAAACGAACTTGCCCCAGATGCCGCCGACAACTTCACCGGCAGCGTACAGGCCGGGGATCACGTTGCCAGCTTCATCCAGCACCTGCATGTTGGCATTGGCGGTTACGCCGCCCAGGGTCATCACGCACAGGGCGTGCAGACGGATGGCGTAGTACTTGTCGCCTTCGATCTTGTTGGTAGCCAGGTTGTAGGTGTTCTTCACGTTGAATTCGCGGCCGAACTGATCGGGCTCGCCCTTTTCAACGGCGGCGTTGTATTCTTCGATGGTCTTTACCAGGTTTTCGGCGGGAACGTTGATCTTGGCAGCCAGCTCTTCGATGGTGGCGGCAGATTCAACAACGTGGAAGCCCTTCATGCCTTCCTGCAGGAAGTACGCCTTCATGAAGAAGGACTGGCCGGTAGCGTCCAGATCAGCGTAGATCTTATCGGTGTAGATGTCATACTGCACGGCGCCGGGCTGCAGCTCCAGAGCCACTTCGCGGATGGCGGGGTTGGCTTCGGTTTCGTTGCAGAAACGTTCACCGTTCTGGTTGACGACGATGCCGCCGGCCTTCCAGGTGTAGGTGGAGGCGATGGAGCCGCGGGTAGCGTCGGTCTTATCGACCAGACCCATGGGGAAAGTGGGGATGGCGTCCATGGCGGTCAGGCCGGCGCCAACCTTCTGCATCATCAGCAGGGCGTTACCGTCAGAGCCGGGAGCGCCGCCAGCCAGGTAGTATTCGCCGTATTCGGTGTACTGACCCATCAGCTTGCTGTTGGAGGAATAGCCGCCGGTGCAGACGATGATACCGTTCTTGGCGGTGTAGGCGGTGCCGTCTTCGGTCACAACGGTCAGAACCTGGCCCTTTTCATTGGCCTTCAGCTCAGTCGCCTTGGCGTTGAAAACGATTTCGATCTTATCGTTGGCAGCAACCAGCTTGTCCAGCGCTTCGTGGGCGGCGGACTTATAGCGGGTGGCGTCAACGGGAGAGGCCTTGTAGGTGCGGGCGATGGAGTACAGCGCATGTTCGGGAGCAAACTGGGAGCGCAGGCCGGTTGCGCGGTCGCGGGAGAAGGTGGCTTCCTTCATGCCGTTTTCGTACAGCCAGTCAAAGGTCGAAGCGGCCTTGTTGGCATATACGGTGATCAGCTCTTCGTTGGGCTGGCCGCCGAAGTCGTCACCATTATTGATGATGTCGGCGATGTAGGATTCAACGGTATCCTCAATGCCCTCTTCCTTCTGGATGATGGTGCCGGCAGCGGACATGGAGCCGCTGGTGAAATTCAGAGCACCGCCGGTCACGCCGGTCATTTCCAGAATGATAACCTTCTGGGCGCCGTTGTTCACAGCTTCGATAGCGGCAGAGAGGCCAGCGCCGCCCGCACCGATGATCACGATGTCAGCGTCAGCGCCTTCAGCCATAGCGGGAACCATGGTGACCATCATGATCACGCACAGCAGCATAGCCAGGAACTTCTTCATGTAGAGTAGTCCTCCTTGTATTATGCATCGGTTTCTGGTAATCAAGACATGCCAGATTTTCCAGCAACCGTGCCAATCGATATTATATGATAGATTTTGCTACTTGTAAATACATAAAAAATACAAAATATGGATATTTTTGAAAGAAATTGATGTGCGATTGCAGAAAGAGGAAGGGACATTGACAAAATTTACTGAAAAAGCTATAATAATGCTTTGTGAGGGAGTAGCGAGCGTGCAGCGCACGTAGCAAGTCAACATCCTGGCCGAAGGCCTGGCTTGCTTTCAATTGCGAGACTCATGTATAACCTTTGCGCTATACATGGAGTGGCTGCATCCTCAGGGCGTCCAAGTATGGCTTGCATACTTGGCTTTTTTATTGCGAGGGGATTGGAATGGAACTGAGCTTTGGATTTTTCTTTACCAATATTCTGCTGGGCGTTGGCTTGGCGATGGACGCCTTTTCGGTGTCGCTGGCCAATGGTCTGCACGAGCCCTGCATGAAAACGCGCAAGATGTGCGGCGTTGCAGGTATTTTTGCGGCATTTCAGGCGGCAATGCCGTTGATTGGCTGGATTTGTGTGCATACGATCGTGCAGTATTTTCGGTCTTTTGAAAAGCTGATTCCCTGGATTGCGCTGCTGCTGTTGGGCTATATTGGCGGTAAAATGCTCTATGATGGCATCAGGGGAGAAGAAGAATGCGAAAATCGCCCGGGCGTGGGCTTATCTGCGTTGCTGGTGCAGGGTGTGGCAACCTCCATTGATGCGCTGAGCGTAGGCTTTACCATCGCAGAATACGGCCTGATGCAGGCGTTGCTGGCGGTTGTGCTGATTGGCGCGGTGACGTTTGTCATTTGCCTGGGCGGATTGTACATCGGCCGCAAGGCGGGTACCAGGCTGGCAGACAAAGCCGGTATTCTTGGCGGCGCAATTCTGATTTTTATTGGTCTTGAGATTTTTATCAGCAGTTTCTTTTAATCTATCGTGAAACAGCGGCGAGCTTTTGCTCGCCGCTGTTTTTTGCTTGCGGAGGAATTTATTCTTCTTTGATAACATATTTTCTCGTGCGCCAATTGCCTTTGAAATAGTACGCCAGGCCGATAAAGAAGGGGGTAAAGCCTGCCAGCGCATCGCCCAGCCAGAAGCCGATGTATTTCATATCCAGCACCAGGCCCAGCAGAATAGCAAGCCCGATGCGCATGATCATGCCATCCAGAATGGCGGTGGCGAAATTGACGCGATAATTGCCGCTGCCGTTGAGAAGCGAGTTCATCGCCGCGCGGAAGGCGCTGCCGAAGAAAAGCAATACCGCAATGGGCAGGAATTCCATGCATACAGCCAGCACGTCCGATTCATCCGTAAAGACGCCAAAGACGGCTTCGGGGAAGGCAATGGTGATGATGGACATCAGGATGGATACGGTGACGGTCATCAGGAAGGCGGTCAGCATGATCCTGGGCACGCGATCGTATTTCTGCGCGCCGATATTCTGACCTACCATCGAGGAGCCGGCAGTGTTAACGGAGTTGGAAATCAGATTGGTGATGGAAGAGAACTTGTTGACAATGCCGGCTACAGCCGATACAACCACGCCGTAGGAGTTGATCCAGGAATTGACAAAGAGCTTAGAGAACTGAATGGCGGCGCTCTTAATGGCCATGGGTACGCCCAGCTTGGTCAGCTTGATCAGCATGTCTTTATTAATATGAAGGAAATCATTCACTTCAATGTCAAAGCCCAGCTGATCGCGTTTTTTCCACAGGAAAATGGCACAGCAGATAAAACTGAAGCCCTGGCTGATGACAGTTGCCAGCGCGGCGCCGGCAGCGCCCATCTGCAGCGGGAAAACAAACAGCAAATCCAGCAGGATGTTCATTACCGCGGCCAGTGAAATAAAGATGAAGGGATGCTTGCTGTCGCCAATGCCGCGCAGCACGGCGCTGACAATGTTGTAGCCGTAGACAAAAACCAGACCGATAGCGGAGACTGTGGTATAGCCCAGCGCTTCATTGTAGGATTCAGCCGGCGTGCGCATCAGCTGCAGGATGGGTGCGCGCAGTATGAGGCATACAATGCTCAGAAAAGCGGCGCAGCCAAAGAGAAAGGTGAACATGGTGCCGATAAAGGTGCCGACCTTCTTTTCCTGCTTTGCACCGATGTATTGGGAGATGATGACCTGCCCGGCGCTGGAAAAGCCCATGGCAATAAACGTGAGAAAATGCGATACGTCGCCGCCGATAGATACGCCGGATAGGCCCACCTTTCCCAGCGCCTGGCCGACGATAATCATATCAACCATGTTGTACACAACCTGCAAAAGGTTGCTCAGGAACAGGGGGGTGGAAAAACGCAGCAGGTGTTTGGATACGCTGCCCTGCGTGAAATCGGCAGCAAAGGTGCGCGCGCGGCTCATGATACTCTCCTCCGACTTTCTTCCTATAATAATGGAACTATTATATCAAAAAAATCCGCTTCATGCAAAGCGGATTGGTAAAAACATTTTTTAGAAGAACGAGATAATCAGGAAAATCAGCGCGCAGGCGATGTTGGCGTACAGCAGGCACACATTCTTTTCCTCATCGTCCAGATCATCAAAGGCGACGATCTCCTCGTCGGTGTAATCGGACATATCGGCAAAATTGCGCTGAGGCTTTTTAACCAGCTTTTTGAGGAATTTCAATTTAATAGAAGGAATATGCATGCCGTCCATGCGCAGATAACGCATCCAGGCCATCACCGCAAAAAATACCGCCATAAAGAAAAAGGCGTGTGAATTGAGATCCAGCTGCGAGGGATTGGCAAATTTATACCAGGCGACAGAAAGCAGCAGGCCAACGCCAAGACGCGTGGCGGCCTGATAAATGCAGGGGCGGATCAGATGCCGCTGCAGGCGGAAAGGCGACGATTTGCTCATGCGGGAAACCTCCTTATGTACAAATGCTATTATACATCCTTTGCCTGAAAAAGGCAAACGAAGTGCAAAACTGCATCTTTATGCAGAAAAAAACAAAGCCAAAATACGAAAAATGAACAATAGGACATGCGGGAATTGCAAAAAAACGGTTCGGTGCAGCTTAAATAAGCGGAAATATGCGCTTTATTGTTTTTGAATTGCATTTCTGCTGTATAACTATTGACAAGATTGAGAATGGATGGTATTATGCCAACATCAAATCAAAGCAGTGGAGCAAATCTTTATCCGCTCCACTGTCAAAGATAAGAGGAGGTTTACTATGAAGAAGGTTTTGTCCATGATCCTGGCTCTGTCCATGATGCTGAGCCTCGCCGTGATCCTGCCCGCGCAGGCGGAAGTCACTGAGCTGCTGGACTACATTATCACCAGCTCTGAAATGGAAACGTTCTGCTATCAGTACTCTCAGAAGGCGAACGACCTGAACGTTCTGACCAACTGCTACGATCACCTGCTGACCAACGATCCTAACGGCGGTCTGCAGCCCGCGATCGCCCACACCTGGTACGTCGATGAGACCGGCCTGGTTTGGACTTTCGAACTGAACGAAGGCATCAAGTGGGTTGACTGGCAGGGCAACATCAAGGCTGACTGTGTTGCGGAAGACTTCGCCACCGGCCTTGAATGGGTTCTGAACTTCCACAAGAATGACTCTGCCAACACCTCGATGCCCATCCAGATGATCGAAGGCGCTTCCGAGTACTATGAGTACACCAAGTCTCTGCCTGAAGAAGAAGCCAAGGCTCTGAAGCTGGATAAGTTCTATGAGATGGTTGGCGTGACCTGCCCCGACAACAAGACCATCACCTACAAGACCCTGGCCGTGATGAACTACTTCCCCACCCTGGCTTGCTACAACTGCCTGGCTCCTCTGTCCGCTCAGCTGATCGAGGAAATCGGTGTTGATGGTTACTTCGGCGCCACCCACGAAGATCTGTGGTACAACGGCCCCTACACCATCACCTACTACGTACATCAGAATGAAAAGATCCTGACCAAGAACCCCAACTACTGGAACGCTGCGAACGTGAAGCTCTTCGACACCGTTAACATCAAGGCTGTTGAAGACGCCAACCGCGCTTACGATCTGTTCATGGCTGGCGAGCTGCACTATGTGGAGCTGACCGAGTCCCAGATCACCATGATCCAGAACGACGCTTCTCATGAGTTCCATGATTGCCTGGTTCCCATGCTGCCCACCAAGTACTCCTACAACTGGCACTGGAACTACGCCAAGCTGAATGCTGACGGCACTCCCGACACCAACTGGAACACCGCCGTTGGTAACGAAGCTTTCCGTCAGGCCATCTACTACGGCCTGGATCTGACCGACTATCTGGCCCGCATCAACGTGGTTAACCCCCTGTCCTGCCAGAACTACACCTACACCACCGCTAACCTGGTTGCCAAGAGCGACGGTACCGAGTACTCCCAGATGGTTCTGGATCTGCTCGGCATGGAATATGATCCCAACACCTTCAGCCGCTACAATGCTGAAAAGGCTGCTGCTTACAAGAAGCAGGCCATGGAAGAACTGGCTGCCGAGGGCGTGACCTTCCCCGTCGAGCTCGACTGGTACATCTCCGCTTCCAACGCCGCTGCGAAGGATACCGCTGACGTTCTGGCTCAGAACTTCTCCGATATGCTGGGCGATGACTTCATCAAGTTCAACACCAAGACCTACGTGACCAGCTACAACCAGGAAGTTATCGTTCCTCAGCTGCACTCTGTATGGTCCTCCGGTTGGGGCGCTGACTATGCTGACCCGGTCAACTTCCTGGGCCAGGAAATCGACTTCGACGACAACGCCTACTACGCTGTGACCTACGGCAACGTTGATCAGGCGACTGACGTTGATCTGAAGGCGCAGTATAAGGAATTCACCGATCTGGTGAACGCCGCTCACGCCATCACCGACAACACCGACGCTCGTTACGAAGCGTTCGCCAAGGCTGAAGCCTACTTCCTGGAGCATGCGCTGTGCCTGCCCACCTACTACAACAAGGGCATCCAGCTGACCCAGGTTAACGACTTCGTCAAGATCAATTCTCTGTACGGCAACCAGTCTGAACGCTATGTCAACTGGGAAGTGAGCGATACCGTTTACACCGCCGACGAGTATGCCGGTCTGAAGTAATTCACAATTAAACAATCGCATGAAGAAGAAGGCGGCCTCCTTCGGGAGGCCCCTTCTCCTTCATTGATATAGAGGCAGTGCTGCTTTCGGGCGCTATCTATCGGAGAGAATGGAAGATGGCGGCCTAAAACAGCAATGTTTTAATAACAAAAGGGGTTGAAACAATGGCGAAGTATTTGATCAAGCGATTTTTCCAGTCGGTAGTAACCATCCTGCTGATCGTGGCGGTCGTGTTTCTGCTGATGCGCTTGATGCCCAAAGAGTATTTCTTTACCGAAGATGAACTGATGAAGCTGACGCCTGAAATGCAGCATGAGCGCTTGCTGGCAGCAGGTCTGCTGGATCATCCGCTGGTGCAGCTGGGCCGCTTCTTCAAAGGTATGTTTACGAAATTTGATTTGGGTATTTCCCGCCGTATTCAGACCGGTAAGCCTGTGCTGCAGGTTATCGGCGGCAAGTTTGGCATTTCCATGCGACTGGGCCTGATCGCGCTGGGTCTGGCGCTGATCACCGGCGTGCCGCTGGGCATTTTGCAGGCGCGCTTCAAGGATGGTATTTTGGACGGCTGCGGCCAGGCGTTCACTATTTTTATCAACGCCGTGCCTGCGCTGGTTTCCTATTCGCTGATTCTGGTATTCGGCTCGCGTGTGCTGGGACTGCCGGCCATGTATTCCGCGCGTAAAGTGCAGAAGATTATGATCTTTGGCCAGCAATTCAAGTTCAACACTTCGACCATCCTGCCGATTATCTGTCTGTCGCTGGGCTCGATTGCCAGCTACATGATGTGGATGCGCCGCTACATGGTGGATGAGCTGAACAAGGATTATATCCGTCTGGCCAAGCTCAAGGGCCTGTCCACGACGCGCGTAATGTTTACGCACGTGATGAAGAACGCCTTCCTGCCGCTGGCGCAGTATCTGCCCTACAGCGTGCTGCTGACGGTAGGCGGCTCCATTCTGGTAGAGCGCTTCTTCTCTGTTCCCGGTCTTGGACCGCTGCTGACGGACGCCATCTCCCGCTACGACACCAACGTTGTGCAGGCGATCGTCATGCTGTATGCATCGCTTGGCATCGCCGGCCTGTTCCTGGGCGATATGCTGATGATGCTGCTTGACCCGAGAATCAAACTGACCGGTAAGGGGGAGACTCGCTGATGAAAAAGGTCGTTAATATGAATGTTGACCGCAGTGCGGTTGACACGACAGAGCATAAATATCATCGCGGCCGTGTGCATGTGCACTCCCGCGCGCAGATGCCTGAAAAGCAGCTGTTCTCCTTTGCGGAATACCATGCCGCCGAGGCTGAGCGCATTGGCTACAGCAAGTATTCTTACTGGAACAGCGTCTGGAAGAACTTTTTCAAGAAAAAGAGCGCTGTGTGCATGATGATCCTTTTCGTTGTGCTGTTTGCCTTCACGTTCATTGCGCCGGAAATCAGCCAGTTTGACGCCAACAATCTGCGCATTGATAATGATCTGGCATTCCAGTCGCCCAACAGCACCTTCTGGTTTGGCACGGACAACCTGGGCCGTGACTACTGGAGCCAGGTGTGGAGCGCGACCCGCACTTCGATCATCCTGAGTGTTTCCGTTTCGCTTGGTCAGATTATCGTAGGTACTATCATCGGCCTGGTGTGGGGCTATGTCCGCAAGCTGGACCGCTTCTTCACCGAGCTTTACAACTTCATGGATAACGTTCCTACCATCATCTACATGACGCTGATTGCCCTGATGATCGGCCAGAGCGTGCTGATCATGGGTATCGCGATGGTAGCTTTCTACTGGCTGGGCACTGCGCGCAATGTGCGCAACCTGGTGTTCATGTATCGTGACCGTGAGTACAATCTGGCCTCCCGCTGCCTGGGCACCGGCCTGTGGCGCATTCTGGCCAGGAACATCTTCCCCTACCTGATCAGCGTAATCGTGCTGCGTCTGGCGCTGTCCATCCCCGGCATCATTGCTTATGAAACCACGCTGAGCTACCTGGGCCTGCTGGATGTATCCACGCCTTCTCTGGGCATTCTGCTGCGCAATTCCCGCAGCTTCTTCCTCAACTATCCGCATCTGCTGATTTTCCCCGCGTCGATCGTTTCTCTGATTACGATTACCTTCTATCTGGCTGGTAATGCGTTCTCCGACGCCTGCGATCCGCGCAATCACGTGTAAAGGAGGGACCGGCTCATGAATGAATTTGAAAGAACAGTTCAGGGCACGGAAGAATTTGACACCATAAATGGCGTTAACTTCTGGTCCCGTGCCGAAAATACACTGACCAGCCCGCCCATCCTTTCTGCCAAGGATGTGGAAGTGCAGTTTACCCTGCGCGGCAAAAAGCTGACTGCGATCCGCAAGTGCTCCCTGACGCTGTATGAAGGCGAAACGCTGGCGATCGTGGGCGAATCCGGCTCCGGTAAGTCCGTTTTCACCAAGTGCTTTGTCGGTATGCTGGATAAGAATGGTTCTGTGACCGGCGGCTCCATCATGTATGATGGCGTGGATCTTGCCAAGTACACCACTGAAAAGGAATGGCGTACCATCCGCGGTAAGAAGATTGCCATGGTAACGCAGGACCCCATGACCAGCCTGAACCCGCTGAAGAAGATCGGCCATCAGATTCAGGAGGCCATTGAACTCAATCAGGGCCTGAAGGGCAAGGCAGCCAAGGCCGAAGCCATCCGCATGCTGGAGGCTGTTGGTATTCCGAATCCTGAGCGCCGCTATAATCAGTATCCTCATGAGTTTTCCGGCGGCATGCGCCAGCGCGTGGTTATCGCCATCGCCGTAGCCTGCCGTCCGCAGATCCTCATCTGCGACGAGCCCACCACCGCGCTTGACGTGACCATCCAGGCGCAGATCCTGGAGCTGATCCGCAAGCTGCAGAAGGAACTGGGCATGACCATCATCTACATCACCCATGACCTGGGCGTTGTAGCCAACGTGGCTGACCGTGTGGCTGTTATGTATGCCGGTCAGATCGTTGAAATCGGTATGGCCAACGAAATTTTCTTTGACCCCTGGCACCCCTACACCTGGGCGCTGCTGAGCGCGCTGCCCCAGCTGGGTATCAAGGGCGAGAAGCTGCCCGCCATCGACGGTACTCCTCCGAACCTGTTCAACAAAGTGATTGGCGATGCTTTCGCGCCCCGTAACCATCAGGCGCTGAACATTGACTTCCTGGAAGAGCCGCCTATCTTTGACGTAACGCCTACGCATCAGGTGAAAACCTGGCTGATGGACCCGCGTGCGCCGCAGGTTGAGCAGCCGGATAACATCCGCCGCCTGAATAACCGCAGCCTGAACATCGATACCAGCTCCATTAAGCTGGATCATCCGCATATGCACGAAGACCGCGAGCCCCTGATCGAGGTAAAGGATCTGCAGATCAGCTTTGGCTCGGGCAAGAAGAAGTTTGTGGCGGTTGACGACGTCAACTTCACCATCTACCGCGGCGAGACCTTCTCTCTGGTAGGTGAATCGGGCTCCGGCAAGACGACTATCGGCCGTGCCATTGTGCGCATCAATCCCACTTCGCAGGGCGAAATCTATTTCAAGGGCCGCAAGATTAACGGCAAGATCAGCAAGGAGCTGGATAACGAAGTAATCCGCAGCTGCCAGATGATCTTCCAGGACCCCATGGCTTCTCTGAATGAGCGTGCCAAGGTTGACTATATCGTGTCTGAAGGTATTATCAACCATCACATGTATGAGGATCATGCTGATCGCAGCGAAAAGGTGCAGAAGGCGCTGGAAGAAGTAGGCCTGCTGCCTGAGTTCTCCAGCCGCTTCCCGCATGAATTCTCCGGCGGCCAGCGTCAGCGCATCGGCATCGCCCGCAGCCTGATCATGCAGCCCGAATTCATCGTTGCGGACGAACCCATCTCCGCGCTGGATGTTTCCATTCGCGCGCAGGTGCTCAACCTCCTTAACGATCTGAAGAAAAAGCGCGGCCTGACCTATCTGTTCATCGCGCATGACCTGTCTGTCGTTCGTTTCATTTCCGACCGTATTGCCGTTATCCATAAGGGCAAGATCGTCGAGCTGGCCGAGGCGGAAGAGCTCTTCCGTCATCCGCTGCATCCCTATACCAAGGCGCTGCTGTCGGCCGTTCCCAATCCCAATCCCTATCTGGAGCGCACCAAGAAGCTGCTGGTATACGATCCCTCCTGCCATGATTACAGCACGGATAAGCCCGTCTGGACGGAGATTCTGCCGGATCACTTTGTGTATGGCAACCAGAAGGAAATCAACGAATATCGCGAGGAAATCGAAAAGAACGACATCGAACTGGCTCGCGAAGACGTGTAAACATCAAAATCCTCAAAGCGGCGAAGAAATTCGCCGCTTTCTTTATGTGTGGATTTATGGTATACTCATATTTGGCATGAGCCGAAAAAGCGTGAGTGAGGGAACGCATGAAGAAGCTGCTTTTTTATCTGAAGGGCTACTATAAAGAAAGTATTCTGGGACCGCTGTTTAAGCTGTTGGAGGCGTCGCTGGAATTGATCGTGCCGCTTGTGGTGGCTGCGATCATTGACAACGGCATTGGCAGCGGCGACCGCGGCTATGTGGTGAAAATGAGCCTTGTGCTGGTGGCGCTGGGCTTGATTGGATTGATTTTTTCTGTAACGGCGCAGTATTTTGCCGCCAAGGCCTCGGTGGGTCTGGTTACGCGGCTGCGCTCGGCGCTGTTTAGACATTTGCAGGGCTTCAGCTTCAAAACGCTGGATCAGGTGGGCACTTCTACCATGATCACGCGCATGACCAGCGATATGAATCAGGTGCAGACGGGCCTCAATCTGGCGCTGCGTCTGCTTTTGCGCTCGCCCTTTGTGGTGTTTGGCGCCATGATCATGGCGTTCACTGTGGATTCCCGCGCAGCGCTGTGGTTTGTGGCAGCCATTCCGCTTTTGTCCGTGGTGGTCTTTGGCATCATGCTCATCAGCATGCCGCTGTATAAAAAGGTGCAGGGCATGGTGGATAAGGTGCTGGGCGCTACCCGCCAGAATCTGACCGGCGTGCGCGTCATCCGCGCCTTTGGTCAGGAAGAAAGCGAGACAAAGAATTTCTGCGAAAAAAATGAGCAGCTGACAGACATGCAAAAGCATGTGGGACGCATTTCGGCGCTGATGAATCCCGTCACATATGTGATTATCAATCTGGCGGTGCTGGGCATGATCTGGACGGGTGCGCTGCGCGTAGAGGCGGGCTTTATCACACAGGGCGCGGTCGTAGCGCTGTATAATTATATGTCGCAGATCCTGGTGGAACTGATTAAGCTGGCCAATCTGATCATCAGCATTACCAAGGCCATTGCTTGCTTTAACCGCATTGAAGCGGTGATGGAAATCCCTGCCGGCGAGGACGAAAAGGGTGAAAAGCATGCATCCGGTGATAAATCGCTGCGGCTGGAAATGAAGAATGCTGGCATCTGCTATGAGGGCGCAGGTGAAAATTCGCTGACGGGCGTGAATATCAAGGTGCGTCCGGGCGAGACGGTGGGCGTCATCGGCGGCACGGGCGCAGGCAAATCGACGCTGGTGAATATGATTCCGCGCTTTTATACGGCGACGGAGGGAAGCGTGCTGATTGACGGTGTGGATGTGCGCGATATGGACAGCGTGCAGCTGCGCGAGCGGATTGGCATTGTGCCGCAAAAGGCGGTTTTGTTCAAGGGCACCATCCGCGAAAACCTGCTCTGGGGCAATGAAAACGCGACGGAAGAAGAATTGCTGGAGGCGATTGAACGCGCGCAGGCCAGCGATGTGATTGCTGCCAAGGGCGGCCTGGATGGTATTGTGGAGCAGGGCGGCCGCAATTTGTCCGGCGGGCAGAAGCAGAGGCTGACCATTGCCCGCGCGCTGGTGCGCAAGCCCGATATTCTGATCCTTGACGACAGCTCCTCCGCGCTGGACTTTGCTACCGATGCAAGGCTGCGCAAGGCGCTCAAGGAATTGCCCGGCAACACGACGGTCTTTATCGTCTCGCAGCGCACATCCTCCATTCAGCATGCCGATCAGATCATCGTGCTGGATGACGGCGAAGTGGCGGGCATTGGCAATCACGAAGCGCTGCTTGCGTCCTGTCCGGTGTATCAGGAGATTTACGAATCCCAGTTCAAAAAGGAGGCGGAATAAATGGCCAAGGCAAAGCAAAAGGCCGAGCGCGGTACGCTGCGCAAGGTGCTCCGTTATATCCGCCCGTACTGGGGCTTGGTACTGCTGTCGGTATTCTTTTCCGCCGTTACGGTGGCGCTGACGCTGTATGTGCCCGTGCTACTCGGCCGTGCGATTGACCAGATCATCGCGCCCGGACAGGTAGCGTTTGATGCAATTCTCAAGATCCTTTTGTCGGTTGGCGTAATCATTGCTGTTACGGCGCTGGTGCAGTGGGTGGTCAATGCGATCAATAACAAAATCACCTATCAGGTGGTGCGCGATGTGCGCGAGCAGGCCTTCCGCAAGCTGCAGATTTTGCCGCTCAGCTATCTTGACGCGCATCCTGCGGGCGAGATCGTCAGCCGAATCATTGCGGATGTCGATCAGTTTGCAGACGGCCTCTTGATGGGCTTCACGCAGCTGTTCACGGGCGTAGTCACGATCCTTGGCACGCTGGTTTTCATGCTCACCATCCGCCCGGCTATTGCGCTGGTGGTGGTGGTGCTCACGCCTTTGTCCTTTGTGGTGGCGCGTTTCATTGCCACGCATACCTATCAGATGTTCAAGGCGCAAAGCGAAACCCGCGGTGAGCAGACAGCCTTCATTGATGAAATGCTGGGTAATCAGAAGGTCGTCAAAGCCTCTGGTCATGAGGATGAAAACATCGAAAAATTCGATGAGATCAATGATAGACTGCAGAAATTTTCCCTGCAGGCGATTTTCTTCTCGTCGCTGACCAATCCCTGCACGCGCTTTGTGAACAGCGTGGTATATGCGGCTGTGGCGCTCACCGGCGCGCTGGTGTGTGTTGCTACGGCGGGCACGGCGGCGCCCTTCACGGTGGGCGCACTGTCGGCGCTTTTATCCTATGCGAACCAGTACACCAAGCCCTTCAATGAAATCTCCGGCGTGGTGACGGAACTGCAAAATGCCCTGGCCTGCGCGGACCGTATTTTCAAACTGATTGCCGAAAAGTCGCAGACGCCTGACGCTGAAAATGCCCGCATCCTGACCGATGCGCAGGGCGAAGTGCAGATGGATGACGTGCATTTCTCTTATGTGCCTGAAAAGAAGCTGATTGAAAACCTCAATCTTACCGTCCAGCCCGGACAGCATGTGGCCATCGTTGGCCCCACCGGCTGCGGCAAGACCACGCTGATCAACCTGCTGATGCGCTTTTACGACGTGAACAGCGGCAAAATTGGCGTAGACGGCACGGATATTCGCGATATCACCCGCAAGAGTCTGCGCCAGAGCTACGGCATGGTGCTGCAGGATACCTGGCTGAAAGCCGGTACCATCCGCGAAAATATCATCATGGGCAAGCCGGATGCAACGGATGAAGAGATCATCGCTGCGGCGAAGGCCTGCCACGCGCACGGCTTTATCAAGCGCTTGCCCCATGGCTATGACACGGTGATCGGCGAGGACGGGGGAAGGCTGTCGCAGGGCCAGAAGCAGCTATTGTGCATCACGCGCATCATGCTGTGCCTGCCGCCGATGCTGATTCTGGACGAAGCGACTTCCTCTATCGATACCCGTACTGAGATGCGCATCCAGAAGGCGTTTACTACCATGATGCAGGGAAGAACAACTTTCATCGTGGCGCATCGCCTCTCTACCATCCGCGAGGCGGATGTGATTCTCGTTATGCGCGACGGTCACATTGTTGAGCAGGGTAATCACGACACGCTGCTGAAAAAGAAAGGCTTTTATGCGGAACTGTACAACAGCCAGTTTGCATCATAAAAAGAACTGCCGTATCCGGTTGGATGCGGCAGTTTCGTTGTTATTTATACTTTTCGTGGAGCGCCGGTAGAGGAGCGGACAACCAGATGGCTGCGCAGACCCACACGGGTGATGCGGTCGCCGGATGTGGGCGCCTGGCTGGAAATGCGCTGATAGAGCAGTTCAAAGCTGCTGGCGCCAACCTCGGCCGGATGCTGATCCACCGTGGTGAGCGATACGCCGGGCAGGTCGGAGGGGAAAATGTTGTCGCACGCGCACACGCTGTAATCCTCCGGAATGCGCAGATTGTGCGCCGCCAGTGTGTCCATCACGCCGTAGGCAGAGTAATCCGATACGCACAAAAAGGCCGTGTGATGGGGATTTTTCAGCGCCTCCTCTGCCGCCTGACGGGCCATCAGGCGCGTTTCAATGAAAGAGCCCGCGCGCAGTGTATCAGGCCTTGGCAGCGTGTAAATGGTCATTTTCGCGTCTGAACGGCTGTTGATGACGGAGAGCGCGCCGGTCAGCTGGAGGCTGCGGATGCCGGTTTTGGCCCAGTTGGTGCGGTCTACCTCGAGAAAGGCAATGTCCCTGTGCCCAAGCTCCAGCAGATGCTCGGCGGCCAATACGCCGGATTGGGCAGGAACGGTTTTTACGCTGTCGAGTGGAAAATCGGCATTGCGGTTAAGCGGATCGAAAACGACGGTCGGTATTTTTTGCGCCAGCTCCAGGATGGGATCCAGCGTGGTGGTGGTGGGAGACATGGCGAGGATGACGCCGGCAAAGCCCAGGCGGTACACGGAATGCAGGATGCGTATTAGTCGATTGGTATCGCCGTGATATTCGAAAAGAACGGTGTCCATATCCATTTCATTGGCTTTCTGGTCGATGGACTGGACGACATAGGTTTGGTACAAACTCGTGATCTGCGTAAATACAACGGCAATGGTTGGCCGGAGAAAATTTCCCGTAGCGCTGCTTTTTTTGTAGCCAAGCTGCTCGGCGGCAGCAAAAACGCGGCTGATGGTCTCGGGCGCGAAGGAGACGCCGGGCTTTTTCTGCAGTATCATCGACGCACTGGCGGGGGAGATGTTTGCCAGACGGGCGACATCCTGAAGCGTAGCTTTTCCTCTGGGAGGCATAATCAATTCAACTTCTTTCTTTTGCAGATGGTGCTATTATACCAAAATTTAATGGAAATGGCAAGAAAATAATTAAAAATTTAATGCAAGGAAGGGGGAAGACCATGAAATCCTGAGTATAATTTATTGGAAATTGATAAATCGGGGTTGACAACTTTATATTGATTCTATATAATACAACTATCAGAACGATGATATATGTCTTTTAATTAAATTTTTAATTAAAAGATAACGCTCCTCGCATATCACAGTGAACCGCTGAAGCGTAAAGCATTTAATCAAGTGATGAATGTGCAATAGGTATAAGGTGTGGATTTAGGCGGCAAGAGTCCGCTTAAAGATAAAAAAAGGAGGATTTTCCCATGAAAAAGCTGTTTGCTGTCGTTATGGCGATGCTGATGCTGCTGTCCTGCACTGCGTTCGCTGAATTCGACAAAACCATCCCCGAAGGCACTTCCTTCGTATTCTGGCACTCCTTCACCGGCGCCAACGAAGAAACCCTGCTCAAGCAGATTGCTGCTTTCGAAGCCGCTAACCCCGGCATCGATGTGCAGGAACAGTACATCGGTGGCTACAACGTCATCCACACCGAGCTGGCTTCTGCCAACGCTGCTGGCGTGGGCGTTCCCGCTCTGTCCGTTATCAACGTGCCCCGTCTGACCAGCTATGCCAAGGACAACCTGGTTGAAGACCTCGATCCTTACATCGAAGCCTTCGCTGATGAAATCAACTTTGCTGATTTCTATGATGGCATGACCGATATGATGCGCAACGGCGATCATCAGACCGCTCTGCCCTTCGGTCAGTCCGGCCAGATCTTCTACTACAACAAGACCCTGCTGAACAGCCTGAACCTGACCTTCCCCACCAAGATGGAAGAGATGGACGCCTTCCTGGAGACCGTTTACAACGCTACCGGCAAGACCGTCATCGACATCCATGGTACTGACAACGCTTACTTCTACTGCCTGTTCACCAACATGGGCTGCTTCATGATCGACACCGAGACCAACACCACTGGCCTGGCCAATGAAAAGGCGCTCGAGCTGATCAAGAAGCTGCGTGAGTGGGTTGACAAGGGCTACATCAAGTGGGTTATCAACGACGTTGGCAACACCCTGCTGCTGGACTTCACCTCTGGCGAAGCCGCTGCCTGCCTGTACACCTCCTCCACCTATGCCAACTACAAGCAGAAGGCTGAGACCGGCGCGAACGGCGTGACCTTCGAAGTTGGTATCGCCAACCAGCCCTACGGCGATTTCGGCACCAACCATCAGTATGTTGCCGGCGCTACCATGATCATCCCCTCTGCGGATTGCAACACCCAGGCTCAGAAGAACGCTGCCTTCAAGCTGATCTGCTTCCTGACCAACCCCGCGCAGCAGCTCGAGTGGGCCACCACTTCTTCCTACTATGTAACCCGCAAGTCCGCCTCCACCGATCCTCAGTATGCTGAAGCTTACAACGCTCTGCTGACCAAGCTGCCCGAAATGGCCGTTCTGGATCTGAACTCCTACGTTGCCAAGACCAAGCATGAGCTGTTTGACAAGTGCGGCGATATCTTCGAGAACTACATGTCCGAAATCATGGCCAACGGCATGGATCCCGAAGAAGGCTGGGAGATCATGGTTGAAGAAATCAACGACACCCTGGCTGACCAGTAATTCGTAACATTTTCATCGCGCTTGGGGACAGATCTGCTCTGTCCCCAAGCTTTCATTAAGGAGTGCGAAACATGTTCCAGAAGAAAAAGTTGAAGACCATGGAGATTGGCGGGCGTACGGTGCATCTGCGGCCGGAAAAATACTATTGGTCCGATTTTTTCATGGCTCTGCCCGCCGTGCTGGTCCTGATCCTCATCACCTACTATCCGGTGGCTGAGTTGATCCGCATCAGCTTTACTGACTGGCGTCTGACCAGCCGCGAGTACGACTACGTAGGCTGGAAGAACTGGATTTGGCTGTTCACGGCCAATACCTCCAAGCGCTATCTGTTCAATTCTCTGCGCGTGACGATCATCTACACCATTGGCAACATCGCGATTGACCTGGGCATTGGCCTTTTGCTTGCGCACCTGTTCAACCGCCTCACCAAGCCTTTTGCTGTGATGCGTGCGCTGATCTTCATGCCCCGCTACATCGCCATGTCCTCCTGCGGTATCATCTTCCTGTGGATGCTCAATACGGACTACGGCGTAATCAACAAAATGCTGGAGTGGTTTGGCGTAACCGAGCACATTAACTGGCTGGGCGATGACCAGAACGCTCTGATCTCCATTCTGCTTCTGACCGGCTGGCACGGCATTGGTTATTGTATGATGATCTATCTGTCCGCGCTGCTGGGCATCTCCAAGGACTATTACGAAGCATCTTCTCTGGACGGCGCTTCGGGCCTGCAGCAGTTCCGCTACATCACGCTGCCGCTGCTCTCTCCCACGACGTTGTTCCTGTTCATCACCACCTTCATCAGCTCCATGAAGGTCTACCAGTCCGTTGACGTTATGACGGGCGGCGGACCTCGCCAGAAGACGGAGGTTATGGTGTATTACATTTACCGCCTGGCATTTGATGACAACCGTCTGGACCGCGCCAGCGTGGTAGCGCTCTTGTTCTTTGTGATCTTGTTGGTTGTGACGGCCTCCACGCTGCGCATTACGAACAAGAACGTCCATTATGAAGCGTAAGGAGGGAGAAAACATGCAGAAGAATAATACGTTGATTTCTCCCTTTGCGAAGAAAAAGATCGGCGTTGCGATCCGCACGGTACTGGCCGTGGTCGTAACCATCATCATGGTTTTCCCGCTGTACTGGCTGCTGGCGACTTCCCTCAAGACGGAAGAAGAGGTCATGAGCGCGACGATCACTTTCTGGCCCAAGGTTCTGCAGTGGCAGAACTTCTCCTATGTCGTCAACAAGGTGCCCTTCTTCAAGTATATGCTCAATACCGCAGTGGTTACGGCGCTGCAGATGTCGAGCGAACTGCTGCTGGGCGTGCTGGCTGCCTATGCTTTCTCCAAGGGTAAGTTCCACGGCAAGCACTTCTTCTTCCTGGTTGTGCTGGGCGCTATGATGATCCCGATTCAGGTAACCTTCATTCCTCTGTACATCATCATTGCCCGTGTTGGCCTGATGAACACCTACTGGGGCGTGTGGATTGCCGGCTGCGTGTCGTCCTATGCCATCTTCCTGCTGCGCCAGGCCTTTATGACGGTGGATGACAGCTATCTGGAAGCTGCGCGTGTGGACGGCATGAACAAGCTGGGCGTGCTCTTCCGCATCATGGTGCCCATGTGCAAGCCCACCATGATCACCGTGGCGCTGACCTCCTTCATGGGCGGCTGGAACAACTACTTCTGGCCCAAGGTTATCGTCAAGGTGCAGGATATGTATGTGCTGACCGTCGGTGTGCAGCGCCTGCGCACTTCCTACGGCGGCGAAATTACCAACAACTATCACCAGATCATGGCTGGCGTGCTGCTGTCCATCATCCCGGTATTCATCGTATTCGCCATCTTCCAGAAGCACATGCTTTCCGGCTTCACCAAGGCTGCGATGAAGTAATAAGAATGAAAAAGCGTCTGAGCAATCGGACGCTTTTTTCATGTACAGAAAGTCGGAAGTGTGGTAAAATAAAAGCAATATGGATACAGGAGATAAGTCCGATGCGCAATTATGATATTTTGTTTCTGGATATGGACGGCACGGTGCTGAATAGCCGCAATGAGGCCAGCGAGCGCACCCGCAAGGCGCTGAAGGCAGCGCAGGATGCGGGCGTCAAGCTGGTGGTGGCGACGGGGCGCACGCTCAAAATTGTGCCGGCGCTTGTGCATGAACTGGGCTTTGACTATGCTGCGGTCTCCAATGGCGCATCGATTTATGATCTGCGCACGGGGGAGAGGGTGTACCACCACGATTTCAATCTTGAAGCTGCGCGTGAGATGTGCAGGGTGCTGGTGGAGGAGTGCGATTTTATTGAGTTTTATGCTGACGGCGGGATCATGCTTTCATGTGCTTCCTATGAGCGCATCGGCAAAAGGCCCATCCCGCCGTGGCATATGAAATTCTTTGCTGAAAATAAAGTCAGAATATGGGACAGCGAGGAAGACTATGTGGCAGCTGGCGCGCCGGGACTGGAAAAGGTGGCGCTGGTCAATTATGATGAACAGGTGCTGAAGCGGATTCGCAGCCGGCTTGAGCCGACTGGACTATTCAGCATCACAGCGTCAATTGCCGGAGCGTTGGAAATCAATGATAAGGGCTGCGGCAAGGGCGTGGCGCTGCGGGACATCTGCCAGCGTTTGGGCGTTGATATTGCGCGTTCGGCGGCAATTGGCGACAGTCAGAATGATCTGTCCATGATCGAGGCGGCTGACTGCGGTGTGGCGATGGGCAACGCTTTTCAGGAAGTAAAGGACAGGGCGGATGATATCACGGCAAGCAATGATGAGGACGGCGTAGCGCGTTTTATTGAGGAAAAGGTGCTGGGCGATTTTTAATGGTGATTGTATACAACAATAGAAATTTGTGGTAATATGATAAACGATAAAAATTTGGGGAGAAGAGCAGATGCCCAATTATGACATTTTGTTTCTGGATATGGACGGCACTGTGCTGAAAAGCGATAAGACGGTATCGCGGCGCACCAGGAATGCGCTGCAGGCGGCACAGGCGGCAGGCGTGAAGCTGGTGGTGGCTACCGGCCGCACGTTGAAAATTGCACCACCGATTATTCACGAACTCAATTTTGACTATGCCATTATTTCCAATGGCGCCTCGATATATGACCTGAAAACAGAAGAGCGCGTGTATCACAAAGGCTTTGATAAAGAGGCTGCGCGCGTGCTGTATGAACTGATTAAGGACGACTGCGATTTTATTGAGTTTTTTGCTGACGGCGAGATTCTTTTGTCGAAAAAATCCCATGAACTGACCAAGACGCGCGATATCCCTTCCTGGCATAAAAAATACTTTGCGGAGAATAAAACGCCGATCTGGGAAAGCGATGAAGCATATATTGCTGCCGGCGTGCCCGGGCTGGAAAAGGTGGGCCTTGTGCGCTATGGCAGCGCTATTTTGGATTGCATCCGGCCAAAGCTGAAGGCAACCGGGCTGTTTAACATCACCGGGTCCATTACGCGCTCGATGGAAATCAACGATAATACCTGCTCAAAGGGTGTGGCGGTTGCCGAGCTTTGCCGCAGATTGGGGATTGATATCAGCCGCGCTGCGGCAATGGGCGACAGTACCAATGACCTGACGATGATCAAGGCGGCAGGCTGCGGCGTGGCCATGGGCAATGCCAAAGATGAGGTGAAAGCTGTGGCGGATTACATCACCGCTACCAATGATGAAGACGGCGTAGCGCTGTTTATTGAAGAAAAGATTTTAGGCGGGGAACGGATATGACGGAAAAGCTGCCGGAGTATTTGCGGCTGTCGCTGCAAAAGCAATATGGCGAAGAATGCGCGGAGCAGATTGCTTTGGGCATGGCGCAGGAGCGCCGTACGTCGCTGCGAGTCAATACGCTGAAAAGCGATGCCGAGGCTGTGGCGCAGGCGCTGGCATTGGCGGGCATTGCCTTTGAGAAGGTCCCCTTCAGCCCGGATGCGTTCCTGCTGGAGGCGGGAATGGAAAAGGAAATCTGGGCGCTGCCGATGTATGAGAGGGGCGAAGTGTATCTGCAAAGCCTCTCTTCCATGCTGCCGCCCCTGGCGCTTGATCCCAAGCCCGGAACCGATATTCTTGATATGGCAGCTGCCCCCGGCGGAAAAACCACGCAGATGGCGGCGCTGACGGGCAATAAAGCCAATATCACAGCCTGCGAGATCAATCAGATCCGGGCGGAAAAGATGCGCTATAATCTGGAAAAACAGGGCTGTGGGCGCGTGAATGTGATGGTGCGCGACGCCAGCAAGATGGAGGATTTTTTCCGTTTTGATCAGATTTTGCTGGATGCGCCCTGCTCCGGTAGCGGCACCATATTGCTGAATAATCCGCAGACCTGCAAGGCGTTTTCTGAAAAGCTGGTGAAAAATTCAGCGCGGATTCAGCTGAATTTGCTCAAGAAAGCGCTGACGATCCTCAAACCTGGCCAGACGATGGTGTATTCCACCTGCTCCATTCTGAAGATGGAAAATGAGGATATTGTCAGCCAGGCGCTGCGCGGCGCAAAGGCACATGTGGAGGCGATTGATTTGCCCGGCCTTGCAGCGCTGCCGCAGCTGCCCTGCGCCATCCCCGGCGCGCTGCTCGTGCGCCCGGATGCGAAATACGAAGGCTTTTTCCTGTGCAAAATCAGGAAAGATAAATAAATGAGGTGATTGTATGCGTTATCTGCTGCCCGAAAAAGGACAATTCTACAAGGCCAACCTGCACTGCCACAGCACACTCTCTGATGGCAACCTGACGCCGGAGGAACTGAAAAAAGCGTACAAGGAGCACGGCTACAGCATCCTGGCGATCACCGACCACGAGTACATGGTGGATCATACGGATATGTCGGAAGAAGGCTTCCTGATGCTCAATGGCTATGAAATGTATGTAAAGGACATGATGGAGCCGGAGCTGAGCCGTTTTTACCATACCACGCATCTTAATTTCATCGCCAAAACGCCGGATGTGAATAAGCATATCATGGTGGATCCGCGCTTTATGCGCTATGCTACGCGCTATCATGCGGTGGAGGATCTGCCGCGTGTGGGCGATCTGTGCACCCGCACATACACGGTTTCCTGCATCAACCGCATCATCAAGCAGGCCAATGAAAACGGTTATCTGGTATTCTATAATCACCCCGTCTGGTCGCGCGAGGATCTGACTGATGTGATGCAGTACCAAGGCCTGATGGGCATGGAAATTTACAATCACGGCGTGTATGCTACGGAAGGCTATGCCAGCGATGATGCGCAGACCTACGATACGCTGCTGCGCATGGGTCAGCGCCTCAAGGTATTTGCCAATGATGACAATCATAACAAGTATCCCTTCGGCGATCCGCTGTGCGATTCCTTTGGCGGCTTCAATATGATCAAGGCGGAGAAGCTCGATTATGAGACGGTTATCGCCGCGATTGCGAATGGCGATTTCTACGCCTCCACCGGCCCGACCATTGAAAAGCTGTATATGGAAGGCAACAAGATTCATGTGGAATGCTCGCCTGCGCGCGAGGTATTCCTGCGCACCGAGCCACGCAATAAGGCTAAAAACCGCATTCCGCACATTGGCACGCGTGCGGGCGAAGTGATCACGCATGCAGAGTTTGAAGTGCTGCCTGAGGACGGCTATGTGCGCCTGGAGATCATGGACCACGCCGGCAAGAAGGCATACACCAGGGCGTATTTTGTGGATGAATTGCTGTAAGTGAACGTTAAAAAGGAGGCTTTTAAAAAGCCTCCTTTTGATTGAGCGGTTACGGAAAATTTTATAAAAAAGAGAGAAGGTCGTGGATTTGACGACCTTCTCTCTTTCTATTGCCTGTCGCAGTGTTTGCATCAGCACAGCGCAGGCCTTGGGGCGGGGGAGGTGCTTTGGATTTCAAAGCAGCCTCCCGAACAGCCCTTGATCTTACTTTGCGTATTCCGTGCAGCGGGTTTCGCGGATCACGTTCACGCGGATCTGACCGGGATATTCCAGCTCGCGCTCAATGCGCTTGGCAATCTCCTTGGCCATCACCTTGGTGCCCTCATCGGTAATATCCTCGGGCTTAACCATGATGCGCACTTCGCGGCCGGACTGGATCGCGTAGGACTTTTCAACGCCGGCAAACTCATTGGCAATGGCCTCGAGCTTCTCCAGACGCTTGATGTAGTTCTCCAGCGATTCACGGCGCGCGCCGGGACGGGCAGCGCTGATGGCGTCAGCAGCCTGCACCAGAACGGCTTCCACGGTCTGGGGCTCCACATCGTTGTGGTGCGCCAGGATGCAGTGGATCACGTCGTTGTTTTCACGATACTTGCGGGCCAGTTCGCCGCCCAGCTGTACGTGCGTGCCTTCCTGCTCGTGGTCGACAGCCTTGCCGATATCGTGCAGAAGACCGGCGCGCTTGGCCAGCTGAACATCCGCGCCCAGCTCGGCTGCCATGAGGCCCGCCAGGTGGCTGACTTCGATGGAGTGCTTGAGCACGTTCTGGCCATAGGAAGTGCGATAGCGCATGCGGCCCAGAAGCTTAACCAATTCGGGATGCAGGCCGTGCTGACCCGTTTCGAAGATGGCCTGTTCGCCGGCTTCGCGGATCTGATTGTCCACTTCCTTGCGGGCCTTTTCCACCATTTCCTCGATGCGGGCGGGGTGGATGCGGCCGTCCTGAATGAGCTTTTCGATGGCGATGCGCGCAATTTCGCGGCGCACGGGATCGAAAGCGGAAACGATCACAGCTTCGGGGGTGTCATCGATGATCAGGTCAACGCCCGTCGCCGTCTCCAGCGCGCGGATGTTGCGGCCTTCACGGCCGATGATGCGGCCCTTCATATCGTCGTTGGGCAGGTTGATAACGGATACCGTGGTTTCGGCCACGTGATCGGCAGCGCACTTCTGGATGGCCAGGGCAATGATATTGCGGGCTTTCTTTTCGCCCTCATCCTTGGCCTTGGCTTCGATATCGCGCACGAGCGCGGCAGCGTCATGATACGCTTCCTTCTGCACGCGGCTGATGATCATCTGCTCGGCCTCGTCCTGCGTCATGCCGGCGATGCGCTCGAGCTCTTTGACCTGCTTATCGCGGATCTGCTCCGCTTCATCGTAGAGTTCCTGGGTCTGCTCGGCCTTTTTGTTCATGGCTTCCTCGCGCTTTTCGAGGTTATCCATCTTCTTGTCGAGCATTTCTTCACGCTGGTTTACGCGGCGCTCGCTGCGCTGCATTTCGGCGCGGCGGGTGCGGATTTCGTCATCCAGCTTGTTCTTGAGGCGAAGCACTTCTTCCTTCGCTTCCAGTTCCATTTCCTTTTTAACTTCAGCTGCCTTGCGGGTGGCGTCGTCCAGCAGCTTCTTGGCGTATTCTTCCGAACGGCCAATGCTTTTTTCCACAACATTCTTGCGATACGCCATACCGACAACCACGCCGATGGCCAGCGCAACAATGATCAGACCAATGGCAAGATAAATGTTCAATTGCGTCCCTCCCTCTCTTTAAAAATCTCAAATTTTATTTTTATGTACCAATTGAAAAACCGTGCAGGAGCAAACCTGCACGGCTGTATGCTGAATTCATTACAACACACTACGCTTCTCTGATTGCCAAACAACCGGGAAAAGCATAGCTTTCCCGTGGGAGCATGGATATCACTGAGCGACTTACGCGCCCCAACTACATTTTTTACCACAACAAAACAGCAACGCAAATAAGCTTGCTTTATCATGTAAAGGCAGGTGTTACAATCCTGCCGAAGCTGAGGAACCAGAACATGGTGTATCGAAAAACAGCACAGGCCATGTATCACATGGGCCTTTTTCAGCCGGTCAAGTTATTGTAACCATTACAGGGCCTGTTTGTCAAGCTTTTTTCCAATTAGAAATATATTTTTGAACACTTTATATTTTGCTGTGCAATTTTTTCTCAACATTGCGCAACTTTCGTGCGACGGTTGTATTTTTGCGCAAGATATTATATAATATTCTCAACCTGATACACAATATTTTGTATATTCAAAGAGCGTTTTCTTTGTATATAAAAATGAAGGAGGCACAATCATGAAAAAGTTCTTCGCACTGTTCCTACTCATGTGCATGCTGCTGCCCACCGTGGCTGCGGTTGCCGATGTCACCTATCCTCTGCAGACAGAGGAAGGCTTCAAGCTGAAGGTTTGGTTTGAACTCAACACCGGCAGCTCTCAGGTGTATACCGATCTGGACGACAGCCCCGTGTGGCAGGATTTCCAGAAGGTTACCGGCATTGATATTGATTTCTACCATCCTACCTATGGCGCCGTTTCCGAAAGCTTCGCCAAGGTTCTCAGCGGCGGATTGAAGGATATGCCGCATGTTATTGTTGACTTCCAGAAGAACTACAAGGGCGGTCTGGTCGCGGCGTATGACGATGGCCTGATCTATGATCTGACTCCTTATCTGGAAGAGTATGCGCCTGACTATTACGCGCTGATTAATTCCTCCGAAGAAGCCAAGCGTCAGTTCTATAACGAAGACGGTCAGGTGCTGGCCTTCTCCGTATGGGGCGAAGAACCGCAGACTGTGGCGGACTGCTTCATCCTCCAGCAGGATTGGCTGGATGAATTCAATATGGATCCTACTACCTGGAAGACCTTTGACGACATCGAAAAATATTTTGACGCTGTTCTGGCCAAGTATCCTGATGTCATTCCCTATGCTTCCAGCATGGATAAGATGAAGGAAACCTTCGGCAAAGGCTTCAACGTGGTCACGGACGACTTCTACGTTGTTGACGGCAAGGTCGAATACTACGCCTACGGCGATAACTACAAGGCCATGGTTGAAATGTTGGCGGACTGGTATCAGAAGGGCTATCTGTCTATGGACTTCGCCACGCTGAAGAATACCGCTGTCCGCAAGCAGTTCTCCGCCAAGCTGGTCGCTTCTTCCGTCATCCCGATCGGCAACGCCTACTCTGATGCTCAGGCTGCGAACAACCGCATTGCCAAGGGCCCCTATCTGGCTATGAATGAAGAATTCGTCGGTCACCTGTTCAACAGACAGGATGTCAACCTGAACGAAGGCTACGATACCGTCATTACCCAGTCTCTGCCTGAAGAATACATTCCGCTGGTATGCCAGTTCCTCAACTACGCCTACAGTGAAGAAGGCGCTGATTATGCCAACTGGGGCCCCGAAGGCCTGAGCTGGCATGTGGTTGACGGCAAGCGCGTACACACCGATTGGGTTCTCCACAACGAAAAGTACGAAACCTCCATCATGCACAACTGCTGCCGCCTGAGCTATTGGCCTCGCGTTGAGTTCACCGCTGAGCGCTTCAACCCCAACCTCCTGCGTGACGAAGTTGTTCTGGCTATGCGTCAGATGTACTCTCCCATGCCCGGTTGGGACTCTGCCTGGTTCATTCCCAGCAGCGTGCAGCTGACGCTGGATGAATCCACTGACCGCGCCAGACTGATGACAGATATCAAGACCTATGTCAATGAATCTCTGGTACAGTTCATCAAGGGTGAAAAGACCGTTGAGGCTGACTGGGACGCCTATGTCAAGCAGCTTGAAGCGTTCGGCATGAGCGAAGCGCTTGAAATCACCCAGACTGCCTACGACCGCTACATGTCCCGCTAATCATTCTGTTCTCTCCGGAGCGCCTGCAAGGGCGCTCCTTTTTCGTTGTATAAAATGCAAATTTTCATTGGATGAAGCGCAATCCATTGACAGCTTGCGTCCAAAAGGTATAATAATAAGATTGGAAAGTTATTCTCTGTTTACACAATGATTGTCAGGAGGCCGCACGCATGGATAAATGGGACGCTCGCTTTATGGAAATGGCGCATCTTGTTTCCACCTGGACCAGCTGCTACACCGAGGGCCGCGCCATCGGCGCCGTCATCGTCAAGGATAAGCGCGTGATGACCACGGGCTATAACGGCGCGCCTGCCGGCCTTGCCACCTGCCGCGAAAAGGGCGAATGCCTGCGCCGCAAGCTGGGCGTGGCAA
The DNA here is from genome assembly GCA_017532155.1 of Clostridia bacterium. Classification (GTDB taxonomy): domain Bacteria; phylum Bacillota; class Clostridia; order Christensenellales; family Aristaeellaceae; genus SFMI01. Next base: position 53,365 of record JAFXJP010000016.1, on the reverse strand, counting down.
GCGGTACGCGCACGGAAGTGTGCTTTGCCATCCATGCCGAGCAGAACGCCATCATCCAGGCGGCCAAGCTTGGTATTTCCATTGACGGCGGCACGCTGTACTGTACGCATCAGCCCTGCTCTGTGTGCACGCGCATGATCATCAATGCCGGTATCCGCCGCGTGGTGTATCAGTACGGCTATCCCGATGATTTTTCCCTGGAGCTGTTCCGGGAGGCTGGCATCCCCCTGGAGCGCTTTGACCCTGAAACCGGAGGAACAATCCCTTGCTGAAGAAGATTCTTTGTTTTTGTCTGATTTTTTGTTTGTCCCTGCCCCTGGGCATTGCTGAAGAGCTGATCCCCATTGTGCCGTTGACGCAGGACGAAATCGAAGAAACGCCCGCGGGTATGCATCATTATCTGCTTTTGTGCTCTGACTCCTGGTCCGGCTCGAGTGAGGACGCGCCCCGCAACACCGACGGTATCATGCTGGTGACGGTCGATACCATCGCGCACCGCGTGATGCTCACCTCCTTCATCCGCGATATGCTGGTCATGCGTCCGGATGGCGCTTATGGCCGCCTTAACGGCATTGCCAAGCGCTTCTCTATTGAAGAGATGATGCAGACGCTCAATTCCCATTTCGGTCTGGATATTCAAAAATATATTCTGGTCGACTGGAACAATGTGGCCAATATCATCGATGCGCTGGGCGGCGTGGACATCACTGTCACCAATGGCGAATCCATCCGTCTGCGTGATAAAAATGCCTATAAGAGCGACTGGACAGAGCCTGTTCTCAAGGGCGCGGGCACGTATCATTTCCGCGGTTATGCCGCTGTCATTTACATGCGCATCCGCTCGGATATTTCGGTAGACGGCGAACGCTACGACTATCGCCGCACCACCCGTGCGCGCAATGTTGTTTCCTCTCTGGCCGACAGCCTGCGCGAGGTGGATTACAACAGCGCTGTGCAGATCGCTACCACCGTGTTTAACAACATTACCGCTACCAACATGACCCTCAAGGATTTTCTGGACGCTGCCGGCTATGCCTTTGAGCTGCGCGACGCCGATATCGAGCAGTTCCGCATTCCCATCGACGGCACAGGCCGGGAATTCTACTACATGGAAATGGCCACGCAGCAGATTGATGTGCCGGCCAACCGCGATGCGCTGCTGGAATTCCTGTTTGAAAGCTTTGTTGTACGCGAAACAGTGGAGTAAATCTCCCCTTTGAAAGGAGGCTGCGCCATGGATACCCTCATCCGCGGAGCGCTCAGCTTCATCAATGATCACAGCGCCCTGGTTATGATCCTGGTGCTGATCACGCTGGTTCTTGGTCTGGTCAGCTGCTTTATTGTGGAAAAAAAGCGTTTTACCACCAAGGAGATTTCTCTTCTTGGCATGCTGATCGCGCTGAATATCATCATGGCAGAGGTATGCAAAATCACCATTCTGCCGCGTATTCTGGAATTGTCGCTGGGCTTTGTGCCGCTGGCGCTGTCGGGCATGCTCTTTGGCCTGGTGCCCACCGTTACGCTGGCTGTGGTGGCTGACATCATTGGCGCATTGCTTTTCAATGCCGGCAATTTTTACTTTGGCTACACGCTGACGGCCTTTATGACGGGCCTTTTCTACGGCATTTTCCTGCATAAAAAGGAACTGCCCACGCTGCGCATTGTCATCTGTCAGCTGCTGGTTTCCCTGATATGCTACGCTTTTCTCAATTCGCTGTGGGCGCTCAACTGGGTGACCAAAACCGCCGCGGAAGAGTATATCGGCATCCGGCTGCTGGCGCAGCTGGGCACTTTCCCGGTATACACGCTGATACTGCTGCTGATGCGCCGCTACCGCAGAACGCTTGAGGGAGTACTGAAGAAATGAGAGTGAAAAAAGGCGAGATCCTGCGCCTGCTGTATGAAACCTATCCCGACGCCGGGCCGGAGCTCAACTTTACCAATCCTTACGAAACACTGGTGGCTACCATGCTTTCGGCGCAGTGCACGGATAAGCAGGTGAATAAAGTCACCCCCGCGGTGTTCCGCGATTTTCCCGACGCCCGGGCCATGGCCGCCATCGACGCCGACACGCTGTATCCTTATGTCAAAAGCTGCGGCTTTAAAACCAAGGCGGTTAATATTGTCGCGGCCTGCCGCATCCTGTGTGAAAAGTACGGCGGCGAGGTGCCCAATAGCATGGAAGCGCTCACGCAGCTGCCCGGCGTTGGCCGCAAGACTGCTAATGTGGTGCTTGCCAATGCCTTTAAGGTGCCTGCCATCGCCGTGGATACGCATGTTTTCCGCGTGTCCAACCGTCTCGGTCTGGCGGACGCCAACAACGTGGAGGAAACCGAGCGGCAGCTGCGCCGCGCCATTCCCAAGGCGGATTGGTGCGATGCGCATCACTGGCTGATCTGGCACGGCCGCCGCGTGTGCAGCGCGCGCAATCCCAAGTGCGATATTTGCCCGCTTCGTGCACATTGCAAAGATTATCATCAGCGGATGAAGCCGCAGAAAGTAAACGAGTATGCCCAGGAATAATCTTTTCGCCCCTGAAGCGTATGATCCCACGCACAAGCACCACGATCACACGCATCACCATCACAGCCATTGCGGGCTGTGCCGCATTGAGCTGGAAAACGTGTCTGTCACATCGGGCGGCGATACGCTGCTGCAGGATGTGTACATGCACATTCACTGCGGCCAGCTGACTGCGCTGGTCGGCCCGAACGGCGCTGGCAAAACCACGCTCATCCGCGCGCTGCTCTCGCAGATTCCCTATACCGGCGCCATTCATCACATTGATGACCGCGAGCGTCCTTTGCGCATGGTACGCACGGGTTATGTACCTCAGCAACTGCCCTTTGACAAGCAAATGCCCGTCACGGTAACGGATTTTATCGCTGCATCGCTGACCAAACGCCCCGTTTGGACGGGCGTTGGCAAAAAGACCCGCGAGCGGGTACAGGAGGCGCTTTCTCTGGCGCAGGCGGAGAAGCTTGCAAGCCGACAGATGGGCCAGCTTTCCGGCGGCGAACTGCAGCGCGTGCTGCTGGCGATGGCGCTTACGCCTACGCCCGACCTGCTGATCCTCGATGAGCCTGTGTCCGGTATGGATCAGAACGGCCTGTATCTGTTCCTCGATACCGTCGATCAGCTTAAGCGCAGCCGGCATATGGCCATTTTGCTGGTATCGCATGACTGGTCGCTGGTCAGGGAATATGCCGATCAAATGGTGCTGCTGAATAAAAGCGTCCTGTGCGCCGGCACGCCGGAAACGGTCTTTGCCTGCGAAACCTTCCGTGAGGCCTTCCCCGCGGCAGCAAGGGAGGGCAAGTGATGAATACAATCTATGCCATCATGGATGTGCTGCTGCCCTTTGAGATTTTTCAGTTCACCTTCATGAAAAACGCCCTGCTGGCCATGCTGCTTTTAACGCCGCTGCTGGCGCTGCTTGGTACCATGGCTGTCAATAAACGCATGGCCTTTTTCTCAGATGCGCTCGGGCACAGCGCGCTTTTTGGCCTTGGCATTGGCGTATTGCTTGGCATGAGCAATGTCACGGTCATCCTTGTATGCTTTGGTATTCTCTGGGCGATGCTGATTACGCGCATCAACCGCACCGGCGGCGCTTCTGCCGATACCACCATCAGCGTATTCTCCTCCACCGGCATCGCGCTGGGCCTGCTGATTCTTTCCGGCAACGGACGGTTCAGCAAGTATTCCTCTATCCTGGTAGGCGATGTGCTGGCTGTCACGCAAATGGACATCCTGTGGCTCTTCATTGCACTGGTGGCGGGTGTTGCGCTGTGGGCCATGATGTATAATCATCTGCTGCTTACTGCTGTCAATCCGCAGCTGGCGCAAAGCCGCGGCATTCGCACCAATCTGGTTGAATATGCTTTTGTCATCCTGGTTGCGGTCGCCGTGATGCTCGCGATCCGCTGGGTGGGCGTATTGCTGATCAATGCGCTGCTCATCCTGCCCGCTGCCGCCGCGCGCAATATCTCCCGCAGCGCCAGGCAGCACGCATTCTTCTCAGTGCTCTTTTCCCTTTTTAGCGGTGTGTGCGGGCTGATCATCTCCGTGCCGCTGAATTCCAGCGTGGGCGCGGCGGTGGTGCTGTGCGCTGCCAGCATTTATGCCCTTACGCTGCTGCTTTCGCAAATTCTGCGCATTCGCCTTCAGGCATAAAAAATATAAAAAATTGAGGTTTTTTGCATGCGACTGTATCATGACTCTCGCTCCCTTGATTGTCGTGCGCCTTTTGGCGCCGTACGCTGCGGTGAAATCATCCGCCTGCGCGTGTATGTGGAAGGTCATGCCCGCGCTGTGAATGCCGTTTTTCTGGCTGAGGGCCAGGCTCCCCGTCTGCTGCCGCTGCAGCATGCTGACGGTGACGCTTATGAAGTTCGCTTCTGCGCGCCGCACAGCCCCAAGCTCATGTGGTATTATTTCTCCGCTGTCGGGGAAAACGGCCAGCCGGTATATCTCGGCAATGCCGCCGACGGCCTTGGCGGCGTGGGCGAAATGACGGAGACGCAGCCCAAGCCCTTCCAGATCACGGTGTACGATCCCGATTATGATCCGCCGCATTTCCTGCGCGAGGGTATCATGTACCAGATTTTCCCCGATCGCTTCCACCGCACGCGCCCGCCGTTCATGACGCGCGATGATATCTATCTGCACGAAAAGTGGGATGAGCCGCCGCTTGCGCTCTTTGATCCGCTCAACGGCGATACGCATTCCCGCGATTTCTTCGGCGGCAACCTGCAGGGCATCATCGAAAAGCTGGATTATTTGCAGTCCCTGCATATTACTGTTATTTATCTCAATCCCATTTTCCTGGCCCGCAGCAATCACCGCTATGATACGGGTGATTACATGCAGGTAGACCCCATGCTGGGCACGGAAGAGGATCTCAAGCGCCTGTGTGCAGAGGCTGAAAAGCGCGGCATGCGCGTGCTGCTGGACGGCGTATTCAGCCACACGGGCGATGACAGCCCCTACTTTAACCGCTATGGCCGCCATCCCGGCCCCGGCGCGTATCAGGGCGAGCATTCTCCTTACTATAAGTGGTACACGTTCGAGAAGTTCCCGGAGAAGTACCGCTGCTGGTGGGGCATTGATACGCTGCCCGAAGTGAATAAGGAAAATGAGGACTACCGCGAGTTCATGTTCAAGGAAGACGGCGTGGCGCGGCACTGGATCAAGTGCGGCACCGCCGGCTGGCGACTGGATGTGGCGGATGAACTGACGATGCATTTCCTGCGTGATCTGCGCAAGAGCGTGGACCGTGAGAAAGATGACGCTGTGCTGCTGGGCGAGGTGTGGGAAGACGCCAGCAACAAGGTGGCCTATGGCGAAATGCGCTGCTACTGCCTGGGCGATACGCTGGACAGCGTGATGAACTATCCGCTGCGCGAGGCGGCGCAGAACTATGTGCGAGGCGACATCGATGCATACGAGTTTGTGCGCCGCATCGAAAGCCTGCGCGAGAATTATCCCACGCCCTTCTTCTACTCGCTGATGAACCTGATGAGCAGCCACGACCGTCCGCGCCTGCTGAACACCCTGTGCGGCGAGCGCTGGGAGGATGTGGATCCGCTTTACCGCGGCGGCTTGAAGCTGCCCAAGGACAAGCGCAATCTGGCTGTCCGCCGTCTCAAGGAGATGTGGAAGATCTTTGCGGCCATGCCCGGTATTCCCAGCCTCTACTACGGCGATGAGGCCGGTATGGAGGGCGCAGCCGATCCCTTCTGCCGCGGCACCTTCCCCTGGGGCGAAGAGGATGAGGAGATCATGAAGATCACCCGTGATGCGCTTTCTTTGCGCGCTTCCCGTCCGGTGCTGCGCACAGGCGCTTTTGAGATCACTGCCATTGACCGCGATACGGTGCGCATTCGCCGCTTCAGCCACAGCGGATATGACGTATTTGGCAATGAGATGAATGATGGTGATTATCAGGTGACTGTGCACTCGGTGCGGTCGTGATGCAGAATAAAAACTGCGTTATGGACGCAGCAGATAATTGAAAAAAGGTCTGAGCTTGGATTATCGAGCTCAGGCCTTTTTGTTTGCTGTGGATACGATCATGCTTTGCGTGATCGAGAAACGGATTGTTAATCGAGGCGTTTCAGCCAGCTGCGCGCATAATTGCAATAGTCTTCATCACCGTCTGCGGCATCCATAAAATACACGTAGTTTTGTGCCATGTAGAAGATTACGCTGTCAAGACAATAGACGCCGTGCTTGGCGTATCCGCGCAAAAAGTGCTGCATTTCAGCTTCGGTCTTCATGAAGGTTTGACCGTGCCGTCTGAATATTGCCCAGGCAATGTCAAAATCACGATCTCCGTAGCCGGACAGCTCAAAATCAAGAATGCCGCTGATCTGCTTATCTTGCCACAGAATATTGGCATAGTGAAAATCACCATGGCAGAAGACCTGCTCACCTTTTGCCGGCGGGCAGGAAAAGTATTTTGCATAGGAAGTTAAGCACAGCTTTTCCAGCAGTGCGTCAGGCGGCGCGTGGCGGAATTTCCGGTCTGGCGTTTTGCCTGCAGCGGGCGTTAGCTGGTGAATGCGCGCCAATGCCTCGCCGTAGGCTTCCATGTATTCAAGCGCTGCGTCATGTTCGTTTGCGCCGACAAGAACGGAAAGACGATGGCCGGGCATGGCTGAGGTGACAGAAAAGGACACCGGATTTACGCCGTCATCCAGAACGCGCGGAATATGCTCGAGGGGGAGCTGCCGCAAGAGCGCAATTTCATTTTCAATGTTTGCATCTTTGGCGCGCGCAGCTTTGATATAGGCTGTGATTTCTTCGCCGTTATAGCTTCCGCGAACATGGAATACATCATTGCGGGCCGCCGGATAACCCAGGATTTCCAGGGGCTTGAAGGTGTGATAATGAAGCGAAAAAGGATCAACGGTATCGCGCCATTTGGCAGGATGAGAGAAAGGCTGCATGGTAATATCACCTCCGTGTGCAATTATTATAGCATAGAGGCCCCAAAGAACAAGCCTTGAAATGCAGGATTATGGTATGCTATAATATTTATGCAGAAATGGAGGCGATCATCATGGAAATGAATAGAGAATATGCACTTTATGCAGTGGAAAAGACCAAAGAATTGCTGGCGATCGACAGCCCTTCCGGCTATACCGAAAAGGCGGCGGCCTGGGTGCAGACGGCCTTTGCGGAGCTGGGCTTTGATGCGAAGCTTACGACCAAAGGCGGCGTGCTGGTGGATTTGGGCGGCACGGATGTGAACGACGGATTGTTCCTCGAAGCGCATGCCGACACGCTGGGCGCCATGGTGACGGAAATCAAGGGCAATGGCCGCCTGAAGGTGACCAATCTGGGCGGATTGCGTGCGGAGAACTGTGAAGCGGAGAACTGCCGCGTGTATACGCGCGCAGGCCGCGTGATTGAGGGCACGCTGCAGCTGTGCAACGCCTCTGTGCACGTCAATCTTAGCTACGGCGATACCAAGCGCACCTTCGGCGCGATGGAAATCGTGCTGGATGAGGATGTGAAGACGGCGGCGGATACCCGTGCGCTGGGCATTGAGGTGGGCGATATCGTATGCATGGAGCCCCGCACCCGCGTGACGGAATCGGGCTATATCAAGAGCCGCTTCCTGGATGATAAGCTGTCGGTGGGCATTCTGCTGGGCTTTGCGAAGTATCTGAAGGATAACAATATCACCCCTGTCCGCCGCGTGTATGCGCATGTGACGGTATATGAAGAAGTGGGCCACGGCGGCTCTGCCAGCGTACCGCAGGGCGTGACGGAAGCCATCAGCGTGGATATGGGCTGTGTAGGCGATGGCCTGAGCTGCACGGAAAAGGACGTATCCATCTGCGCCAAGGACTCCGGCGGTCCCTACAGCTATCAGGTGGTAGGTAAATTGATTGACGCCGCCAAGCGCGAGAATGCAAGCTATGCTGTGGATATTTATCCCGGCTACGGCTCGGATGTGGAGGCCACGCTGCGCGCAGGCTATGATATCCGCCACGGTCTGATCGGCGCGGGCGTATATGCCAGCCACGGCTACGAGCGCAGCCATATCGAGGGTGTGCTCAATACGCTCAAGGTGCTCAAGGGGTATCTGCAGCTATGATTTTGCAGACGGAAAGACTGTATCTGCGCGAAATGACGCAGGAGGATTTGCCTGCGCTTAAAGCGATCCTGCAGGATGAGGAAACGATGTACGCTTATAACGGCGCCTTTACTGCGGCGGAAACGCAGGAATGGCTGGATAAGCAGCTCGCGCGTTATCAGCAATACGGAATGGGCCTGTGGGCGGTTATTCTGAAGGAAACGGATGAGATGATCGGCCAGTGCGGGCTGACCATACAGCCCTGGAAAGAGGAAGAGGTGCTGGAAATCGGGTATCTTTTTCGCCGGGATCAGTGGCATAAGGGTTATGCTACGGAGGCTGCGCAGGGCTGTAAAGCGTATGCTTTTGATGTGCTGGGGGCGAAAAAAGTGTGCTCTATCATCCGCGATATCAACGTCGCTTCGCAAAATGTGGCCAGGAGAAACGGCATGAAAGTTGTGGATCACTGGGTCAAGCATTACAAAGGCGTTGATATGCCGCACGATATGTATGCAATAGAAAAAGAATAAGAAAAAATCCTCCCGAGGGAGGATTTTTTATTGCCATCCTGCGTTGTTATCAAAGGCGTACAGATCGGTTGTTCCGTCCTTCATCTGGACGATGACGTCGTAGCTGCCGTCCGTGGCCCAGCCAATGGATTTAACCTGCAGGCTCTCATAACGGCGGCCGCAGACATAGACCAGCTCTTTGCTGCCGTTTTCTCCGCCGCGGCTATAAATTTTAAAGTAGGTGTAAAGTGTTTTGCCTACATCTTCGTTTACGCGCTCCAGCGTGAAGGGGCCGCGTTCATAGATGGAACTGTCGGTAGCAACAACGGCGTTTTTCTTTTGATTGGAGGGCAGGGCGTCGGTGAGCAGCGTGCCCAGGATCCACAAAAAACCGGCCATGCCGACCAGCAGCAGGGTGCAAAGAATGAGTTTCAGGGGTGAGCGGCGCATAGGCAACCCTCCTTCATGATGATTATGAACAGATAATATGATACCCGATATTTCTTTTTCAGTCAATAAAAACCGGACAGCGCAGCGGCTGTCCGGCCCTGGGAACGTGTTTATTTGCTCAGAAGATCATAGATGCGGCTAAGCGTGCGGGGGCCGGCCTTGCCGTCGGTTTTGAGCGACTGCGCTTGCTGGAAGGCCTTGACGGCAGCGGTCGTTTCCTTGCCGTATTTGCCGTCTACCTGCAGCTTGTAGCCCAGCGCGACGAGGTATTCCTGCAATTCTTTTACGTCCTTGCCCTTGTCGCCGGGGCGCAGCACCAGCGTGCTTCCGGCGGCGGCTTCTGGCTCGGCCTTTTTGAGGTCGATGGTCATCAGCATGGCCCAGGTATCCCGGCCGATCTTGCCGTCGACGGTCAGCTTATAGGCTTTCTGGAAGGCCTTGACAGCGGAAAGGGTGTTGTCGCCGTATACGCCGTCTGCGGTATCATCAAGGAAACCTGCGGCCTTCAGACGCATCTGTGCCTGCGTGACATAGGCGCCTGCATCGCCTTTTTCCAGCTTGGGGTATTTGTCGGGTTGGTTTTCAGATGTGGTGGGCCACAGATGACGGCGAACGATGGCGTCTGCAGAGCCGTCCAGGTACATGCCGTTATCTTTCTGGAAGGCGCGGACAGCCGCGGCAGTTTTATCGCAGAAATAGCCCGTAACAGGCGCATTGAAGTAATTCAGCTGGGAGAGACGCTGCTGGAGGAGCTTCACATCATAGCCGCGGCAGCCGCTGTAGAGGGTGCGCAGGGGATAGCCGCCGTTAAAGATGCCGGCTGTGCGGTTATACAGGGCGTTCCTGGTGGCGGCTCCCACGATGCCGTCTGCCTGGATGCCGGCGGCCTTTTGGAATTCAGTAACAGCCTTCTTAACGGCTTCGCCGAAAACACCGTCCATTTCGCCGGCGTAGAACAGCGTATTCGCAAGATGCTGCTGCAGCTCTTTCACCTTATCGCCGCTGCTGCCCTTTTGCAGCCAGTCGGCCTGCTCGGCCTTTTTGTCAGCGGGCGTAATGACATGACTGCCCTTGAGCTTTGCCATGGTTTTGGGCCCGGCCTTGCCATCGCGCGTCAGATCATTGTATTCCTGAAACAGCTTGACTGCGCTTGTAGTAGCGCTGCCGTATTCGCCGTCAATCTTGCCGTCATAGTAGCCGTAGCCAGTCAGAAGCGTTTGCAGCTCTTTCACATCATCGCCCGTATCGCCCGGGCGCATAACGTCATCAGCCAGCGCGCAGCTTACAAAAAGCAGGCTGGCAAGCAAGAGGGAGATACACTTTTTCAACATAAATGCGCCATCCTTTCTCTGTGCAGAGTGTCTATCTGTTATATAGACGTTTCGGTGCGCTGATTTCATGCCTGAATACTGTAAAAGAAGTGTTAAATTTCCATTTCTCCCCTGTAAAACATCTGCCGCAGGGGCATTCTTTTAGCATGTTTTGTCACCATACGCGTATGTTTTGGCACGACAGGTAAAGGCCGCAGGAATACAATAATAATAGTGCAGTCCGTCAGGCTGCAACAGAACAGATCCAAAATGAACAGTCCGAAAGGAGATCATCAAATGGCTATCATCAAGGTTGGTATCATCGGCTGCGGCGGCATCGCCAATGGCAAGCATATGCCCTCCATCAAGGGGCTGGCGGATTCTCTCAAGGATAAGAAAAAGCCCGAACTCGTCATTGAAAATGACGTCCAGATGGTTGCTTTCTGCGACCTGATCATCGAGCGCGCCGAAAAAGCCAAGCGTGATTACGGCACCGAGGATGCGCAGGTGTTTACCGATTACAAGGAGCTGCTCAAGCTCGATCTGGATGCGGTGTACGTTTGCACGCCCAACCGCAGCCACTCCTTCATTACTGTAGATGCGCTGCATGCCGGCAAGCACGTTATGTGCGAAAAGCCCATGGCTATCAACAGCGCCGAAGCCAAGAAGATGCTGGACGCTGCCAAGGAAACGGGCAAGATCCTCACCATTGGCTATCAGAACCGCTATCGTCCCGACAGCCTGTACCTGAAGAAGGCCTGCGACGCCGGCGATCTGGGCGATGTATATTTTGCCCGCGCCAACGCTATCCGTCGCCGTGCCGTGCCCACCTGGGGCGTGTTCCTCAATGAGTATGAGCAGGGCGGCGGTCCCCTCATTGATATCGGCACCCATGCGCTGGACCTGACGCTGTGGTGCATGAACAACTATAAGCCCAAGTATGCCGTTGGTACCGTGTATCATGCGCTGAACAACGATACCGAGACCGGCAATGCCTGGGGCGACTGGGATCCCGAAAAGTTCACGGTGGAAGACGCGGCGTTTGGTTTTGTCGTGATGGAAAACGGTGCGACCATCCAGCTGAACGCTACCTGGGCGCTCAACACCCTGGAAGTGGAAGAAGGCAAGACCGTGCTGTGCGGCACCAAGGCCGGTGCGGATATGCACGACGGCCTGCGCTTCAACGGCGTCAAGTTTGGCAAGCAGTATATGATGAAGCCTGAAATGAACGCCAAGGGCGTTGATTTCTACGCCGGTTCCTCCGATGATCCCAAGATCATGGAGCAGCGCATCTTCATCAATGCCGTCAAGGGCAAGGGCGAAGTGGTTGTAAAGCCCGAGCAGGCGTTTGTCGTTACCCAGATTCTCGAAGCCATCTACGAATCCGCCAAGACCGGCAAGCCCGTCTACTTTGATTAATCTTAAGCAGGAGGAAAACGAAAATGGAAGCTCGTCCGATTGCGTATCAGGTATATTCGGCCCGTGAGGATGCCAAGGCGGATCTTTTGTCCGTTCTCAAACAGCTGAAGGAAATGGGCTATGACGGCGTGGAATTTGCCGGCTTCTATGATCATCCGGCGGAGGAAGTTGCCGCGATGCTCAAGGAAGTGGGTCTGGTGGCCATTTCCAGCCACGTTCCCTATGTGCAGATGCTGGAGGATATGGAAGGCATTATCGCCTATCACAAGGCGATTGGCTGCAAGTACATTGCCATTCCGCACCTGAGCACGGAAGACCGTCCCGGCGGCCCCGGCTTTGGCAAGGTGATCCGCAATGTATATAAATTCGGCAAAATGTGCAAGGAAGCGGGCATTCAGCTGCTGTATCACAATCATGACTTTGAGTTTGCTGCTGTCAGCGGTATTTACGGCTTGGATTTCCTCTATGACGCTGTATGCCCGAACCTGCTCAAGACGGAGATTGATACCTGCTGGGTGAAGTATGCCGGCGAGGATCCTGCCGCCTATGTGCGCAAGTACACCGGCCGCGCGCCTGTGCTGCATCTGAAGGATTATGTCGGCCGCAGAGAAGGCAGCGCTGCGCCGTATGGCCTGATTGGTGAAAAGGAAGCGGCGGAGAATGGCAATATCTCCTTCTCCTTCCGTCCGGTTGGCTACGGCTGCCAGGATGTGAATGCTGTGGTAGAAGCGGGCCTGGACGCCGGCGTTGAATGGTTCATCGTCGAGCAGGATGCTTCGCCCGACCGTCCCGCGCTGGAAGCGGCAAAGATGAGCATCGATACGCTCAAAAATCTGGGCCTCAAAGCGTAACAGTATCAAAACCAAGCGCCGCGGAAGCGGCGCTTTTTTAATACGCCTGAAAATAAAATACAAAAATTAAATAGTTTCCAATTATAACATGAGCATATCGATATAATGATTCGAAATTGGAAAAAATCTATTGACAGAAAATGCTCTATATGGTATTTTATCAACAAATGGCTGTAAAAGCCAAATCATTTATGGAAGGATGTAATTCCTATGAAAAAGCTGATCGCTCTCGTTCTCGTTCTGATGATGATGGTTCCCTTTGCTATGGCTGACGAAGTCAAGCTGGGCCAGGTTCAGTTCGCTGCCCACGGCACCAAGTGCTTCGCCGTGATCACTGTTGCCATGCAGGGCGACAAGATCGCTGACGTGCTGATCGACGAATATCAGCCCATGGCCGCTGAGACCTCCATCGCCGTTCCCAACAGCGAGACCATCTTCGCCGCGCTGTTCACCGAAGGCAAGGTTCTGGCTTCCAAGGTTCAGAACGCCGCCGCTTACAGCGAGAACATGAAGAAGGCCGGTTCCACCATTGCTCTGGATGTTAACTACAAGGCTCTGGAAGACTTCGCCACCGGCAAGACCATTGCCGAGCTGGAAGCCGCTCTGGAAGGCAAGACCGCTGAGCAGGTTGTGGACGCCGTGACCGGCTGCACCCTGGTTGATGCTCTGGGCTATCTGCAGGGCGTTATCGCTGCTGCCAAGGCCGCGAACTAATTCAGGCACATCAAAGGATCCCGCTTGCGGGGTCCTTTTTTGTTGCAGAAAAAGGAGAATCATGCTATACTGCTTGCAGAAAATTCCTTTGGAGAGGAAGGGAACAATATGAAAAAATTTGCAAGTATTCTGCTGCTTTTGCTGCTGGTGTGCGGCAGTGCGCTGGCGGCTACGACGCTGGACGGCGGCGCAGATCAGGCGTCGGCTGTGGCGGTCGCTGTGGGCGAAAGCTACATCGATACTATTGACGCGGGAGACAGCGAATGGTTCACCTTTACGGCGGATCAGGACGGCGCGTATTACCGCGTGAACCAGAAGAACGAAGAAATCAACGCCTGGCTGAACATGGCGATCTATGATGAGCAGAATGTAAGGCTGTTCGAGGACGACGTATACACCGGCAAGAGCCAGTATTACAGCTGGAAGGTGACGCCCGGGATGAAGTATACGATCCGTATGTGGAGTTCTGATAAAAAGGCCAGCGGCAGAGTGACGCTGTCTGTGAATAAGACGCTGGATGAGCATGGCAACAGGCTGGAATCTGCCAGCGCGCTGGAGCTGAATACGGAGATCATATCGACGCTGGATGGCACGGGCGATGCGGACGTATTCACCTTCACTACGCTGGAGGGCAGCAATTACTATCGTGTAGATATTAAGAACAACGATCTGAACGCCTGGCTTAACTATGAATTGCTGGATGCGAACGGCCTGAGCGTGCAGAAGGATGAAGTTTATACCAATAAGAGCGCCTACATCAGCTGGAAGGCTGAGCCCGGCGCGCAGTATTTCATCAAGCTTTACAGCGACGATAAGAAACAGTGCGGCAAGTATGCGCTGAAGCTGTCCTGCAAGGCGGATAACGAGTCCAATTCGATGGCTGACGGCGTTGTGCTGGTAGAAGGCCAGAAGGTTGACGGTGCGTTTGAAGGCACGGGCGATGTGGATTATTTCACCTTCACTGCGCTGGAGGGCAGCAACTATTATCGTGTCGATATTAAAAATAACGATCTGAACGCCTGGCTCAAATATGAATTGCTGGACGCGAACAGCCTGAGCGTGCAGAAGGATGACGTTTATACCAATAAGAGCGCCTATATCAGCTGGAAGGCTGAGCCCGGCGCGCAGTATTTCATCAAGCTTTACAGCGACGATAAGAAACAGTACGGCAAATACACGCTGTCGCTGTCCCATGCGGCTGACAATGAGCCCGATACGCTGGAAACTGCCCTGGCGCTGACGCTGGGCGAAAAGAGCGCCTCCTTTGACGGTACGGGCGATGTAGACTATTACACCTTCACGGCTGGCGCTGAGCGCGCTTATTACCGTCTGGCGCTCAAGAATGGCACAGTAGACTGCACCTCGTATATGGAATTGCAGGATGCTGCCGGCCTGAAAATCAAGACCGTGGAAGCGGGCAAGAACAAAACCTCTGTTTACAGCTTTGCGGCAGAGGCGGGCGCAACGTATTATCTGAAGCTGAGCCGCTCTGAAAAGAGCAAGCTGGGCGATTACATTGTCACGGTGGAAGAATACCTCGATCCCATGGGCGATACGCCTGAAACGGCGCTGAAGCTGGAAGACGGCGTCAAGGCGGAGGGCTCTATTGCAGGCAAGGAAGATACTGATTTTGTGTCTGTTGTCACGGGTGATCTGGCGCTGATTCATCTGGCGCTGGAGAATCCTTCGGGCAACGAGCGCATGAACGTGGCTGTGCTGGACGACAGCGGCAAGGAAGTAACTTCCTGGCGTGTGGACGGCGGTACGACGGGCGAAAAGACGCTGGAACTGACGCCCAATACCACCTACTATGTGCGCGTGAAGTGCGATAAGCTGGGCGCGTTCAGCGTGGGGTATGCTACGCTCAAGGATCTGGGCGGCAGCGATATTGCCAGCGCTGTGGCGGCACAGGCGGGCGTTATGCTGGATCTGGCCTTTGAAATGAAGGCGGATACGGACTATATCGCTTTCCCCGAGGCAGGCGCAACCCTGCGCGTGATGGCGACGGGCGAAAAGAACATTTCCGTTACCATTGTGGATGAAAAGGGCATGACGCTGCAGAATGAAACGCGTATTTATGCGGGGGACAGCCGCGTGTATGTGGCCGAGCGTCAGGGCGCGTATCTGAAGATTATGGGCGACGGCGGCACATACAGCGTCAATTGCTGCACTGCAAGCCAGCATGTGCGCAGCGAATACTTTGAGACGGTCAAGGAGCCTACCTGCAGTGAAGCGGGCGTAAAGGAAATGTACTGCACGGTGTGCAATGCGGTCGTGGATACGCAGACGATTGAAATGAAGGCGCATACGCCGTCCGACAGCTTCCATGTGAGCAAAAAGGCTACCTGCGATGAAGCAGGCCAGCAGGAGAAAAAGTGCATCCGCTGCGGCACTGTGGTAGAAACGCAGGAGATCCCGGCGACTGGTCATGTGAACACCCGCTGGGAGATCGTTCTCAAGGATACCTGCACGGAAAACGGTATTCAGCGCCGTGTGTGCAGCGATTGCGGAAAGCAGCTGGAGCAGGAGATCATCCCGGCTTTGGGCCATGTGACGAGCGACTGGCTGGATAGCAAACAGGCAACCTGCACCGAAGACGGCCTGAAGGTGCGTCAGTGCCGCGTGTGCTATGCGGTGCTGGAGGAGCAGGTGCTGCCCGCGTTTGGCCATACGGCGGGGGACTGGAAGGTATCCAAGTATCCGACATGCGCTGAGAGCGGACGTGAGGTGCGCGTATGCCAGACGTGCGCTGCGCAGGTGGAGGAGCAGGTGCTGCCCATGCTGAGCCATACATATGGCGAATGGATGGTCGTGAAGGAGCCGACCTCCACGACGGAAGGTCGCAAGGAGCGGGTTTGCCAGTCCTGCGGCGATACGCAGAGCGAGACAATCGAGAAGAAGGGCTTCTTCGGCGGATTGTTTGGCAACTAAGCAATAATATAAAGGCGGAGGTGCATTGGCATCTCCGCTTTTTTATGTATGAAAAGCATTCGCATATAGTAAATGAGCGCGATTTGTGTTATAATAGGCTGTGGAGGCTTGATACAGGTGGTCAATAGTCCTTTTGACATGTACGGAATGCGGCAGCAGCCCGACAGCCGCGGCGCCTGCGTGCGGATCGATATGGCGGTCATTGCGCAGAATATCCGCTCAATCAAGGCTGCTTTGGGCCGTGATGTGCGAATGATGGCTGTGGTGAAGGCCAATGCCTACGGGCATGGCTTGCTTGCTTGCGGTAGCGAAAACTGCGGCACGCTGCGGCGTTGATTATCTGGGAGTTGCCGTGCCGGAGGAAGGCGTGGCGCTGCGGGAAAACGGCATATCGCTGCCGTGTCTGGTGCTGGGCAATATCAGCGCGCAGGGCGCGAAGATGGCGGCCAGATATCAGCTGACGCAGACCATCTGCGATGCGGCGGGCGTACAATGCCTGCAGCGCGCCTGCGAGGAAGAAAAGACCACGGCGCAGGTGCATATCAAGCTGGACACTGGTATGAGCAGGATCGGCGCGCGGACAAGCGAAGATGTAGCAGAGATTCTCTGCGCGCTCAAAAAGGCAGATCGCGTGCGCCTGACCGGGGCTTTCACGCATTTTGCCAATGCAGGCGATGCTGCGAGCGTCAAAAAGCAGTATCAGCGGTTTGCAGCGCTGATTCAGCCGCTGCCCAGGGAGATACTTTTGCATGCGGCGGCCAGCGAGGCGGCGCTCAAATATCCCGATATGCGTCTTGATATGGCGCGTATTGGCATAGCGATGTATGGCGGCGAAGAGGAAGGCCTGCAGCAGGCCATGCGCTGGGAGACGCAAATTGCCTATGTGAAGGATATTCAGGCGGGCGATTGCGTCAGCTACGGCGGCACGTTCTGCGCGGATGGGCCTATGCGGATAGCGACTATTGCTGTGGGCTATGGCGACGGCTATCTGCGTGCTTTTTCCGGCAAAGGCTGCGTGCTGATCCATGGCGTGCGCTGCCCTGTGCTAGGACGCGTGTGCATGGACCAGACGATGGTGGATGTAACGCATGTGCCTGAGGCTGCGCAGGGAGACGAAGTGGTGCTGCTGGGCAGCCAGGGAGAGGCGCGTATCACTGCGCAGGAGATGGCGCAATGGGCTGATACAATCAGTTACGAGGCTTTTATGCTGCATGCTGGCCGCGTGCCGGTTATCATTGAGAATCAAGAGTAAGAACGAAGGGGAAACTCCATGCAAAACAATGCTAACAAGAAAAAGAAAAAGGGTTTGAAGCCCGTCTATATGCCCTATCTGCGCGGCAATATTTACAGCCGCACAGCGGTGAAGCGCAGCGCGAAGATCGTGGGCTTTATGTTGATGTTCGTGTTCATTTATCTGCTGCTGGGCGGCGCGATGACCTTTGATAATACCATCCTGCGCGTCTGTGCCAATTTGCTGCTGTTGGCGATGGGCGGCGTCGTGATGTATGGCGAAGGCGCCAATCAGGGTGAAACAGACGTGGGTTTTGCCGAAATTGCCCAAAAACGCCTGGATGAGGGCAAAAATGTTCCCAAGAGCGAGCATGATTTGTGCTTCCATCCGCTCAAGGGCGTGCTGTCTGCCGCTATTGCGGCGCTGCCGTTCTTTGTTGTATGCGCTGTATTTGCAGTGATTGCGCAAAAGCAGCATTATTCGCTGGGCGTGCTGCCTTCCTGGGTGTCCTCTTATGACAGCCAGGGTGAGGTTGCCCAGGCGCTGGCTTTCTATCATGAAGCAACGCCGATGTCGCTGGAAGCGATTCTGCGTGTGATTGTGCGCCTGATCAACTTCCCCTATGTGACGATGATGGATATCAACAGCTATGACGCCATGTACATGGTGGATAAGCTGTCGCCGCTGATGTGCCTGACGCTGCCTGCCTTCTATGCGATTGGTTATCTGCGCGGACCTTATCTGCGCGCGCTGGTGCATGGCAATATCCGCATGAGCCGTCGCAAGTACAACAAGCAGGAAAAGCGCGCCCGTCAGCAGCGCCGTCAGCAGATGGCAAAAAAGAACGAAAAGAAGGAACTGATCTGATCCATGCGCATTATTGCCGGCTCCATGCGCTCGCGCACGATTGTAGCGCCCAAGGGAAATGATACGCGGCCTACGCTGGACCGCACGCGCGAGTCGCTGTTTTCTATCATTGCAGGCAATTGCCCGCAGGCACAGGTGTTGGATCTGTATGCCGGCAGCGGTGCGCTGGCGCTGGAGAGCATTAGCCGCGGGGCGAAAAGCGCCGTGGTGTGCGATTGCTCGCGCGAGGCGGCCAAGGCCATCCGGCAGAATATTGAATCGCTGAAGCTTCAGGAGCAGGTGCGGTTTCTGTTTATGCAGGATCTGCAGGCTGTGGCGCTGCTGGGACGCGAAAAGGCGCAGTTTGATCTGGTGTTTCTCGATCCGCCCTATCGCATCAGCACCGATCCTGCCTGTAAGGCAATGCAGGAGGCGGGCATCCTGATGGATGGCGCGCTGGTGGTGATTGAGCATGATGCGCGCGTTACGCCCGCGCCGGACGCATGCTATGAATTGATCGACAGACGGCAGTATCGTGATACGGTGATTTCTTTTTACCAGTTCAACATAGATACGGAGGAAGAGCATGGCGGGACTGTGGATATTTCCGGGCAGCTTTGACCCGGCGACGCGCGGCCATGAGGACTTGATCCACCGCGCAGCCAAACTGTGCGATCAATTGGTGGTCGCGGTGCTGATTAACCCCGATAAGCAGGGCTTTCTGCCGCAGAAAAAGCGCGTGGAATTGCTCAGGCGCGTGTGCGAGGACATCCCCAATGCGACGGTGGAGGCGTACAACGGCCTGCTGGTGGATTTTGTGCGCATGAAGCAGGCGGATGCTGTGGTGCGCGGGGTGAGATCCTCGGCGGAAATGGAAACGGAATTACCCTGGGCGTCCTTTAATAAACTGTTGTGTCCGGAGTTTGAGGTGGTCTATCTGCCCTCCAGCCCCGAACTGCGCGATGTGAGCAGCTCTATGGTGCGCCAGCTGGCGGCCTTTGGCGGCGATATTGCGCCTTTTGTTCCCGAATGCAACGCGGAACTGATCAAGAATTATCTCGCCCGTCGTTCGTGAGCGGGGGAAGGAGCGTTTAACATGGCAGAATTGAAAGTATTCTCTGCGATCAGCAGCATCAATGCAATGCTGCGCGAAGGTCGCGGCGTGCCGCTCAGCGGATTGGTGATGGTCAATAAGCAGCGCATGGAGCAGCTGCTCAATGATCTGGAGGATGCGCTGGATCCCGATCTGGATCGCGCGGAAAAGCTGCTGGCCCGTGAGCGCGAGCTGCTGGAACGTATTGAAAAGCAGCGCGTGGAAGTGGAAACCAAGGCGGCAAACGAGGCGCGCGTGACGGTGGACGAAGCCAACAAAACGGCGCAGAAGACCCGTCTGACCGCCCAGAAGGAAGCAGATGAGGCGATTGCCAATGCCCGCGCGCAGGCGGAGGAGGAAATTCGCCGTGCAACCGAGCAGGCGCAGCAGATCGTTGCCAACGCGCAGGACCATGCAAATCGCCTGATTGCCAAGGCGCAGGCCGACGCTGCGCAGATGGTGTCTGAGGATACCATCACCCAGACGGCGAAAAAGTATGCTGAAGATATTCAGAACGCCGCGCAGGCCGAGTGCGACCGCCTCAACGATGAAACGCTGGGCAGCCTGCACCGGATGCTGGAGCATGCCGATATCAGTCTGGCCACGCAGCTGGAGTCGCTGCGCACGCTGCGTCATCAGCTGGGCATGAGCTATGAAGAAAACGCTATGCCTGAATATGACGAGGGCGGCTATCCGGAAGACGGATACAGCGAATAACAGAAAATGTAATCAATTCGTAATGGAAAAATGCTGCCAAATTGCGGCAACGTAAAGAAAAAACACTTGACACTTTTGCTGCGTATTAGTATAATATTAAGGCTGTTTAGTGTCAAAAATTCTGGCAGCAAATGAATGATTGTGATAAACGCGCATTGCGCGTGACGTCATTAAAGTAAGGAGAGAAGAAAACATGTTCCGTACGTATCAGCCCAAGAAGCGTCAGCGCAGCAAGGTGCATGGCTTCCGTGCCCGTATGTCCACCAAGAACGGCCGTCGTGTTCTGGCCGCCCGCCGTCGTCGTGGCCGCAAGGAACTGACCGTGTAATCCTGCGGTCGTGCTTTAAGCACGACTGACCGACGTAGCATGGCTTAACCCGCCCCGTGGCCTGCCATCGAGCAACAGACCGGGGCGGGTTTTCCATGCCGGAAAACATGAGAGAAAGCCATGCAAAAAGCCTATCGCATCCGTAAAAACAAGCAATTTCACTATGTTTACCGTAAGGGCAAGGGCGCAGGCGGCCGCGAAATGGGGCTTACCTACGTGCGCGCCAGCAAGCTGCAGGTGGGCTTTTCGGTAAGCAAAAAAGTGGGCAACGCCGTGACGCGCAACCGCGTCAAGCGCCGTATGCGCGAATGCTTCCGTTTGCAGATGGATAATCTGAAAAATGGCTTTTATGTGTTCACGGCCCGACCGGACGCTGCTGGGGCATCCTATCAGCAGCTTGAGAAGACGATGAATTCCCTTCTCCGCCGTCAGAAACTGTATCGCGATATGTAAAGGCATAAGACCGGGGTGATCAGAAGTGATGAAGCGAATGATGCTCAAATCTCTGCGCTTCTATAAGCGGAATATAAGTCCGCTCCTGCCACCCGCGTGCAAATACATTCCCACCTGTTCCGAATACGCCATGGAGGCGGTGGAACGTTTTGGGCCGGTTTACGGTGGCTACCTGGCGGCGAAGAGAATCATCCGATGCAATCCCTTCGCCAAGGGCGGGTATGATCCCGTGCCAAAGGCGATTGACACGACCATCAGGAAGGACGAAAACTGAAAAATGACTGATTTTCTGAGAGGGATTCTGGACTGGTTCTATAATCTCACTTCCAATTACGGCGTAGCGGTCATCTGCTTCACGCTGTTCATCCGCATCATCCTGACGCCCTTTGAGTATAAGTCCCGCAAGGGCATGCGCAAAATGCAGAAGATTCAGCCCAAGCTGAACGCTCTGCAGCAGAAGTACGGCAACGATAAGGAACGCCTGCAGAGAAAGCAGACTGAGCTGATGCAGAAGGAAAAGTACAATCCTCTGTCCGGCTGCCTGCCGATGCTTTTGCAGTGGCCCATCCTTTTCTGCATGTTCTATGCTATGCGCGATATCGCCAACGAAAAGCTGATCGAGCAGGTAGTTTCCTTCCTCAACGGCGAAGTGCCGCTGTACGAGAGCTTCCTGTGGGTCAAGAACGTTTACATGCCCGACTCTCCCTTCAAGAGCGTGGCGGTTGACGCCAGCGCCCTGATGGGTATCACGGCTGAAATGTGGCAGACCATGCTGGCCAGCATGGATGTGGCGCGCATTGAGGCGATGGTGGACAGCATCCGCGCAGCTGTTCCTGCTGCGCTGGAGCTGACCCAGGCTGAGATCCTCAACTTCGAGTCCTCCAAGGCCATGCAGACCACCATCAACACCTACATCATTCCCGCCCTGCAGCAGATGCCCCTGTACGTGGAAGAGGCTGCCCATGTGACCGGCTGGAAGGACGTCAACTTCATGCTCTTCAGCGTGACGCTGTTCAAAAACTTCAACGGTCTGCTGATCCTGCCTGTGCTTTCCGGCGTTACGCAGGTACTGATGACCAAGCTCAACCCTGCGACTGCGCAGCCCGAAGGCAACAATCAGCAGGCTGATCAGCAGAAGGGAATGAACGCCTTCATGAAGTACTTCTTCCCCATTTTCTCCGTGTTCATCTGCTTGACCAGCAATGCTGGCTTTGCTCTGTACTGGGTAACCATCAATATCTTCGCAACTGTCCAGTCCATCGCGCTGAATAAGTACCTGGACTACAAGGAGGCCAAGGAAGAAACGCAGGTCAAGACCGTAGGTAAGGGGAGCGTAAAGTAATGAAAAAGACGTTTGAAGCCACGGGTAAGACCCGTGAAGAGGCGATTGACGCCGGCCTGGCAGAGCTGAATCTGACCATCGGTGAAGTAACCGTAGAGGATATTGAAGAAGGCAGCAAGGGCCTGTTTGGCCTGTTTGGCAGCCGTCCCTGGCGTGTGCGTGTAACGGCGATCGAAGAAGAAAAGACCGTCCTTGACACCCATTCCCTGTTTGCGGATTCTCTGGATACGCCTGTTGAAAAGAAGCAGCGCCGCCAGAATGCCGAAAAGAAGCCTGCTGCCCCCAAGAAGGAAAAGGCCGAGAAGACCGAGAAGGCTGAGAAGCCTGCCGCCGAAAAGAAGGAAGAAAAGCCGGCGGCTGAAAAGAAGCCTGCCGCCAAGAAGCAGCAGAAAAAGCCCACTGAAAAGAAGGCGCCTGCTGAAAAGAAGCCCGTTGCGCCTGCCGAGCAGAAGGATCCCGCCACTGCCGCCGGCCGTGCGCAGAGCTTCCTGCAGGAGCTCACCCAGCTGATGGGCGTGGAAGTGTCTGTTGACGTCAATACGGACGAAGAAGGCAATGTCCGCGTGAACATGCAGGGCGATTCTCAGGGCATCCTGATCGGCCGTCGCGGCGAAACGCTGGATGCGCTGCAGTACCTGACCAGCCTGCAGGTGAATAAGGGCCGCGGCGAATACATCCGCGTTACCCTGGATACCGAAGGCTACCGTGCCCGCCGCGAGGAGGCGCTCATCCGCCTGGCCAATCGTATGGCCAACCGTGCGGTCAAGACCGGCCGCCGTGTATCCATGGAGCCCATGAATCCCTATGAGCGCCGCATTCTGCACTCCGCGCTGCAGGGCAATCCTGCGGTTACCACCCATTCCGAAGGTGAAGAACCCAACCGTCATGTGGTGATTACCGTCAATAAGGCGGCCCGCAAGGCGCAGGAAAACAAGGCTGTAGAGACTGCCGAAGAAGTGCAGACCACCGAGGCCGAATAAATAGACATAAGAAAGCATCCCGAAGCATAGATAACTTCGGGATGCTTTTTTATTATATCAATTTTGATATATCTCATATGGCCAAAAGAAAAATTTATACATTATAATTTCTAAAAGAAACGATAAGAATGATATATAAATATTATATATCAGATAGAAAGTATTTAGTATTGCAAAGAAATGAAACGAATGATACAATAAGGTTAAATCAAGGGCGTTTGAGGCTCGACATATTTGTAACCGTTTACCGCTGAGGGCGGAGTGTACCCTGCGGTAAGCAATAACGAAAGGAGAAAAAACATGAAGAAGACCTTTGCTTTCCTGCTCATGCTGGTGCTGTGCTTCTCTTTCACCGTGGCTGGTGCTGACCAGTTCGTGTATGAAGAAGGTTATCCGATCGGCGCCATCATTGGCGACGCGGTTTCCGGCGCGCCTGTGCTGGGCTATCGCGGTGAATACGCCATCGGCGTACGTACCATCGAAGTAGTGAATCCTGAAGAAGTGGATCTGGCCAACATCACTGAAGCCAATCCCCGCCCCCTGTACGACAGAAAGCACACGCTGGAAGTGTGGTATCCTGCCAAGATCGCTGAAGGCGCCAAGCAGCTCAGCTCCTACACCGATTACATCGGCCGCATTGACGAAGGCGACCTGGAAGCCTTTGATTACATGGGCCGCGCTATGCGCGACGCCGAGCCCTACCTCGAGGGCGGCCCCTATCCTGTCATCGTGGTCAGCCACGGCTATCCGGGCAACCGCTATCTGATGAGCTGGATCGGTGAAAACATGGCCACCAAGGGCTATGTCGTTATCGCCATTGACCATACTGATTCTACCTACACCGACTTCAACCCTGCCATCGCCTACACCGGCTCCATCATCAATCGTACCGTTGACCAGCGCTTTGTGATTGGCCAGGTGGAAGTGCTCAACGCCGACGGTTGGCTCAAGGGCATGATGAATCCTGAAAAGATCGGCCTGGTTGGCTACAGCTTCGGCGGCTATGGCGCGCTGCGCACCATCGGCGCTAAGCTGAGCGAAGGCACTCTGACCCAGTACGCTGCCTATGCGGATCTGCTGACCGAAGCGGAAGACTTCAAGGGCGACGAGCGTGTTGACGCTGCGGTGCTGTTTGCTCCCTGGGGCCGTGCGCTGTTCGATCTGGATTCCTTCGCCAACATCACTACGCCCACCCTGTGGATCCAGGGCAATGCCGACCAGATCGTTCCTTATGCCGGCGTGCGTGAAATGTTTGCAGCTTCCGTCAATACCGATCGCTACTATGTGACCTACGAGCTGCTCAACCATTCCGCCTCTCCCAACCCCACGCCTCTTGAGGCACACAAGCGCGATTACGCGGATGCCCGCCGCTGGGCAGACGGCGTTTGGGACAACTGGCGCCTGAACGGCTACAACGCGCACTTCCTGACTGCGTTCTTTGATGCCAAGCTCAAGGGCGACGAAGCCAAGATGGACTATCTGAACGTGAAGGAAGAAATCGGCCGCAACGTGGTGTACTCTACCGATCCCGAAAAGCACACCTATTGGCCCGGCTTCGAATACTCCACTCCCACCGGCATCATCATCGAGCATGTTGCTGCCAAGTAATTGATAATCCTCCTTGGGGCGCTGCAGAAATGCAGTGCCCCTATTTATGTGAAAACAATTGCAGCAAAAGATAGCACTGTGCTATAATTCATCCGGAGGCGATTGGATGAAGTATCCATGGATTGACGCATATCTCAAGCAAAAGCAGGGCGTGACAAGCGATTTTAAGGCCGAATGGGGTTGGCAGCGTTATTTGCTGGGCGATAAAATGTTTGCTGCCATCTGTATGAATGAAGCGGGCCAGCCGTACTATATCACGCTCAAGCTGGAGCCAGCGGAAGGCGAATTTCTGCGGGGGCAGTATCCGGATATTTTGCCTGGCTATTATATGAATAAACTGCACTGGAATTCAATCCGCCCGGACGGCGAGGTGCCGGATGCGCTGGTGCGCACGATGCTGGATAAATCCTACGAATTGGTTTTTAAAAGTCTGCCCAAGAAAAAACAGGCGGAATTGCTGGCAAAATAAAAGAGGACGCTTTTGCGTCCTCTTTTTATTTGCTTATTTTACGCTGAAGCGGTATTCGGTGACTGTCTGGTATGTATCATTCGCCTTCAGTACGATGCTGGGGAATTGCGGATGATGGATGGCGTCGGGGTGATGCTGCGTTTCCATCGCAAAGCCGCCGTGCGCGCCGTAATGCACGCCGCCGCGGCCGTCGGCATCCATGTACTGGCCGGTGTACAGCTGCATGCAGGGCTCGGTGGTAAATACCTCCATCAGGCGGCCGGAATCGGCTGCATAGGCGGTGGCGCACAGGCGCAAGCCTTCGCCGGGGATGGGGTAGTTAAAGTCGTAGCCCTTGGCGGAAATCATGATGGGATATTCCTGGCTTCTGGCAAGGCCATCGCGAATGACAGTAGGCGATCTTAGATCACAGGGCAGGCCGTCAACCGGCGCGTCGATGCCGGTTGGGATCAGATCCTCGCGCACGGCTGTGATGGTATCTGCGCAGACCATCACTTCATGATCGAGGATGTCAGCAGTATTGCCGAGGTTGAAATAGGCGTGGTTGGTCAGGTTGCACAGCGTGTCCTGATCAGATACGGCCTTGTAGGCAATGCGGAGGGTATTATCCTCCGTCCAGGTAAAGCAGACAGAAACCTGCATTGTGCCGGGATAGTTTTCTTCGCCATCCGGGCTGATGCGCGTGAAGGTAACCTGGTTTTCGCCCGTAATGGCCCCATCCCACCAGCGACGATCAAAGCCGAACTGGCCGCCATGCAGCGAGTTGCTGGCGTTGTTCTGATACAGGGAGTACTCTTTGCCGTTCAGAGTGAACTTGCCGTCGGCGATGCGGTTGCCCACGCGGCCGATGGTGCCACCGAAGAAGGAGTATTCAATCTGATCGTAGGCAGCGGCATTTTCAAAGCCCAGGCAGACGTCGCCCAGATGACCCGTGCGATCGGGTACGCGGACCGATACAAGGTGTGCGCCAAAATCGCACAGGCTGACGGATGCGCCGGATGCATTGGTGATGGTATACAGCTGGGCTGTGCGGCCTTGCAGCGCGCCGAAGGGAAGAACTGTGATGGACATGATATATCACCTTTCTGTATGTATAAAGTGACTGTGTACGGTCAATAATGGATGCAGGAGGGATGCGTAATGAAAAAAGGTTACCGTGCAGCACTTGGCCTGGTGCTGATTGCGCTGATGCTGATGCTGTTCACCGGCGCGTATTTTCGGGAGGAAACGGCGGTATCTGCCCGTGTGCTGCTTGCACAGCACGGGGAGACAAGTGTGTACGTCGGCGCGCAAGGCCTGCCTGAAACAGCAAAAATGACGCACTTTTCGCGGCAGACGCTGCTGAAGGGGCAGCTTTTGTATGTGAATCAGCAGACGCCGCTGCCGCAAGATATGCCCTCGCAGCAGGCGCGCAATGTGCGAAAAATGGTGGGGCTGTATGTGCCCGCTGCGCAGGATGTATCCTTATCAGAGGAGACAATTTACGCCCTGTGCGATTTATGCGCAGATAATCCGCTGCTCCGCACATGGATCACGGCGGGAATGCGTGCGCCCAGCGAGCAGCATGCGCTGCAGGATGCAGCCTTTGAGACGTATCGCAAGACCATGACAACGGCGGCGGCGCTCAGCGCTGCACGGCGGGATGTGCCCGACAGCGGGCATAGCGAGCATCAGCTGGCCACATGCTTTGATCTGCAGTTTACAGGCGCGCTGGACTGGTCCTGCCAGGATGCGCTGGACAGGGGCACAGACGGCCTGTGGCTGCGGGAGAATGCATGGCGGTACGGCTTTATCCGGCGTTATCCGCCAGAAAAAGCGATGCTGACGGGCGTGCAGAACGAGAGCTTGCATTTCCGCTATGTGGGGCGGGAGCATGCGCTGGTGATGCAGGCGACTGGCTGGTGCCTGGAAGAATACCTGGACGCGCTGCATACATATGGCGCACTGACCATCGCGCGGGAGACGGGGGATGTAGTGATCCTGTGCGTCCCGATGGATGCGTTGGGCGCAGCGTTTCCCATGCCGGAAGGCTATAGCTGCCTGGTCAGCGCGGATAATCTGGGCTATGCCGTATGTGTGCTGCGCGGCGATTAATCGATATCGGCCAGCTGCGCAGAGAGTGTTTTGGCAGAGCGAGCTTTCTTCATCAGGGGCAGCAGGAGGCGGATGGCCTCTTCGCTGCCTTTTTTCTGCGCCAGTACGCGGATCTGCTGCGCGCAGGAGAGCTGATCTTCATTCAGCATCAGCTGTGCATTGCGCGTGCCGCTTTCATTCAGGTCGATCATGGGCGTGAGAAGAGCGCTGGCCGAGCGAACCAGACGCAGCTTCATATTGGCAGCGCCGTGGAATTCATCAGCAATCGCATTGTCAAGCGGGCTGAGGGTATCGGCCGTCATGACGGCAATGACCGTCAGGCTGCCGCCTTCCTCCAGCTTGCGGGCGGCGCCGAAGAGGCGCTTGGGTCTGTTGACGGCGCCGGCGGCCAGGCCGCCCTGCAGCATACGGGCATTCTGCGGCGCAGCGTCGCTGTAGGCGCGGCAAAGCGAGGTGAGGCTGTCAACAAAGAGAATGACGTCCTTCTTTTGCTCCACCAGGCGAAGCGCATGCTCAAGCGCCAGCTCCGATACGCGCAGCTGATTTTCGGTAGGCTCATCGAAGGTGGCGTACACCACCTGGCCAGGAAGCTCCTTGCGCGCAGCGTAAAGCTCCTCCGGACGCTCGCCCAGCAGCAGCGATATGATATGCGTTTCGGGATAGTGCGCGTGGATAGAGGCGGCCATGCTGCGCAGCAATTGCGTTTTTCCGCTGCGCGGCGGCGCGATGATCAGCGCGCGCTGGCCAAAGCCGATGGGCGCGACCAGGTCAATCAGCTGCAGCGCTTCGGGATCATCCTTGCTGTCTGCGAGCTTTATCTGCCTGTCGGGCGGCAGCGCGGTCAGCGATTCGAAGGAAACGCGGGTCTGCAGATCATCGGGCACAACACCGTTGATCTCGGTGATGTAGAGCATGGCGCAGTAACGGTCATTTTCGCGCTGAGGACGCGTTTTGCCTGTGATCAGATCGCCGTTTTTCAGATGGAAGCGGCGGATCTGTGCATTGGAGACGTATACGTCATGGCTGCCCTGCAGGAAATTGCCGGTGCGCAGGAAACCATAGCCCTCCGGATGGATTTCCAGTACGCCGGTGCTGTCCGTTACATCGCCCATGGCGAGCAGATCGGGCAGTGCAATCGCAGGCGCCTCAGCAGGAACGGCGGGCGCAGGCGTGCTTTCGCGCAGAGGATTAAAGGATGTGCGTGCACGGAAATCAGGCGCAGGCGCAGCCTGGAAAGTGGACTGGGGCGCAGCTTCGGCTTCCGGACGGATGGAAGGCTCGGCAGCGGGGGCTTCGGGCGCGGGCGTTTGCGCGGCGTCAGGACCAAAGCGGGAAACGGTCTGGAAAGGACGCTGCACAGGGCGCTGCTGGCCATAGGGCGTGGCAGGCTGCTGCGGGCGCGGTGCGGGGCGCTGCTGGCCATAAGGCGAGGCGCTTGGCTGCTGGTAGGTGCGCGGATTATGCCAGGCGCGCACGCCTTCCAGCGAGAATACGGGCTTGTTGGTGCCAGGCACATTGCCGCGGTTTACCGTAGGCTGCTGCGGCACAGGGCGCATGGAAGGCGTCGGCTGCGGCGCGACGGGGCGCGGAACAGAAGAAGTGGGCAGCGTGCGGGTGAAGGGTGCATTGGGCGTGAGAACAGGCGTATCCTCATCATCAGAGACGATGGCGGCGGCGCGGCGTACCTGAGGAGCAGGCGCGGGAGCGGGCTCGCTTTCTACCAGCTTTTCACACAGGCGATCGATAATACCCAGCTTGGAAATACCGGCGCTGAGGGTTACGCCATTTTCACGGGCGACTTTGCGCAGTTCGATAACGGTCATGGATTCAAAGTTTTCTTTGCTAAACAATGTTGTATCCTCCTTGATAGGCGGCAGGTAGCTTACTTTTTCAAATTCAGGGCGACAATCACATCACGGTTGACGGCTTGCTCGACCCAGTGTTCAAAATCATCATAAGGCGGCTCGGTTAATACAGTAAAGCCGGCGTCCTCCATCAATTGCTGCAGCGTTTTGCGCTTGAGCGTGTAGGTGTTGAAGGAAAGCACGGCAGCAGCGCCGGGCAGAAGAGAAGCGCGCCAGGCAGGCAGCGCATCGGCAAGAAGGTTTTCCAGCGAGCTCATCTTGCCGTTTTCTGTCGGTGCATGCTGCACGCCGTAGGGCAGATCGGCAACCAGGGCGTGCGCTGGCTTTTTGCGCATCAGATGTGCAGTGTTGCGGGTGTCGGCCAGCAGGAAAGAAAGGGAGCGCTTGTTTTCCAATTGCGTGGTGATGCGCGTTTCCGGCGCATTTTTACCGCCGGGGATGGTGCGGCCTGTGCGATCACATTGATGCTTGATGCGGTTTGTCTGCAGCCATTTGAGCGCATAAGCACTGCCTTCCTGCACACTTTTACGGTCGCTTTCAATGCCGATGGCGTCCATGCCGCGCGTCAGCGCGCAAAACAGCGTCGTGCCGTGGCCGCAGATGGGATCCAGAATGCAGGGCGCGGGCGCCTTGTACATTTGCCCGGCGGCGAGGGCGAGGTTGATCATCATGTGCGTAAAGGCGGTGTTTGTTTTGCCCTTATACTTGAGCACGTCCGGCATATCGGCGGGCAGATAATCAGGCCGAGGAAGTATCAGCGGGCGTAAAAGATCGCCTTGTAATTCGGCTGCCAGATACAGCCCGGAATGCGCAGCCAGAAAGGAAGCGATGGCCGGCGGCTGCTG
Source organism: Clostridia bacterium (assembly GCA_017532155.1). Classification (GTDB taxonomy): domain Bacteria; phylum Bacillota; class Clostridia; order Christensenellales; family Aristaeellaceae; genus SFMI01. The sequence continues at coordinate 23,221 of JAFXJP010000016.1, read as the reverse complement.
ATCGCACGAAAAACAGAGAAACGGCGTGCCGCCCAGCACGCGTTCCTCGATGGGGGAGTCTATGCCGCAAGAAAGAAGCATGCAGGCAAGCTCCTTTTTGCTCAGATCAAACATGGATTGCTGATAACGGGGATTGGGATGGGGCTTAAGTTGATAGGCGTAGAACATGAAAGGCCTCTCTATGGCAATCTTGGTGATTGGAATTATAGCACAAATGCTGCATCGAATCAAGCGATTAAACGAAAATAGCCAGGATACGACGGTTTATGCTGGTATAATTTGCAGCGTAATCCCATAAGCATGGAGCAGAAATGAAGGGGGATTATGCCATGAGCATTCAATTGGTAAAGGAAACGGTAATCAGCGCCAGCGCATTGCAGGCGGCGCCGCAGCAGACGACGGTGGAAGCAGAGGTGATGCTGCCGGGCGGATTGCGCGATGAAGTGCGCGTGCTGTATGCAGACGCCCGGGCGGTACCGCAGGTATGCGAAGCTTCTGCCGGACGCGTGACGGTGAGCGGCCGGGTGGATTTTTTTGCACTGTATGCGCAGGGAGATCTCACGCGCGTGAAGGCGGCGCAGGTGAGCCATGACTTCTCGCGCGCGCTCAATGCGCAGGAAACGGCGGATTATACGCCGGTATGCGAGGTCAGCCAGGTGCAGTCGCGCGTATTTAACGGGCGTTTGCTGCTGCGTGCGGATCTGAATATCTATGCGTCAGCGCTGTTCAATCAGGAAGAGAGCGTAGTAGCGCGCGTATCGGAAGCGGATGTGCAGACGCTCGAAAAAGAGATTTGTACGCAGATTGTGGTAGGCAGCGGAGCTGAGCAGGGGCTGATTCGCGAGGAAGTTGAGATAAGCGATGTGCTGGGCGCGCAGGAGGCGCTGCTGTCGCAGGCTGAGGCGCGGGTGGAGGATATTATTGGCGGCGCCGATGGCCGGGCGACGGTTACCGGCAGCATTGATCTGACGGCGTGCTTTGCTTCTTCTCTGCCGGGACGGCCGGTGTTATATTCGCAGCACAGCCTGCCTTTTGAACAGACTGTAACGCTGGGCGGCGAGATGGGCGATATGCTGTCGGCGTCGGCGGAGGTGACGGATACGGCGGTGGCGTTGGAGGGCGATGAGAGCGGCGCTGTGCTGCGGGCGGAGGTAGGGCTGCATGTGAAGCTGGCGGCCATTCGCGAGCAGGAAGTGCATCTGGTAACGGATGCTTTTGCGACGGATTCCGGCACCGTGTCGGAAGGAAAAGTGCTGTCCTTTTGCACGGAGATGATCAATGAACAGACTGCCGAGAGCGCCCGCGTGCAGCTGATGCTGCCGGAAAATGCGCCGCGCATCAAAACGGTGCTGTGCGCCTTTGCACGGCCGGTATTGGCTGGCGCCAGCGAGCAGGGCGGGCGGCTGACGGTGGATATGTCGCTGTGCACGACGCTTTTGTATATGACTGAAGACAGCGGCATTCCGGTGTCTTATACTGCGGAGGAGCCGCTGAGGCTGCATTTTGCCGGCAGCGCCCGGGCGGAGGATATGCTTTCACTCAGTGCCTCGCATGTGGAAGCCTCGATGGTATCGGGCGATCGGGCGGAGGTGCGCTGCGTGATTACGCTGCATGCCGACGGGGAAAGGTACGCGCAGGTGTTTGCGCTTGGCAGCATGGAGCGCGATGGTCTTGCTGCGCATGGCAGCGAACTGGCGCTGTATATCACCCAGCCGGGTGAACGGTTGTGGGATGTGATGAAACGCTATCGACTGAATGAAGAGAAAATCAAGGCGCTGAATGAACCTGTGAAGGAATGTGCGGTGGATGCGCCCTTGCCGCTTGCTACCCGACTGATAGCATACAGGCGATAAAGAAAAACAGGCAGATCAGAGAAAAGCAGGCGTGTTCTTTGCGTTCATAAGGGAAAAAACGCAGCAATTGGCACTGCAGCAAAAGCGCTGTACCACAAGAGAATAAATCGATCAGCTGACGCGTGAGAATGTGCATGGATGGAAATACAGCAAGCAGCAGAAAACGGGGGAAATATCCCAGAAAGAGCGCGCTGGCACAGGGAAAAAGCATACGGCGCATGCAAGCGGCAGGGGAAGCCTGCCGCTTTTTCCATAGCGGCGCAGTGATTGGCATAAATGCGGCAGCATACAGCGAAAAGAATAGCTGGCACAGCGCGCCGAGCCAGGGAGAAAGCAGCGCCAGCGGGCATGCAAAGACGGCGCACAAAAGTGTGCGCCGCGTGAGAAGATAGATGCGGTCCATCGTTTATTCCTGATAGGGCTCCATGCCGGCCGTCAGCGAGGCGAGGCTGCCCTCTACCGTTTCATAGGAGCCGCCGCTTTGCAGCATCTGATACAGAGATGCAATTTCATTGCTCTGCGCAGCGTCATCCGTTACATAGATGGTGGTAATGCCCGGGTGAATGGCCTTGACGCGCGCATAGATCATGCCGCGCAGCCGGTCGTCCATTTTGCCCTGATAGGTGGAGGTGTAGGTGACGCCAATGGCGGCGCTGTCTCCGGCGGCAGCGCATACGGCAGTATCAATTTCGGTGAGCTTGCTGACAGCGTCGCGGATCTCCTGCGAGGCCTTGAGCGCGTCATCCGTGCCCATGATTTTATTGACAGTGTTTGTCAGCATGTCCTTGGCGGCGTCCGGGAGCGTGGTGGCTGAGGGCGCGGCGCTGGTCATGGGCGCAGTGCTGGGGGATGTTGAAACCTTGCCCGGCGCGGGATCGGCATTGGTGGTGCAGCCGCACAGCAGCAGTGCGGCGCTTGCGCATAGGGTGAAAATAATGACTTTCTTCAAGGAAAATCGCCTCCTCGCGGCTATTGTGCGCAAGGAGGCGATCATTTATCATGGCAATTTCAAGGGCGGTCACGGCGCATCGTAGAGCGTATTGCCGCCGATGAATTCGCGCAGGATGGAAAGCGGCGGGATTTCGCTGAGCACATCCTGCGGCGCAGGCAGGAAATAATTGAGCATGCGCGTGAGCCTGTGCGCGCGGAAATAGCAGGGATGCTCCGGGCCGATGCTGCTGAGCATATGATAGGCAATGGGTTTGAGCACGGGCAATTCATAATGAAGGGCCGTATTAAAGACGATGTCTGCCTGCTCCTGATAGGGGAAAATCCACTTTTCCTCGCCGGCGCGTACGCTGTCCCACATGGTGAGCGTCTTTTCGGGCGTGGTGCCGCGGAACTGGTAATCGCGCACGATGCGGCGCAGCAGACGCGCGTCCGTCGTACGGATGCGATTGTGATCATCCAGGTTCAGGCAGGTGAGCTCAGACAGGTAGAACTTGCAGATTTCGCCGGGATCAAAGCCTTCGTGCAGCACGGGATTAAGGCCGTGGATGCCCTCAATGATCAGAATCTGGTTGCGCTGCATACGCAGCGGAACGCCTTCCTTTTTGCGCATGCCGGTGGAAAAATCGTAGCGCGGCATGATGACCTCTTCGCCATCCAGCAGGCCGCGGATGCACTGGCGGAAGAGATTTACATCCAGCGCATACAGCGATTCCAGATCGGGCTTGCCGTCATCATCCAGCGGTACGTCGGGACGATTGAGATAGAAGTCGTCCATCGAAATGAGGATGGGCTTCATGCCCAGCACCTGCAAATGGATTTTGAGGCGGTTGGCTGTGGTGGTTTTGCCGCTGGAGGAAGGGCCGGCTACAAAAACGGCGCGCGCTGCCATGCGCAGGATATCCTCCGCAATGCGCGAGAGCGACTGATCATGCAGCGCTTCGTTGACGCGGATGAACTCGCGCAGCTTGTTATCGGTGATCAGGTGATTGAGGTCGGCAGCATTCTGGCAGCCGAGAATCTCGCACCAGTAATTGCTTTCAAAGAAGGTGGCCATGTGCTTGGGTCGCGAAATGTAAGGCGCGGGAACGCTGGGATCGGCGGGCGCGGGCATCTGCAGGATCAGTCCCGGCGGATGATAGCGCAGCGAAAAGACCTTTGCCATACCGGTTTCGGGCAGCATGGCGCCGTAGAAGTATTCTGCCAGGCCGCCGCATTCGTAGATGTGGAAATAATCGTAAGTGCGGTAGGAAAGCAGATCGGCCTTATCCTGCCAGCCCAGGGCGGAGAAATAGTCGATTGCTTCTTCGCGCGACCATTTATTGCGGATAAAGGGCAGATTTTCCCGCACGATTTCGCGCATGGTATCCTCAATCAGCAAGACGTCGGATTGCGTAACGCGCTTGCCATCCAGCTCAAAATACAAGCCAAAGCCGATGGAATGCTCAATGCGTACGCGTGCATCGGGATAGCAGCGATGCACAGCCAGCAGCAATATAAAGCGCAGCGAGCGCTCGTAAATGCGGCGGCCTTCTTCGTGGGAGAAGGTGATGGGCGTCAGCTCGCAGTCTTTTTTGAGGATGCTGTTCAGCTCCAGCACGCGGCCGCCGCAGAAGGCGCCCAGCGCGGGGGCGTGATTTTCATCCAAAAGATGCGAAAAAACCTGAGCGACAGTGATTGCTCTCTCGCTCAGGTATTCTTTTTCGTTACAGGTAATGCGGATCATTCTTATTCAGCTTCCTTTTGCGCTTTCTGCGCGGTACGCTGGGCAGAAAGCTTATTCTGCCATTGGATGAGTTTGGTGGAGATATAGGCAGGGCTCTGCTCTTCGCTCAGCGCGCAGGAGCGCACCATGACGCGGCGGCCCTTGTCATCTTTCTGGAATTTGATGCGGACGGTGAAAAGCCCGTGATCCGGGCAAACGCACAGCGCCTGCTGCGCGCCATCGGACAAGGTGAGATAATCGGCGGAAAGCTCGTTTCTTTTGCCGCAGGCGGGGCAGGGAGGCGTCATGGTATGCTTGCCGCGCATAGCCTCGGAGATGCGGGCTACGCGGATGGTATCACATTTTTCATGGCGGCGCTGACGATCCTCGTGCACCAGCTTGCGCGCTGTTTGCTGGCAGGAAAGCACTTTTTCGGGCGCGGGGAACTTCTGGAACACCAGTGCAGTATAGTATGCGTCATTGAGCGCATTATGAAACGGAAGCGATTCATCAGGCTCAATTTCAAAATGCTCCATCGCGGCCTTCAGACCTGCGCGGTTCTTGGTATCGCCAACCAATTCGCCGTACAGGCGCTGCATATCATAAAATTGGGGGAAGGGCAGATGGCCGCACTCAAAGAAATCGAGGTTCTGCTGCAATACAGAAATGTCATCGCAGCCCCAGGTGAGCAGCGCAGCATCCTCGCCGCACCAGCCGTGGAAGCGACCGGCGGCCTCGGCAAACTGCGGCGCGTCGCACAGATCCTCCTGACTGATGCCGGTGATGCGCTTGATGCGCGGATGCAGCTTGACATAATGCGTGGGCTGGATGAGCTGATTGAAGGTATCGACAATCTCAAGCTTTTCGTTCAGCTTGACTGCGCCAATCTGAATGAGCTCAAACAGCAGCCTGCCGCCCACCGCACGGTAGGCAGAGGAATTATAGGACAAAGGCTGGTTCCATTCCAGGTCCAGGACGATATAATGCATGGTGATGAACAGTCCTTCCGTCAGGTACGATCTAAATTGTAATTCGCTGCGCTGTGGCCTGCCAGCGCGCCGGTGGAAAAGGCGATCTGCAGGTTAAAGCCGCCGGTATAGGCGTCCACGTCCAGCACCTCGCCGGCGAAGAACAGCCCTTCGGTTTTTTTGCTCATAAGCGTGGCGGGGGCGACTTCCTTGGTGCTTACGCCGCCGCAGGTGACAATGGCTTCGGCAATGGGACGGGGAGAAAGCACGGTGATAGGCAGGGATTTGAGCTGGCCGACCATGCGCGCACGCTCGGCAGCGGTGATCTGTGCGCACTGCTTGGCGCCGTCCACATGAATCAGCTGCGGGAAAATTTCCGCCATGCGGGAGGGCAAAAGCGAGGGCAGGATATTCTGCAGCTGCTTGCGCGGGGATGCGCTCAGTTCGCGCAGAATACGCGCGTCCAACTGCTCTTCGGTCAGCGCGGGCTTCATGTCCAGCGTCAGCTGTACATCCTTCCAGTTGCAGGCAGCCAGTGCGCTGGAGAGCGTGAGCACCAGCGGGCCGGAAATACCAAAATGTGTAAAGAGCATTTCGCCCTGCTCGCTATATTTTATTTTACCATGAACACGGGCGGTTAGGCAAACATTTTTGAGAGAAAGCCCCTGCAGCTGCTTGGGCCAGTCTTCCTTGGTAATGAGCGGAACCAGGGCGGGAAGCGGCGGCACGATCGTATGTCCGGCCTTTTTGGCAAAGGCATAGCCGTCGCCCGTGGAACCGGTAACGGGATAGCTGACGCCGCCGGTGGTGATGATGCACGCATCACAGGGGATGCGGCGCGTGCCGGCGGTATCTTCGGCGATGACGGCAGTCACCTTGCCATCGGTGATCTCAATATCCTTGACGTTGACGCCGATCTTGAGCTGCTGTCCGCGCAGGCCGTCCATAAAGGCACGGGACACGTCGCTGGCATGATCGCTGACGGGAAATACGCGGTTGCCGCGTTCGACCTTGGTTTCACAGCCCAGGTCGTTCATCAGCTGCTGCAGATCTTTGGGCGACAAAAAGCGCAGCGCAGAATACAAAAAGCGCGGATTGCGCGGCACGTTGCGCAAAAATTCTTCCGTTTCACAGTCGTTGCACAGATTGCAGCGGCCTTTGCCGGTGATATATAGCTTTTTGCCGAATTTTTCGTTCTTTTCCAGCATCGTGACGCGCGCTCCGGCGCGCGCAGCAAACAGCGCGGCAGAAAGACCCGCCGCGCCGCCGCCGATGACAATTACATCATTTACCTTCATTCATATAGACGCTGTATGCGTCCCACACCTCTTCCAGTTGTTTGAACCGCGCGTTAAGCTGTTCGCGGTTCATGATGCCAAGCGCTACAATCAGCGCGTTGATAACGCTCATGGGGGCAGCCATGGAATCTACAAAGGAGGCCATGTCCGTATGCACCGACAGGCAGATATCCGCTACATCGTGCAGCGGGCTCATGGCGCCGTCCGTGAGGCCGATGACCTTGGCCTTGTGCGCACGGGCAAAAGACATGGCTTCAATCGTGCGGCTGGAATAACGTGGGAAGCTGATGCCCAGCAGCACGTCGCCCTCCTCCACGCGGGAGATGGCTTCGAATACGTCGGTGGTGCCGGTGGCAACCACACGCACATCGTCAAAAATATAGTGCAGATAATAGCCGGCAAACTGTGCCAGGGGAGCTGCCGAGCGCAGGCCGAGAATATACAGCCGCTTGGCGCCCATCAGTGCCGATACAACCTGCTGGAACACATTTTCATCAATCTCTTCGATGGTGGAGCGGATGTTCTGCATGTCTGTCTTAAGGACTGTGGACAAAACATTTTGCTGGTTGATGTCGGCCGACATTTCAAAACGCTGCGTGACGGTGAGGCGATGGCGAACCAGCTCCTGCAGGCTGCGCTGCAGCTGCGGATAGCCTTCATAGCCCAGCGCAACGGCAAAGCGCACCACTGTGCTCTCGCTGACGGCGACCATTTCGCCAAGCTTGGCAGCGGTCATAAACACCGCCTTGTCGTAATGCTCTACAATATATTCAGCGATCCGGCGGTGGGATTTGCTCAGCTTTTTGCCGCTCAAATTCAACCGCTGGATCATATCCTGAGTGTCTTGCATAATTGCACCTCGAAAATAACGTATTTTGGCACAAGAACGCATATATTATAGAGTGTTTTAAGAAAAAATGCAAGCTTAAAGACAGAAATCCTGCATTTTTTCTGTATATTTATCGTTGCAGTCCGGCGAGGGAAGGACAAAGGAGCAGGTGATATGGCCTTTTTGCAGCAGATCCAGATCACTGCCTTCTTCGATTTTTTCCATCACGATGCCGGGCTTGAGCCAGAAGTAGGGATTGCCGTGCAGATCGGTGCGCTCTTCATAGGCGTCCAGGAAAAAGCTCTGACTGACGGGCGCAAGCTGAAGGGGCTTTAGTTCGCTCACCGGCAGGGCGGGAGCGTTGAGGTTGATCACGCACAGACGGGGCAATTCGGTGTGTTCAAAGTTTTCGGCAATGCGTACAGCCAGGCGCGCCAGGTGCAGCAGCATGTCCCAGGTGGCGTGCGGCTGGATGGAAACAGCCATGGCTTTGAGGCGCAGCATGCGCGCTTCGCGGGCGGCGGAGAAGGTGCCGCTGTAATAGATGGCAGTGCCGGCGTTGTCGCCGTTATTGATGCCGGAGAAGACAAAATCGATAGGCTGATCACTCAATTCCACGCCCATGCGCGCACAGTCGGCAGGCGATCCGGCCACAGCATAGGCCTTTCCGCCTTCCCAGGCGACTTCCCTGACCATCAGCGGTGCGCGCAGCGTAACAGAATGGCTGGTAGCGCTTTGCTGGGTTTGCGGCGCGCAGACGATCAGAGAATGTCCTTTTTCAAGCACGGCAGCGCTCAGGGCCTTGAGGCCGATTGCGTCAATGCCGTCATCATTGGTCAATAAAAAATGCATGAAAGGCTTCCTTTCTGAAGGATTTGATTCATTATACCGGATATTTGCCGCACATACAAGCATCTTTCAGGCTTTTGTGCATAAAATGGCGCAGGAGGGGAGAAAATGCGCGGCTATGTGGCATTGAGCGGCCGGGAGGGCGCCTTTGGGTGGAGCAAGGAAACAACGGCGGGCGCTTTTCTGACGGCGCTGGGAGGCCTGGGCAGGCAGGAGACATATACGCTGTCAGATGGCGGGAGCATTACAACAGACGATCGGGGAAACTGGCAGGGTATTAGACCGGAGGCGCTGCGCTTTGTGGCCTGCTGCGGACGGGTGATCCTGTGCGATGAAAATCAGCTGAGCTGGGAGGAGGCGGCGCTGCTTGCGCAGCCAAAGGCTGAGAAGCCTATGCCGCAGCAGGTACAGCCGGCGGAGAAACCAGTGCGCGTGCCGGAGAAGCAATCCATTGTATATCGCGCGCGACTGCATGACGCGCCTGTGGATGCGCTGCCGGCGGTGCATTGGCCCAGGGGATGCGAAAAGCTGCGCGCAATGCTTGCGCAGGAAAAACCAGTGCGTGTGCTGCCCTTTCCGTGGCGGTTTGCTGCCGTTCCCGGAACGAATGCGCAGCAATTGGCAGGTTGCCTTCTGGAGAATGGCTGCATTACAAAAACCGCCTTCGCCGTGCGGGCAAAGGGCGGTTTGCTGCAACCCAAGGGGCTTCATGGCTATGATTATGTGCGCACAGATACGGGAGAAAACTACTGGATGCTGATACAGAATGTCAAATGAGCTTTAGGCGGATATGCTCGCTGAGCAGCGAGAGAAATTCTGCGTTGGTGGGCTTGCCGCGCTCAGCGCTGACGGTAAGACCGAACAATTCGCCCTGCGCCTGCAAATCGCCGTGCAGCCAGGTGCTTTCAATCACGCTGCGGATGCGGCGTTCTATGGCGGCGGGCGAGGTGTGCTGCTTTTCTGCCAGCAAGGGATACAGCCAGTGCTGGGCAGGCGGCACGGGCTGCGGCATGGCGCTGAGATATACCGCGCCCAGCGCGATGCTTTCACGGCCCAGCAGCTGCGGCATGCCAAGGCGCGTCAGGAGCGACTGTGCAATACCAAAGCGGCGGTCAAAGCTGGGAAGCGCCAGCACGCCCATGGCGTCTGAACAGGCGGTGCGCAAAAGCACAGGCAAAGCATGCGGCATTGCGTGATCAAATGCTGCGTCGCAGAGGCAGCCTTCCTCCATCCGGCAGAGGATACGCGGCGGTGAAAGCGGCAAAAGTTGCTGGATACTTTGCAGTACGGCGGGCAGATTGCCCACATAATCGGCAAATAATACGGCATGCGGCTGCAGGGCGGGCAGCAGAGGCAGGCTTTGCGCTGCGCTGTCTGCAATGCTGCAAACGCTGATGCCTGGCACATCCAGAATTCTTAACAGCGCTGTTGGCGACGCGCTGACGAGCAATACGCGGATTTCTTCTGCTTTGGTCATGCTGCGCCTCCTTTCCTTTCATTAGCTATTCTATCATATGCACGACAAAAGGAAAACAATATAAAAGATCACAAATAATTCATGTTGGGTTCAAATGCAGTTAAAACTTGACTGATAGAATAGAACCATCGAAAGGAGGAATGCCACTGACAAAAGGCGAACGCGCCGGTCAACGTTCGCAAAACGATTAAAAACTGTTATTCCTAAATGCAATTGATTGTGATCCTTTTCTCACTGTCCCGTCCAAATGCGGCTGAAATAAGCGCCGCAGGAGGGCGGGACAGACTATTTTGGTGCTTTTTAATCCCAGGAGATTATGATATACTGTTCGGGAGGAGATGAAAGCATGCAGAGAAAGGACATTGCCGGCAATATTGATACCGGCCTTTTAAAAATACTGGCGCTTGTTTTTATGGTGACCGACCATGTGGGCGCGCGTATTTTCCGCGATGTGCTGGAGCTGCGGATCATCGGGCGCATGGCGTTTCCGCTGTATGTATGGTGCATGGTGGTGGGCGCGGTGTATACGCGCGATCCCGTGAAATATGCGCTGCGGCTTTTGCTGGCCGGCGTGATTGCCCAGCCCTTTTATATGCTGGGGCTCAACCACACCTGGCAGCAAATGAATGTGATGTTTACGCTACTGATGGGCTATATCGCTGTGGCGGGCATTCGCATCAACCGCAACGGCAGCCGTTATTGGGCGCCGGCGCTTATGCTCATGGCGACGGGCTTTGTCACGGTGGACTACGGCTACAACGGCGTGATGCTGGCTATCCTTCTGTACCTGTGCCGCGAAAAGCGCAGCGCGATTGCAGCGGTGATGGCGGCGTTTTGTCTGTACTGGGGCAACGGCTCGGCGAGCGTCAATCAGCTGTTTGGTTATTCCCTGGTACAGCAGGGAACGCTGACGGGCGCGCTGATGAATATGGGCGTGGTGCGCATATTTATGAAGCTGCAGACGCTGGCGCTGCTTTCGCTGCCGCTGATTCTCTGGCAGCGCGAAAAGCGCACGCCTTTTCCCAAATGGGCGGCGTACGCTGCGTATCCCGGGCATTTATTGATATTGTGGATTGTGCAGCTGCTGATGGAGAAGACCACGCTGCAGGCGGCGCAGCGGCTTTTGTTCCCGTTTATGTAAGCGGGTGAAAGGCGCCGGCACGGGCGGCGGCAGCAGAGATGCGCGCATGCACACGATCCAGATTTTGATGACTGGGCGGCATATAGGGCTGCGGCGGCGCGGGCGGAGGCGGAAGCACTTCGGGTTCGAGCGCCTTAGCGGCAATATCTTTGTATTCCAGCGGCTGTGCGCGCCAAAGACGCCACATTTCCTGTTGCTCGGAAAAGGAAAGCTCTGAAAAAGGCGAGCGGCTGCGGCTCTTTTCCTGATCGTTCATTTGGATCGCTCCTTTCAAAAAAGAGTTGCGCTACATTCTATGCCTTCCGGAAAAATATGTGCATAATAAAAGCCCTTCTGCGGATACTACACGCAGGAGGGCTTTGTATGCTGTATTATATTATCAGACAGATAGAGGAGACAAAAGAGAAAAATGAGGCGCTGCGGGAGATCCGCCGCAATGGCTGGCGCTGTCCGTATATACAGACAAGCGGGAGGCACTGGCGGCTGTGTTACGGAATGAAAAGATCGTTGCGCAGACGGTAAAGCGTGCAGCCGTGGTTTTTGTAGCAGACGGCATCGATGAACCAGTCAATGTCGCGGGTGGCATTATACTGCATATAGCCGTAGTGATAGCCGTCCACATTGTCGTTTTTCATGTTGCTGTCCGTCCAGAAAACGGAGTCGCTGGCGGCATTGTAATCGGCGATGAACAGCAGGCTGTGCGCGCCCTTGCCATAGTAATAATCGCCCGTCATCTGGAAAAAGTCGCCGGCCTCCACGCTTTCAAGAAGTTTGCGGCACAGGGCGATATTCTCTTCCTTGGTGAGGCTTGTATCATACTTGAACTGTGCGGCAATTTCAAAGGGGCTGCCGTCGGCGGCTGTTTCATAGCGCCATTCGATGCCGTAGTCATAGGGCTTGCAGTTTTCTTTGGAATTGTTCTTAGGCATGTGCAGCGCCAGATCGGGATATTCCTTCATGCGGTAATTGTCCTTGAAGGTATCAAACATGCGCATGACAAAGTTTTTGCAGATACCGCGGTCCCAGTCCTCCTGGGCGGGAGCGTGGTAGTAATAGGGATCCTTGAAATTTTTGGCCGCCAGCGCGAACATATCCTTGAAAAGCTTATCACGGGGGGAGAGGATCTGCACCGTGCGGGCGCTTTCCATGGTGTAGCCGTACTGATCCTCGCCGCCGTAGCCGATAACGGTCAGGGTAGCGCCAAGGGTGTACTGGGGCGTATCGAAGGTGTGCTCCAGCGTGCTGCCATCCACCATATAGGTAAAGTTTTCGCCATCATATGTCAGGATGGCGATCAGGCTGCTGACGTTTTCGCCGTTAGCTTTGACGTGCAGCTTGCCGCCTGCGTCATAGCTTTGGTTGACGGAAGGGGAAATAAGCGTGACGTGCGGCTCGGGCACAATTTGACTATATGAAAACTCCTCTTCCTCTGCCAGAGAGGGAAGGAGCAGAAGGGAAAACAACAGAATAAAGGCCCAAAGACGTTTCAAAACGTCACCCCGCTTTCCAAGGACATAGATATATATACTTTATCGTAATATAAAGGAAAAGTAAAGATAAATAATTTGAAAATTCATATTGACCCTCACACTGCGTGAGGGTTTATAATGCATTTATACGGGAGGTGAAAGCGGATGTACACAGTACATCAGGTGAGCCGGAAAACAGGCGTGAGCGTACGCACGCTGCATCATTATGATGCGATTGGGCTTTTGAAGCCGGCGCAGGTGACGCCGGCGGGATATCGGATGTATAATGACGAAACATTGATGCGGCTGCAGAGCATACTGATGTTTCGCGAATTGCGCTTTTCCCTTTCGGAGATTAAAGCCATGCTGGACAGTCCGGATTTTGACATGCGCAAGGCGCTTTTTCAGCAGATAGAATTGCTGGAAAAGGAGCGGGCGCATATTGATCGATTGATTGACTGTGCGCGGTCTATACAGGAAAAAGGAGTGAAGGCATTTATGTTTGACGCGCTGGATAGAACGGAAATGGAAGCCTACAAGAAAGAAGCCTATGAAAAATGGGGCGAAACCGCAGCCTGGCAGGAATACGCCAGCCGAAAGGTGACGCCCGATCAGCATCAGCAGGCGGCGAAGGACATGATGGTGCTCTTTGGCGAGATGGGCGCAGTGAAGCATCTTCCACCGGAGTCGGACGAAGCGCAGGCGAAGGTAAAAGCGCTGCAGCAGTTCATTACAGACAATTTCTACACCTGCACGAAGGAGATTCTATACAGTCTGGGGCAGATGTATACGCAGTACGACCGTTTCCGCCAGAGCATTGACAGCGTCGGCGGCGAAGGCACGGCGGCGTTTGTGCAAAAGGCGATAGAGATCTATTGCAAATAAGAAAAGGCGAAGATGCAGTGATTGCATCTTCGCTCTTTCTTTGGGGGGCAGACAGATTAGCGCACCTGGAATTCTGCCAGAATGGGCAGATGGTCGGCATAGATTTGGTTAATGGTGATGGTTTTGACGCACTTCAGGCCGCGATAGAAGATATAATCGATTTTGATGTGCGGCCGGTCCGAGGGAAAGGTAAAGGCGTTGGGGATAGAATCTTCGGTGGTGGTATCCTTCATGCGAGCGCGCAGCGGCTGAAGCACGGAAGTGTCAGGGGTGGTGTTGAAGTCTCCCATCAGTACGGCGGGCATATCGCAGCTGTCGAGGATGCTGCATATTGTCTCTACCGCGTTGTGACGTTCACTGGGGTTCAGCCCCATGTGGCAGACAAGGAAACAAATATCGACGCCTTGCACATTGATCACGGCCTTTACGACGCAGCGAGATTCAAAGCGGCCTTCTTCGCTTCTGTCGGCAGGATCGGGGATGGAGATGGTTTCTGCAGATTTAAAAGGCATGCGGCTGACGATGGCGTTGCCGTAAGGACTGGTTCCGCCCACACGAATGGCTTCGCCGAAGTAATGATGAAAACCGAGACTTTCGCCGATTGCGGACGTTTGGTCAGTATATCCCTCGATGGGGCCTGCGCCGCGTACTTCGTTCAGCCCGCATACGTCTGCAGCGTGCCGGGCGATTGCATGGGCGAACAGGCCGGTATCGATTACACGCTTCTGAAAGTCCAGTGCGTGCTGGATGTTGAAGGTCATTACTTTCATAAAAAACCAACCTCGCTGCTGTTGTGCTTTATAAGCATTATAGCATAAGTCGTTATGAATATCATTGAAACAAAGCAGCTTGTCCTTTCGGACAAGCTGCTTTGTAATTCGTAAATTGAATTACTTGATTTCGCACTTGGCGCCAACGGCGGCAAACTGCTCGACGATCTTCTGAGCGTCTTCCTTGGAAACGCCTTCCTTCAGGGTCTTGGGAGCGGCTTCCACGAATTCCTTGGCTTCCTTCAGGCCCAGGCCGGACACGACTTCGCGAACAACCTTGATAACCTTGATCTTTTCGGAGCCGGCGTCAACCAGAACGACTTCGAACTCGGTCTGCTCTTCAGCGGGAGCAGCGGCAGCAGCGGGGGCAGCGCCAGCGGCGGCAACGGGAGCGGCGGCAGAAACGCCGAATTCAGCTTCCAGGGCCTTTACCAGGTCCATCAGCTCGATAACGGTCATGCCCTTAATGGCATTGATGAATTCTTCATGAGTCATGAGAATGACCTCCAATTTCTTTCTTTCATGTATTTTGGGTAATGCGGAATTATGCGGCGATTACTCTTCGCCAGCCTGCTGCTTGCGCAGCGCTTCGAGGAAGTAGACCAGCTTGGCAACGGGTGCCTGGATGCTGCCGACCAAACGGGACAGCAGAACTTCCTTGCTGGGCAGTTCGCTCAGGGCCTTGACCTTGTTGATGTCCAGCACCTCAGTGCCCATCAGGCCGCCCTTGACGGTCATGCGACCATCGTTCTTGGTCTTGTTGATGAAGTCGTACACGATCTTGGCGGGGGCGGCGGGATCGGTCATACCGAACGCGAACGCGTTGGGGCCTTCCAGCTGCTCGTCCAGACCGGTAATTTCCAGCTCAGCCAGAGCGCGGCGAACCAGGGTGTTCTTCAGCACGCAGTATTCAACGCCGGCAGCGCGGAACTGATTGCGCAGTTCGGTCACTTCCTCAACGGTGATGCCCTTGTAGCTGACGACGACCATGCTCTGCGCGTTCTTCAGCTTTTCGCTGATCTCAGAAACTACTGCCTTCTTCAGTTCAAGATTCTTGCTCATTCTTTTCACCTTCCGTCCGGCTAAGAATGAAAAAAGCCCTCGTGCATGGCACAAGGGCATTAACAACTAATACTCGCTTGTACCTCGGCGGGCGACTTTCGTCTTTAATCGCTTTCGCGTACCTGCTGTCTGTGGCACCAGGCTCTTTTCGAGCCGTAGGTAATGATAACAAAAATTCCCCGGATTGTCAAGGGTTTTTCTTATTTTTTCTTGCCGGAAATGATTCTGACGAGCCCGCGCAGCGGACGGGGAAGCTTGATACAGACAATTCTGACAGACATTTGCTTTTCCTCCTTTATTTTTGGATCAGAAACACGCCCAGCACAATCAGCGCAAGGCCGATTAGCGCCAGATATACCCACAGCGGCACGCAGAAAATCAAAAGCAACAGACCGAGAATAATCAACCCTGCTCCCAGTATAAGCAGCAGGCGGCTGCCCGGACGATAACAGGCCGAGTGCATGGTTGAATGGAAATTGCGCTTGATGGCCGCCACCTCCTTTGTAAATGAGCATATGAAAAAAGGACGGCGATGATGCCGTCCTTTGAAGATTTTAGAAGCCGATATTGGTGTAGGGGAAGATGCCTTCCTTGAATTCGTGCTCAGGCTGAGGCAGACCGTAGAAATTGAGCGTGTTGCGCAGCGTGATGTTGGAAAGCACTTCTTCGGGCACGTTGTGCAATTCGCAGAAGGTTTTCATTACATAGTACACGTTGGCGGGCTCATTGCGCTTGCCACGGTTGGGTACGGGCGCAAGATAGGGGCTGTCCGTTTCGATCATCAGGCGGTGCGGCGGCACGACTCTGGCAGCATCCAGCAGACCGGCGGCGTTTTTGAAGGTGACCGGGCCGGCAAAGGAAATGTACAGGCCGAGGTTCAGGTATTCTTGCACCATTTCGGCGCTGGCCGAGCAGCAGTGAATCACGCCCTTGGGCAGGCGATGCGCACGCTTTTTGAGAATGTCCAGCATATCGCCGTGCGCGTCGCGCACATGGAAAATGACAGGCATTTCACGGATGTAGGCCAGTTCGATTTGCTCTTCCAGCACGCGCTTTTGCACATCGCGGGGAGAGTAATCGTAGTAGTAATCCAGGCCGATCTCGCCCAGCGCCACGCACTTGGGATGGCGCAGCATGCTGTCGATTTCGGACAGGTAATCATCCTTTACATCCTTGGCGTCGTGCGGATGCACGCCGGCGGAGGCGAATACGAAGGGGTATTTTTCGGCCAGCCTGATGCACTGGCGGGAAGTCTCCACATCGCTGCCGACGGTGGTGCACAAAAGCACGCCCGCATCCTGCATGCGCTTAATGACCTCGTCCAGATCCCCGGCGAATTTTTCATCATTGAGATGGCAGTGAGAATCAAAGAGGATCATCAGCCCACCTCAGAACCGGCGGCGATATCGCCGTCCACCGTCAGAACACGCAGATATTCGCTTCCGTCTTCCTTCGTTTCCACAGCGGAGAGGATCATGCCGTTGGATTCCATGCCCATCATCTTGCGCGGGGGCAGGTTGGCGATGATGACCAGGTTCTTGCCCACCAGATATTCGGGCTCATAGTACTTGGCGATACCGGAAAGGATGGTGCGCTGCTCGGTGCCAAGATCGAGGCTGAACTTGAGCAGCTTTTCGCTCTTGGGTACGCGCTCGCAGGAAATAACCTTGGCCACGCGCAGCTGGCAGCGGAAGAATTCGTCGATGGACACGCAGCCCTCGGGAATCTCTACCTTCTTTTCCTTCTTCTTTTCAGGCTTCTTCTCTTCCTTCTTTTCGGGCGCGGGAGCGGGGGCTGCGGGCACCTTTTCGGCGGCGAGAGCTTCCAGCTCCTTCTTCACATCCAGACGGGGGAAGAGCGCTTCGCCCTTGCACACCTTGGTGCCGGCGGGCAGCAGGCCAAATTCTTTGAGGCCTTCCCAGCTCATCAGAGTTTCGTCGGTGACGCCCAGCTGCTTGAAGATGCGCTCAGGCGTGCGGGGCATGACGGGCGCAATCAGCACCGCCACAAAGCGGATGCATTCGGCCAGCATGAACATGACATTGCCCAGGCGATCCTTCTTTTCGGGATCCTTGCCCAGCACCCAGGGCTGGGTGGCGTCGATGTACTTGTTGCACTCGCCGATGACCTTCCAGATTTCGACCAGCGCCTGGGAGAACTGCAGCTTGTCCATCTGCTCTTCTACCAGCCTGGGAAGGGCGGCGCAGTGATCGCGCAGGGGCAGATCCAGCGCTTCGTCCACGGCATTTTCATTCCAGGCAGGAACGACGCCGTCAAAATACTTTTCGATCATGGCCACCGTGCGGCTGACCAGATTGCCCAGGTCGTTAGCCAGGTCGGCGTTCACACGGGTGAGCATGGCTTCGTTAGTGTAGTTGCCGTCCGCGCCGAAGGGCATTTCGCGCATCAGATAATAGCGCAGCGCATCGGAGCCGTAGCGGGCCACGATGGGCTGGGGATATTCGATGTTGCCCTTGGATTTGCTCATCTTGTCGCCGCCAAACAGCAGCCAGCCGTGGCCGAACACCTGCTTGGGCAGGGGCAGACCCAGGGCATGGAGCATGATGGGCCAGTAAATGGTGTGGAAGCGCACGATCTCCTTGCCGACGAGGTGCACGTCTGCGGGCCAGAACTTGTTGAACAGGCTTTCATCATCGCTGCCGTAGCCCATGGCGGTGATGTAGTTGGAGAGGGCGTCGATCCATACATAGACCACATGGTCGGGATCGAAGTCCACCGGCACGCCCCACTTGAAGGAGGTGCGGCTCACGCACAGATCCTGCAGGCCCGGACGCAGGAAGTTATTGAGCATTTCGTTGGCGCGGGAGGCGGGCTGGATGAAATCAGGATGGGTTTCGATGTAGTCGATCAGCCAGTCCTGATACTTGCTCATACGGAAGAAATAGCTTTCCTCGCGCACCAGCTCGGTGGGGCGGCCGCAGTCGGGGCAGCAGCCGTTCTTCAGCTGAGTGGGCGTCCAGAAGCTTTCGCAGGGCGTGCAGTACTGGCCCTCGTATTCGTGCTTGTAAATGTCGCCCTGGTCGAAGAACTTCTTGAAGATCTTCTGCACGACCTTTTCATGGCGCTCATCGGTGGTGCGGATGAAATCATCGTATTCGATGTCCATCAGCTTCCACAGCTTTTTGGTTTCGGCGACAATTTCATCGACGTACTGCTTGGGCGTTACGCCTTTTTCCTCGGCCTTGCGCTCAATCTTCTGGCCGTGCTCATCCGTGCCGGTGAGGAAATAGGTATCATGGCCCGTCATCTTCTTGAAGCGCGTCATGCTGTCGGCAGCCACGGTGGTATAGGTGTGGCCGATGTGCATGTTGCCGCTGGGATAGTAGATGGGGGTAGTGATGTAGAAAGTTTTCTTGTCAGGCATGGTAAAGCCCCTCCTGTATGGTAATAACTTATTTATCGGTGCGATTGGAATACGTGGTTTCAACGCCGCGCAGCTGGCGGATGATGGTGCGCGTATAGGAGAACATGGCGGTGTATGCAGCGCCGATGCCGACCCATAAAAGCGCAGTGTGCGGCGGCAGCGTGATATGCGTGAAGGAATCGGCAAAGAAGCTGAGGAAAAGTGCCAGGCAGATGGCGCACTGGGCAAATTTTCCAACAAAGAGGCTGTGCACGACGATCTGGCGCTTATAGAGGATGGCGCTGCTGAAAATGAGGTAAAGCTCTTTGAAGGACATGAGCAGTACTGCGGAGACCGGGATGATACCGCGCAGCCAGAGTGTGATGAGCACAGAGAGTAACATCAGTTTATCAGCCAGGGGATCAAAAAGCTTGCCGAAATCTGTGATCTGGTTATACTTGCGGGCGATATAGCCGTCTACGACGTCCGTCATGGAGGCGATGACAAAGGTGGCCAGGGCCCAGTAATTGAGATTATACCCCATCATCAGCACCCAGAACACAGGGATCAGCGCCATGCGGATGATGGTCAGGATATTGGGAATGGTCAGAATATCGGACTTTTTAAATGACATAGCCGTGAGGAACTCCTTCTTGCGCAGAAAAATGGTAAATGTACGAAAACATTCTATATTATATCACAAGATGTTTCGTAATGTAAACGCATCCCGATGGTGTAAATGACCGAAATTTTCTACACACTGCCCGCAGGCGCTCAGCGCGGCGGAAAAATCCTGCGACAGAAGGGCAGAACGCAGATCGATCAGCCCGGCGGTCACATCATCAATGTCTGTGTGGTTGATCCACAATTGCACGATGCGGCTTTTCTGCTGCCAGGCTTCATGGATGCTTTGCGTGCGATTAAGCGCGCTGCCCCAGTCCTTGTCCGACAGCGATATTGCCACGGAGAGAAGATCCTCCTGAAAGGTGCGGGCGATGTGATAGCCGCCGTATTCGCAGGCGACGCCAAGCAGAAGCGTAATGACGAGCAGTGCGACGGTTAATTTCAATTGTCTTTTCATGCATTTCCTCCTGTGCGGGAAATGCAGGTTTTATCAAGGCGGGCGCGGATGGGCGGCTGGGATATGTCGTAGCCCTGCACAAACAGACGGTCCGGCGCGTCAAAGCAGCACAGCAATACATGGCTTTCATCGGGGAAGTGCCAGCTTTTTAGCTGCGTGCGCAGCTGGTCGGGGGAAATTTGCGCATCGGTAAAGGCGTCTTGCCGCAGATCGCCGTCAGCGATTAATATGATAGGAAGCTGTTCGTCTTCAGGCGCGATCCCCAGATCCTTTGGCGTGACAGGCCGGGCTTCAGCCCGCGGGAATACGCTGAGCGTGCCGTTGGTTTCAAGGACTGCGGTTTGTACATCGCTGATAGACAGCATGCCGCTTTCGCGGACTTCCTCAAGCAGATCGGATACCGTCAGGCAGACGCGAGATAATTCCTGATAGCAAATTTGTCCGTTTTCTATCAGCACGCAGGCGCTGCCGTTCAGCAATTTGCGGAAAGCAGGATATTTGAGCCCCAGCAGGCTGATGAAGGAATGCATCAGCATCAGCGCCGCAATGGGCACGATGCCGTATAGCAGCGGCGTTTCGCTGCCGGCAATGGGCCCGGCGGCAAGATCGGCAACCAGCAGGGCGGCGACCAGCTCATAGGGCTGCAATTGGCCGATCTGCCGCTTGCCCATCATGCGGATGGCCCAGATTGAAATGCCGTACAATAAAACGGCGCGCAAAAAAATGGTCAGCATGAATTTTCACCTCGCGCATAGTATCTGCCGAAATGCGCGAATATTTGCAATTGCTTTGAAACTATGCTATAATATCTTGCTACCACGAAATGAAAGGAGATGCGCGCATGGCCAAGCAAAAAGGCATTAAACCCATCGCCGCGAACCGTCGCGCGCGTCACGATTATTTTGTGGAGGAAACCTACGAATGCGGCCTTGCCCTGCACGGCACTGAGGTCAAGTCCATCCGACAGGGGCATGTCAATCTCAAGGAAAGCTATGCGCACGTGAAAAACGGCGAAATCTTTGCCGAGAGCATGCATATCAGCCCCTATGAGCAGGGCAATATATTCAATACCGATCCCATGCGGCCCAAAAAGCTGCTCATGCATAAGGCAGAAATCCGCAAGCTTGGGCAATTGGTGCAGCGCAAGGGCTACACGCTGATTCCGCTGCAGCTGTACCTCAAGGACGGTCGCGTGAAGATGGAACTGGGCGTGTGCGTTGGTAAGCACCTGCACGATAAGCGTGCATCCGCTGCCGAGCGCGACGCCAAGCTCGAAGCCGCCCGCGCCGTGCGCGAACAGCGCGCGGAATAACAAGGGGGCGTACTGGTTTCGACGGGGATTGCGAAGGACGATATAAGCGAGCCGAGGCCCCTGCCCTCGTTAAAACGGGGAATTAAAATTAACTGACAATAACAATTACGCTTTCGCGGCCTAATGGCTGCGCGTTGCCCCAAAGCGCTCACGGCTTTGGTAAGCAGCGTCATTGATGTGAGGAACGGGCCCGCCTAAGCTTTGCGGCGGCGCCGGCACTATGAAGCTACCGAACTGAAAAGCCCGTGCACAGGCGTTTCGAAGAGGGAAATTCAATATGTGTACTGCGCTCGGAGAAAGTGTCGTAATTCGGTCTTCGGACAGGGGTTCGATTCCCCTCGCCTCCACCATAAGGTCCTTACTCGAACTATTCGGATTAAAAAAATCTGATTCGTTCGAGTAAGGATTTTTATTTTGCTCTAAATTTGGGCCACATTCAAAGAAATCATGGATGTGGCCTTTTGCTTTGTCGGCGAGTCCGTCTACGGCTTCCGGCTTGCGTTTTAGTGCGGTGTTGATTTGCGAGAGATCTTCTTTAATTGGATCAAGAATTTGATCGTAAGGAGCTTTAAAAGTGAGCTTTACTCCAAATTCATCCTCCGGCCCATTACTAATATGGAATTTCTCGAATATAGCCTGATTCATTAACTTTTTTACCGTGTCGCTGGCGCTACGGTATGCCTCGCCGCAGTCTTCCACGATGTCCAGCACCATATCAAGATTTGCACTTATCTGTTCAAAGGTTATATTGTGCAAGTCGATTTCGTGGTCAATGGCTGCGAGCTCTTTCGCAATTTTCTGCTGCTCAGTTTTCATAAGATCAAGGGGGATTGCATCACTGTAGTGTGCCTCAAGCAGTTTCTTTCGCTTGTTTTCCAGCGCAGCTTTTTGCCCTTTGAGTCCGTCAAGCTCACTTTCGTATTTCCGCTTTTCGTCGGCGATAACCTTTTGTAGGTATGTCTCAATGAGAATTCGTACTTTAGTTGGAAGCTGATAAGAGTCGTAAATCTTCTCAATCTCTTTTTCTACGACATCTATCAGAACTGCTTTGGTCTTACAGTCTCTCCGGCGTTTGCTGTGTCTGCCATTGCATACAAAGTATGGGTAGACGGTTCCGTCTTTCTTCTTTTCATTACTGACAATCAAGCGTTCGCCGCAATATGCACAGTAGACACTGCCCTTTAGGAAATGCGGGTGTTTCAGATTCCGCTCGCCGTTGATGCGAGATGCGAGAATGGACTGAACTTTATCCCAGGTTTCAGTATCGATCAATGCCTCATGAGCCCCTTTGTATTCGATCCCCTTATATGTAACGACGCCTCTATAGTATGGATTGACCATTACTTTATGGAGCGTTTTGAGGGTAATCGGCTGCGATGGTATTCTTGGTGTAGATCGAGTGTTGAGACCACAGGCAGCTAAATGCTCTGCCAAGTCCGCCACCGTCCAATTTCCTGTGGCATATTCTTCAAAGGCGAGCTTTATCAGAGGAGCCCTTTCCGGATCGAGGATCACGGTTCGTTCCTCGCGGCCCTTATCGTCGACAAGTCTGACGTTTTGGTATCCAATAGGAGCTTTGCTGACTGTGCCGCCGCTCTTTACCTTCTCCCCGAGACCTTTTTTGACTTCGGTTGCAAGGTTCTGCGAGTAGAATTCAGCGATGGAACTCATAATGCCGTGTAGGAGCATACCGGCAGGAGTATCGTCGATACTTTCGGATGCGGATACGAGCTGGACGCCACACTCACGCAATGTGCGCATAATGTCGCTGTCGTCGTCACGGTTACGGGCGAGACGATCGACCTTATGTACAATTACGTAATCTACGCGGTCTGCATTCTCTTTGACATATTCGAGCATTGCCTGGAGCTGAGGGCGGTCAGCAGATTTAGCTGATGCACCTCGATCAACGAACTCTTTGCCGACTATTGCGCCCATCGACATGGCTTTTTTCTTGTTGGCTTCACGCTGAGCGGGGATCGAAAAACCTTCGTCGTGTCCGCCACCGCGTTCGGCTTGTCCGCGAGTCGATACACGGAGATATGATACTGCGAATTTCGGTGTCATGGAGTCCAATAGGACTTGCGCCGTATTTGCTAATGTGGATGTGCTCATAGAGCGTTACCTCCTTCCATAGGTAGTCATCGCATGATAGCTCTCTTTCGAGAAGAAAGCCAGTCTTTCTGCGAAGAATTAATAGTTTATTATCT
>JAFXJP010000015.1 GCA_017532155.1 Clostridia bacterium | reverse complement strand
TGCTTGTTGCTGGAGGAGTATACGGTCATAGTGTGCCTGTAATTCATACAGAGAGTTATCCACGCAATCTGCAAATTCATTGATATGCTGATTGTGATAGGGATTTGCACCCATGCTGGCGCGCAGTTGCTATGTAGCGCGCAAGTTTGAAAGTTTGGTTACGATCATTTGTTATTCACCCTTGAACGGCTTACGTTCCTGATTTATACTATAATTATAACCTAAATTTTTGGATTTTTCAAATTTTGAGAGCCGTTGAATTTTGACTGCGATTAGACTGCAATTAGACTCCATTAGACGAAAAAAGACCCTGATTAGACTCCATGTGACCATAAAAGACTGGGAGATGACCCTATGAAGGCCTATGGACGCAAGCTGAAGCTGCTGTATCTCAAGGATTTCTTTGAGAAGAAAACAGATGAAAATCATGGCGTGACGATCAAGGACATGCAGAAATACTTGCAGGAATGCGGCATCGAGGCGGAGCGCAAAGCCCTGTATGAGGATGTGGACGCGCTGCAGTCCTTTGGTATGGATATCGATCATGAGGAGTATCAGAAAAGCTATCGTCTGCTGAGCCGGGATTTTGAAACGTATGAACTGAAACTGATGATCGACGCCATTTCCTCGTCGCGCTTTCTGTCGGAGCCCCGGTCGCGCACGCTGATCAATAAGCTGAAGGGCCTGTGCAGTGAGCATGA
Source organism: Clostridia bacterium (assembly GCA_017532155.1). GTDB lineage: Bacteria > Bacillota > Clostridia > Christensenellales > Aristaeellaceae > SFMI01. The sequence goes on along the minus strand of JAFXJP010000015.1, from coordinate 15,422 downwards.
GGCGCAAACACTGCAACGTCAGGTGATGCTTGCTAACCGCGTGAAGAACACCGGCAGAAACATGCATATCAATGTGGATCAGATCTGTCAGGCGGTGGCAGCCAACAAACAAATCCAGTTCAGGTATTTTGACTATAATCTGAAAAAAGAAAAGGAACTGTATAAGCGCGTGTATGTGATGAGTCCCTGGACGCTGCTGTATGCTGATGATAATTATTATTTGCTGGCATACGACGCGGCGGAAAAGAAGGATGACAAGAAATTCAAGTATTTCCGTGTGGATAAAATGGAGCAGGTGGATTTGCTGGAGGCTGACCGCATGGGCGGGGACGCATACGCACAGATCGATATGAAAACGCGCACCAAGTCCACTTTCAATATGTTTGGCGGGGAGATTGTCAATGTCACGCTGCGCTTTCCTAATTTCAGAATCGGCCTGGCGCTGGATCGGTTTGGTCATGAAATCACACCGCGCAAGGATGGAGACAGTCACTTTACCATCACAGTGCCGGTGGCGGTAGGGCCGCAGTTTTACGGCTGGGTGTTTGGCCTGAAGAATTACGTGACGATTGTAGGCCCGGAGCACGTACGCAAAGGCATGCAGGACATGCTGGAGGCTGTCGGCAAGCGCTATGAAAATGTAAATGAAAGGTGATTGACGGGAAATTTTGCGACGGGTATGATGGATGCGTGGATGACCTCCACGATGCATGATTGACAATTTCATAAATTCCATCGAAACAGGCTGTACAAGAAGGAGAAACTTGTATGGCAAGTATGTACCGGGAAACGTATTCTTACATTGATCGCGAAGGCAATCACACCTCTGTTCGCTTGAGCGGGCGGAGCAAAGAAGAAACAGACGAAAAGTTTCAACGGCATGTGATGAGCGAAGTGCGGAAAAAGGATGTGCCTACCGTCCGGCAGTTTGTGGATGCGGTTTATCGGCCGTCATTCATGACAGGGCTGGCGGCAACGACGCTGGCGAATTATGAGCAGTACCTGCGCAAAAATATCCTACCCTATATGGGTGATATGCCCATGGATGCTGTGAATGTGGCCACGCTGCAGCAGTTTTATGACTGGATGGCGAATGGGAAAAAGCACGGGCGTATGAAAGATCTCAACCGCAACAGCATTGCGCGCATCAGTGGATTGGCGAGCCGCATTTTCAAAGTGGCGTTTGAAATGAAAATCATCGATGATTTGCCCTTCAAAACAACGCTTTTGCGTAATAACGGCGCGATGGGGGAACATCACAAGGCGCTGCCGGATGATGAAGTGGATCGTGTAAAGCGTGCCATCCCGCTGCTGAAAGACTGGCGGCAGCGGCTGTATATGGCGTTGCTGGCGTATACGGGCATGCGCAAGGAAGAGGTGCTGGGGCTGCGCTGGGAGTGTGTGCATTTGGCGGAAGGATACGGCGAAGTGAAAACAGTGGTGGTATTTCCGCGCAATTGCAAGGCGGTCATCAAAGAAATGCCCAAGACGCCGTATTCTCAGCGCACGTTCCTGATTCCAAGGCCGCTGCAGGAGATGATGCTTCCTTATGAAAAAGAAACGGGCTTTGTTATTTGCGGCGAAAATGACAAATCGCCTGCTTCCTACTCCACGGCGCAGCGGACATATCAGCAGGCGTTTGCGATATTGGGACTGAAGGGCAAGTACAACAACCACGATTGGCGGGCGACCTTTGGCACGCAGTTGAAGGAGCGCGGGCTGAGCTCAGCACAGGTGGCGGATTTGATGGGGCATGCAGACACGCGCATGGTGGAAACAACCTATGCCCGTACGCGGCATGAGGGCGTGATGAAACATCAAAAAACGCTGGAAATGATCAATTCTGAGTACCGGATTGGTTCCAGCGCGGCACCGGAAAAATGCAAAAAATCCAGGAGTATCAACGCTTTTTGAGGTGTGCCTCAACAACTTCGTGGTTTTTTTGACCTGTTTTTAGGAAAACACGATTCAAAGCACATTTTGACAAAATGAAAAAAACCCTTGATTTCTCAAGGGTTTTTCCTGTGGTGGGATCGGTAGGAGTCGAACCTATGACCTCCACGATGTCAACGTGGCGCTCTAACCAACTGAGCTACGATCCCATGGCCAATCGACCGAATAGGATTATAGCATACAGTTGGAGGAATTGCAAGGGGTAATTTGAAGAAAATAACGAAATTTTATGCGATTACTGCAGATCGGCGGGGGTATAGGGCTCGATGGTCTTCAGCTCGCTTGTGGCCAGGAGGTTCACGCGGTTGCGGAAGTTCTGGCAGAAGGCGTAGGGCTCGGACTTCTTGTGACGGCCCTTTTCGAAGGCGTCGCGGTCGAAGACAATGGAATAGATGTAATTGTCGGTCATTTCGCCGCTGCGGTCATCACGGCGCTGGGTGTAGCCCGAGATCACCTGCTGACCGATGTGCGGAGAGAGGCAGAACAGGTAGCTGGCGAAGAAGACTGCCAGGCCAAATACGCAGGTGACATAATCCTGGCGCAGCTCTTTTTGGGATTTTTCTTTGGCTTTGACCTGGCCGCTTTTGAGTTCGACGGCTTTTTCGGTGGGCACGTCTTCAATTTCGGGGACGTCCAGATCTACCCACAGCACGCCGGAGTTTTCATCATAATCATACTGCAGGCTGAAATCAACGGGCAGCTCCAGCGTAGACAACCAGCTTTCGATCTGCTTTTCGATGAAATCGGGCGTGAGCGCTTCATTTGCCGAGGCGGATGCAGGCAGCGACATGGACAGATCATCGTTTTCGCCCTCAAAGGCGGCTTTGCGGGCCTCCCACTCATCCAGCGCGCGGGCGTAGAATACTTCCATCTGCTGCTGCACGTACTGGCGTTTTTTCAGCTTGCGGGAATAGAAGGGGAAACGCTCGGCTTCTTTTTCCGCCTCGGCTTCCAATGCGGGCAGAATGCTCTCGCGCGTGGGCTTGGGCTCTTCAAATACCTGGCCCTTGGGCACGGAGATTTCGCCGGCTTTGTGCGCACCGGTAGCGGAAACATCGGCGGAAAGCTTATAGATATGCGTAAAGGCCTCGGTGGCGGCGTTAATCTGCTTGAGATACGCATCCATCAGTTCGGCGTAGGTTTCCTTATATTCTTCCGTTTGGCGGATGGCGCGCAGCGTGGTTTCGCTGGTGATTTTATTGCCCTTTTCGTTTTCAATCACCACTTCACCCTCCTCATTGAGCGTCATGGTGAAATCAGGCAGCTTTTCTTCCTTGGCAGCCGTCTTCTTTTTCTTGCCGATGCCCAGCTTGTCGGTGATCAGCGTATCAATGCGCTTGCGGTCATACAGGCCGGTGCCGGGGATGGAGGTATTGAGAAAAACGCCTTTTTTGCCCACATTGAGCGAAATGCCTTTGCCGCCCACGGTGAAACTGACGCCGGATTTGGAGGCGTTGAGCTTAACGCCTTTCATCAGGGAAACACTTTTACGAAAACGCATGGTTATTTTCTCCTTTGCGATTATTTGCCAGTGGCGGGGAGTACCTTTTTGCGGTAAGCGGAGGGCGTTATGCCTGTGATGCCGCGGAAGGCGCGAATGAAGGTGGACACGCTGCCAAACCCTGACTGAAAGCACACGTCAATCAGCGGCAGCCCGGATGCGATGAGCATCTGACTGTGGCTGATGCGGCGCTTGAGCACGTAATCAGCCACGGTGGTGTTGAGGTGGCGCTTGAACAGGCGTGAAACATATTCGCGGCTGTAGAAAAAATGCTCGGCTACCTCAGATACTGTGGAAACCTCGGTAAAATGCTCATCCAGATATTTTTGAATTTCCACCACATTGGGCGGGAAATAGGCGTCAAAGCGCGTATCCCGCCGGGTTTGCCGGTTGAACACATGGAACAAGTGCACGGCCAGCGCCTGAGAGAGCGCTTTGTCATCCGCTGAATCGGACTGAAGCGCTGCATTGAGCGCATCCAGCAGCGCCAATACCTGCTCCAGCGCACTGCCCTTAAAGGCAGAAAGGAAGGGGCGGCCGTGATCGGCATCCAGAAAGGCCAGCAGAGATTGCCCATGAAAGGCGTCAAAGGCGGAGGGCGTCAGATAAAAGACGTGACGCATGTATTGCGTTGCATCGGCATTGATGCGCGAGGTGTGCAGACAGCCCGGCGGCACGACCAGCAGATCACCGCGCTGAGGCAGGAAGGTGTTTGTCTCGCAGATGCAGCGAACATCGCCCTCCACAAAGAGCAAAACTTCGTAATAATCGTGGAAATGCAGGCTTTCCGGGAAGGTTTCCCGGGTGTAGAGGGTGCTGCGGGGCGAATATACAAGCGAATCGTTGATCCAGAATTCCTGCCAGTTGATCGGCGTTTGGTGAAATAGCATTTTGCGGTAGGAATGCAGTTTCATTTTTTTCTCCATCTGTGAGCAGAAAGATCACAAATTGATAAAGGCAAGTCACAAATTCAATAGCATTTGAAATATATGACCTTTATACTGTATAATAGCATAGGCAAGTAAAGGCGGCAAGAGGGAATTTTGCCGCATAAAGGAGTGACGCCAAAGATGAAGCATTTATTTGATACGCCGCAGACAAGAGAGCATCCGCGTTTTGTCAGCCATCGCGGCTTTCAGCCGCTGGCGCCGGCCAATTCGCTGCCGTCGTTTGAATATGCAGGCCGTCTGGGGCAGTGGGCTATTGAGACGGATGTGCATATGACGCGCGATGGTCATCTGGTGTGCTGCCATAATGCGACGGTGGATGCAACCTTTAACGGCACGGGTGCGATCAAGGAAATGACGCTTGCGGAATGCCGCGCGCTGCGCATGAACACGGGCAATCGCCTGGAATGCCTGCGTGATGAGCAGAAGGTGATGCCGCTGTTTTCTGAATACCTGGCCATCTGCAAAAAGTTTGGCAGCGTGCCGTTTCTGGAACTGAAGACGGAGGATTCCGAGGCGGTTATGCATGCTGTGGTTGAGAGCGGCATTGAGGATGGCGGCGTTGTGTGCTCCTCGGGCAACATTGAATATCTGAAGATGGCACGCAAGGCAGCGCCGAATGTATTTATGCACCTGATTTTCGCCAAGGAAGAGCAGGTGGAGGAAATGGCGCGCATGGGCAACGCCGGCCTCTCCTGGCGCATTAACGATCCGCTGGCCCGCCCGGTGGAATTGATCAAGCTGGGCCATGACGCCGGGCTGAAGGTGTGTCTGCGCGCGGGCGATACGGTGGAGGCTGTCGAAACCATGCTGGAGCTTGGGCTGGATTATATTCCGAGCAACTGCATGCATGGAAAACTGTGATCAGCAAGCTGATCACTCATTCAAAAAAGCTGAAGCTGTTTTTGAATGACGGCATCATTTTCTTGTGCGGCTGTGCCGCACGGCCAGAAAATGATATCGGAAGCGGTAGTTCAATCGCTCCTTGCTGAATCTATAAAATAAAAAAGCAACACGGTGGTGACTGTGTTGCTTCAGGGTGTCGAAAAAGTATTTTCGCCACCCTGCGCATGAAAGTCAGCTAAAGCAGACTTTCATGCGGAGCATCATTTTCCTGTGAGGCTGCGCCTCACGGCCGGAAAATGATATCGGAAGCAGTATTCCAACTGCCTGCCCAGGGCCTTCCGGCCCGCCCTCGCTAAAAATGATCCACCGGATCATTTTTCGGGCGCTGCGGGCCCCGCGGCGTACACGCCGCCGCTGCGGATTAAAAATGAAGGGCTGGCCGCCCTTCATTGCATCCCGCTGAATTAGATTTGATTTTTTGACAGACTGAAGCAACACGGTGGTGACTGTGTTGCTTTTTATTGGCTATATTTTTGAAAAGAGTGGAGAATTGATTACTGAATATTCTCAAACAGATCGTTAAAGTGGTTGTCGTTGCCCACATGGGTGGAGTGCAGGGTGAAGGAAGCGCCGTTGAAGATGCCGTCGGATGGCAGCGTTTGCGCTCTTACTTTCTGGTAATCCTGCATAGCATAGGCCTCGCTGGCCATTTCAAAGGCGGTCTTGCCCTGGAAATAATCCAGCGGCTGGTTGTAATCCAGTGTCACCTCGCCATCGGCGGGAGCATGCAGATACAATTTCGGCAGCTGCCAGTTGCCGTATATTTTATAGCCATAGCCCTGGTCGTATTTGCTGTCCATGGCGGATTTGACAGAGCGGATGGCCGCATCGGCACAGACGCGATGCCCGCCGTCGATGCCTTCACCGTCCTGGGCGTGGGTGACCAGCACTTCAGGATCATAAATGCGCACGATGCGCGTGACATGGCGCACAAACTGCACCTCGCTCCACAGCGCATACTGCTGGCGGGCGGTGGTGGCCATGTTGGGCTTAAAGTAGGCGATGTAGGGGTAATTGGTCATGCCGCAGTGCCAAAGTCCGTCCAGCAGCTGGCTTTTATACTGCGAGGCGGTGTTGACGATCACGCAGAGCATAACTTCCTTTCCCTGCGCGACGTAATGGGGGATCAGACCGCCGAAAAAGAGATATTCATCGCCGGGATCGGTGACCATCAGCACAAGATCAGCCTTGCCGGTGAAGTTTTTCCACTGTTGCACCCAGCCGGGCACGTCGCCTGCGCCCAGCACGTGCAGCTCCGTCACATGCAGCACATGGTTATAGTCGGGCGCCATGCATTTGAGGCGCACGCTCTGATAGCCCTGCGTCAGGGGAATGTAGTGATTGTAGAACTGATCCTCTGTTTCATACACCTTGACCCAATTGCCGCTTTCATCCTGCGCTTCCACGCACCAGTTGGTGATGAAGCTGCCGAAGCTGATGTACAGGCCGTGTACCTTTTCGCCCTCGGGCGCGGTGACTTCAATATAGCCGCGGTGGCTGGAGGTCCATTCGGTGGCGTAATCGCCGTCCAGGAGATTTGTCAGCTGCTTGCTGTTGCCCGATGCAGTGATTGTGCATTTGTCCGTCAAATCCTGCGCCTCATCGCCCAGCGCAGGCAGGCAGATGACAAGCAGACACAGCAAAAGAAACAGGCATTTTTTCATCGTACATACTCCTTTGCATAAAGGAAACCGGTCCGCTTGACGGCGGGCCGGTTTATGTGATTGCAGAGAATTACTCCTCGTCCTCAGCATCCATCGCAGCGATGAACAGATTGAAGACCTTTTCAGACACTTCGTCATCCTCAACGGATACGTAGATGTCTTCGCCGTTTTCATCCTGCTCGATCTTGAGGATGATCACTTCGCCGTCGTCGCCTTCGGGCTCGTTGCCGTCTTCATCCAGCACCAGCAGGGCAACGTATTCATCGCCATCGTAGGGCACGGTGGCCAGATATTCGAATTTGCTGACAACGCCGTCGTCGTCGGTCAGTTCAACAATGTTATCCTCTTCTTCAGGGATGTTATTGAGCATTTCATCGGTCATGGTGGGTTCCTCCTATTATATTGCAAAGAAATCAGGCTTGATTTCTGAGCGTGTCAAGATATTGCTGCAAAATGACGGCAGCGGCTACTTTATCCACTGTGCCCCGGCGCTCCTGGCGGTGCATGCCGCCCTCAATCAGCGCGCGCTCGGCGGTGACGGTGGTGAGGCGTTCATCCTGATAAAAGATGATGAGACCAGCCTTTTCTAATTGCTCAGCCAGTGCGCGAACCTTCTGCGACTGGAAGCCCTCGGTGCCGTCCATATTGCGGGGCAGACCGCAAAGCACATCCCTGGTGCCCATCTGATCGCAGATGGCCTTGATGTGCTTCACATCCGGCCCAAAGCCCACGCGCGTGTACACGCTGTGGGGAGAGGCAATAATGCGCATTTCATCGCACACGGCAATGCCGATGCGGCGGTCGCCTACATCCAGCGCTACAATCCGGCCCCAGCTCATTTGTCAAAATTCTCCGTCAGGTAGAAAGAAACCAGTTCTTCGAGAATTTCATCGCGCTCCAAACGGCAGATCATGCTGCGGGCGTTATCATAGCTGGTGATGTAGGTGGGATCGCCAGTGAGGATAAAGCCGGTGATCTGCGTGATGGGATCGTAACCTTTGTGCTGCAGCGCCTTGTAAACATGCTGCAGAATATCGCGGGCGGTGCTGCGCGGATCGCGGATCGGCTGCAGCTTGGTGGTATCGTTGGTGAACACGGCGATACCTCCTTTCTAACATACACTATATTATACCGCGTTAACCGATAAATGGCAATAGGATAATCCGGCACTGATTGGAAGAAAAATGCCAAATCAGGCGATTAAGGCTTGCGCAGCACGGCGGTATGCAGCGAGCGCACGGCGCTGCGCAGACAGATGAAGAGCGGGAGGGAGAGCAGCATGCCGCCAAGGCCGCCGATCAGCCCGCCAAAGGACAGCAGTAAAAGCACATAGGCTGGATGCAGGCCGGTGGCGCCAGCCATAAAATGCGGCGAAATGAACAGGCTTTCGCTTTGCTGAACGATGACAACGACCGCCAGCGCCCATAACGCAGCATAGAAACCCTGCGGCAGGGAGAACAATACAATTGGAATTGCCCCCAGATACGGGCCGACATAAGGGATCAGATCGCATACGCCCATCAGCAATCCCAGCGCCAGCGCCGAGGGCGTGCCGATGATCATCAGCCCCAGCGCTGTCAAAAGCGCAACGGACGCGCCGTCCAGCAGCTGCCCGCGAAAATAGGCTGCCACCTCACGGCGCATTTCTTTCAGCGCGAGGAGCACGGGCTTTCGAAGGCGCAGCGGAATGAGCAGTGATAACTGAAAGCAAAAGCTGTCCCGGTCACGCAGAAAATAAAAGGCCAGCGCCGGCGCCAGAAAAGCGCGCAGCAGGCGATTGGCAAGGCGGCCCAGCCATTGCGCCAGGCGCGGAATAATGGAAAGCAGCAAGTCGCCGGCTTTTTTCAGCAGATCGCCGGCCGGGGGCAGCGCGGCAGACAGGCTGCCCAGCAGGGACGAGTCCGCGAATTTTTCCAGCATTTCCTGCAGCATGCCTATCAGCTGCGGCACGGAGGAAAGCGCCTGAGAAAAATGAGCGATCAGCCGGGGAAGGAAAAGGGTGAGCAGCAGCATAGCGCCTGCCAGAAAGCATAAAAGCGACAGAAGCGCTGCGGCGCCGGGCGGAAAGCGCTTTTCCAGACGCTTGCAAAGCGGGCTGGCGGCCCAGGCAATCAGCGCAGCCAATCCGGCCTGAAACAATAGCTGCGACAGGGCGCGCCGCAGAAAAAAGACGGCCGCAGCCGCTGCCGCAAGCAGGAGCGCAGCCTTGGCTTTGCGCGGCAGCGGATGGCTGTTTGACAGCATATGAGACATGCTTACAGCCTCATTTTGCGCTTGAGAATGCGCAGCATACGGCGCTTCATTTTGCAGGCGCAGCGGCGCATCAGCCCCATGCGGGCGCCCAGCGTATAACCGATCATACCGGAGATCAGACAGCAATATTTGCTCATGAGCGTGCCTCCTTTCCGCTTTCCTTGCAGGGGATGGTGACATGACCGGTTGCACCGCAGCTTTTTACATCAAAGCTGGTGGCAAAAAAGCGCCCGTCAATCAGATCATCTACAGGGCCGGAGGAAATTTCCAGCGCTGTAACACGCAGCGTTTCCTCATCCAGCAGGGCGTCTGTTACCAGTCCGATGCGCAGACCGTTAGCGTCCGTCACCCGGAAGAGACGAAACGCGCTGTCGCGCGGCGGCTTTACAGGCGGCGTGCTGCAAAGAATGGAAAGCTGCCCGAGCAGCGAAATGCTGCCGGCGTCAATCCAGCGCGCAGTGCGCATTCCCTCGCGGATCATCAGCCCGCGCAGCGCTTTGCCGTCCGGATGGAGAACGCCGCGCTCCACCGTGCCCACTTGCCTGCCGTCCATGATCACGGGCAGGCCGATCAGTCGCTTCATATCGGTCATATCATCACCGCTCTTATTTTCTCCTGCAGACGCTGCGGCATGAGTGGCAAAAAAATACGGCCCGAAGGCCGCTGTGAATTTATTTTGTTTCGCCGTTTAAGGGCGGCAGTTTGAAAAATACGGGAATGAAGGCGATCAGTGCGGCAAAGCAGATGACGCTCAGAATGAGAAAAACGCCTTTTTCGCCGCCAAAATACTGGCCGAGCAGACCGCCGAAGAGAATGCCCGGTACGCGCGAGAGGCCAAAGCCTGCGACAGACAGGAGCATCTGCGCGCTGGTTTTGAGTTCGTCAGGCGCTACGCGGCTGACATACTGCGAGGTAGATACGGTAAAGACGATAAAGCCAAGCCCGTGCAGCACCTGGCTGGCCAGGGCAAGATAGGCATGCTCCGCCACGCCCAGCAGCAAAAAACGCAGCGCCAGCGAGGCGGCGGAAATCAGCATCAGCCGCCCGGCGCCCCAGCGCTTAAACAGCTTGTGACCCCACAAAAGGAAGGGCGTTTCGCTGCTGGCGGACAGAAAATACGCCAGCCCCAGCAATCCGCTGCTGCCGCCGGGAAGCGCTGTAAAGTAGATGGAAAAATAGCTGTAGAAATAGCCAAGGCACATCTGCATGACCATCATCAGCAGAAGCACCGGCACGATGTGCGGCAATTTCAGCACCTTGGAAAAGGCCAGCTTTTTTCCGTTTTGCTGATGCCCGGGCAGATCGGGCAGAAGCTTTGTACCCAGCAGCACCAGCGCAATGCCGATGGTGACAATCAGCGGGATCAGGCGGTAATCATCGCGGATGAGAATGCCGCCGATGAGATTGACGCAGGCGAATGTGAGGCAGCCTGCCAGCCGCACAGGGCCAAAGGGCTTGCCGGAGCGCTGCAGCTCTTCCAGGATCAGGCTGTCTCCCATGGGCTGCACTGCGATATAGCAGCCGGCAAACACGCATACAAGCGGCAGCAGCACATAAGGCGAGACGCTCAGGTACAGGCAGGGCATGATGATCAGCGCGATGGAAAGCGCCAGCTGCAATACGCGCCTGCGCTTGCGGCTGCGGTCGGACAGCGTGCCCCATACCGGCAGCGCAAAGACGGCTACCAGCGGCGCAGAAACAAGCAAAAGCATCAGCGCTGTACCGCCGATGCCTTGCTGCTGGTAATATTTGGAGAGAAAGCCCTGGTAGAATACATGCACGCTGTAATACAGCATCATATAGACAGCGCAGCGCAGAGAAGCGTTTTTCAATGCGGTTCCCTCCGATAGGAATTTTTTTATTCGATGTCCTCGCCGCGCTCAAGAGCGGCGAGCATATTGACGCGCTCGGTGTGACGGCCGCCGGCTTCAAATTCTGTGGTCAGGAAGGTGCGGGTGATCATCTTGGCCAGCTCAGGACCAATCACGCGCGCGCCCATGGCCAGCATATTGGCGTCATTATGGCGGCGGGTCAATTCGGCAGAGTAGGGCTCAGAACAGGTGGCGCAGCGGATGCCCTTGATTTTGTTGGCGGCGAGGGAAATGCCAATGCCCGTGCCACACAAAAGGATACCGCGGTCGCATTCGCCGCTGGCAACGGCGCGGGCAGCGCGGGCGGCATAAATGGGATAATGGCAGCTTTCAGAGGTATAAGTGCCGAAATCCTTATACTCGAGATGCATTTCTTCCAGGAGCGCAATAATTTCCTTTTTCATATCCAGAGCGCTGTGGTCATTGGCGATGGCAATCATGATGAAATACCTCGGTTTCTGTAATATTTGCGCTTCAAGGATAGCACTTTCGCCCGGCTGCGTCAAGTAAGACCGGGCAGGCCGTGAACTTTTTGTAACAGTTTGAGGCGCTGTTTGCGTTTTTATGCAAGATGAAATATAATATAGAAGCATTCGTATGCATGAAGGAGGAAATAAGCGTGCTGTCGCTTTTGTATTTGGCTGCATATCTGATTGCAGGCGTAGGGATTGCGCACTGCCTTGTGCCACGCGTCCGGGTGGTTGCCCGCGTGTGGATAGGCTTGACGCTTGGCATTCTGCTGATGATGTGGCTGCCGGCACTGTTGGCGTTCTTTGTGGATTTTTCGGTGCTTGGACATATGCTTGCGCTGATTCCTCTGTGTGCAATCACGGCGGGCGCGTATTTTCTGCGCGATAAAGCGCCGGCGCGTGCGTTTGCAAAGGGAGATAAACAGCTGCTGATTGCCATTGCCGCCGTGGCGCTGCCGCTGACGGTGCTGGGCGGGTATCTGCAGTACACGCACTGCCTGCGCGAGGTGAATGGCGCTTTGCATGTGGGCCAGAGCACCTACGGCGATCTGCCGCTGCACCTTGGCATTATCACCAGCCTGCGCGATGCGGCCTTCCCGCCGGATTACAGCATACTGCCGGGCGAAAAGCTGACGTATCCCTTCCTGATGGACAGCTTTTCCACGTCCTTTATGCTCTTTGGCATGCCGCTTAACTGGGCGGTGGTGATTCCCGGTACCCTGATGATGGCGCTGGTGTTTTCGGGGTATATGATCCTTGCCTCCCGTATGGCGTCGGGCTGGCGCGCGCTGATTTTGTCGACGCTCTTTGTATTCATTAACGGCGGCCTGGGCTTCCTGTATTCCATTGATATGCTGGGCGTATCGCTGGGGGATGGCAGCGCCAATTCCCTGCAGAGCGGTACCTGGTGGGAGCGAATTGAGACGATCCTCAACGGCTGGTATTTAACGCCCGCCAACCATGCCGAGCAAAGTTATTATAATCTGCGCTGGAGCAATATCATTGTGGATATGTTTGTTCCTCAGCGCACGTTCCTGGGCGGCTGGTGCATACTGCTGCCGTGCATTTATCTGCTGTATGACGTAGCGGAAAAAGCACATAAGCGGGCGCGCGGCTTTGGACGCGAGCCTTCGGCGGTGATTGGCGTGATTCCGCACACAGAAGAAGAGAGACTGCGCGTGCGGGAAGAAAACGGGCGTTTTGCCGGTTATAACGTGCGTCAGCTGATTTTGCTGTCTGTGATGGCGGGCGGCTTGCCGCTATTGCATACGCACTCTTTCCTGGCGCTGGGGCTTTTGAGCGCGGGCTGGATGATTTATGATCTTTGCCACCGCGGAAAGCTCCTGCCCTGGCTGCTGTACGGCGGCCTTGCCTGCCTGCTGGCGGCGCCGCAGCTTTTCGGCTGGACCTTCCAGCATACCACCGGCAATACGCGCTTTGTTTATTTCCAGTTCAACTGGGTCAATAATTCCGGCGGCTGGGGTATGCGCGACGGGTATTTGTGGTTCTGGATCAAAAACATCGGCGTGCCCGTTATTCTGCTGATGCTGTCGCTGCTGGAAAAGGATCGCAAGCGCCGGTTTATTGCCTCGGGTGCGTTTGTCATTTTTGCCATTTCGGAGTTTATCATTTTCCAGCCCAATGAATATGACAACAACAAGCTTTTTTATGTGTGGTGGGCGCTGTGCGCCGTGCTGGCGGCCGATTACGCGGTGGACATTTTTGACCGCCTGAAGGGCTTGCGTGCGCGCTATGTGATGGCCGGCATGCTGGCCGTCTGCTGCTTTGCCACCGGCACGCTCTCGATTGCCCGCGAGGTGAAGAGCGATTACCAGATGTTCTCTAAATCCGACGTTGAACTGGCCGAATGGGTAGAAGAGAATACTGACAAGGACGATACCTTCATCTGCTGGACACAGCACATCAATCCCGTGTCCGCGCTGGCAGGCCGTGATATCGTGTGCGGCCCGGGGCTGTGGCTGTATTATCACGGCTACAATCTTTCCGAGCGCGAAAACGACATTCGCGCCTTCTATCAGGATCCGGCGAACAACCGCGCAGTGCTTGACAAATACAGCGTGGATTACATTCTGCTGGGTGGTTATGAGTATAACGACGCCCGGGCCAGCGCCGGCGCGCTGACAGAGAATTTTGATTGCGTATACGAAGCGCCGGACGGCACGCGCATTTTCAGCGTGGGGGATATGGCCGATGATTGACAGGTTTTTGCTCTATTCCCTGGAGCATAAAAAGAAAATTGTGCTGATGCTGATGGACGAAAAGGGCATCCGCCGCGTGAACGTGACGGTCACGGCCATCGGTGACGAGGCGGTTGAATATACCGTGGGCAGCTTGGGCAGGAAGCGCTCGGTTGCCTATACGGATATCCTCTCGGCATCCTATGCGCGGGGCGATGACGGCGACACACTGAGAAACGAGGAAGAGGAACATGGTGGAGAAAATAAAGAAGCTGCTCAAGGATAAAGAGAAAATGCGCGAGCTGATTGCCTATCTGGTCTTTGGCGTGCTGACGACGATTGTCAGCTGGGGCACGTATTACGTTTGGCGGCAGCTGTTTCAAATGACCTCTTATCCCGCCGACAGCGCGGCCTATACGCTGATTGCGACAAGCGGTCAGGTGATCTCGTTTGTTTTGTCCGTGCTGTTTGCTTTTGTCACCAATAAAAAATACGTGTTCAAGAGCGAGCGCACGGCGGAAAATGGCTTGTGGAAGGAAATTGCGCTGTTTTTCTCGGCGCGCGTGATGGCCTGGGTGCTGTTTGATTTGCTGCTCTTTAATGTGCTGCTTTTCTTCACCAAGCACATCTCCGCCAATGCCGATCTCATTCTCAAGCTATTGATGAATGTGCTGGTCGTCATTTTCAATTACGTCGCCAGCAAGCTTATCATTTTCAAAAAATGATTGCATGGAATATCGATTGATGGTATAATCAATTTGTATGTGCTGTAAACAATTACCACATTAAGGAGGAAACGACTTATGCCGCTTGTTAACACCAAGGAAATGTTCAAGAAGGCGTACGAAGGCGGTTATGCCATCGGCGCGTTCAACGTAAACAACATGGAAATCATCCAGGGTATCGTCGAGGGCGCCAAGGCCCAGAACGCGCCCGTCATTCTGCAGGTCAGCAAGGGTGCCCGCGCCTACGCTAACCATGCTTACCTGGTCAAGCTGGTTGAGGCCGCTGAAAAGACCACGGGTCTGCCCATCGCGCTGCATCTGGACCACGGCCCCGACTTTGAGACCTGCAAGGCCTGCATCGACGGCGGCTTCACTTCCGTTATGATCGACGGCAGCCACCTGCCCTTCGAAAAGAACATCGAAGAAACCCGCAAGGTTGTGGAATACGCCCACAAGTACGGCGTGACCGTTGAAGCCGAGCTTGGCCGTCTGGCTGGCGTGGAAGACGAAGTGAAGGTTTCTGCCGAGGATTCTTCCTACACCCGTCCCGAAGAAGTAGAAGAGTTCGCCACCGCCACCGGCTGCGACTCCCTGGCCATCGCCATCGGCACCAGCCACGGCGCGTTCAAGTTCACCCCCGCTCAGTGCACCCGCAATGAGAAGGGCATTCTGGTGCCCCCGCCCCTGCGCTTTGACATCCTCGAGGAAGTCTCCAAGCGTCTGCCCGGCTTCCCCATCGTGCTGCACGGTGCCTCGTCGGTGCTTCCCAAGTACGTTGATATCGTCAACCAGAACGGCGGGCAGATGGCCGATGCCATCGGCATCCCCGAGGAGATGCTGCGCAAGGCGGCCTCTATGGCGGTGTGCAAGATCAACGTCGACAGTGACCTGCGCCTGGCGCTGACGGCGGGCATTCGCAAGCACTTTGCCGAGC
>JAFXJP010000014.1 GCA_017532155.1 Clostridia bacterium | reverse complement strand
TGGAAATGGCCGTTTCTAAGGGCAAGGCCTCCGGCAAGAACCTGCACTACGGCATCTGCGGCGAGCACGACGGCGACCCCGTCTCCGTTGAGTTCTGCCACAAGATCGGTCTGGACTATGTGTCCTGCTCTCCCTTCCGCGTACCGATCGCCCGTCTGGCCGCTGCTCAGGCTGCCATCAAGGACATGCAGTAATTTCTCCGGTTAACTAAAACCAAAGAGGCTGTCGTGTAAAAGCACGGCAGCCTCTCTTTTTTATGCATCCGGCAGGATCAAGCCCGTTTTTGTCGAACCATTATCTTATCATTGCACAGGAGGAATACAGCCATGAAGGATCTGCTGCACGTAAACATCAACGATCTTACCGGTGAAATCAAAGACACGCATCCGCCGTTTGCGTACAAAAGAAGCGCCGTTGTTCCGCGCACCAAGGAAGGCAAATGCATCGTGGCCGTTATTGAAATCGAGCCCGGAAAATCTGCCTATCCTTATCACTGGCACACCGAAAACGAAGAGGTTTTCTACATTATTTCCGGCGAAGGCACGCTCCGTACCCCGGAGGGCGAGAGAATCGTCCGGCCCGGCGATTTCATTTACTTCCCGCCCAATCCAAACGGCGCGCACAGGCTGACCAATCATGGCACCGAAACGCTTAAATACATTGATTTTGATACCACCAACGAAATCGCCGTCACCTTCTATCCGGACTCCGGCAAGATGGGCGTATGGGGCCTGGACGTCAATAAGGTCTACAAAACAGATACCGACATTCCTTATTATGAAGGAGAGTAACGAAAAAGAGAGCCTTCCGGCTCTCTTTTTGCATGCTTTATCCGGCAGTGTAAATGATCTTCCCGTCGCCAAAGACTACCTCGGGCCGCACGGTCATTTCCATCGGGCAGCCATGCGCCAGCACGAGATCAGCGTCCTTGCCCACCTCGATGGATCCCACGCGATCGGCAATACCCAGGTGTTTGGCCGGATTGATGGTAATCGTCTTGAGCGCTTCGAAAGCATCCAGCCCCTCACGCATGAACAGCCCTGCGCACAGCGGCAGATAGCCTTCTTCAATGATGGGAGCATCGGTCATCACGGATACGCTGCAGCCGGCTTTGATCATTTTCACGCCGTCGGCAGGGGATTTATGCTTGTTTTCGTCTTTTTTGGATTGCCCCATGAAGGGGCCAAGCACGACAGGATAACCTTCCTGCGCCAGTGTGTCTGCGATCATGCCGCCGTCGGACACGTGCTCAAGCGTCAGCTTGACGTCCAGCTCTTTGGCGATACGGATGGCAGTGAAGATATCATCGCAGCGGTGCGCGTGCGCCTTGAGAGGGATTTCCTTGCGGATGACGGGAATGAGCGCTTCGTACTTGGGCGAATACGCCACCGGTTGGCCCAGACGCTTTTTCTCTTCGTATTCCTTGGCAAAATACAGCGTATCGCGGATGGTGGCGGCAATGGTCAGGCGGCTGGTGACTTTATCCGTCAGCGCAGACTTTGGATTTTCGCCAAAGGCAATCTTCATGGCCACGGGGTTTTTGACGATCATGTCATCAATGCGCACGCCGTAGGTTTTCATGGCGACAGCGCTGCCGCCTATGCAGCTGACGCTGCCCGGCGCAATGCATACGCACGTTACGCCGCCGCGGCGGGCACTTTCAAAGCTGTCCTCCTGCGGATTGATAGCGTCCACTGCGCGATGGCTGGGCACGCAGCGGTCACCCTTTTCCACGTCGTCCTGCGTGCGCACGCCGCCGTAGCCAAACATGCCGATATGCGTGTGCGCATCGATAAAACCGGGGTAAATATCCATGCCCGCCGCGTCGTACACCTCCGCGTCCGGCGCGCTGATATTTTCCTCAATCTGCGCAATCTTGCCGTTTTCGATCAAAATATCCGCAGCATAAGCCTCAGGATGCACCGCATCATGTATGATTCCGTTTTTGATCAGCAGCATATTTTTTCCTCCTTAGGGAAAATGCGTTCTTTCTGCCTCAAGTATAGCGAATTGCCCTCAGTTTGTAAAGCGGCTTTCCCGCTGCCACACGTTTCATTCTGCCTTTTTCTGTGTATATCATCATTGAAGGGCTGGGAATTTTTGCGTTTTTTGTTGAAACAATCCCCGCAATATGGTAGAATTTTTACAGACAGTAGCATTACGGGCGTATGCCCATAACGGAGGCAATCAATATGAAACCCATTGATATGAAAACGGTTGAGGAAAAGCGTCAAGAAATCCTCTCCATTCTCAAAGAGCCTACCTATACCCATGAGCAGAAGGTCACTTATCTGGCCCGCCGCGCGGAGAATTTCCTCACCGTGCTTGACGAGCCCGAAGGCCTGAGCGAATTGATGCGCTGCGATGTGGAAGAGCGCTGCATCTGCAATCTGTTTGAAGGCGAAGCGCCCTATCGTCCGCGCTATATCTGCCCGGACTATGAAAAGTTCTTTAAGAACGGCAGCGTCTTCCTACAGCTGGATCCGCCCAAGGATCTGTTTGAAGCGCTCAACAATCTGCTGATTCTCTATCACAACGTACCCAGCATCACCAATTATCCCGTGTATCTGGGCGATCTGGATACCCTGCTGGAGCCCTTCGCCGCCGGTCTTGATGACGAAACCATCATGCGCGCGCTGCGCCTGTTCTTCATCAATGTGGACCGCACCATCCTTGACTCCTTCGCGCATGCCGACATCGGCCCCAGGAAAACCCGTATGGGCTCGCTGATCCTGAAGGTGGAGGCCGAGCTTGAAAACGCCGTGCCCAACATCACCATGCGCGTGAGCGACGAGACGGAAGACGACTTCCTGCTGGAGGCTGTGCAGTGCGCGCTGCGCTGTGCCAAGCCCAGCTTTGCCAATGACAAGATGTTCCGCCCCGAGTTTGACAAGGGCGATTACTGCATTGCCAGCTGCTACAACGGCCTTTACAAGGGCGGCGGCAGCTACACGCTTTCCCGTCTGCTGCTGGCCAATATCGCCAAGCGCTCCAAGGATCTCAAGGACTTCCGCGACAACCAGCTGCCCTATGTGATGGACGTGATGGCGCGCTACATGGATGCGCGCGTGCGCTTCCTGGTGGAGGAAAGCGGCTTCTTTGAAAACAGTTTTCTGGTGAAGGAAGGCCTGATCAGCCGCAACCGCTTCACCGCCATGTACGGCATGGTGGGCCTGGCCGAGTGCTGCAACATCCTGCTGGAAAAGGAATGCAAGCAGGGCCGCTTTGGTCACAGCGAGGCTGCCGATCAGCTGGGCGTTGAAATCATGAATTGGATTGACGAATTCAACCTGAAGCACGCTGCGCCTTACTGCGAATGCACGGACGGTCACTATCTGCTGCATTCTCAGGTGGGTATCGATTCCGACCACGGCATCAGCCCCGGCACGCGCATCCCGATCGGCGAAGAGCCCGACGAGCTGATCGATCATCTGAAGAACATCAATCTGTACCAGAAGTATTTCCCCTCGGGCACGGGCGATATCTTCCCCGTCGACCTGACGGTACATAAGAACCCCGCCTTTGTGACCGACATCATCCGCGGCTCCTTCAAGCTGGATATCCGCTATCTGTCCTTCTACGGCAGCGACAGCGATGTTGTGCGCGTAACGGGCTACCTGGTCAAGCGCAGCGAAATGGAAAAGCTGCAAAAGGGCGAGAACGTGCGCCAGAACACCACGGGCCTGGGCCTGGGCGCCAAGGACAACTGCAAGGCGCTGGATCGCCGGGTGCGCTGATGCTCGCGCTGATCAATAAAATCATCCCCTTCAGCTCGGTGGATGGCCCGGGCAACCGCACGGCCATCTTCCTGCAGGGATGCAATTTCAACTGTCAGTATTGCCATAACCCCGAAACCATCAAGGTATGCGTCCATTGCGGCGCATGCCTTGACTATTGTCCCACCGGCGCGCTGTACCGCGAGGGCGGCAAGGTGCAATATGATCACACCAAGTGCGCTTTCTGCGATGAATGCTTTAAGCACTGCCCAAATTCCTCCTCGCCGCGCATCCGCCTGATGACAGCGCAGGACGTCATGCGGCAGGTCGATCGCAACATGCCGTTCATCCGCGGTATTACGGTTTCGGGCGGCGAATGCACGCAGCAGGCAGGTTTTCTCTACGAATTGCTTGCACTTGCCCGGAAAAAAGGGCTTGATACCCTGCTGGATTCC
This sequence comes from Clostridia bacterium, assembly GCA_017532155.1. Taxonomy (GTDB): domain Bacteria; phylum Bacillota; class Clostridia; order Christensenellales; family Aristaeellaceae; genus SFMI01. The sequence goes on along the minus strand of JAFXJP010000014.1, from coordinate 63,725 downwards.
AACGGCAGCTACGATTTTTCCAAGGATGAAAAGCTGCTGAACGTCACCGACGGCGTGATGCTGGACGTCAAGGCCTGGGATATGCAGGAGCATTTGCGCGTAACCGGCTGCAGCAATGAGCTGGTGCTCAGCAATCTGCGCTTTCTCGCGGAAATCGGCAAGCTGGAAGAAGTGCGCACGGTGATTGTGCCGGGGCTTTTTAACACGGAGGACACGGTGCGTCAGGTCAGCCGCGCGCTTGCGCCGCATTTGCAGACGCGCAGCATTCGCTACAAGATCATTGCGTATCGGCCGATGGGCGTGCGCAGCGAATATCAGTCTTTGCGCTCGCCTGCGCGGGAGGAGCTGGAAAAGCACGAAAAAATTGCGCGCGCTGAGGGCATGCGGGATATTGTGCTGATTTGATGACGGAGGCAGGGAGAGGACGGTACTTTCTTGCGTCAAGAAAGTACCAAAGAACCTGCGTTGGCATTGGAAGTTGGCTGCGTAATTGTCGCGGCAGTCTGTATGAAAAAGGGTTTGGAATCGGATGTGAAAGCAAGCTTTCCCTCCGCTTCCAAGCCCCTTTTTCAGTTTGCTTCGCAAACCCGCAGAGCAAGCTCTGCGGACTGCCGCTTAGGTACGGGATGCGCTGGGAACGCCGCTGCGGCGGCGCGATAGTGTGCGAGGCTCGCTCGTTTCGCCACAGCGAAACGCCGTTCCCCCGCAGGCGGCTGCAGTCAACAATGCGGCAGGCCGATCACGCAGCGCGTGATCGCATCCGCAAAGCGGATAGAAAAAGGAGCCTGGAAGATGGAGGGCAAGCTTGCTTGCAATCCAGATTCCAGGTCCTTTTTCGTAAGCCTGCCGATACAGCCCAACCCTAACACTGGTGTTCGGGGGTGCTCGAGGGGCGCTTTTACCTTAAAAGCGGCCCCTCGAACGTCTCCCCCCATTGCGTTTCCTGCGTTTCAATGATAAGATAAGCATATTCTTTTCAAAGGAGCACCCTATGCCCATGTACTTTGCGCCCATGGAGGGCCTGACAGACGACATCTTCCGCCGCGCGCATAAAGCATGCTTTGCAGGTGTGGATAAATATTTCATCCCCTTTGTAGCGCCCACGCAGCACTGCGTGTTCATGCCCAAGGAAAAAACAGCGCTGCTGCCGGAGAATAATCAAGGCCTCTATGCCGTGCCGCAGGTGCTGACGAAGAATGTAGAATACTTCCTCTGGGCCGCGCGCGAAATGCGGGATATGGGCTACCCGGAGGTCAACCTCAACATCGGCTGTCCTTCCCCCACCGTCACCACCAAGGGCAAGGGCTCGGGCATGCTGAAGGATCCCGAAAGCCTGCAATACTTCCTCGATGACATTTTCTCGCGCTCGCCGCTGCCCATATCCGTCAAAACGCGCATCGGCTATGATTCCCCTGACGAATGGCCAAGGCTGCTGGAAATTCTGAAGCATTACCCGATGCTGGAGCTCATCATCCACCCGCGCACGCGCAGCGAGCAGTATAGAGGCGACGTCCACCCGGACGCCTTCGCCCTCGCCGCAGAAAACGTATCCTGCCCGCTTGTCTACAACGGCAATCTTTTCACAGCCGCCGATTTTCAGGCAATACAAGCACAATATCCAGCCGTCAGCCTGATGGCCGGGCGCGGCGCAATGACCAATCCCGCGCTCTTTCAGGAAGCCGCAGGCGGCGAAAAGCTGAGCATCCCCCAACTGCGCACGTTCATCGATACGCTCTATCATGGCTATGCCGCGCGCTATGATCAAAGCGTAATCATCGGCCGCATGCGCGATGTGCTCAAGATGCTCGCACTGGGCTTTGAAGACAGCAAAAAGCCGCTCAAAGCCATCTGTAAAGCGCGCACGCTGGATGCGCAGCACCTGGCCATTGAACAGCTTTTAAGTCTTCCGCTCAAGGAAACGCCCGCATTTGGCGACACATAAAAATAGCAGGGAAAAATCCCTGCTATTTTACATTGCTCTTAGTAGTTTTCCTTATGCAGCTCGAAGTAGCTCTGCGGATGCGCGCAGACGGGGCACACTTCGGGCGCCTTCATGCCCACCACGATATGACCGCAGTTGCGGCATTCCCAGACCACCACGTCGCTCTTTTCGAACACGGCCTTGGTCTCCACATTGTGCAGCAGCGCGCGATAGCGTTCTTCATGGCGCTTTTCGATGGCCGCTACGCCGCGGAACTTGGCAGCCAGATCATGGAAGCCTTCTTCTTCAGCGTCGGCCGCCATGCGATCGTACATATCGGTCCACTCATAGTTTTCGCCCTGCGCGGCATGCAGCAGGTTTTCAGCAGTATCGCCCACTTCGCCCAGCGCCTTGAACCACAGCTCGGCGTGCTCTTTTTCGTTGGCAGCAGTCTCCAGGAACAGCGCAGCGATCTGCTCAAAGCCCTGCTTCTTGGCAACGGACGCAAAATAGGTGTACTTATTGCGGGCCTGAGATTCGCCAGCAAAGGCCTCCCACAGGTTCTTTTCGGTCTTGGTACCGGCGTAAATATTCTTCTTCATGATTTCTTCCTCCTTCATTTTTTCAAACGCGCTGGCGGGCTGCTTGCACTTGGGGCAGACAAAATCTTCCGTCATCGGCCCTTCATGTACATAACCGCAAAGCGTGCAACGATACTTTTCCATAATCCCAACCTCCACATTTGTTCATTTGTCCATGCACATATTATATACCATACTTTCGCAAAATTAAACATCCAAATTAAAATTTTTCATTTGAAAGCGCTTTCTTGTATTTCGCTGGCAACTATGATATGATAACAAAAAAATGAAAAGAGGCTGCCTGACCATGAAAAAGCTGATTTCTGTTCTTTTGGTTCTGTGCCTGTTTATCCCCTCCGCCCTGGCCGGATGGGAGGATGAGCCCTATCATTACGTCGCCTCTGTTACAGGCTACGAGAACATTCAAAAGAACTACCAGGACTTCTGGAACGCCGGTGAATTTTCTGTTACCATCCCCGGCCTTACGGAAGATTTTATCCCCCAGGGTATTGGCTATTATGCCCCTCAGGATCTGATCATCTTCAGCGGTTATACCAAGGATAAGTTTATGCCCTGCGCGCTGATGGCCGTAGAAAGATCCACCAATAAGCTTGTCAAGGAAATTTTCCTGGCCCATGAGGATGGCTCGGAGTACAAAGGCCATTCCGGCGGCGTATGCGTGACAAGAAAAAACATCTATATTTCCGATGATAACCATCTCTATCGCATATCGCTTGATACCTTCCTCAACGCCGATAATTCCTGCGTATACAATTTTGAAGAAACCATTTCCGTTCCCTGCACAGCCAGCTTCTGCCAGTATAACTACGGTGTTCTCTGGGTGGGCGAGTTTGAACGCACAACGATAAATCCTTTTGAAAAGCAGTACGAAACCGATCCCAGCCACCATCTTAAAGTTGAGGGCGGTAAAAACACCGGCTGGGTGCTTGGCTATGAGCTGACCGATACCGAAAATGAATTTGATCCCAGCCGCCTCAGCGCCAGCGGTGCTATCCCCAATTATGTAATTTCTACCACCGAGCGCATTCAGGGCTTTACCATCAGCCGAGATTTGATTTATCTCAGCCAATCCTACGGCCGCAAGAACACCTCCACGATTTATCGCCACAGAAATGTGCTGAACGAAACGCCTCATTCCTATACCACCATATACGGCATGCAGGTGCCCCTGTGGGTTCTCGATAAGAGCACAATCACCGCGGAGCTTGTAGCCCCGCCCATGTCCGAAAGTCTTTGCACCATCAACGAAAGAGTATACATCGCATTTGAGTCCGGTGCAGCCTACTACCGCATTCCGCTGGATGATAATGGCCCTGCCAAAGACCCCGTTGACCGCGTATTCTGCCTGAATAAGTTCTAATCATAAAGGAGTACCATCATGAAAAAGCTGCTGTCCCTCATTCTGCTTTTCTGCCTGCTTGTTCCCGGCGCACTGGCGGATTTTTACCACACCACGAAATCCGTCACCAGCTGCGAAAAAACCTCCGCCATGTACGATAAATTCTACGCCGCAGGCGAATTGTCTGTCCGTATTCCCGGCTGCGCGCAGGATTTCGTCCCGCAGGGCCTTGCCTATCTGGCGGAAGAAAACTGGATGCTCTTTGCCGGCTATTCCTCGGGCGATCGTCAAAGCTCCCTGATTGCCGTGGATATGGAAAGCAATGAAGTTGTAAAGGAAATCTTCCTCAATAACGTGGATGGCACGCCGTATATGGGCCATGCCGGCGGCGTATGCGTAACGGAAAAGAATATCTTCGTTTCCAACAATGAGCATCTCTACCGCCTGTCGCTTGCCGCCTTCCGCGCCGCTGCCGCCTCTGTTACCTGCAATTTTGACGAGGCCATCCCCGTGCCCTGCCGCTCCTCCTATTGCCAGTATAACGACGGCATTCTGTGGGTGGGCGAATTCCAGTACGGCACGGAATACCCGACCGACAGGAGCCACCGCATCAAGACCGCAGACGGCTACCAGAAAGCCTGGGCTATTGGTTATCAGCTGGATGAAAGCACCGATAACGAAATCAAGGCGGCCAGCATGACGGCTGAGGGCGCGATCCCGGACTATATTCTGTCCACCACCGAGCGCATTCAGGGCATCACCGTCAAAAACGGCATGATTTATCTCAGCCAGTCCTACGGCCGCAAAAACACTTCAAACGTTTATCGCCACAAAAATGTGCTCACAGATGCGCCCCGTGCCCAGGCTAACGTGCTGGGCGCGCAGGTGCCCGTCTGGTTCCTGGATTCCGATTCGCTGGACGGCGTGCTGATGTGCCCGCCCATGACCGAATGCCTGTGCACGGTGGGCGACAGCGTTTATGTATTGTTTGAGTCGGGCGCTGAAAAATACCGCGACGCTAAAAATCCCATGGATCGCGTGTTCAGACTGGATACATTCTAAGCATTTTCAAAAGCATCAGGGAGGAGCTTTTACCAAAGCTCCTCCCTTTCATAATCCTGCAAACCAGCTTTATTTCGTTACAATCCAGCTATTCACTTCATCCAGCGCAGGAATGGCCTGCGCCGCGCCGGGACGCGTCACCTCAATGGCTGCGGCTGCCGCTGCCATGCGCAGCGACTGTGCAGCATCTTCTCCGCGCAATTGCGAGGCCAGGAAATAGCCCGTGAAGGTATCGCCCGCGCCTGTGGTATCCACAGCCTTTACCTTGAAAATCGGCTGACGAATGCGCACATCGCCCCTGGCATACAGGCTGCCCGCGCCGCCCAGCGTCAGCACGATATGCGCCTGCGGGTATTTTTTCAGCAGCGCTTCAACAATTCTTTCCGGCTCCGTTTCGCCGCTGAGCGCCGCGCCTTCGATCTCATTGAGAATAAAATAATCCACCAGCTCCATCGGCAGCGTTAGCAGCGTGTCATCAATGGGCGAGGGATTGAGCGCAATCCGCATACCCTTCTCCCGCGCAGCATGCATCATTTCTTTCAGGCCATTGGTTTCATTCTGCATCAGCAGCAAATCGCCTTCGCCAAAGCATTCAAGCGCTTTTTCCATGCTTTCCTTCGTTTGGCAGCGGTTGGCGCCGGGATACAGCAAAATACAGTTATCGCCTTCGCTGTTCACCTGAATGACCGCGTGGCCGGTAGCCTCGTCAATCACCTGCACCTGATCCACATTCACCCCGCTGTCACGCAGATAATCGCGCAGAAAAACGCCGTCCCCGCCCACGCATCCGGCATGATACACCTCCGCGCCCGCGCGGCACAACGCCACGGACTGATTCAGCCCCTTGCCGCCCATATGACGCTTAAAATCGCGGGTCGTCAGCGTTTCGCCCGTGCGCGCATGGTGGCTGACGCCATATACCAGATCAATATTCAAAGAGCCAAAATTCAAAACTTTCATGCACAGCCCGTCCTTTACTGCGGAATACTAATTCATTCGACGCGTGCCGCTTATTTCCTGCCACGAAAAAAAGGCTCCCGAAGGAGCCTTTTTTATTTTACATATCCTCGATTACGTCTTCCTTCTCAGGCTGCTGCATCGGGGCAATCTCGTCATCGAGCACAACGTTGGGCGTCACTTCTACAGGCGCTGTCGCATTGTCTTCCAGCTCAGTGCTCTTGGTGTTTTCAGTTACTTCCGTGCCAATCTCATCCAGGAACTTATTTTCCGTCACGGTATCCTGATTGTCCGCAGGCACCACATTGATGCCCTGCAGCATCTCCAGGCCTTCCACCTGCGCCAGCGCGTCAATCACCAGCTGCACAGCTTCGGGCATGGCGGCAACGATGCTCTGGCCAAACTGCGGCAGGCCGTTGAGCAGCATATCGATGGGCAGCGCCATCACATCCAGCACATACTTGCCCTCCAGCGTGGGCATGCCGTTGTCTTCCACCAGCACGGTTTCGGCAGCATAGCCGCCCAGATTAATGCTCTGATCGCCTTCCGACATATCGATGGACAGCACGGTGGTGGTCGTCTGCGCATCCGTGTTGGCATTTTCAACAGTTTCTTCCAGAGTGAAAGCTACCGTCTGGCCCGCCTCAATGATATACAGCTGCGCATATTCATAATCCGCCATGGAGGCAGTGGACATGCCGAACATAATATCGTTGTAGTTGGTGCCGTTATTGATGCCGTCATAGGTCGCCTGCCAGTCGCTCGTACCGCCGCCAGCAACGATCGCCAGCGCGTCCATGCAGGCCATGCCTTCGTATTCATACAGATCCACGCTGACAAGCAGGTTGCTAGCCAGAGTGATTTCAACCGTGGTCACGCCTTCTTCATTGAAGATGCCCACAGTGCCTAGCACCATCGCCTCGGCGGTCTTCATTTCAGCCGCTTCGGTCTTAAGCTGCGCAATCAGCTCATTGAACGCAGGCGCCTGATAGCTGCTCTCGGTCGCCGCATCATAGAAGACAGTCAGCAGGTTCTGCATGGCGCTGTCGGCAGACAGGCGGGTCAGCCAGGCGTCCAGCAGCGTGCCCAGATGCTGGGAGGTAATCTCCAGATACATGCTCGCGCCGGTCTCGTCGGTCAGCACTTCGCTTTCCATCTGCGCCATCAGCGTGCTGACGTCCTGCGCATAGGGCATGATCATATTAACAACCTCGTTGCCCGCGCTCATAGCGCCGGCAGCGATTTCTTCCAGGCCGTTGGGCAGCACAGATTCAATCAGCGCAGCCAGCTTGGCAAAATCCAGCAGGATGACGGTATTGGGATACAGGCTGTTGAACATCAGCAGGCCGCCCTCGTCCGTCGCCGCCAGGGTGTATTCGCCCACCTGCACATCATTGGCGCCATAGGCAAACGTGGTGTAATTCTCGCCCTCGGTGGTGGTGAACACCAGCGAGTTGATCGTATCAACCAGTGTCAGCGCCTGCTCGGGAGCGCCGGAAAGCAGCTGAGGGTTGATGTAAATCTGAGCCGTCGTCTGCGTTCCCGTCGGCGCGGCAAAGGCCGTGCAGGACAGGAGCATGCTCAGCATCAGCAGCATCGCAACAAACTTTTTCATAGGAATAACCTCCTTGAGATAATCTCATTATGATGGAATTGTACCATCACGATTTCCTTTTGTCAATTAAGGCTGATCCTGCGGCACGATCTTTGCCAACAGCGACTGCAGGGTTTTGCTCAGCTGCGCAGAAACGTCCTGCAGCAGTTCTTCACGGCCCGCCGCATTCAGCGTATCGGTCTGCACGCTCAGTTCGCTTTCTACGCTGTCAATGCGCAGCCCGGAATTGGTGTTCATATCCAGATGCACCGTCATCTGACCGCCCGACGCCATATCCTGCCACACAAGCACTGTATTGGCATAGGCAGCCTTGGTGCTGGATGCACCCGCCGTCAGATGCATGCTGGCAGTGAGCTTTTGCTCGGCAAAGCTTTCGCCGTCCTTGGAGCGCAGCGTCATTTCCGCCTCCAGCAGCTGGTCGCGTTCGTGCGATTTGTTTTCTTCCAGATACTGCTCCATGCCCTTCTTGACCTGCAGGGTATACAGCGCCTCAAAGGCCTTTTCCGCCGCAGCGCTCTGCACGGTGATTTCGCCCGCATACTCGCCTTCATACACGCCAACGCCCGCCTGCGTGCTGCCCGTAAGCGAAACAGCATACACGCTGCCATCCTGCAGCGTCACGCGCAGCGCCATCTTTTCGCCGTCTGCAATCGTCAGGCTGCGCAGCGGCATCCCGCCGCCAAAGGGCAGGGTGATTTCCTCCTGCTGCAGCTGACCGTCGCCCGCATAGGCGCGGTCAATCTCCACTTCGCCCTCCAGCTGCAATGCATCAATCGCCTTTTCAAACAGAGGCAGCATGCCGCTTTCCAGATAAGCATGCGCATCCGGCACAGGAACAATCTTACGCAAAAGCGCCAGCAGCGCCTCATCGGCATACACTTCCTTGAGGAACGCCTTCATCTGCTGCTTCATATCCGCTGCCGGCACGCTGATATGCTGAATAAGCTGCTGATCAGCGGTGATCTCCACCTTGGTATAGCCCTGCAGCCAGCGATTGAGCGAAGCCATATGCACGTTCATCGCCGCTTCCAGCTGTACGGAAAACACCTCGTCTCCCTCGCTCAAAGCCGTGAAAAGGCGCAGGATATTCGGCCAGGCGCCCTCCTGCGGCGCAGAAAGATGCATGAACGCCTCCTTCAGATCGCGCGTGAGGCTGTAGGTTTTGCCGGGAAGCAGATCGCTTTCCAGATACCACTGCGCCTGCTGGCCGGTGAGCACCAGCGTTGCCAGGGCATCCTCGCCCTTGAGCAGCGTAGTCTTGAGCTGCTGGCTGCCCGCCGCTTCGCCGTATTTGCTCTGCATATAGGTGCCGCTCAGCTTCAGCTGAGGCAACACAGCCTTGAGCACTTCCCACGTCTGCGCGTCAACGCCCGCTATCGCCTCGCCTGTCGCCTCCGCCGATACCTTCACACGCAGGCTGGCGCCGCCGTTTTGCAACTGGCGCTGCATCAGCTCCGGGATGGTATAGCCAAACGTCTTGGCGCTGGCTGCCATGGGCAGCATAAGCATCAGACACAATAGCAAAATCAAACCTTTTTTCATTCTTCAGGCCCCTCCATCACCATAAATTCAGGATCATACATCAGATAAATTTCCTTCTCATCGCCCGTCAGAAACAGGGAGCGATTGAGATAATACATCAATTCAAGTCGATCCTCCGGCGCAATATCCAGCAAGGAATACACAAGCCTGCGCGCCAGCGCTTCCGTCAGCTGCTCCTGCGATACATTGACCGCGGGGATGCTGATTTCGCCTGTCTGCGCCGCCGACAGCGCCAGCGTACCCGTCGCCACATTCTGTCCTGCACGGTCATACGCAATCTTGATGACGCCCGACAAACTCCCAAGCGCTACTTCCGGCTTGATTGTCAGCGCATGCTTGACCGACTGTTCGCCGCGCTTTTGCGTATAATTCAGCGTCGCCTTGCCGCTGAAAACACCTTCCTGTTCCTTCAGCGTACTTTCAATCAGCAGCGTATCCTGCCCTGCAGCACGCTTCAAACGGATATCGCCGTTCACCGCATAGCTGATGCGGTCCGTGCGCTCGGTGCGCTTTGCCGTCAGCGAAATGCGCGTATTGCGCGTTTCGTTTTTATTGGGACAGCGGAAAGAAAGATACAATCCCTTCGCCTGCTGATAACCATACTCCAAGCGCACCTCGCGCACGTCATTTTCGCCAACGCGCACCTTTTCAGCATAAAAGTAAGCGCCGATCTCGCTGCCCTCAGCGTCAAAATACCGCCGCAGCGTGCCCTTGCTTTCCATCGTATATGCCGCAAAGCGCTCGCCCAGAATATCGCAAACCTGCGGCCATATCTCCGCCCACTGCTCCTTGCTCAGCGCATAAGATAGCTGCGTTTTAGCCTTCACCACGCCGCCCAGTTCCGCCGTGGCCTTGGCAGATTTTTCATATGCCGAAAGCGCCTGTCCCAGCATCTGCGCCTTATCAAGCGCCTGCGAAATGATCTTCTGCAGCGAAAAGTCCGTCCGTTCAGCAGGAACCGTCAGCCCTTCCGCCGTAAGCACCGCGCTTTGCGCATCGGCTGCTGCCACAATCAACGGCGCGTCGTCATAATACAGCGCCGAAAGCTGCTTATCCTGCGCCGTATCCAGCACCAGATACGCCTGCTCCAGCCATTGTCCCAGCGCGCGCAACGCACCCTCGGATAAAACTTCGCTCTCTTCCATCGTAAAGCGGAGCTGCACGCCATCTGCCAGCGCGCCGCCCTGCCAGCAGCACAAGGCCAGCAGCAGCGCGATTATTCTTTTTATCATGGCGTTTCCTCTCATAAAACGAAACACATCACCATTTTCTTTCCATGCACAGCCATATTTGTCCGTAGCAGCGGGCAAAGCCGCGATAGACAAAGCCATTTCTTTCATACAGCCGCCGCGCCGAGGGATTGCCCGGGCTCACCAGCAGCCGCGCCGCACCGTATCCTTTTCCGTGCAGGGAAGCAAGCGTCATTTTCATCAGCCGGCTGCCAAGACGGCGGCCCTGATAATCGGGATGCACCGCCACGCGCGAAATCTCACCCGGGCGATGGCATTCGCTCCACACAGGAAAATGCTCATGCTCGTTTTCATAGCCCGCGCTCATGGCCGCGCAGATTCGCCCGCCCTCGCGCAATACATACAGCGCGCCCTGGGCCACATCGCTGTCCACAGTCGCTTCGTTGGGATAATCCTCCGGCCAGGTACAGCCCGGACACCTGCGGCAGCGCGCATAGAGAGACAGCACCTCTGCGCGATCCGCCAGCGTTGCTTTTTCAAATCGCATTGCATACACCTCTGCTTTTACTATTATAATGGAATACTTCCAAAATGAAAAGATAAAAGGAGAAACATTCCTTGTTTAAATCCTGTTTACGGCCCGTTATCTCCGGCGCCATGCTTGGGCTGATGCTCGCATTCCCGCAGCGCAGCGTCTCTGCTGCCCTGCATGGGCTTTCCATCTTTGCCGAAAGCGTATTGCCCTCGCTTTTTCCGTTTACCGTCTTCCTTATGCTGATGACCGCCGGGCGCAGTTTTCCGCCGTCCGTTCTGCTGGGACTATCGCTCCTTGGCGGCTCGCCAACAGGCGCCCGCCTATGGTCTGACGCTGCGCTCCCGCCCCCTCTGTCCCGCTGCATCGCGCGCGTGACAGGCACCATGAGCCCGATGTTTTTTCTTGGCACGCTGGGCAACTGGCTGGGGCAAGCAAAAGCCGCGCAGCTTTTGCTTTTCTGTCATCTGTTCAGCGCGCTGATCCTCGCGCTGCCGCTATGCAAAGCGCTGCGCGGCACGCGCATTCAGCTTCCCTATCTGCCTGTCAGCGCCATTCTGCAGCAAAGCGCGCTGGCCATGCTGACGGTGGCCGGCTGCATGATGCTGGGCAGTGTCGGCGCCAGGCTCATTGCCTGTCTGTTTCCGCATTTGCCCGCGCTGCCCCTGGCGATGCTGCAAAGCCTCGCGGAGGTTTCTGCCGGCTGCAAAAGCCTGATTGCAGCGCAGCCTCTTTGCCTTTTGCCGCTGCTGTGCTTTTTCACCTCCTTTTCCGGTCTTTCCATCCTGCTTCAAAATGCCGCGTTCTGGGGAAAGAAGCATATCACGCTTAAACAGCTCCTCTTTTACGGCTTTTTGCGGGGAGGAATCACTTTTCTTATATGTTTCGCGATTTTGCTTTGCCTTCCGGGCGGTTTTGCTGTATAATACATAGGATAGAGAATGGGGAGGTAGACTCATGGCATTTGCGCACCTGCACTTGCACTCGGAATACAGCCTGCTGGACGGCGCCTGCAGGATCAAAAAATTGCCCGCTCTGGTCAAGGAGCTGGGCATGGATGCCTGCGCCATTACCGACCACGGCGTGCTCTATGGCGTAATTGATTTTTACACCGCCTGCAAGGACGCCGGGGTGCACCCTGTCATCGGCTGCGAAATGTACCTGTGTCCCGACATGGACGACAAACAGTTTACCACCCGTGAATGGAGCCACCTCATTCTCCTGTGCGAAAACGAAACAGGCTACAAAAACCTCATGTACCTGTGCTCCGAAGGCTTTACGCGCGGCTTCTATTATCGTCCGCGCATTGACTATAAGCTGCTCCGCGAGCACCACGAGGGCCTGATCTGCCTGTCCGCCTGCCTATCCGGCGATCTGCCAAAGATGCTGTTGGACGGCCGCATCGCCGAGGCTGGGCGCTACTGCTACCAGATGAAGGAAATTTTCGGCGAGGATCATTTCTATATTGAAATCATGGATCACGGCATCCAGGATGAAAAGATTGTCCTGCCGCGCCTCATTGATATGAGCGAGCGCACAGGCATTCCGCTGGTTGCCACCAACGACTGCCATTATATGCGCAACAGCGACGCCGAAGCACAGGAAGTGCTCATGTGCATCCAGACGGGCAAAACGCTGGATGACGAAAACCGCATGCGCATGGAAACGGATCAGCTCTACGTCAAATCCGAAGAAGAAATGAAGCGTCTCTTCCCCGGGCATGAGGACGCCGTCGAGCGCGCGCATGAAATTGCCATGCGCTGCCAGGTGAACTTTGATTTCGGCAAGGTGCACCTGCCCAAGTTCCCCATTCCCGAGGGCTACACCAGCGAAAGCTACCTGCGAAAGCTGGTGGAGGACGGCCTGCGCGAGCGCTATGATGCAGATGATCAGGTGGCCCGCGATCGCATGAATTATGAAATCAACGTCATTTCCACGATGGGCTATGTGGATTACTTCCTCATCGTGTGGGACTTTATCAAATTCGCCAAGGAAAACGGCATCATGGTGGGCCCGGGCCGCGGCAGCGGCGCAGCCAGCATCGTGGCCTACTGCCTCAATATCACCCAGCTTGATCCCATCCAGTATAACCTCACCTTTGAGCGCTTCCTGAACCCCGAGCGCGTATCCATGCCCGATATCGACATGGACTTTTGCTACGAGCGCCGGCAGGAAGTGATCGACTATGTATCCCGCAAATACGGTCACGATCATGTGTGCCAGATCATCACCTTCGGCACCATGGCGGCGCGCGGCGTGATCCGCGACGTGGGCCGCGTGCTGGGCTATTCCTACGGCGATACCGACCGCATCGCCAAGCTCGTGCCAATGGACCTTGGCATGACACTGGAAAAAGCGCTGAATATTTCCACAGAGCTCAAAACCCTCTACGATAACGACCCGACGATCAAGCGCCTGATTGATATGTCGCTGCTCCTGGAAGGCATGCCGCGCCACGCCTCCACGCATGCGGCTGGCGTGCTGATCACAGGCGAGCCGGCGGTTAATTTTGTGCCGCTGCAGACAAACGATCAGGTCGTTACCACGCAGTTCCCCATGGGCGTGATCGAAAAGCTGGGCCTGCTCAAGATGGACTTCCTGGGGCTGCGCACGCTCACCGTCATCCGCGATACGCTGGATCTGATGCGCGATCAGGGCATCGAAATGAAGCCTGAAATGATCCCGATGGACGATCCTAAGGTGTATCATATGATTTCTCAGGGCGACACCGACGGCGTGTTCCAGCTGGAAGGCGGCGGCATGCGTTCGTTCCTTACCAACATGGAGCCCGAAAACTTTGAGGATATCATCGCCGGCATCAGCCTCTACCGCCCCGGCCCGATGGACTCCATTCCCCGCTACATCGCAGGCAAGCGCGACCGATCCAGCGTGCGTTACTTAACGCCGCAGCTGGCGCCCATCCTGGACGTGACCTACGGCTGCATGGTGTATCAGGAGCAGGTCATGCAGATCGTGCGTGATCTGGCAGGCTATTCCTACGGCCGCAGCGACCTTGTGCGCCGCGCCATGGCCAAAAAGAAAAAGGACGTCATGGCCAAGGAGCGCAAGAATTTCGTCTACGGTTCACCCGAGGACAACGTGCCCGGCGCAGTGGCTAACGGCGTTTCTGCCGAGGTCGCCGAACAGATCTTTGACGAAATGACCGCCTTTGCCTCCTACGCCTTCAACAAGGCGCACGCCGCCTGCTATGCTGTTGTTTCTTTGCAGACAGCGTGGCTGAAATACTACTATCCGGCCGAGTTCATGGCCGCCATGATGAATAGCGTGGTGGGCAATGCCGCCAAGATTGCCGGCTACATTCAGTACTGCCGCCAGAAAAACATCCCCGTACTGGCGCCGCATGTCAATTATTCAGACCGCAAATTCACCGTTGAGACCAATGAGCAGGGCATTAAATGCGTGCGCATGGGCATGAGCGGCGTAAAAAACGTAGGCAATCACGCAGTTGATGCGATTGTCCTTGAACGAAAGCTCAACGGCCCCTATCGCAGCGTATTTGATTTCTGCCGCCGCGTCAATTCCGAAATGGTGAACAAGCGCGCCGTTGAAAGCCTGATCATGGCAGGCTGCTTTGATCATCTGGATGCGACAAGGCTTCAGTGCATGCGCGTGTTTGACACCGCCATGGAGGCCAACGCCAACAAGCGCAAGCAGAATGTCGCCGGGCAGATTTCGCTCTTTGACTTTGGCGAAACCATGCAGGATGCGGCGCTGCAGGATACCTACCCCGACTGCGGCGAGTATCCCTACAAGCAGCTGCTCTCCATGGAAAAGGAAATGACGGGCGTGTACGTTTCCGGCCATCCGCTGGATGAATACCGCAAGGAGCTGGAGGGCCTGGAGGTCAACACCTCTTACATCCTTGATCTCAAGGACAGGCCGGACGGCGGCATCGACGAGGACGGAAAGCAGGTCGTCATGGGCGGCATTCTGGCCGCGCTTCGTCCCAAGGCTACCAAAAAGGGCACGATGATGGGCTTTTTGACACTGGAAGACCTGACCGGCCAGATTGAATGCCTGCTCTTCCCGCGCATTTTTGAAAGGTATTCCAGAGAACTTGACCTGGACAGCCCCATCCTCATCCACGGCCATTTGAGCGTGCGCGAGGATGAAGATACCAAGCTGATCGCAGACGTCATCGAGCCCCTGCTCCCCCTGCCCGAGCCGGAAGAGGAGATCTCCGATATCGAGCGCGCCAAGCGTTCCCCGGTCAAATTGTATCTGCGCCTCAAGCGCAGCCAGTTCCCGGAAGTGAGCGAGGCGCTGATGCGCCAGCCAGGCAAAGTGCCGGTATATTTGAACCTGCCCGATGAAAACATGACGCTCCTTGCCCCGCGCGAATGGTGGTGCGAGGACGCCGAAGACATGCAGGCAACCCTTATGACCATTCTTGACCTCAAAGATATGAAAGTGGTGGATAAACGATGATCATGGATCCCATCAGCTTCTCCTTCCCCGCGCAAAAGCCCTATGCAATGCTTCTGCGCATGGCTGTCGCAGGCGCTGCGGCCTCGTATGATCTGCCGGTGGACATGCTGGAAGATCTGCGCATGGCGGCAGAGGAAGCCTTTGACTGCCTGCTTTCGGACGAAGTAAAAAATGACACGCAGCTCATCTGCGATATGTATCGCACGGAAGCGCACAGCGCCACTGTCTATATGCGTTTGTCCTCCCGCAGCGGCGCGCCCCTGCCCGATCAGGAGAAGGAACTGGTCTATGCCATCCTGCGTACGCTGATGAACGATGTAACGCTCTTTGCGGATGCCAAAGGCATTTTCGGCATTCGCATGACGCTCAATGCGGAGAAATAAAACGATGAACGGCTTAGAATTGCAAGAAAGAGCGAACGCCTTTTATCGCTCGCGTTCGCAGGAAGCGCTGGAAGCAGCGGCGGAAGCCTGTCTGCCGCTTTGCGCTGCCATTGCGCGCCGTTTTTCGGGCCGCGGAGCGGATGAGGAGGATCTGCGCCAGGTCGCTGCCATGGCCTGCGTCAAAGCCCTCCATTCCTATTCGCCCGAGCACGGCGCCATGTTTTCCACCTATGCGGCCCAAAGCGCCGCCGGCGCGGTGCGCAATCATTTGCGCGATCACGCGGGCCTTGTGCGCACGCCGCGTTCTCTTTACGAGCAGTCCGCCAAGCTCACAAGAGCCCGCGCTGCCCTGACGCAGCAGCTGCACCGCGAACCCACCGTTTCAGAGCTTGCCTCTGCGCTTAACTGGACCATGCAGCAGACAATCGACACGCTCATGAGCCGCGATGCGCAGCAGACGGCCTCCTTTGACGACAAAAAGGATGACGACGGCCTGACGCTGATGGATACGCTGGGCCAGCACGACCCTGCGCTGTCCGCCTTTGAGCAGAATGAGGATCTGAAAAACGTCCTTTCGCAGCTGGATGTGCATGAGCAAAAGCTTTTGAAGCTGCGCTATTTTGATAATCTCTCCCAGCGCGTTGTGGCGCAACAGCTTGGCATGACGCAGATGCAGGTTTCCCGCGCTGAAAGGCGCTTGCTTTCCGCCCTTAAAGAAAGGCTGCAGGTTTCATGAGAAAGCCCTCCCGCCAAATTGACGTACACAAGAACGCCTGGTACGCCATCATCATTAATTCCGTGCAGATCGCAGCGGTCTGGGCGCTGGCTATCCTGCTGATTATCGAGCATGATCTGTGGATTTCCATCGCTACCTTTGTCATTGCCGTGATCGTCACCATCGGTGCGGCGGTTGATATCCGCGAGGCCTTCCTCTCGCGCCGCAAAAGCGACGAGGCCGACACGCTGACCAATATGGTCAGCCAGATGGATGCGCTCAACCGCACGTTGCGCGCGCAGCGGCATGATTTTCTCAATCATCTGCAGGTGGTCTTTTCGCTGATCGAGATGGAAGAATATCAGGAAGCCAGCGATTATATCGAAAAGGTCTACGGCGATATGCAGTCTGTCTCCCGCGCCATGCGCACGGATAATCCCGCCATCAATGCGCTTTTGCGCGCCAAGATTGCCTCCTGCGAGCAGGCGGGTATTCAGGTGACGCTCCATGCGCTGGGCAGCTGGAAAAACCTGCCCATGCCCGCCTGGGAAATGTGCCGCGTGTTTTCCAACATTATCGACAACGCAGCCGACGCGCTGAAAAACACCACCGAAAAGCAGCTGTCCATCTCCCTGAAGGAAGATCTGCACGGCTTTTCCTTCTCCGTCAGCAACAACGGCCCCATGATTCCGCCGCAGATTGCTCGCAGCATTTTTGACGCCGGCGTATCCTCGCACGGCGAAGGACGCGGCATGGGCCTTTACATCGTACGCACCACCATCGAAAACTACGGCGGCAATATCACCGTGCACTCCGACGCCGCCCAGACCACCTTTGCGGGCTTTATCCCGCACATGAAGGAGCAAAATGGCCAGCAAGAGCAAAAAAATCAAAGCGCTTGATCTGCTGATGACCCGCGGGCTTTTCACCGATGAAAAAGAAGCGCGCGCCTATCTGATGGCAGGCGAAGTATATACGGGCACCCAGCGCGTAACCAGCGCTACGCAGATGCTGCCCGCCGACTGCGATATTCACGTCAAGGGCCTGCAGATGCCCTACGTCTCCAAGGGTGGCTTCAAGCTCGAAGGCGCCATCCGCGACTTTGGCATTGATGTACGCGGCCGCGTGTGCATTGACGCAGGCGCCTCCACCGGCGGCTTTACCGATTGTCTGTGTAAGCACGGCGCAGCGACGGTATACGCCGTGGATGTAGGCTTTGGCCAGCTGATGGGCTCGCTTCGCCAGAATCCCGTGGTGGTCAATCTCGAGAAGACCAATATTTCCGACGAAAAGCTGCTCTCGCTTGATCCAAAGCCCGATTTGGGCTCGGTGGATCTGAGCTATCTGTCGCTGCGCAAGGGCGTTCCCGCCTTTGCCGAAATTCTCAAGTACGAGGGCGAATTGATGTGTCTGGTCAAGCCCCTCTTTGAGGTGGAGGACCCGGAAGCCCGACGCACGGGCGTATTGCCGGACGATGCGTATGAAACGGTGCTGCTTGATCTTATCCGCGATGTGAATGCGCTGCCCTATGCGCGCGCGGTGAACGTCACGCATTCGCCCGTCACCGGCAACGCCGGCACAAGGGAATTTTTCCTGCATGTGGTTTTGTCCAAAAACCCCGGTGAAATCAAAGATCTGACGGAGGAAGTCCGCGCTGCGATCGACCGCGTCCTCCAGCTTCATCTGTACGAAAAACAGGCCTGACGGCCCATGAAAGTGAGATACCATGTTCATTCAGGATGACAGCATGTTAAAGTTTGGCGTCACGCCGCTGGACAACATTTTCATTCTCGATTACCTTCCCGCCGCCAAGGGCGATTACGTGAAGGTTTATCTCTACGCGCTCTTTCTCTCCCAGCATCCCAGGGAGGATATGAGCATCCGTGAAATGGCGCAGGATCTGTCTTTGACCGAAAGCGAAATCGACAGCGCGCTGCGCTACTGGGAGCGCCGTCATCTGATTATACGTTTGAGCGATAATCCCCCGTCCTATCGCATGGCCAGCCCTGTGCAATTGTATGCCACGGGCGCGCAGAATCTGGAGGCCGACGGCCCGTTCGTCGCCTTCTCCGAGGATGTGTACGCGCTCTTTGGCGACCGCCGCAAGGTAACGCCCTCCGAAATTTCCCTGGCCTATGAATGGGTGCAGGATCTGCATTTGCCGCAGGAGGCGGTGCTGATGCTGCTTGCGCATTCCATCACCACACGCGGCGTACAGTTCTCCTTCAAATCCGCCGAAGCCGACGCCGTGCGCATGCACGAGGCCGGCGCGCTGACAGCCGAGGACGCCGAGGCATTCTTCGCCCACACCCGCAAGGTGCACGAGGGCGCGCGCGCGGTGCTGCGCCGTCTGGGCAAGCGCCGTCAGCCCAGCCAGGACGAACTGGATCTGTACCGCAAGTGGCTGGACGAATGGAAGTATGCGCCCGACGCCATCCTCGAAGCCTGCAGTGAAACCACCAAAGGCGAGCCGACGATGGCCTACCTGGACGGCATATTGAACGGCATCCGCACGCGCGCCGCCAAGGCTGGCGCCAAGGCTGAATCGAAAGAAGAAATGCTGCGCCAGCTGCAGTCCGATAAGGGCGACATGGCCGCCGTGCAGAAATTTGCCCTGGCGCTGGGCGTTAAAACGCCGCCTGCCGCGCTGCTTTCCACCTATCAGCGGCTGTGCGCAGAGCATAGTCCCGAGCTTGTGCTGCTGGCTGCCGAACAGTCAAAGCTCGCTCAGCGCGGCGTAGACGCCGTCGAGCAATACCTTGAAATTTACCGCAAAAACAACCTGACTACCCGCAAGGAGGCCGAAGCCTACATTCAGGATGTGCGCGAGAGCAACAAGGCGCTTTACCGCATCTTTGAAGCCTGCGGGCATAAATCCAATCCCACCGCGCCCGACCGCGCGCTGTATAAAAAGTGGCGCGCTATGGGCTTTAGCGAGGAAATGATGCTGCTGGCAGCCGCGCAGGCCGTAACAGCCGAGAGCAAGCCGCCTTACATTGACAAGGTGCTCGAAGCCTGGCACCAGGCGGGCGTGAGCGATCCCGCGCAGGTGGCCGCCCGCAAGTCCGCGCGCAAGCCTGCCGCGCCCGGCAACAGCCACCCCGGCAAGCAAGTCGGCGCGCAGCAGTACACCCAGCGCGAATATACCGAATCCGAACTTGATTCCCAGCTGACGGATGACATTCTCAAGGAGGCCAGGCGCAATGGATAACCGTATCATGCAGGAGGTTTTGAACGCACTTGCCGAGCAGCGCGCCAAAAACGAGCGCGAGGAAATGCGCCGCCGCCAGGAAGTGACCGCCAAATGCCCTGCCATCGGCGAGGTGATGGCCAGGCGCCAGCAGACCGTGCTTGCGTCCATTTACTCCGCCTTTCAGCTGCCGGTGGAAGAAAACCTCGAAGAAAAAGTACACAAGTGGAACGCTGAAATCAAACTGCTTTTAAAGCAGAACGGCTATCCCGAGGATTATCTCGAGCCAGTCTGTCAGTGTGCAAAGTGCGAGGATACCGGCTATGTAGGCGAGGGCAAAAAAGTGCTGTGCGACTGCGCGCGCAATCTGTACGCGCAGCTGCTGGAAAAGGGCGGCGTCTTTGAAGAGGAGCAGTCCTTTGAAGCCTATGACGAAACTATCTTCCCCGAAACGCCCCTGCCCGGCACGGACGTGACCCAGCGCCAGTATATGAATGTGATCCGCCGCCGCTGCGAGGATTACGCCAATCAGCTTCCCCATCCCGCGCAGAGAACGCTGCTGCTCTACGGCGGCAGCGGCCTTGGCAAAACGTATCTGCTGCGCGCCATTCATGCCCGCGCACGGGAAAATAATGTGCCTGCCATCTGCCTGACGGCCAACGCCTTTTTGCGCACGGCGCGGGAAGCATATTTCTCCCGCGACCAGCAGGCGCTGGACGCGCTGTATGAAACAGAATTGTTGCTCATCGACGATCTTGGCACTGAGCCGATGCTGGAAAACATCACCGTCGAGCAGCTCTTTAATCTCATCAACGAGCGCCAGAACGCGCGCCTTTGCACGGTGCTGAGCACCAATCTGACGCTCACCGAGCTCAAGGCCCGCTATACCGAGCGCGTGCTTTCCAGGCTCCTGGATAAGCGCAACTGCCTGGCGCTGCACTTCCTGGGCGAGGATGTGCGCCTCAAGTAAGCCTTGCCAGACAGCTCAAAAAACGCTATAATGATTATATTTCTGCGGAAAGGAGGCAGCGATATATGAAAGGGCGCATTCTCTTTGCGCTGATGTTTGCCGCGCTGATGGCGCTGGGCATATCGTCCCTGAATGATCTGCAGGCGCAAAAGGCCATGCTGCCTCTGTCCGAGCGTGCTGCGGCACATGTTGCTGCGCTGCCGCCTGTAAAAATGCAAAGCGCTTCTGTTTCTGCCGAAAAAGCACTGCCCGCTTCGCAGATATCCGATATCTTGCCGCAGCAAGCGCGCGCCTTATCGCAAAATATGCCGCCGCTTTTGCAAAGCTACTATCTATTCTCCTATCAGGCCTTTCATTATTCGGATCGCGCCGGATAGCTGAAGCTCCCGCCGCCGAATCATGAATAAAATAAAGGAGTCATTCCAATGAAAAATACCAACAAAATCGTTTCTATCGTTGTGCTTGTCGCCGTGCTGGTTGCCACCGTTGCCGGCGCTTATCTGGGCTTTGCCGGCCGCAATACGCAGATGGTCACCGTCAATGTGAACGGCGAAGAGACCGAGCGCGCGCTGTACCGTCAGGTCGCTTTCATTCCCAACACCTTCAACAAGAACTGGCAGGAAGCCATCGTGCCCTCCGCGCAGCTGGGCGGCGGTATTGAATACATTTACACCGCCGATCAGGGCGATATGACGGATGCCGAATTTGCCAAGGCCGTCAAGGCTGCCGCCAAGGTGCTGGGCGATCGCGCCGAGATGATCGCCGGCGACGCCTCTGTTTCCTATGAAGGCGATACCATCTCCGTCACCGTGCCCACCAAGGATTATGATTCTCTCTTTGCCTCCATCCTCACGCCCGTGGGTGATTTCTCCCTGTGCCTCTATGACGCCGCCACCGGCGCTTTCCTCGATCCCGCGCTGACAGATGATCACATCAAGGACGCCGGCTACTATGTTGATTCCACCGGCGCCTATCAGCTGCAGCTGCAGCTGACCAAGAAGGGCCAGAAGGCGCTGAAAACCTACGCCAGCGAAAACGGCGGCGAAGCACTGTATCTGCTGCAGGACGGCTCGTATGTAGGCTACCTTTCCATGTATCCCACCATGGATACTGAATTTTTGAACATCCCCGTAGAGGATTGGTCCTACGCGCTGGGCGCTGCTATCTGCCTGCGTTCGGGCGAATTGCCCCTGGCTGTCGGCATGGTTGATTACCAGGTTGTAGAGGGCAGCCTCTCTGCGCTGCTTGACATTGTTGTGATGGCCATGCTGATCATCACCGTGCTGGCCATGCTGTTTGTCGTCCTTCGCGGCAAGGCTGCCGGCCTGTGCAATGCGCTGACCATCGCTGCGCAGGGCGTTGTATTCTGCCTGATTCTCGCGCTCACCGCTATCAGCAGCGACTGGAAGCTGAATGTCGGCGCGCTCTTCCTGCTCACCGCCTGCCAGGTGCTGTTCCTGGGCGGCATGATCCTGGTCAATGAAAAGATCAGCGCTCTCCAGAAGCACCGTGCGCTCAAGCCCGCCCTCAGCCAGGCGATGAAGGTGAGCCTCAAGCCCCTGTCCATCGTCTATGGCGCGCTGGTTGTGCTGGGCCTTGCCATGATGATCCTCTTCTCCGCGCAGCCTGCCGCCATTCTGGGCCGTATGGTTGCCATCAGCGGTATCGTCAGCTTCGTTGCCATTTTTGTGGCGCTGCGCGTGCTGGTTTCCTGCGTAGTAACCCTCAAAAAGAGCAAGTAATTCTTTCATTTCCTGCAAAGCGTTCTTCCCTCAGCGGGAAGGACGCTTTGCCTTATCCTGAGGAGCTTTATGCATCGATTTATCTCACGCGGCCAGGATGGACACCTTCCGGGGATCCCCGATCATATCGCCCGTTTGCTGATTGCGCGCGGCGCCGATACGATCGAAAAAGCGCAGGCCTTCCTGCACCCCGCCCCAGAGCATCTGCATGATCCCATGCAGCTTTTTGGCATGGAAAAAGCGCTGCCGATTATCCGTTCCGCCATCGACCGCCGTGCGCCGATTGTTATTTATGGCGATTATGACTGCGACGGCGTATGCGCAACCGCCATTCTGGTGGAAACACTCACACGTCTGCGCGCCCAGGTACGCGCCTATATTCCCCACCGCAAAACGGAAGGCTACGGCCTGAATGAGCAGGCCGTCCGTACGCTTTCTCAAAAGGGCGGGCTGATGATCACCGTGGACTGCGGCATCACCAGCGTGCATGAGGTTGCGCTCGCCAAAGAAATGGGTATGCAGGTGATCGTTACCGACCACCATACCCCGCAGGAGGAATTGCCGAGCGCTGACGCTATCGTGCACGCAGCGCTTGGAGACTATCCCTGCAAGTCTCTTTGCGGCGCGGGCACAGTCTGGAAAATGGCCTGCGCGCTGGAAGGCCGCATCGTGCTGGAAAGCATGGATCTATCTGCGCTGGCGACAATTGCCGATATGGTGCCGCTTTTGCAGGAAAACCGCGTGATTGCCGCGCTTGGCCTTAAAGAAATGGAAAAGCCCACGCATCCCGGCCTGCACGCGCTCATGCGCATCGCCGGTATCGAGGCGGGCAGCGCCATCTCTGGCACCCAGGCCGCCTTCCAACTGGCCCCGCGCATCAATGCCTGCGGCCGCATGGATACCGCCATGATCGCACTGGAGCTTTTGCTCACCCGGGATGTTGCCAAGGCGGAAACGCTGGCCAACACCGCCGATAAACTCAACGCGCAGCGCAAAAATGTGGAGCAGCGCATCTTTGATATGGCGGATGAACAGGTGCAGCAGATGAATCTGTGCGACGAGCGCGCCATCATCGTGGAAGGCGAAAACTGGGAAAGCGGCGTGGTTGGCCTGGCAGCCGGACGGCTGGCTGAACGCTACGGCTACCCCAGCGTTGCGCTCTCATGCGATGGCGATGTGTGCGTGGGCAGCGCCCGCAGCGCCTCCGGCGTGGATCTGTATCAGGCGCTCTACGACTGCCGCGATCTGTTTGTGCGTTTTGGCGGGCATAAACAGGCCGCCGGCCTGACAATCGAAAAAAAGAACGTGCCCGCCTTCCGCCGTCAGCTGACCGAAGCTGTCAAAAAGCAACTGGGCGATCGCATTCCCATGCCCGAAACGGTATATGACAGCGAACTGTCGCTGAAGGAAATCACCGTCCCCTTTATCGAAAGCCTCACGGCGCTGGAGCCCTTTGGCATGCAAAATCCTGCGCCGGTCTATCTGCTCCAGGAGGCCGAAGTGCTCGCCGCCCGCGCAGTGGGCGCGGATATGAGCCATTTGAAGCTCCTCCTCTCCCAGGAGGGCACGCAGCGCGACGCCATCGCCTTCCACATGGGCGCCCGCGCAGGCGTGATCCACGGACAAAGCGATCTGGCTGTCACGCCCGTGATCAACGCCTTCCGCGGCAAGGTCAGCGCCGAATGCCGGGTGGAGGCTGTCGGACGCAGCCAAACGCGCTTCCTGCCCGACAAAGATCACGAATCCCACGCCCTTTTGCAGGAATTAAGCGCTCTTTGTCGAATAAATAATAGTTATCCCCCTGCTGATATTTTGCCTTTTATTGAGGGCGCCTGGCAGGAAGAAACACAGGGAACACTGCTTTTGTGCCGAACGGCAGAGACCGCCAACCGCCTGTGCAAACTGTATCCGCACTATGACGCAGTCAGAAACGACGCGGTCGAGCCCCGCGCCTACAACGCCGTCTGGCTGTGCGAAAAGGCGCTGCGCCGCGGCCCATACAAGCGCGTGGTGCTGTGCGACGGGCTGATCTGCCCGCAGGAGGCGGCGCATCTGCACGCGCTGTATCCGGACGCCGTCCTTTATGCCGCGCCGCGCACAGACAGCCTCAAAAGCTGCTTTTCCCTTTTGCGCTGCACGGTGGATGAGCTTCGCAGCGCCTATCGTCATCTGCGCGCAGGCGGGATGATGGATCTGTCCATCCCCCGGGAAAACGCCATTGCGCACGTGCTTTCCAGCATGGCGCTCATTGCGCTCACGCCTTCGCCGCAGCTTTTGCCAATGCAAAAAAAATCCCCCGAGGATGATCCTTTATACCAACTGATCCACCATGGAGGAGACGCCTGATGGGCACTATCTATGTATGCATGGAGCTTGAGCAGATGCTCGAGCGCCTCCAGCATTATCACCCCAATGCCGATACCGATCTGGTTTCGCGCGCATATAAGTTTGCTGAAGAACAGCACTGCGGGCAGACGCGCCTGAGCGGCGAGCCCTATTTTGTGCACCCTGTGTATGTTGCCAGCATTCTGACGGAAATCGGCATTGACGCGCCAACCATCGCCGCAGGCCTTTTGCACGATACGGTGGAGGATTGCGAGGGCGTCACGCTCCAGTCGATCACAGAGATGTTTGGCGAGGAAGTCGCCCGCCTGGTAGACGGCGTTACAAAGCTGGACAAGCTGGATTTCACCGATCGTGAAGAGCATCAGGCTGAAACGCTGCGCAAAATGATCCTGGCCATGGGCCGCGATATCCGCGTGGTACTGATTAAACTGGCGGACCGGCTGCACAATATGCGCACGCTTAAATTCAAAGCGCCCGACCGTCAGGTGGCCATCGCCCGTGAAACGCTGGATATTTACGCCCCGCTGGCGCATCGTCTGGGCGTGTATAAAATCAAGGCGGAGCTGGAAGATCTCTCTCTGCGCTATATTGATCCCGAAGGCTATCAGGACGTTGCGCGCAAGGTCGGCATCAAGCGTGCCGAGCGCGAGGATAATATCAAGCTCGTAATTGAGGAGCTTTCGCAAAAGCTGACCGAAATGGGCATGAAATTTGAGGTCGTCGGCCGTCCCAAGCACCTGTATTCCATCTACCGCAAGATGGTCATCCAGAACAAGCCCTTCGACCAGATTTACGATTTGATCGCTATCCGTGTGATCGTCGATACCATCCCCGAATGCTACAGCGTGCTGGGCGTTTGCCACACGCTGTGGACACAGGTGCCCGGCCGCTTCAAGGATTATATTTCCGTACCCAAAAACAACATGTATCAGTCGCTGCATACCACCGTGATTGGCGGCCGCCGCGTGCCCTTCCCCTTTGAAATTCAGATTCGCACCCGCGAGATGCACCATCTGGCGGAATACGGTATCGCCGCGCACTGGCGCTACAAAGAAGGCGGCGACGACAAAGCCTTTGACAAGAAGCTCTACTGGCTGCGTCAGATCCTTGACTGGCAGAGCGAAACCCGTGACAGCCATGAATTTATCGACGGTCTGAAGACCGATCTGTTCAGCGAGCAGGTGTTCATTTTCACCCCCAAGGGCGATATTATCGACCTGCCGCGCGGCGCTACGCCCCTGGACTTTGCCTATCGTGTGCACTCCGCCGTGGGCAATTCCTGCACAGGCGCCAAGATCAACGGCCGTATCGTGCCGCTGGACACCCAGCTGGAGACAGGCGACCGCGTAGAGGTCATGACCAGCGCCAATTCCAAAGGCCCCAGCCTAGACTGGCTTAAGATCGTCAAAACGCAGGGCGCGCGCGCCAAGATCCGCCAGTATTTCAAGCGCGAGCTGCGCGGCGAAAATGTGCAAAAAGGCCGCGATATGCTCGAGCACGAGGCCAAGCGCCGCGGCGTGCAGCTGGGCCAGCTGACCAAGCCCGATCTGGTTGCCCCGCTGCTTGAAAAATACGCTTTCAACGATATGGAGGATCTGCAGGGCGCTATCGGCAGCGGCATGATCGCCTCCACCTACGTCATTTCCCGCCTGATTGAAGAGCAGCGCAAGGCTGAAGAGCTGGAAAAGCCCAAGGAGCCTTCTCTGCCCACCCCGCAGGAGGTACGCCATCAGGGCAAGCCCACGCAGGGCATTTATGTGGAAGGCGGCGCCGGCATGCTGGTACGCTTTGCCCGCTGCTGCAATCCCGTGCCTGGCGACGACATTGTGGGCTACATCACCCGCGGCCGCGGCGTGACCATCCACAAGGCGGACTGCATCAACGCCCTGTACACCGAGCCTGAACGCCAGGTGGGCGTATCCTGGGCGATGGAAAACGCCGGCCGCTTCAACACCACGCTCCAGATCATGGCCTACGACCATGATAATCTCCTGGGCGAACTGACCAACTATGTGCAGGATACCGGCGCGCCCATCTCAGCTATCAGCGGTAAGGTGAATAAGAATAAAACCTGCACCATCACCATGGTGGTACAGGTGGAAAGCCGCGAACAGCTGGATGCCGTGCTGCGCCGCATTCAGAAGCGCGCAGACGTAATTGAAGCCTTCCGCGTAGGTGGATAAATAACGCCGCTTCGACAACGTTCTTCTCCCGCATTTTCTATAAAAGGGGTTTTATCATGCGCTGTGTTGTTCAAAGAGTGACCGAATCCTCCGTATCCGTAGACGGACAGATCGTGGGCGCCATCGGAAAAGGCCTGATGGTTTTGCTGGGCGTAAAGAGCGGCGATACCGAAAAGGACGCTGAATACATCGCCGGGAAAATCCTGAAGCTTCGCATTTTTGAAGATGAAAATGGCAAAATGAACCGCTCTGTTGTCGATATTGGCGGACAGGTACTGTGCATCAGCCAGTTTACGCTGCTGGGCGACGCACGCGGGCAGAATCGCCCGGGCTTTACCCTGGCAGAAGCGCCGGAGCGTGCCAACGAGCTGTACGAATACACCTGCGAATGCATGCGTAAAACCGGCATGCAGGTGGAAAAGGGCATTTTCCGCGCCGACATGAAGGTGCACCTCATCAATGACGGCCCGGTCACCATCCTGCTTGACAGCGAAAAGACCTTTTAACGGAGTAAACAATGATTGATATCCAAACCCTCGTGCTGGGCCCGCTTGAGACCAACTGCTATATCGTCTCCCTGCCCGGCAAAAATGATGTTGTCGTCATCGATCCGGGCGATGACATCACACAGCTTACCGCCGCGCTGGCAGGCAAAAACGTCTGCGGCGTGCTGATCACCCACGCGCATTACGACCATATTCTGGGCCTGCCCGCGCTGAAGGATTGCTCCATTTACGTGCACGAAGACGACGCTCCCGCCATGACGGACGCTACGCGCAACATGGCCCCTGCCGATATCGCGCAGCCCTGCGTGCCCGCTACGCATACCGTCAAGGGCGGCGACAGCCTCTCGCTCGCCGGCATTGATTTTACCGTGCTGCACACCCCCGGCCACACGCTGGGCGGCGTGTGCTATCAAGTGGGCGATATTCTCTTTACCGGCGACACACTCTTCGCCCACGGCTATGGCCGCACCGATCTGTACGGCGGCAATTTCTCCCAGCTCATGCAATCGCTGCGCAAGCTCCTGCGCATGAACGTGCACATTTACCCCGGCCACGGCGAGGACGCCGTATTCAGCCGCGAAGGGAATTAATCACCATGAAAAGCGTCAGCCTTTACACCTGCGCGCCGCAGCTTTCCAATGACATGGCCGAAGTGCTGCGCGTGTATATGGGCAATATCACCCTGCTGGTCAACGAGCCCGGCGGGGATTTTTGCATGACTCATTCGGAGGAAATCCGCGATAACACGCGCTTTGTGCGCATCGTGATGGCAGATAGCGCCGCCGAAGAAAGCACGAAGCTTACGGGCGATGAAGTCATTGACAAGCGCCTGCGCCGCCGCATGGCCAAGCTGTGCACCTATCAGCTGATGAAAAAGCACTTCGGCTTCACGCCGCCCTGGGGCTCGCTGACGGGCATTCGCCCCACCAGACTGGTATACGCCGAGATGGAAAAAGGCAAATCGCTGGACGCCGCCGCGCAGGAGGTACAGCGCATTTTTGACGTCAGCGACGAAAAGCTTGCGATCATGCGCGATATCATCACCGTGCAGCAGACGCTGCCGCAGCCCAAGCCCGACGAAATTGACATTTATATCGGCATTCCCTTCTGCGTGTCGCGCTGTGCGTACTGTTCCTTCCTCTCGGGCGAAGTGGGCAAAGGCGAATTGCTCAAGCCCTATGTGGAGGCGCTGGAGCGGGAAATTGCCGCGTCCATCGCGCTTTTGAAAGAGAAGAATCTGCGCCCGCGCACCTTTTACATGGGCGGCGGCACGCCGACCTCGCTGCCTGCGCCACTGCTTTCGCGCGTGCTTCATGCTGCGCGCCCGCTGATGGATCAATGCAGCGAAGTGACGGTGGAGGCAGGACGGCCCGACACCATTGACCGCGACAAGCTGCAATCGCTCAAGGATGCGCGCGTCACCCGCATTTCCGTTAATCCCCAGACAATGCACGACGTGACGCTCGAAAAAATCGGCCGCCGTCACACCTGCCGGCAGACAGAAGAGGCCTATCATCTCGCCCGCGAGATGGGCTTTTCGCACATCAATATGGATTTGATCGCCGGACTGCCGGGTGAAAACCTCAGTATGTTCCAGGATACGCTCGCCTGGCTCAAAAATCTTGCGCCCGAAAGCATGACCGTGCACACGCTCTCCATCAAGCGCGCCAGCCTGCTGCACCTGTGGGAGGCTTCGCTGCCTGACGGCGAGATGGTGGCCGATATGGTCCGCGCCGGTGCTTTGGCCGCGCAAGAGATGCACATGCAGCCCTATTACCTCTACCGCCAGAAATACATGGCCGGCAATCAGGAAAACGTGGGCTACGCGCTGAAAGGTCACGCCTGCGTGTACAACATTGACATGATGGAGGAGACTGCCAACATCCTCGCGATGGGTGCAGGCGCAACGACCAAGCGGTTGTTTGACCGCAAGGGCTTTATCAAGCGTGCATTCAATGTGAGCGACATTCGGCAGTACATTGACCGTGTGGATGAGATGGTAGAGCGCAAGCGGGAATTATGGGGAGAGAACGAGGGAACGGTACTTTCTTGAGTCAAGAAAGTACCAAAGAACCTGTGTTTTGGTTTGAAAGTTGGCTGCGTTATTGTCGCGGCAGTCTATATAAAAAAGAGGTCTGAAATCGAATGTGCGAGCAAGCTCGCCCCTCGATTCAGGCCTCTTTTTCTGCGTGCTTCGCACGCTCGCGGAGCTATGCCCCGCGGACTGCCGCTGTGTAGACTTGTGCGCCTGGCGTGTTCCCCCGCGGGCATGACAAGTCCAGCCGGCAGCAGGCCGATCACGCTTGCGTGATCGCATCCGCGAAGCGGATAGAAAAAGAGAGTGGTCATTGCCCGGGGCGAGCTTGCTCGCAGCCGGTAATGCCGCTCTCTTTTTCGTATAGCCTGCCGATACAACTCAACCAAAAGACTGGTTTTCGAGGGAACGAAATCCACCGCTGCCCTTTGGCAGATAAAGGTGGATGTAGTTCCAATGAGGCACAGAGCGCAGAAGGTTTTAGCCTTCTGCGCGACAATGCCGAATTGTGGACAGCTCGAGGGGCGCTTTTACCTTAAAAGCGGCCCCTCGATCGTCCCCATCTTACCGCAGCATCTCGGCCAGCTTGTCCGCCAGACGATCCAGCCCGTCTTCTTCCATCAGCTCAATCGCGCCGGCGTCTACGCTGGCAGCGAGCTTGGGATTCATGGGCAGACGGCAAACAGGCGCAATGCCGTGCTTCTGAGCAATTTCATCCGCATGGCTTTCGCCGAAAATGTGGTGTACCTTGCCGCAGTCCGGGCAGCGGAAGGAGGACATGTTCTCCACCAGCGCCACAACCGGCACATTCATCATATCCGCCATCATAACGGCCTTTTCCACGATTATGCCAACCAGCTCCTGAGGCGTAGCAACGACAACAATGCCGTCCACCGGCAGCGACTGGAAGACAGTCAGCGGCACATCACCCGTTCCCGGAGGCATATCGACAAACATAAAGTCCACATCGCCCCAGTTTACGTCAGTCCAGAACTGCTTGACCGCGCCGGCGATCACCGGGCCGCGCCAAACAACGGGATCGGTCTCGTTAGCCAGCAGGAGATTGAGGCTCATTACCTTTACGCCCGTCTTGCTGATCGCGGGCAAAAGGCCCGTTTCATCGCCCACCGCCTGCTCGTGCAGATTAAACGCACGGGGAATAGAGGGGCCGGTCATATCCGCATCCAGAATGGCCGTGGTGTAGCCCTGGCGGTTCATCAGCACCGCCAGCATGGAGGTGACCAGGCTCTTGCCTACGCCGCCCTTGCCGGAGACCACGCCGATCATCTTTTTCACATGGGTATACTCATTGGGCTTTTCATGCAGATCCTGCGCCTGATTGCGGGAGGAGCAGTTTGCAGAGCACGTAGAGCAATCATGCGTACAATTTTCGCTCATGATACTTGCCTTCATTTCTACAGATTTTTTGAAGCAAAAAACGCTTCCTTTCAATTATACCCTGTTTGGCGTCAATGTCAAGCAAGCAGGCGGTAAATCCGACCTTTGAGGATCGATTTTCGACCGTTGAGGCAAAAATGCCCCACAAGCGGTTTTATTTGATATATAATACAGTTACAAGGAGGAAATGGCCATGAAATTCAAGCTGATTGTCGATCCGGACAAGGAAGAGGAGGTTGTCGTCACGGCGCATGCGCGAAGCCCACTTACCGACCGCCTCGAACAGATCGTCACCCAAAGCGCCTTCAGTGACCGCATTGCCGCCTATGATGAAGATGAAATGCTGATGCTGCCCCTGCAGCAAATTGAATGCATCTCCGTCCTTGACGGCAAAACCTACGCCATTGACACGCAAAACCGCCGTTTTCGTCTCAAAGCCCGGCTGCACGAATTGGAGGAAAAGCTGCCTGCGCACTTCATCCGCATCAACAAATCCACCATCGCCAATGAACTGCGGCTGAAAAAATTCACCCCGTCCTTCTCAGGCGCTGTGGATGCGGTGTTCCAGTGCGGTCATATCGAATACGTTTCCCGGCGCTGCTTTGCCGTCATCAAAAGGAGGTATCATTTATGAAAAAGCATGTATCCAATTTTGTCTTCCGCGGCCTGGTTGCTGCAGGCTTCGGGCCGATTATCCTGGCCATCATCTTCGGCATTCTGGGCGCAGCAGGCACGGTGACCGCCCTGGCGCCTTCTGAAGTGTGCCTGGGCATCCTCTCCATTACGCTCATGGCTTTTATCGCCGGCGCTATCACGGGCATTTATCAGGTGGAAAGCCTGCCGCTGCCCTCCGCTATTCTCATCCACGGCGGCGTGCTGTATCTCGATTATCTGATCATGTACCTGATCAACGACTGGATTCCGCATAACGCTGCGGCCATCGGCACGTTCTCCACTGTTTTTGTGCTGGGCTTTGCCGCCGTCTGGGCGTGCATTTATCTGCACAGCCGCAAAAAAACAGCGCAGCTCAATCAGAAACTGCACGCCGATCGCCGCTGATGCCGGTTTACATTTTGCCCTCCCGCGGTTATAATAGGAACGTACTATACGCAATGGAGGCGCAATATGCGCACGCAATTACTGAAAGCTGATGAAAGCAGCCTCAAGCTGGCTGCCGAATTATTAAAAGACGGC
Source organism: Clostridia bacterium (assembly GCA_017532155.1). Lineage (GTDB taxonomy): Bacteria > Bacillota > Clostridia > Christensenellales > Aristaeellaceae > SFMI01. Next base: position 31,854 of record JAFXJP010000014.1, on the reverse strand, counting down.
CAGGTGGTGGGCATTCCTACCGAAACGGTGTACGGTCTGGGCGCGGATGCGCTCAACGAAACCGCCGTCCGCGCCATCTTTGCCGCCAAGGAGCGCCCGGCGGATAACCCGCTGATCGTGCACGTGGCGGATTTTGCAGAGCTTGAACCGCTATGCCACGTAAACGACATGGCAAGAAAGCTGAACGAAGCCTTCTGGCCCGGGCCTTTGACGATGATTTTGCCTAAGAAGGATATCGTGCCTACCGTCGTCACCGCCGGACTTGAGAGCGTAGCCATCCGCATGCCCGCGCATCCCGTGGCGCAAAGGATCATCCGCCTGTCCGGCTGCCCCATCGCCGCGCCCAGCGCCAATCGCTCGGGTCGTCCCAGCCCCACGCAGGCGCAGCATGTGTTTGAAGATATGGACGGCCGCATCCCGCTGATCATCGACGGCGGAGACAGCGACGTGGGCGTGGAAAGCACCGTTGTATCGCTGACAGGCGATACCGCCGTGGTGCTGCGTCCCGGCGGCATTACGCCCGAGATGATCGCCGCGGTGCTGGGCACATGCGAGGTGGCAGATTCCGTCATGCGCCCGCTGCGCGAGGGCGAGGAAGCGCCTTCTCCCGGCATGAAGCACAAGCACTACGCGCCCAAAGCGCCCATGACGCTTTATGCCGGCCAAACCGCGCAGGTAGCCAGGCGCATCTGCGCAGAATATGACGCAGCCAAAGAAGACGGCGAGGCGCTGATCCTCGCCGCCCATGATCACCTGCCGCTGTACGGCGACAGGCACGTATTTGACCTCGGCCCCACCGCCGCCTCCGCCGCGCATGCGCTCTTTGCCGCGCTGCGCTATGCCGATACGCTGGGCGTGCACCGCGTATTCAGCGAGGCCTATCCCGAGGAGGGCGTGGGCCTGGCGCTGATGAACCGCATGGCGCGCGCTGCGGGCTTTGATATCGTGCACGTTTAAGGCATCCAGGCAATCACCTGCAAAAGCACTGCGCCCGGCAGCCCAAGGCAGGCAACCGTTGCAACGTTCAGCAGATTGATCCCCACGCTGACGCCCGGCAGACAGGAAAAGCACAGCAGCATGCCCAGCGCCTTTACGCTGCGTCTGAGCGCGTTGAATGCCTTGCCCCCCACCCGCACACGCATGCAAAGCAATCCCATCACTGCAAAATATGCCGCCGTCAGTCCAATGATTGCCCAAACCATTTAATCGCCTCCCCCAAAGCCTATGCTGCGGGCAGGCGATTTTTTCATTTTCAGGATTAGACTATGCAAAATTCTGCTTTTGCTGTATAATATATTGCATGATAACTGAGGAGGTGCCCCTTTGCTCAAACGCTTTATTTGTCTGTTTCTGGCGCTGATGCTGCCTTGCATCGCTTTAGCCGAATATACGATGGCAGGCTATGATCCTGAAAACACCTACCGCGACTGGAATAGCAACGCTTTCCTGCAGCGCATGGAGGAAAAAACCGGCGTTGATTTTTCCTATCAGCAATATAAAGACCTTGCTTCCTGGACAAGCGCCAAGGCTGCCATGAAGGCAGGCGACGCCAATCTGCCCGATATCTTTTTTAAGGCAGAAATGACCCACGCCGAAACCATCGATCTGCTCGACCGCGGCGTGATTATCGATCTGAAGCCCTATCTTGCGGAAAACTGCCCCAACCTGTGCGCCCTGCTGGACGCCGATCCTGAAGGCTGGGACGCCATCACCCTGCCCGACGGCCGCATCGGCACGCTGCCCTACATCAGCGAGCAGCCGCTGGAAAACGCCGTGTGGCTCAATCAGGAATGGCTCGATTATCTGCATCTTTCCATGCCCACCACGGCAGATGAGCTGGTCACGGTACTGCGCGCCTTCCGCGAAAAGGACCCCAACAAAAACGCCCGTGCGGATGAAATCCCGCTGGCTTTTATCGGCCCCTTCGATCTGAAATTCCTCGGCCATGCCTTTGGTTTGATCGCCAACGACTATAACCTCTTTGTGGAAAATGACGAAGTGCAGTTCATGCCGCTCCATGAGAACTTCCGTCCCTTCATTGAATGGCTGCATGCGCTCTATACCGAAGGCCTGATCGACCATGAAGGCTTCAACACCTCCGATTCCATGCGCAATGTCACCGACGCCGACAAAGCCAACATCTACGGCGGCGCCATCACCACCATGGTCAGCAATTTCCTGCCCACCAGCTGGATGAGCAGCTACAACCTGATGCCGCCGCTCGTATACGAAGGCAAGCAGATTTACCGCAGCTTTGTCGGCCATGTGCAGGCTGGCACCTTCGCCGTCACCAGCAAATGTGAAAATGTAGAAGAAATGCTCCGCTGGGCGGATTGCTTCTATACGTCGGAAGTTTCCATCCTGGGCACCGTTGGCCAGGAAAACGTTGACTATGTCATCGACGGCGACGGCACCTGGCGCCTGACCCAGGCCACAGAAAACAACACCTCTTTTACCGGCGACGTCACCATTTATTCCGGCGGCACGGCGCCCGGCTTTGGCGATAATGAATTCCAGCGCCGCTTTACCGATTCCTCCGTCCGCCATGTGTCTGACCAGGCAGCGTTGATTGATCCTTATGCCGTGCGCGCCTTCCCGCACTATGCGCTCACCTACGCGCAGGAAGCGGAAATCGCCCCCCTGCAGGCCAGGATCGGCCGCTATGTGGATACTCAGATTGCGCTGTGGGTGCTGGGCGAGCAGGAAATCAGCGATGAAACCTTCGCCGCCTTCGAGAATACGCTCAGCGAATACGGCCTGTCTGATTTCATGACCTTCTGGCAGAACATTTACGACGCCCAGTGCAGGGAATAAATGGATATTGACAGCATGCATAGCGCGTGCTACAATACTCTCAACTTCATATTCTTCAGGGCAGGGTGAGCTGCACGCGCAGCAGCAATTCCCGACCGGCGGTATAGCCCGCGAGCCGTAAGGCTGACATGGTGAAACTCCATGGCCGACAGTACAGTCTGGATGAAAGAAGAGCAAATGCAGATTCTATGTATTGCCCCCGATTGCGCGTCGGGGGCAATTTATTTTGAAGGAGGATTTCCTAATGAAAAAGAACACCTTTACCACCGTCAACCTGTGCTACATCGGCGTAATGACCGCCATCGCCGTAGTGCTGTCCTTTATCCTTAAGATTCCCATGTCCTTCCTGGCGCCCTGGCTGAAGCTGGATCTGAGCTTTGTGCCCATGATGCTCACGGGCTTTGCGCTGGGTCCCGTCGCCGGCCTGTGCGTACTGCTGGTCACCAATATCATCCACCTGTTTGCCAGCAACTCCGGCATGATCGGCCAGCTGGCCGACGTTATCCTGGGCTTTTGCTATATGATGCCCGCCGTGCTGATTTATCAGAAAGTGCACACCCGCAAGGGCGCGCTCATCGGCATGCTGGTTGGCACCCTGTGCCTGATTATCGGCGGCGTGCTCTCCAATCTTTACATCCTCTTCCCGCTGTATTTCGGCGCTGATTATGCCGCCGGTCTTGCCAAGATGGGCTTTGAATCCGTGCTCAACTGCATTCTGGTCGCCGTTGTTCCCTTCAACATCATCAAGGGCGTGGTCATCAGCGCAGTTACCTTCATCCTCTATAAGCGTCTGAGCAAGCTGCTGCACAAGCTGGCCGGCAAGAAAGCGTAACAAAATGACGCATATAACGCAAACCCGTGAGGATACGCAGGCGCTGGGCATGCAGTTGGCCGCCACGCTCAAGCGCGGCGACGTGGTGCTCCTGACCGGAGACATGGGCGCAGGCAAAAGCGAGTTTTCCCGCGGCATCGCCCGCGGCCTTGGCGTCACCTGCGCCGTGCCCAGCCCCTCCTTTACCATCCTCAACGTATACGAAGAAGGCCGCATTCCCCTGTTTCATTTCGACTGGTATCGCATCGGCGATGAAAGTGAACTGACGGACATGGGCCTGGACGAATATGTAGGCGGCGACGGCGTAGCGCTGATCGAATGGCATGAGCGCGCGCCCTATCTGATCCCCGAAACGGCGCTGGAAGTACAGCTTGTCCCGCAGGAGGACGGCAGCCGCCGCATCACCTTCATTGCACACGGAAACTGGGAGGAAAACCACTCGTGATCATCCTTGCCATTGATACTTCGGGCCCTGTCTGCGGCGTAGCAGTCTGGGCGGACGGCCGCATCCGCTATGAAGCGGCTGCCATCAACAAGCTCACGCATTCCGAAAGCCTGATGCCCATGCTGGATGAGGCGCTCACCCGCGCAGGCGTAGACAAAAAAGATGTAACGCACCTGGCCGTCACTGTCGGCCCGGGCTCGTTCACAGGCGTGCGCATTGGCGTAACCGCCGTCAAGGCGCTCAGCCACGCGCTGAATATCCCCTGCATTGCCGTCAGCGCGCTGGAGGCGACTGCCGAGGCGCTGCAGCTGACGGATAAGATCGTTTGTCCCATTCAGGATGCGCGCGTCATGCAGGTGTACGGCGCGGCTTTCCAGGGCGGCAAACGCCTGCTGGACGACTGCGTCATGAAGCTGGATGAGTTTATCGCTGCCATCTCTCCGCTTGAAGGCGATTTTCTGTTCACCGGCGACGGCGTGATCACCTATCAGGCGAAGATCGAATCTGCGCTGGGCGATCGCGCGCATTTTGCACCCGCGCACTGCGCTTATCTGCGTCCGGCTGCGGTAGCATGCGTAGCTGCTGCGCACGCGCAGGAGGCTGTGGATTATCTGACGCTGCAGCCAATGTATCTGCGCGCGCCGCAGGCTGAGCGCGAACGCGCCAAAAAGGAGGCGCAGCATGGCTGAATTTACGCTTCGCCGCATGACCATTGACGACGTGCCGGCTGTGGCTGCGCTCGAGAAGGCCATCTTCCCCATTCCGTGGAGTGAAAAATCCTTCTACGATGAAATGACCACCAACAAGTGCGCGCGTTATCTGGTCGTCGTGGGTGAAGACAATGTGCCCGTCGGCTTTGCCGGCGTATGGGTGGTCATCGACGAAGGCCACATCACCAATATTGCTGTTAGGCAGGATCTGCGCGGCAAGGGCCTGGGCCGCCTTCTGACCGAAGGGCTCAAGCAATACGCGGCTAATCTCGGCGTAGTTTACATGACGCTGGAGGTGCGCCGCAGCAACATTGTGGCGCAGAATCTGTACAAGTCCCTCGGCTTCATTCAGGTGGGCGTGCGCAAAAAATACTACGAAGACAACGGCGAGGACGCGTTCTTCATGGTATGCGACAAGATGCCGCCGGCAGACGAAGATTTTGTGGAAAAAGAGACGGTGACGGAGTAAGGGGACGTTAGGGAGGCGGCTTTTGAAGGCAAAAGCCAGTCCACAATTCGGCATTGTCGTAAAGTGAACGAGAGTTCACTTCACTCTGTGCCTCATTGGAACTACATCCGCCTTCATCTGCCAAAGGGCAGCGGCGGATTCCGTTCCCCTAAAACCCTCCCGAAAACCAGTCTTGGGTTGGCTTGTTTCGGCAGGCTATACGAAAAAGGGGTCTGGAATCTGGATTGCAAGCAAGCTTGCCCTCCATCTTCCAGGCCCTTTTTCTGCGCGCTTCGCGCGCCCGGACGGCTGTGCCGTCCGGGCCTGCCGCGTTTGTTGTGTGGTTGCGCTCGCGGAGGGCCGCCGTTTCGCTGCGGCGAAACGAGCGGGCTTCCACACTATCGCGCCGCCGCAGCGGCGTACCCTTCCCTGCTCATTTTGCCGCAACAAAATGGCGGATCAAACGCATCCCGTACCAAAGCGGCAGTCCGCAGAGCGCAGCTCCGCGGGTTTGCGAAGCAAACTGGAAAAGACGGAGAAGATCACGGGATCGAGCTTGCTCGAATCCCTGAGATTCTCCGTCTTTTTCAACCAACTGCCGCGACAATAACGCAGCCAATAAGCATAAACGACTGGTTTCTTTGGTACTTTCTTTGACTCAAAGAAAGTACCGTCCTCCCCCTCCCCTTCGCCGCGTTTCCATTGACAAATAATCTCCCTTGCTTTACAATATAATGAGGGGAATTATCGGCCCCAAACGCTCTCAAAGGAGAAAAACATGCGTCGAGGTCTGACCACGTACACAACGCTGCGCGCAGCCATTACCAGCTGTGTTCTATGCATCCTGCTGCTGCTTTTCTGTCAGCTTGCTGCTTTTCCATCTGTCAATGTAGCGTCTGTCACGCTGATGCTGATGCCCGTCTATCTGATGATGACAGGACTGATCGCGGGCTTTCTGCCGATGGCCGCCTGCACGCTGATGCTGCTGATCGCCTTGCTCACCTCGGGCGGCACAACGCTATTGCTCTATGGCGCGCTGTACATCCTGCCCATGCTCGCCGTCTTCACCTACGGCGTCTATAAGCGTCAGCCATTCTGGCAGGTGCTTTTGATGGTGATTGGCGCGCTGTTTACCGCACAGATTCTGATTTTCGTATTGCTTCAGCGTGCCACCAATTTCACGCTGTATGAAACTGCTGCCAATGCCGTAGCCAACTTCGTGAATGATTCGCCGATGCGCGACAGCATGCTGTATGTTTTCTGCACCTCGGGCTTGCTCGGCGTGCCCGCCGCAATGAAGGACACCGCCTTCACGGTGCTGGAAGACGGCAGCTTCTATTTCTCGCAGGAGGCTGTCACCGAGCTGCTCAGCCAGATCCGCTCGCTGATCTCCATGCAGCTGCAGTCGCTGATGCCCTCCTTGCTGGTATCGGGCAGCGTGCTCAGCGGCGTGATGGGACTGGGCTTTGGCGTCCACTATGGCCAGCGCAGCCGTCACCGCCGTGCCGTGCGCCTCAACGAGCCCGAGCAGGACATCCCGGACCTTGATATGCCGCCGCTCAGCCGCTGGCACATCCCGCGTCCCTGGGGCATTCGCATCGGCATTCTGGGCCTGGGTTATCTGCTGATCCGGATTGCCATGAACGAAACCATGCTGCTCATCGGCGCGCTGATGTGGCAGGTGTTCGCGGTGTGCTATTCCCTGCAGGGCCTGGCCGCCATCCACTATACGCAAAAGCAGCGCGGTACCAGCAAATTCTGGCGCGTCGCGCTGATTGTAGCATCCATGACGCTTTCCTTTATGCAAACGGTGCTGATCATCTTCGGCATCCTCGATCAAATCACAGACGCCCGCGGCCTCAGGCCCCCGCTTGCGCCGCGTACCAATAGAGAGGAGTAATTCAAATGAAAGTCATTCTGCTTTGCGATGTCAAGGACATCGGTAAAAAGGACGATATCGTCAACGTCAGCGACGGCTATGCCCGTAATTTTCTCTATCCCCGCAAATGGGCCATGGAAGCTACGCCCCAGGCGATTGCCGTGGTAGAGCGCAAGCGCGAAGCCGCCCGCAAGCTGGAAGCCGAGCGCCGTGCCGCCGCCGAAAAGATTGCCAGCAAACTGGCCGGCAAGGTGGTGGAGCTCAAGGCCAAGTGCGGCGATAAGGGCCGTCTGTACGGCTCGATCACCAGCGCCGAAGTAGCCGAGGCCATGAACGCCCGCTATGAAGTGGAGATCGACAAGAAAAAGATCGATATCAAGTCCGCCGTCCGCGCGCTGGGCGACTATGAAATGATCGTCCACGTCTATCCCAACATCACCGCCAAGATGACCCTCAGAGTCAAGAACATTCAGGAGGCTTGATCGCGTGAGCGAGCAGCAATCTGCCTATCCCGCCGCCTTCAGCGCCGTCCCGCCGCAAAGCATCGAGGCAGAACGGTCTGTTTTAGGCGCGCTTTTGCAGGACAGCAAAGCCGTTTCCATCGCCATGGAAATGATGCAGGAGGACGATTTTTACGTCCCTGCGCACCGTGCCCTCTTTGAAGCCATTCGCGCGCTGGCCACGCAGAGCACCGCCGTTGACCTGGTGACAGTGGACGCGGAGCTTTCTCGCCGCGGCACTTTGGCCGGCATCGGCGGCTCCAGCTATCTGGTGGAATTACTGCAGTACGTGCCCACCACGGCGAATGTGCAGTATTACATTTCCATCGTGCTGGAAAAATCCACCCTGCGCCGCCTCATCCAGGCTGCAAGCGCCATCAGCCGCAACAGCTATGAGCAGCAGATGGAGCTCAAGGATATTCTCAGCTATGCCGAAAAGGCGATCTTTGACATCGTCATGCGTCGTACCGGCGGCGAGCAGCTGGTGCATATCCGCGAGGTATTGTATAACACCTACGCGCAGATTGAAGAATTGGCGAAGCTCCAGGGCCGCGTTTCCGGCGTAACCTCGGGCTTTACGCAGCTGGACCAACTGCTGACAGGCTTTCATGCGGGCGAACTGATCATCATGGGCGCCCGTCCCAGCATGGGTAAAACGTCCATCGCGCTGAACATGGCGGCCGCCGCCGCGCGCAAGGGCTATGGCGTAGCCATCTTCTCGCTGGAAATGCCGCGCGAGCAGATTGCCATGCGCCTTTTGTGCGGCGATGCCAGAGTCAACATGCAGCACGTGCGCTCGGGCACCTTGCGCGACAAGGAATGGGTCAAGCTCGCGCAGACCGTCAATCCCCTGTCCAATGAAAAGGTCTACATCGACGACACCTCGGGCATCACGCCCTTGCAGATGCGCTCGCGCGTACGCCGCATCATGATGGAAAAGGGCCTGGATCTGGTGATCATCGACTATCTGCAGTTGATGGGCGCAGACGGCAAGGTGGAAAACCGCCAGCAGGAAGTCAGTGAGATTTCCCGCCGTCTCAAGGCCATCGCGCTGGAATTGAAGATTCCCATCATCGCCTGCGCGCAGCTGAGCCGCGCCAACACCCAGCGTCAGGTGAAAAAGCCCATGCTGAGCGACCTGCGCGACTCGGGCTCTATCGAGCAGGACGCCGACGTTGTTATGTTCCTGCACCGCGAGGCGTATTATGATCAAACCAGCGCTGAAACAAACACCGCCGAGGTCATCGTGGCCAAGCAGCGTAACGGCGCACTGGGCACGGTCAAGCTCAACTGGCTGAGCGAATACACCCTCTTTGAAGATATGTACACCGAAGATGCCCCCATGTAAATTAGAATGTAATCAAAGAACGGAGCAATCACCCTATGGATCAAAGCGCAGTTGCAACCTTTGCCAAAGATCAAAAATTTGAAGGCTTCCTGCTGGTGCGTTCCGCCGAGCAGCGCGCCTCCTCCAACGGCAGCCGTTATCTGGATATGAACCTGTGCGACCGCACGGGCGAAATCAACGCCAAGCTCTGGGATGGCGCTTATGCTCCGCCCAAGGCCGGCTCGATTGTCAAGGTGCGCGCGCTGGTGACGGAATACAACGGTCGCCTGCAGCTGCGCATCAATAAGCTGCGCGACGCGGAGGAAGCCGATAACGTTGACCTGTCGCTGCTCATCCCCTGCGCACCCTATCCCGCCAAGGACATGCGCGCGCAGATTGACGAGACGATCGCCAATATGAAAAACACCGTGCTGCAGAAGGTCATTCTGGAGCTGCTCAGCATGGCGGGCGCCGAGCTTGAATATTTCCCCGCCGCGCAGAAGCTCCACCACGCCGAGCGCAGCGGCCTGCTTCATCACACCACCACCATGCTCAAGGGCGCGCACGCCATCCTCACGGTATATCCCTGGCTGGACGCTGATCTGCTGTTTGCCGGCGTCATCGCGCACGATCTGAGCAAAATCCGTGAAATGAAATCCGACGAAGCGGGCAATGTGAACGATTACACCACCGTGGGCCTGTTGCTGGGCCATCTGGTGCATGGCGTATCTCAGGTGGCAGAAGCTGCCCGCCGCGCCGGCATCGAAGCGGATAATGAATATGTGCTGCTGCTGGAGCACATGGTCATCAGCCATCACGGCGAGGCCGAATTCGGCAGCCCGCGTCCGCCCATGTTCCCCGAAGCCGAAATGCTGCACTGGCTGGATGTATTGGACGCCCGCATGAACGAAATGGGCGGTATCCTGCAGCGCACGCCTGCCGGCGCTTTCTCTGAGCGCATCTGGTCGCTGGATCGCCGCGTGTATCATCCCCGTTATCTTTCCGAAACCCCTGCCGAAATTGAGGAAAAGCCTGAGCGCCGTCCCCGTCCCGATGCGGATACGGCCTATCAGGGGCTGCTGTAAACCATGATTTCACTCTATCAGAATGACACCATCGCCGCGCTGGCCACTCCGCCCGGCCGCGGCGGCATAGCCATCGTGCGCGTCAGCGGCAGCGGCGCGCGCGCTGCTTTTGATGTGCTTTTCAAGCCTGCCGGCAAGCAGACGGTAGAATCTCACCGTATGCTCTTTGGTCGCATCTACGACGGCGATGCGCTCATTGACGAGTGCATGGCGGTACTGATGCTCGCCCCGCGCTCCTACACGCGCGAGGACGTGGTGGAATTTCATACCCACGGCGGCGATCAGGTGGCGCATCAGGTGCTGGAAGCGCTGTATAAAATCGATGTGCGCCCTGCCGAACCCGGCGAATTTACGCGCCGCGCCTTTTTGAACGGGCGCATCGATCTGAGCCGCGCTGAAGCCGTGATGGATCTGATCGGCGCGCAGGGGGAATTGGCCTCCCGTGCCGCCGTCAGGCAATTGACAGGCGGCGTGAGCGCCTTCATCCGCGCGCTGCAGGAAGATGTGACCGATCTGCTGGCTGGCGTCACTGCGGCGCTTGACTATCCCGAGGAGATCGAAGAAGACGAGGCCGCCGGCGAAACGGCAGTGAAATCCCGCGCTTTGGCCGAAAAGCTGCTCGCCGCCTGTAATGAGCGCGCTGCAAGGCTATTGGATACCGGTTTTGAGGTGGCGCTGTGCGGCCAGCCCAATGTAGGCAAAAGCTCGCTGCTCAACGCGCTGCTGTGCGAGGACCGTGCCATTGTTACCAGCATCCCCGGCACCACGCGCGATATCGTGCGCGGCAGCCTGCTGATAGGCGGCCTGCGCGTCAATCTTTCTGATACCGCCGGCATCCGCGAAGAGGCGGATACGGTAGAATCAATCGGCATTGACCGTGCCCGCAGCGCCATTAAAAATGCAGATCTGGTGCTTTTGCTGCTGGATGCTTCGCAGCCGCTGAGCGCAGAGGATGAAGCGCTTCTGCAGGAAACTGCGACCTGCCCCCGCCAGATTATCCTCAACAAATGCGATCTGGGCGAGGCGTTTTCGCTGCCCGGCGCACTGAAAATCTCCGCCGCCACAGGCAAAAATATAGACGCTGTGCGCGCGCTTCTCAGTGAAAAAGCCGGCATTCCCAGTGAATTGCCCCTGACCAGCGAGCGGCACATGCGTCTGGCGCGCAAGGCCGCCGAGCATCTGCTCTCCGCCGCCATCGCGCTGGAAAACGGCGAGCCGCTGGATCTTGCCGCTATTGATCTGCACACCGCGCTGGAAACGCTGGGTGAGGTCACCGGCGACCGTGTGGATGAAAAGCTGCTCGACAGCGTGTTCTCCCGCTTCTGCGTAGGTAAATAAATCACAAAAAAGAGGTTAAAAAAGCCTCTTTTTTTTTGCGCGTAAACATGATAAAATAGCGTAAAATGTCACCAAAGGAGGATGCCGCATGAGTTCGCAGCCCGCATTGGCCCAACGCTATGAGCGCAATCGCGATGAAACGCCGCTGCCTGATCTGTGGCAATCAAGCGACAACCGCTGCAAGCCGCATTTTCATTCTTCCATTGAGCTGGTACATGTCACGCAGGGTTCTCTGACAGTCTATCTGGACGATCAAAAATACATCGTACAGGAAAATCAGCTGATGATTGCCTCCTCCTATACCGTGCATCGCTATCAGAGCGATGAGAGCAACCGTGAGACCATCATCATCATCCCCTTGTCTTTTGTACCCTCCATGCAAAAGACGCTGCGTGATCACGCCTTTAATCAGCCCATTTATGATCTGACCAACGACATTAGAACGCGCACAGTGCTGGAATTGCTCTCCGACGGCTGGACAGAATATAACGTTGAAACAAAAAAAGGCCTGTGCTATACGCTGCTGGGCCTTCTGACAGCCAATGTTGGTTTGTCTCCGCAAAAAAACAGCACCCGCACGACACAGATGAAGGACATGCTCATTTACCTGCAGGAAAATTATCAGTCCAATCTGTCTATGGAGGCGCTGGCCAGGCAATTTGGTTACAGCAAAAGCCGTTTTTCACATTTATTCAATGAGACGCTGGGCTGCCCGCCGGGCGCATTTATCAACGCCCTGCGCTGTCAGCACGCCGCGCGCGCCATGCTGGAAAGCGATCAACCGCTGCTGGAAATCGCCATGAACGCAGGCTTTGAGTGCCCGCGCACCTTCTATCGTGTATTTAAGCAGTACTACGGCGTAACACCCACGCAGTATTGCAATGCGCACCGCACCGCTCAGCCGTCCAGCCCGTAAATCACGCGCAGCTCCGGCGTATACTGCCCATTTTCGTCATAAATAATCAGCGTCGGTTCCATATGGAGCCCCGGTCTGGCATCCAACTTTCCCTCTACCAGACACAGGTTCGGCGCCTTATCCGCCCTTGAGCATACCATGCGTATGCGCTTGGGCTCTATTTTTTTCGCCCGCATTGCATCGCACAGTTCCAGCAGCCGGTGCGCCGGAAACACACAGCACAGCCTGCCGCCATTGCGCAATAGCCACTGCGCCGCCTGCGCCACATCCTCAATGTGGCAGGTATCCTCATGACGGGCCAGGCGCTTGCTTTCATCAGGATTGAGCAGCGTGCCGCCTGCCTTGCCATAGGGCGGATTGCAGGTGACCAAATCGTATTTTGCATGCGGCAAAAGCGCACGGATTTCCCTGAGATCGCCCGCATGCACACGAATTTTTTCCGTCAGATCATTCAGCTGCATGGATCTGTGCGCCATGTCCGCCATGTCGGGCTGAATCTCCACCGCATCGACGGTAATATCCTTTCGTCTGCCATACAAAAGCAGCGGGATGATTCCCGTGCCTGTACCCAGATCACACACGCGCTCACGCGGACGCGGCGCGGCAAAATCCGCAAGCAGCACCGCATCCGTGCCAAAGCGAAAGGCGTCTGCGCGCTGAATCACGCGCAGACCGCCCCGCTGCAGGTCGTCTATTCGTTCTTTATCCTTTAAAATAATCTCCATTACAGCCCCAGCAGCTCCGTGGGCAAATAACCCATCGTGCCTTCATATTCCACACAGCACCAATCCTCGCCCTGCGACAAAACAACTACATACTCGCCGCGCAGGATTGTGGCAAGCTCCGCCGCTTCCTTGCTGCAGCCCTTGTACAGCTTGGTGCTGGCGCCCGAGGGAAGCGCCTTGGCCACCGTGGGCTTGTCCAGATCAATCAGCGTGTCATCCAGCGCCTTATCGGGATCAGGCTTGCTTTCCTCTTCCTTGTCCTCTTCCTTGCCCGCATCGGGATGAGTGCTGAGGAAAGTAAGGAAGGAATTTTTCACATAGCCGGTCGTGCCATCGTATTCCACCTTGGACCATACGCTGCCCTTTTCCAGCACGGGGATAATCTCATGACGCGGGATGGTATCCAGTATTTTGGCGCCGCTGGAACCCTTGGCACGCAGATTCAGCGAGCCCGATTCCGTCGTCACGCGTGCCCAGGGCGTTTCGCCTGTATCATCAGGCACGCCGGGCGTGACCGAGCCGCTGACAAAGGTGAGGAAGCTGGTCATCACATAGCCCGTATAGCCGTCGAAGGTGACCTTCGTCCAGCTGCCTTCGCGGCTGATCACCTGAATGTATGCATACTGCGGAATGGTTGTCAGGATGGTCGCGCTGCTCGACGCGCGCTTGCGCAGATTCAGCGAGCCCTTTTCGGTCGTCACCTGCGCCATCTGCGCCGCTTCTTCCTTGTCATCGTCCGGCGTTTCGGCGGGCGCGCTTTCAAGGAACGTCAGGAAAGTGGTCATCACATAGCCCGTTTTATCGTTATAGATAACCTTTGTCCATGTGCCGCCCTTGCTGATTACCTCGATCACCTCATGGCGCGGGATGGTGGTGATGATACCGGCGCTGGTAGAGGCTTTTTTGCGCAGATTGAGCGAGCCGGATTCCGTCGTCACGCGCGCATAGGCAGGATCCTTTTCTTCCGCCGGCGGCGTTACAGGGGCCGAAGGCGTTTCTGCTTCCTCATCCATATAAGTAAGGAACACGCTCATGACGTAGCCCGTCTTATTCTTATATTCCACCTTCGTCCAGGTGCCGTCGATATCCAGCACATCGATGACGGTATACTGCGGAATCTGCGCCAGAATGGTAGCACTGGTAGAGGCCTTTTTGCGCAGGTTGAGCGAGCCGGAGGCCGTGGTGACCTTGGCCTTTTTATAGGTCGTATTGTCCGTATCCGGCGCAGAGGGCGTGCTGCTGTCGGGCAGCTCCTCGCTGATGCCAAAGGTGAGGAATTCATTCATCACAAAGCCGGTCTTGCCGTTATATTTGACCTGGCTCCACTTTTCGCCGCGCTCAAGCACGGTAATCACGGTATTGCGCGGAATGGTCGTAAGAATCTTGGCGCTCTTGGAGGCGCTCTTGCGCAGGTTGAGCGAGCCGGATTCCGTCGTCACACGGGCAGTAATCACCTCAACCGCCGGATCATCCTCATCCGCCACGCCCAGCGTCAGGTACTTGGTCATGCAATAGCCGTTCATGCCGCGGAAGCGCACTGCACACCAATCGCCCATTTCCTTGGTCACAATGATCACTTCACCGCGCGGAATCTCCATTATTATATTGGAAGAAAGGCTGGCTGCATCGCGCATGTTCAGCGACGTGCTTTCAGAGGACACCTGCGCGTACTGTTCGCCGCTGCCGATCTTGTCTTCCTCTTCTTCCACAGAAATGCTGTTCATTTCCAGCGCGCGCGTCGGTACAAAGCCCGTCACGCCCGCATAGTACACCTCGCACCAGGAACCGTCGTTATACTTGACCTTAACAATCACGCCCTCGGGAATGTCCATGGCAACATACGCCGTGGAAGAGGCCGTGGTGCGCATCTTGACGCCGCCGGCGGCAATCACCTCAGCGCCCAGCGCATCGCCGTCATCTGCATCGCCCGTGTAGCGATCCTTCTTCGTAATATAATCCATGCTCACATAGCCGCTCTCCCGGCCGTACTGCGTATACGCCCAGTCGCCGTTGATATCAAAGAGCGGCAGCACAGTGCCGGTGGGAATCTGCGCCAGAATATCATGGCTGGTACCAGCCCCTGCGCGCAGATTCAGATAATCATCATTCTTGACCACGCCGTAGCTTTCCAGCGTGGTAATCGAGCGGCTCTTGCCATCCAGCGTACCGCTGACAGCCAATGCATCCTTATGCACATAGCCCAGCGTCTCGCCAAAGGCTGCCAGGTAATAATCCCCCTTCAGCGCATAGACGTGCACCACCGCGCCGTGCGGCATGCCCAGAATCACATCCGCACCGGCATTCGCCTCCATCCGCAGCGCCGCCTCAGCATCCATCTGCTGCAGTGTCACAATGCCATAGGCCTTGGATACGTCAGGCAGCGCAACCGCCTCTACCCGCGTAGAATAGCTGTCGCCCGAGGCGCCCAGATTGCTGGCGATGGTCTTGTAGAAGGTCTGGCGCTTAAGCGTGCAGCCCTCAAAATAGAACGCCAGGATCTCGTCAAAGGAATAGCCCATTTCGCCCATTTTCATGGCGCCGCGCTGGCTCAGGCCTGTGCCATGGCCAAATCTGCGCGCCTGAATGGCAAAGCCTGTGGCTGTTTCCTTCACAGTCCACAGTTCATTATTATCGCCATTGATGCTCATGCCAAGCGGCGCTTCCAGCTCGCTGAAGATATCAAACGTCAGCGTGCCGCGCTTGCTTTCGCCGTCGCAGGAAGCCGTCACGTCAAAATCCAGCTTGGTATACAAACGGCTGGGAATGGGATAGCGCGGCGTGTGCGGCGTGATGGCATGCACTTTGGTAATCGTCGCATCTGCCGCCTGAAACACCGTCTTGGCTTTGGCCACCAGCAGCGCATTCAGCGACTGGCTGGGCTGCGTGCCGGATTTATTGACATTCACTGTGCGCACCTGAGAATTTTCATTGATCAGGTCAAACGGGTCGTCCTTCACACGCACATAGTCATAGCTGGCTGAACCCCAGATATTGCTGACCGAATCAATCTGGCCGCCGTTGCTGGCCGTATAGTAGGTGGCGGCATATGCCGTGCCGTTCATGGCCAGAATACCGCGCGTCTCGTCCACCGCCTGCTTGCAGCGATCTGTGCCTGTGGGTGTGCCGTTATACACCTGATCATTGGTGGTATCCACCACATCGTAAATATTGGCCGCTGCGCCCTGCATGGCGCGCGCCGTATAGGTACGGGCGGACACGCACTGCGCCTTGAGCGCTTCCAGCGGCGCCGACGCGCCCATTTCATAGGGCAGCACGCCGTAGAGATATTCCTCAATAAACACATGCGCAATGGTATAAAGCTTATAGGCGCTGCTGGTCTTTTTGACGATGAACTGCAGATCGCCCGGATAGGGATTATTCGTGCGGGCCTGAGCAATGCGGATGCCGTTCACGCCGTCCGTTTCATGACGGTAAAGCGTAAAGCCGTCGCCCATGTCGGTGGTCGTGCCGCCGCTGGTCAGCGTCAGCTTACCCGTGGATGCATTAAAACTCACCGTCAGCTTGCTGCCGCGGTCAAAGGATTTCGCCTTGGTGAAATTCAGCGAATAGCTGCCGTCCACCGTCAGGTTCAATTGCGTCGGATTGCCAAGCGAGGACAAAAACACGCGCACGGTGCCATCGGCAATGTCTGTTGACAGCGTCATTACCGAAAGATCCTCCGCCCGCACCGCAGGCAGCCCCGCAGAGGTGACAAGCAGGCACAACGCCAGACCCATCACCAAAATCTGTTTCATTTTAGAAGCAAAAGCTCGCATGGCGCATCCTCCAAAGCAGCTGAGATGTAATACTTTTGTAATCATTTAGTAGTATATCATACACATTCTCTTTTGTCTATTTCTTTTTGCTGGAAAAGCACGCGATATCGGGCTTTTTTACATCTTTTTGCAACAAAAAAAGACCGGCGCATAAGCAGCCGGCCTTCTCGGAAAAAACTTACTCTTCCTTGGGAGCGCCAACGGGGCAAGCGCCTTCGCAAGCACCGCAGGAGATGCACTTATCGGGATCGATAACGTACTTGCCATCGCCCTCAGAGATCGCGCCAACGGGGCACTCGGCCTCGCAAGCACCGCACATGATGCAATCGTCGCTAATCTTATAAGCCATGATGTTACCTCCTATTTTTGTGAAAAGCCAGGTGCTTTTCCGATATATGTATACTATACCATCGTACACACAAAAAATCAAGTTTTAATTGTGTACATCATTGTTGCGGCACCTTGCTCAAATCCAGTTTAAAATAACGCAGCCTGTTGCTGATCCCGCCGCAGTTGGAAAGCAGCTCTGCTACCGATACCACCTGATACCCCCGGTTGATCAATTCCGGCAGCAGGGTTTCAAGCGCAATCACCGTATGCTCGTATGTATCATGGCATAGGATAATGTCGCCGTTTTGCAGCTGATTGAGCACCCTTTCATATACTTCCTCAGGCGTTTTTACATCCCAGTCCATCGAGTCGTTCGACCAATGCACCAGCACCAGATCCAGTTTTCCGCAAACAGTGAACAGATCCTTATTGTTCATGCCGTACGGCGCGCGCAAAAACTGTGCGTCGCGGCCCGTCATGGTCTTGATTTTATTCTTGCTCATCAGCACATTTTCCAGCATATCCTGATAGCTCAGCGTCACCAGATTGGCATGATCCCAAGAATGCGAGGCTATTTCATTTTCGCTTTCCGCCACCAAGCGCACTGCGTCAGAATAGTGCGACATGCGGTTACCCAGCATGAAAAACGTAGCCGTGCAGCCATATTGCTCCAGCAATTCCAAAACCCTGGGCGTATATTCCGACGGGCCGTCGTCAAAGGTCAGCGCCACAATGGGCTTTGACCAGTCAATTTCCCGCTCCGCAGTGCATACAGGCAGCCACATGCAGCACACCAGCAGCCACGCAATCCATTTTTTCATCATACTTCTCACCCTTTATTCTTCTTTAAAAATGTACATGCCAATCGCCGCAGCGATGGAGAGGTTGAGCGAATCAATCTCCCCGCTGTGCGGAATGCGCACCGCCTGGCCCATCTGCGCAAATTCTGCCGGCAAGCCGCTGCCCTCGTTGCCCATGATCAGCGCGAAGGGCTCTTTTTTCTGCCTCACGCCCTCGCTGAGCGGAACGGACGCATCCAGCATGAAGGGATAGAGCGCATGCTCCGGAAATTCGCACCGATAATCCGCAAAATCATCGTAATAGCGCACATTCAGCCCGAAAATCGCGCCCATGCTGGCGCGCACCACATGCGGATCAAAGGCGTCCGCCGCCGGGCGGATGATGGCGATATCGGTATAGCCAAATCCCAGCGCCGTGCGCAGCATGGTGCCAAGGTTGCCCTTATCGCTGGGATGATGCAGCACCAGATGATTGCCATTTGTCAACTCGCCCTGGAATTTATCAAACACCACCGCCGCAAAACAGTTATCCTTGCCGGAAATGCGCGACAGCACGCGATCGGCATTCTCTTCGCGCACATGATGCTTCTGGCACAGTTCACGCAGCGCCTGCAAGCCCTCGCTGTTTTCCGCCTTGCTGGAAACAAGCAGACGCTTGGCCAGCTCCGGGCGCTTGCGCATCAGTTCAGAGGCCGGAAACAGCCCCAGCGCGTAGCTGTAGGGCAAATTTCTGGTATAGCTTTCAAGACTGGGCATGGTTTTCAGTCCTTTCCTGTTCCTTTAGGAGGAAACGCTGCCTGCGTCCCTCTCTTTATTCCGCCAGCATCTGATCAATCAGCTGCACGGCGGTTGCTTTGCCGTTTTCGCCCACCTCACCTACCGGGCCCACGCACGAGGGGCAGCCGTGCGCGCAGGTGCAGTCGCGCGCTACCAGCGCCGCATGAGTCAAAAGCGTTCTGCGCATGCGGTACGCCTTTTCAGAAAGGCCCACGCCGCCGGGGCAGTTATCGTAGAGAATGAGCGTCGGTTTTTCTGTAAACGGGCACTTGACCTGATAGGAAATCGCCACGTCGCGCGGCGAGCACATCAGATACAGCGGCGCCACAATGCGCAACAGATTGGCAATGCCCATCATGCCGTTTTGCAGCGTATCCTTATCATACTGCGCGGCGATTTCATCCGGCAGCGTCCACCACACCGCCACGGTATGCATTTCGCTCTCGGGCAGCATGACGGGGCCAAAGCCGAGGTTTTCGCCCGTATCAAACTTCATTTTTTTGAAGATCTTGGTGATCGCCGTCACCTTCACTTCGCCCAGCGCCGCATCCTTTTCCTCCTCCAGCGTGTCAAGGAGGCTCAGGCTGACGTTGAGATCGGCATCCGTATAATAATCCACTTCCACCTTGCGGACAAAGGCCTTGCAGGCGTCGTAATCGAGCTTTTCCACCTGATACTGCTGGCCTTCGTGCAGATAGATGGCATTTTCGTGCAAGAGCATGGGCACGGTGAAGCGATCCATCTCGCCGATCACGCGCACATGCGCCGGATTGGTGATATCGTTGATGAGGAAATTCTCCGTCATCGCCGTGCGCAGGCTGATTTCGCTGGCCGGGAATTCCTCCGCCTGCCAGTGCCAGGTATCGCCCACGTGGCGCACGATATTGGCCTCTTCCAGGTACTCGCACATTTCCTCCGCGCCCGGCGCATTGCCCAGCGTTTCACCGTCGCGGAAGGGCAATTCGTACGCCGCGCACTTGAAATGATTGAGCAAAACGTAGAGGTTATCGGGGTTCAGCAGCGCATTTTCGGGCGACTGCTTGAAGAAATACTCCGGATGCGTGACGATGAACTGGTCAATCGCCGCGCTGGTGGCCACCATCACCGTAAGGCTTGTGCCGCGCCGTCTGCCCGCGCGGCCCGCCTGCTGCCAGGTAGAGGCAATGGTGCCGGGATAGCCGCACAATACGCACGCCGTCAGCGAGCCAATATCAATGCCCAGCTCCAGCGCGTTGGTCGATACCACCGTATCAATGCGTCCTGCGCGCAGGCCCTGCTCAATCTCGCGGCGCTCAGAAGGCAGATAGCCGCCGCGATAGCCGCGCACGCGCCCGGCATTGCCTACGGGATCGCGCACCAGATCCTTTAAGCGCTTGGTGAGCACCTCCACCTGTACACGGGATTTTGCAAAAACAATCGATGAAATGCCGTTGAGAAGCAGCCTTGTCGCCACGCGCTGCGTTTCATTCAGCGCACCGCGACGAATGCCCAATTGCTCATTCACAACCGGCGGATTATAAAATACCACGTGTCGCTCGCCCATCGGCGCGCCGTTATCGTCTACCACCGTCACCTCGCGGCCAATCAGCGTCTCCGCCAGCTCCTTGGGGTTGGCAATCGTCGCCGAGCAGAGGATAAACTGCGGATGGCTGCCGTAAAACTCGCACAGGCGCAAAAGGCGGCGCAACACATTGCTCAAATTGCTGCCGAACACGCCGCGATAGGCGTGAATCTCATCAATGACAATATATTTCAGGTTTTCAAACAGCTTCACCCACTGCGTGTGATGCGGCAAAATGCCCGAATGCAGCATATCGGGATTGGTGACCACCACGTGCCCTGCCTGACGCACGGCGCGGCGCGCGGCCACCGGCGTATCGCCGTCGTAGGTGAAGGTTTTGATATCCACGCCCAGCAGCTGAATGAGCTCATACAGTTCGCTCACCTGATCGGCTGAGAGCGCCTTGGTGGGAAACAGATACAGCGCCCTTGCATTTTCATTGCGCAGAATCTCCGACAAAACAGGCAGATTGTAGCACATCGTTTTGCCCGAGGCCGTGGGCGTGACCACACACACATCCTTGCCCTGCGCGGCAATATCAATCGCCTGCGCCTGGTGGGTGTAGAGCGCTTGCACGCCGCGCTTTTTGAGCATATCGGGAATGCGCGCGTCAATACAATCCGGCCAGGGCGCATAGCGCGCCTCGCGGGCAGGATCGGTGTGCCAGTGCGTGACGCACGACATAAACTCGGGATCTTTTTTCAATACGCCCAGCAGTTGGTCGATATTCATGCTTATTCCTTTCCGATCAGGCGCATGAAAGCCGCCTCATCCAATACGGGAATGCCAAGAGATTCCGCTTTTGCCAGCTTGCTGCCCGCCTTTTCGCCGGCGAGCACATAAGACGTCTTTTTGCTGACAGAACCTGCCGCCGTTCCGCCCATCTGGCGGATGAGGTCTTCGGCCTCATTGCGGGAAAGCGAGGGCAGGGTGCCGGTGACAACCACCGTTTTTCCGCTCAGCGGCAGATCGCCTTGAGGCGCAGAAACATCCTTTTCCTTGGGTTTAACGCCGGCAGAAAGCAGACGCTCCACCATGCGCTGATTTTCTTCAAAGGAGAAGAATTCAATCACGCTCTGCGCCACGATCTCGCCCACATCAGGGATTTCAAGCAGCGCATCCGCGTTCGCTTCCATCACGGCTTTGAGCGTGCCGAAGTGATTTGCGATATCCCTGGCCGTACCGCGGCCGATGTTCGGAATGCCGATCGCGAACAGAAACGCATCCAGCGTGCACTCGCGGCTCTTTTCCAGCGCCTTGAGCAGATTATCTGCTTTTTTCTCCTTGAAGCCGTCCAGCTGCAAAAGCTGCTCACGGCTCAGCTGATAGAGATCCGCCGCATCGCGGATGCCGCACAGATCGTAGAGCTGCGCCGCCGTTTTTTCGGAAAAGCCCGTGATATCCATCGCATCGCGCGAGGCAAAGTGCGCCATGCGCGCCACGGCCTGGGGCTTGCAGGAAACGCGGTTGACGCAGTAAATATTCGCGCCGCGCTCGATAACCATCTCTCCGCAGGACGGGCAATGCGTGGGGCGGAGGATCTCCTCGCCCTTCGCGCCGTCCTCCACGCGTCCCATGATTTCAGGGATCACGTCGTTAGAGCGCCGGATCCACACCGTGCAGCCCTTAAAGAGCTTTTTGCGCTGGATGTCGCCAAAGTTATTGAGCGTCGCCTTGCTGACGGTAACGCCTGCAAAATCAACGGGCGTCACATGGCCCAGAGGCGTCAGCTTTCCCGTGCGGCCCAGCTCCCAGGTGACGTTTTCCAGCGTCGTGGTGTTTTCCTCGGCGGCAAATTTATACGCAACCGCCCAGCGCGGGAATTTATCCGTAAAGCCAAAGCGCCGGCGCGTCGCAGTATCCTGAATTTTGATCACCGCGCCGTCAATGAGGAAATCCAGATTCGGGCGGTCGGATTCAATTTCTTTGAGCGCCGTAATGACTTCCTGCGCCGTTTTCGCCACGCGGAAGTAAGGGCTGACCGGCAGGCCCTGCGCACGAATAAAAGCCAGCATGCCCGTCTGCTCGTCATAGGGCGGGTTATCGATCGTGCCCACCTGATAGAAATAGGCGCTCAGCTTGCGTGCCGCCGTCACCGCGGGATCGAGATTGCGCAGCGCGCCGGCCGCGCCGTTGCGGGCGTTTTTGAGCGGCACATCGGCCGTTTTGTTATATTCCTCCAGCGTGGACAGGCGCATGATGCACTCGCCCTGCACTTCGAGGCGGCCCTTGTAGGGAATGGTCAATGGAATATCGCGGATGGTGCGCGCCTGGACAAGAATGCCCTCGCCCGTCACGCCGTTGCCGCGCGTGGCAGCCTGAATAAGCACGCCGTTATCATACGTCAGATTCAGCGTCAGGCCGTCAAATTTATACTCAATGCCAAAGGTGAGCTCAGGCAGATCGCCTTCCTGCGCGCGCAGGCGCTCCATGCGCTCCAGCCAGGAGAGCATTTCTCCTTCGCTCTGCACCTTATCCATGCTCCAAAGCCGCGTAATGTGCGTGTGCTCCGCAAAGCCCTCCAGCACCTCGCCGCCCACGCGATGCGTCGGCGAATCCGGCAGGCGCGTATTCAATTTCTTTTCAAGCGTAAGCAGTTCGTCGTACAGCTTATCGTACTGCACGTCCGCCATCACGGGATTATCCAGCGTATAATAGGCGTGCGCGGCGGCGTTTAATTGATCCGTCAATTCGCGCAGGCGTTTCATTTCGTCCATATTTACTCCTCCACCTTCACGATGGGCGCAATGGAAAGCGCAAAGGTTTTTTCACCAAAGACCGGGAAAATAATGCTGATGCGCGCGCTGTCTCCGCTGCCGGTGACCTCCTTGACCACGCCCTTGCCGAATTTACGGTGCAGCACGTGATCGCCCGCCTTAAAGAGCATCACGGGCAGACTGCGCGCAGGCGAGGCATTAAAGCCCTTCTGCACACCGGGAATCCCGCTGATGGCGCTGCGCTGGCCCGGGGCCTGGCCGTTCTGCCAGGCGGGCTTGGGCTGCGGCGCGCGGCGGGGCGATTCGCCATAGCCGTACTGGGGCAATTCTTCGTTGCTCACATATTCCTGACGCTTATAGCCCGAGCCGCCGTAGCTGCCCCAGGAGCCCGTCTGCCGCTGCGGCTGCTGCTGATAACCGCCGTAGGAAGAGCGATAGGCTGTGTTCTCTTCCTCCAGCAGGCGCTTGGGGATCTCCTGCAAAAAGCACGAGGGCGCGTTAAACTGAATCTGGTTAAAGAGCATGCGGCGGCGGGTCATGGACAAATGCAGCACCTTGCGGGCACGCGTGACGCCCACGTAGCACAGTCTGCGTTCTTCCTCCACGCGGTTATCCTCCTGCATGGCGCGGGCGGAGGGAAAAATGCCTTCTTCCATACCGGAAAGGAAAACCACATCATACTCCAGGCCCTTGGCAGAGTGCAGCGTCATCAGCGTCACAAAGTTCGGCGCATCCTCCTGATTGTCAAGCTCCGTCACCAGCGCCACATTCTCCAGGAAGGCCGCCAGCGACTTATCCTCGCTCTTCTGCTCAAATTCCGTCACCGCGCCGAGGAATTCCTTGATATTTTCCACGCGCGTGCGGTCTTCGTCATTGTCTTCCTTATATTGCTTGATCAGGCCGGAATCATCCACCACCTTCTGCACAAATTCAGAAAGCGGCAGCATTTCCTTGGCGATGAGCAGGTTATTAATAAGCGCGGCAAAATCCCCCACGCTCTTTTTTGCGCGGCTGTTTAGATCGCTGGGCGGTACGACAACGGCCGTGTACAGCGACATATCATTCTGCCTGGCGTGGTGAATGAGCGTATCCACCGTGGTGTCGCCAATAGCGCGCTTGGGCACATTGATGATCCTTGTCAGCGATACGTCGTCGGTGGGGTTGTTGATAAGGCGCAAATAGGCCAGCACATCGCGCACTTCCTTGCGGTCATAGAAGCGCGTGCCGCCGTACACGCGGTAGGCAATGCCCGCGCGCATGAAGGTTTCTTCCAGCACGCGGGAGAGCGCGTGCATACGGTACAGCACCGCCATATGACCAAGGCCCGTGCCCTGACGCTGGTACTGCTTGATTTTCTGGCAGATCCAGGCTGCCTCCTCGCGCTCGTCAGAGGCAGAGTACAGCTTGATCTTCTCGCCCTCGCCGTCGCTGGTCCACAATTCCTTTTCCTTGCGGCCTTCGTTGTGGGCAATGATCTGATTGGCGGCGTCGAGGATATTGGCAGTCGAGCGGTAATTCTGCTCGAGCTTAATCACCACCGCATCCGGATAGTCCTTTTCAAAATCGAGAATATTGCGGATATCCGCGCCGCGCCAGCCGTAAATGGACTGGTCATCATCGCCTACCACGCACAGGTTGCGGCTTTCCTGCGTGAGCAGGCGCACCAATTGATACTGCGCGTAGTTGGTATCCTGATATTCATCCACGTGTACATACTGGAAGCGGCGCTGGTAATACTCAAGCACCGGCGGATGATCCAAAAAGAGCTGCAAGGTTTTGACCAGCAGATCGTCAAAATCCAGGGCGTTGGCCGCCTTCAAGCGGCGCTCGTATTCCACAAAGGCGTCGTGAATCTTGCCGGAACGGTAATCGCGCGGAGAGGCAGAAAACCACTCCTCCGGCGACAAAAGGCGGTTTTTCGCATCGGAGATTTTAGCAGAAATCTCCTTGGGCGGAAGAAACTTTTCGTCGATGTTCTGTTCCTTCAGCACAGCCTTCAGCACGCGCGCCTGATCGTCGTCATCATAAATGGTAAAGGAACGCTCGTAGCCCAGTTTTTCAATATCGCGGCGCAAAATGCGGCAGCAGGTGGAGTGGAACGTGCCGATCCACGCCTCCTCAGCCGTTGCATCGCCAACCAGCTTTCCGATGCGCTCTTTCATCTCGCGGGCAGCTTTATTGGTAAAAGTAAGCGCCAGAATATGCCACGCAGCCACGCCGTGGCTGAGCAGATTGGCCACGCGATAGGTCAGCGTGCGCGTTTTTCCGCTGCCGGCGCCGGCCAGAATCAGCACCGGGCCATCGAGCGTTTCCGCCGCTTTTCTCTGCATGGGATTGAGTGCGTCTAAATTCATCTTCGTATTCCTTTTCAAACAGTTGTTCCCCTTCAGTATAACATATTTATAAGGAAAATAAAAGTACGAAAGCCAAAGCAGATGACAAATGCTTTAGAATGTGATATGATAAAATAGTATTATTATGGGGGTGAAGGAATGCTGCGAGTCGCCAATCTGAGTGTGCCGCTAAGCGATCATGCTGAGCAGGACGCGCTCAATGAAGCGCTGCGCCGTCTGCGCTTAAAGCCTAAGGCCGTGCGCGGATATCAGGTGAGCAAAAAATCCGTGGACGCGCGCGATAAAGGCGACGTGCATTTCGTGTTTGCCCTCGATCTGGATCTGAAGCTGGACGAAGAAGCGCTATTGAAAAAATGCAAGCCCGGCACGGCCTCCCTCGTAAAGCCCACGCTGCCGCTTGCCCCGGCTAAAGCAAAAGAGAGAGCCGCACGCCCGGTGGTAATCGGCCTTGGCCCCTGCGGACTTTTCGCTGCGCTGTATCTGGCGCGCGCAGGGCTAAAGCCCATTTGCCTGGAGCGCGGCGAAAGCGTGGACAGGCGCGCCAAAACAGTAGAAGCCTTCTTTATATGCGGCACGCTCAATACCGACAGCAACGTACAGTTTGGCGAAGGCGGCGCCGGTGCATTCTCCGACGGCAAGCTGACCACCGGCATCAAGGATCCCCGCTGCCGCCAGGTGCTTTTAACGCTCGTTGAGCACGGCGCACCGGATTGCATCCTCTATCAGGCGCATCCGCATGTGGGCACGGATAAATTGCCCCACGTGGTCGCCTCCATCCGCAGGGAAATCATCAGCCTTGGCGGCGAAGTGCACTTTGGCGCCCGCGTGACCGGCTTTGATATCCATCTCAATCACATCCGCGCCGTCCTCTACAAGGAAAACGGCATTGCGCATGAGCAGCCCGCCTCGCAGGTAATCCTGGCCGTGGGTCACAGCGCGCGCGATACCTTCCAGGCGCTGTATCAGGCAGGCGTCGATATGCAGCAAAAGCCCTTCTCCGTAGGCGTGCGCATCGAGCATCCGCAGAAGATGATCAACCGCGCACAGTACGGAAAATTCGCCGAAAGCAATCTGCTTTCCGCTGCCGAATACCACATCAACTGCCGCTTGCCCAATGGCCGCGGCGTGTACTCCTTCTGCATGTGCCCCGGCGGCCAGGTGATCGCCGCCGCCAGTCAGGAGGGCGGCGTATGCACCAACGGCATGAGCACCTTTGCCCGCGACGGCGAAAATGCCAATGCTGCCCTGCTGGTGGACGTGCGCACGGAGGATTTCCCGGACGAGCATCCCCTCTCCGGCCTCATTCTCCAGCGTGAATGGGAGCAAAAGGCCTTCCGCGCCGGCGGCAGCAATTACCATGCGCCCGTGCAGCGCGTGGAGGATTTCCTCTGCGACCGCGCATCCACGCGCCTTGGCGATGTAACGCCGACTTATCGGCCCGGCGTTACGCCCTGCGATCTGCGCGCAGTGCTGCCCGCTTTTGCCGCCGAGGGACTCAAGCAGGGCTTGCCTCTGCTGGAAAAGCAATTGCACGGCATCTGCCATCCGGATGCTGTGATGACAGGCGTGGAGGCCCGTTCCTCCAGTCCCGTGCGCATCCCGCGCAGCCCGGCATACGAAGCCAACATTCTCGGCCTTTACCCCGCAGGCGAGGGCGCAGGCTATGCCGGCGGCATCATGAGCGCCGCGGTGGATGGTCTGCGCGTGGCGGAAGCCCTGTGTAAAAACGAAGACATCTGATCCTTGACCATATACGCATTTTGACTTTCATTTCGGAGGAATTGCATGCAAACGCCTGAGAGCGGTTACGATAATCAGTACGAAGAAAGAGGCTTTACGGCTGTGCCGCAGTCGCCCTATCCGCCGGAACAGGGCTATCAGCAGCCCTATTACGCGCCGCAGCCGGAGCAGGCGCCGCAGCCCGGCGCCATGGGCCAGGGCGCTGTGCCGCCCACGGGCTACCAGCCGCCGTATCAGCAGCCCTACCAGCCTATCCCCCAGCCGCAGCAGCCGCAAAATGAATACTACCAGTCTGCCTATCAGCCGCAGCAGCCCGATCCCTTTCCGCAAAACCGGCAGGCGTATCAAGCGCCCAGGCAGCGCTCGTACAATAAGCTCAATATGTTCCTGGGCATTTTCATCGCCCTGCTGGCTGTGGCGCTCATTGCCATTGCGGTCATGCAGTTTGCCGCCAATCCGCAGGTACACACCGCGCTGGTGGGCGACGGTACGCTGGGCTCCAGCTACACCGGCGAAGCGCTGATTGTGCGCAACGAAACGCTCTACACCGAAAAAGGCATCACGCAGATTGACTATTCCGCCGTCAAGGAGGGCACCAGCGTCACCCGCGGCACCAATGTCTGTACAGTCTATACCTCGGGCTTTAGCAGCAAAGAATGGACAAAGCTGCGCGATTTCCGCGCCCAGATCAAGGAATACCAGCTTTTGCTGCTTTCCACCACCAATATCGAAGCTGATTCCCAGCTCAAGCGCTATAATTCCAGCGTGCTGGAACGCGCGCAGGAAACGCAGTCGCTCGTGCAGGGCGCGCACGGCAGCCTGCTCAACCAGGAAAAGCTGCTGAGCGAAGCCATCAGCGAACGCAGCTACTACCTCAAGCAGAAATACGCCGAGGATCAGAAGCTCAGCCGTCTGTATGACGACGAAAAAATGCAGCTGCAGCGCATCGAAACCTGGACCAAGCAGTTTGGCGCAGGCGATACGGGCATTGTCAGCTTCTACACCGACGGCTTTGAGCGCGTGCTCACCACCTCCACCTGCGATATGTACGGCCCCGATCAGGTGCTGGATATGTATAAGGGCAATCTGCCCGCCACCGCAACGCTGGAGCGCAATGAAATTCCCGTCTATCGCCTGGTGCGCCAGGGCAGCTGGAAGGTGCTGATGCTGTGCAGCGATACCTCCTGGACGCCCGAAATCGGCGCCAGCTATGAGCTTTTGATCGAAAGCTTTGACAACACCCGCGTTTCCGCGCAGGTGGAAGGCGTAACCCGTGCCGGCGGAAAGCTGCTGGTACGCCTGAGCGTCAACAGCGATGTTACACCCGTATTGTATGTGCGCTCCTGCCATGTGCAGCTGTCTGAAAGCGTATATACCCTCACCGTGCCTTCGGCGTCGCTCACAGACAGCAACGGCCAGATCGGCGTTGTCGTCGTACAGCCCGACGGCCAGTATTTCCTGCCCGTCAACGTCATCAATCAGGTGAACAACGAAGCCTATATCATTCCCATGCTGGATAACATCCTCTCTGTAGGTTCCACCGTGCTCGTTTTCTGATTTTCGTCAGTTTTATGCATTGTTCACGGGAAATTTACAGCTTTTTCGCCCGCAAACGGTTGCAAACCATTCATTCTCAGTATATAATGAATGATGCGTGACGGACGTCTATTCCGGCATGCCCACATATTGATTTATCCGCGCCTGACCGCGCGTGTCCTTTATTCGATCTCAGGAGGTTTCCATGGCTTTTCAGGATCTTTGGCAGGGTGCGAAGCGCTTCTTCGGCCCTGATAATCCCTTCTTCCACGGCCCGCAGGAGGAGCAGCCTCAGCCGCCCGTAGAAGAGCAGCGCATCCCGCAGGCCGAAGCGCCCGCACCCGAGCAGCCTTATCAGCAGCCCGCCTATCCGCAGGGCCAGCCCTACCAGCAGCAGGCGTATCAGCAGCCGCAGCAGGCCTATCAGAATCCTTATCAGCCGCCGCAGCCGCAACCCCAGCCTCAGCCGCAGCCGCAAAATCCCTTTCAGCAGGGCTATCGTCCGCCGCAGCCCCAGCAGAATGTTTCCGATCCCTACATTGCCCCCCGCAATCGCCGCTCCGCGCAGCATCAGCAGCCCCAGCAGCCGCCCCAGCCGCAGATGGATATGAACGGCAACGTCGTTCCCTTCCCTGCCGCCCAGCAGCCGCAGGCCGCGCCTCAGGTGCAAAAGAGCCCCAATGCCTGCGTCATCAATGTGCGCAGCATTGCCGATTGCCGCAATGCCATCGGCATTCTGCGCAGCAATGACTGCGTATTGGCCGTGATGGACAGCATTTCTGATCAGGCAGAGGTTCGCCGCTATGTGGATACCCTCAACGGCGCCTGTTTTTCCCTGGGCTGCACGATGACGCGCCTGTCCGCCCGCGTGGGCGTATATCTGCTGGCGCCCGCCGGTATGAATGTATATACCGACCAGGCCACCACGCAGATGAATAATCAGTCCCGCGCGCCCCAGCGCCCGCAGCAGCGTCCTGCACAGCCGCAGCATGCCTTCCGTCCGCCGTATCAGCAGCCGCAGCAGCCTGCCTATCAGCAAGCGCCCCAGCAGCCCTACGGCCAGATGCCTCAGCAGGGCTATCAGCAGCCCCAGCAGATGAATGCGCCCGTGTTCAGCGCGCAGTCTCCTGCACAGGGCTACTCTCCCGATGTAAACGAAACCGAGTATAACGCTATCTGATAATATTCCCCCTGGCCGCCGCACGGCGCGCCCATACGAAAGGAGATCACAAATGTCCATCACCGTTGCCATGATCGAAGAAAAGGAATTCAAAACCAAAGTCCGCGGCTATGATCCCGTAGAGGTCGACGAATTCCTCGACGAGATCTGCGATGAAATGGTTATTCTGCAGGATGAGATCGCCAGCCTCCAGGCGCGTCTGGCACAGGCATCCCGCCAGCAGGCGTATGCCGCGCCCATGATGCCGCGTCCCCAGGCTGCTGTCGAAGATGACGGCGCCAAGAAGCTGCTCGAGCGCGCCCAGCGCATGTATGACGAGACCATCAAGGATGCCGAAGAGGAAGCTGCCCGCATCATCGCCAATGCTCAGGCGCAGGTGGTTGATGTGGAAGCGCAGAAGCTCGAAGGCCAGCGTGATATGCTGCAGCAGCAGGTGAATGATCTGCGCGCGCAGACCATCAACTACCGCAACAAGCTTCTTCAGCTGATGCAGGAACAGCGCGAGATGCTCGACAAGCTGTCCACCCTGTAATCCAAAAGTATCGCCCGGCCGCTCTCATAGGCGTGCCGGGCCTTTTTTAGGAGGATATATGCCTACGCACACGCCCGCGCCCACACTGGAAAGCGAGTTTTCCCAGGCGGCGCAAAAAATTGAGTCTCTGTATCATCAGCTGCCTGCCATTCTGGTACGGCTGCTGTTAGCCGGCGTTGCCATTGCGCTGGGCATTTTGCTGCTCAAACTTTTGCGTCGTCTGCTCAGCAAGCGTATCATGCGCAAGAGCGATCTGCCCCCGCGCATGCTCAAGCAGCGCGAAACGCTGCGCTCGCTGCTTTCCAGCATTCTCAGCTACCTGATGTATTTTTTCACCGCGCTGGTGGTGCTTGGCATTTTCGGCATTGATCTTACCTCCATTCTCGCCGTGGCCGGCATTGGCTCCATCGCCATCGGCTTTGGCGCACAATCCCTGGTCAAGGATATCATCAGCGGTATGTTCCTGTGGATTGAAGGAAACGTGAACGTAGGCGATATCGTCACCATCGCCGGTCAGACCGGACAGGTGGAAAATATTACACTGCGCACCACGCTCCTGCGGGGCACGGACGGCAGCCTGTACGCCGTGCCCAACGGCGACATCCGCACGGTGATTTGCCGCTCACACGGCGCGCATGTTGCGCAGGTGAATGTGACCATTGCGCATGGTCAGGATCTTGAGCACGCCTGCGAGGTGCTCAGGGATGAATGCGCGCAGATGCAAAAAGAGCTGCAGCTTTCTGACGCTCCCGAGGTATTCTGCTGCATTGCCAACGATGCACGCTGCATTACAATGCGCGTAGAAGCCAGATGCGATTCCGATGAGAGCTGGGAGCTGGAGCGCACAATCCGCACGCGGATGTTTGAGCGGCTGCGCAAGGAAGGCATTAAGCCGTAAGGGGGAAGACGGGGAGGACGTTCCTTTCTTGCGTCAAGAAAGGAACAAAGAACCTGCGTTGGCATCGGAAGTTGGCTGCGTGATTGACGCGGCCGTCTGTATTGAAAAAGAACCGGAGAAAACGGATGCAAGCAAGCTTGCCCCGCTTTTCTCCGGTTTCTTTTTCGGCGTGCTTCGCACGCTCGCGGAGCTGCGCTCCGCAGACTGCCGCTTTGGTACGGAATGCGTTTGGTTGTCGCCGTTTTTTCTGCGGAAAAAACGAGCGGGAAAGTTCGCCGCTGCGGCGGCGCGATAGTGAGGCCCGCTCGTTTCGCCGCAGCGAAACGGCGCCCCCCGCAGGCGCAACCACCCAAGCTAACGGCAGGCCCGGACGGATATGCCGTCCGGC
This sequence comes from Clostridia bacterium, assembly GCA_017532155.1. Classification (GTDB taxonomy): domain Bacteria; phylum Bacillota; class Clostridia; order Christensenellales; family Aristaeellaceae; genus SFMI01. The sequence goes on along the minus strand of JAFXJP010000014.1, from coordinate 246 downwards.
GCGCGCAAAGCGCGCAGAAAAAGAGAGTGAAGATCACGGGATCAAGCTTGCTCGAATCCCTGAGATTCACTCTCTTTTTCGTATAGCCTGCCGATACAACCCAACCAAAGATTGGTTTTCGGGGGAACGAAATCCACCGCTGCCCTTTGGCAGATAAAGGTGGATGTAGTTCCAATGAGGCACAGAGCGCAGAAGGTTTTAGCCTTCTGCGCGACAATGCCGAATTGTGGACAGCTCGAGGGGCGC
>JAFXJP010000013.1 GCA_017532155.1 Clostridia bacterium | reverse complement strand
TTGCCGCGCGCAGCGTCGGCCTTGCCCTTCTTCGCCTGAATATTATGCCATTTGGAATGACCAGACATTGAATTTCCCTCCAGAATGCTCGAATGTACCAAAAGATTATAGCACAATGCAAGCCCCGCGTCAAACGTTTACAACGGCTTTTTTGCAAGATAGAGCACAAACGTATCATGAAATACGATTCTGTCCCCCGCCGCCAGCACGGCAGCGCGCAGACCGTCAAACAGTTTGCTCTTATAAGGCTCGGGAATGACGATGTGGTCGCAGTGCGTGCCGCAAAAGGCGACGTATTCCTCCGCCGTCATCACGCGCTCGCCGAAAAACTCCCGCTTTTCCACCGGATGATAGCCGTACGCCGGCGCATTCATATACCCAAAGCCGCCGTGCGTGTAAGGCGTTTCAGGCTTGTAATAGGCCGCGTATACCTTTTGTATTTCATTGTACAATTGCTCGTTGGGCGTTTTATAATCACCGCGTGTGAGCATCATGGCCAGTGTTCCGCCGGGCCTGAGCAATTCAAAGGTTTTTGAAAAAGCGATATTCTCCGGGATCCACTGAATCGTCGCTGCGGAATAGATCAGGTCAAACTTGCTGCCGCCAAACTCATGCGTGATAAAATCATCATGCATCAGATGGAAATTCTGCCGCGCGCCGTACTTATTCTGCAGCAGCTGGCAAAAGTTATCGCCAATTTCAATAGCATGATACGCACAGCCCGTGTCAAGAATGGGCTCCGTCGCCTGACCCGTACCGGGGCCAAGCTCCAGCACGCTTGCATGCGGACTGACGCCAGCATAGGCGATCAGATCTGCAAACAGTTCCGCACAGTAGCGCGGCCTCCAGCGATCAAACTGCTCCGGAATGGTATCAAACACCCTTCTGAATTCCATGATTTTTCCTTTCGTATGCAAAGCCGGCAGACGAAACCATCTGCCGGCGATCTTTTATTGCAGCACGACGTACTGGAGATATTCCTCCAGACACCAGTCCTTCTCCTGCATGATCTTGCTGTGTTCCACGCCCACATAGCGGATATGCCACTCTTCGCCCAGGAAGCCCGTGATATCCTGCTTTTCATCGGTATAGCGGATGATAAAGCCGTAGTCCCAGCAGTTTTTGCGCAGCCAGATTTCCTGCTTTGTGCCCTTGAAGGCTGCTGTGCCAGGCACCGTCATATCAAAGGCCAGGCCCGTGTGATGCTCGCTGGTACCAGGCTCGGCGACCGTCAGCTTGGCGGCGGATTCCGCCTGCTTGCGGCTCAGGTCGTTATTTTTCATGTAGCTTTTCACATTCTGCTCCATGATATCCACCTGATCCTGGTAGCTGCGGTAGGCCGCCGACACCTGCCAGTTGGTGATGCCTTCGTCTTTCGCCGCCGCCAGCATGGTCATCAGCGCGTCCACGGCCTCGCGCACGCCCTGCGTGCTGTCGTACTTGATCTTCACCAGCGCAGAATCGCAGTACGCGCTCATGTTCACCAGATCGGCCGGGATGAAATCGATGCCCACAGGCTTTTCCTTATTAACCAAAAGCGGCAACGAACCCGCCATCACCTGGATAGTTTCAGGCGTGGGCGTAACAATGATATAATGCGCATCGTTGGAATACAGCTTGGCCAGCGTCATCGCGCCCGCGATGCCATCGGCCTCCAGATCATGCTGCTTCTGGAAAACCATCACCGCGCTCTTGGTGCCCTTGCCAAAGGCGCCGTCGATATCGCCCGTGTAAAAGCCCAGATCCTTCAGACGCGTCTGCAGGCGGCGCACTTCCTCGCCCGAAGCGCCGGAGGAAAGCACCGACGGCGTGGGCGACGGCATGGGCGTAGGCACGAACACGCGCGCGTTATCGGAATACAAAAGATTGAGCGTCTGCTCGCCGGCGATGCCGTCATTCTTCAGATTATGCTGCCACTGGAAGGCCTTGACGGCGTTTTCCGTAGCCGAACCAAACTGCCCGTCCGCCTCGCCGTTTAGATATCCCAGCTCCTTCAGACGGCGCTGCATATCGCGCACCTCAATACCCACGTCGTTCATCTGGAAAAGACGCGGCGTAGGCGTGCTTGTCGGCTGCGCGGGATCCTCCGTAATCTGCACGGTGCGCGGCGTGATCGAGGGCGTAGGCGTAATCTTCGCCTCGCGCTCATATGCCTGCTGATTGACCAGTGCCGCCACTCCAAGCCAAAAAATTGCGCAAATCAGGATGATAATCACCACCAGGCCGCCAATATTTAGCCTGTTTTTTCTCATAGTAACCCTCCCGCGGTATTTCTGAAGCTATCTTACACGCTCCTAAGCGCATTGTCAATTTTTCATACACATTGTTACAATTGTAATAATTCTTCCGCTATGTCAGTATATCGTGTCTGTCTTTTTCTGTCAACTTTCCAGCGTCTCAAGCCACATTTCAATCTCCTGCATGGTGGCAAAGGGCAGCCCCAGGTGAATGCTTTCCATCGCCGCCGTATCCAGATCTCCCACCGGCACCTCCAGCTGTTTTTGCAGGGCATAGCTATCGCCGTATTCGTTATAGTATACGCCCAGCACGCCTGCGCCATCGGGCATCACCACCAGATGATCCGGGCAAAAGAGATTTCTCGAGCAGCTCATCACAATCTCCTTTGCCGCGTAAGATGTAATGGCCCAATCGGCAAAGGCTTCCTGCATTTGCTTGAGATTGGCGCCATGGTACTCCTTATCCACTGTAATGCGCCGCGTTACCTCATGTCCGCAGCGGGTATAGTGGATGGTCTGCACCAGCTGACAATCCGCTTCCACCGTTTGCTTTTCCTGTGCGGTCATTTGCACACCGGTATTCAGCCCTGCCGCCAGCGCCACAATCAGCAGCGCTGCCGCCGTGATAATCAAAGCCCACAGCCAGAAGGCGCGCGGACTTTTCTGTTTTGCTTCCATATGCTTAGCACCTCCTTTTACAGTATGCGCCGCGCGGCATTGCGCCATTCAAAAGCTTGTGGTACAATAGCAGCCGAGGTGATTAAACATGCAAAAGAAAGCTGTGCTTTTTGACTTGGACGGTACGCTGATTAACTCTTTGCCTGATATTTCGCGCTGCATGAACGAGGTGCTGGCGCAATACAACCTGCCCACGTATGATCAGGCTGCTTACGCCTACATGGTAGGCAACGGCGCGCGCGTATTGACGCAGCGCGCAGTGGGCGAGCGGCAGGAGCTGGTAGACGACGTGCTGCGCGCTTACAGCGAGCGCTACGCCGTGCATTGCTTTGATGATTCCTACATTTATGACGGCATTCTCGAGATGTTTGCCGCGCTGCTCAAAAAGGGCCTTAAGCTGGTGGTGCTGAGCAACAAGGATGATCCCGACGTTGCGACGGTGCTGAACCATTATTTCCCCGATATTCCCTTCACCATTATGCGCGGCCGGCTGCCGGGCGTGCCGCTCAAGCCCGATCCCACGGCAGCGGTCAACATCGCCAGGGAGCTGCAGCTCGATCCTGCGGAATTCTGGTATCTGGGCGATACGCCGGTGGACTGCGCGTGCTGTCTTGCGGCGGGCATGCATTTTATCGGCGTGACCTATGGTTTCCGCACGGGCGAGGAGATCGCTGCGGCCGGCGCCAAGGTGCTGGTGGATACGCCGCTGGAAGCGCTGGACATCATTTTTGCCGAATAAAAGGGGGGAGAACGGTACTTTCTTGCGTCAAGAAAGTACCAAAGAACCTGCGTTTTGGCATTGGAAGTTGGCTGCGTTGCTGGCGCGGCAGTCTGTATTGAAAAAGAACCGGAGAAAACGGATGCAAGCAAGCTTGCCCCGATTTTTCTCCGGTTTCTTTTTCGGCGTGCTTCGCACGCTCGCGGAGCTACGCTCCGCGGACTGCCGCTTTGGTACAGGCTGCGTTTGATCCGCCATTTTGCTGCGGCAAAATGAGCGGGGAAGGGTACGCCGCTGCGGCGGCGCGATAGTGAAGCCCGCTCGTTTCGCCGCAGCGAAACGGCGATCCCCCGCGGGCGATAGCAGTCAACAAATGCGGCAGGCCGATCACGCAGCGCGTGATCGCGCCCGTGAAACGGGCAAGAAAAAGGGGCCTGAAGCCGAGGGACGAGCTTGCTCGTACATTCGGATTCAGCCCCCTTTTTCGCACAGCCTGCCGAAACAAGCCAACCAAAAGATCGGTTTTCGAGGGAGCTCGGGGAACGGAATCCACCGCTGCCCTTTGGCAGATAAAGGTGGATGTAGTTCCAATGAGGCACAGAGCGCAGAAGGTTTTAGCCTTCTGCGCGACAATGCCGAATTGAGGGAGATATTTCGAAGG
>JAFXJP010000012.1 GCA_017532155.1 Clostridia bacterium | reverse complement strand
GCGTCCTTGGTAGCCTGACGCTGAGAGTCGGAGAAGTAAGCGGGCACGGTGATGACGGCCTGGGTCACGGTTTCGCCCAGGTAGCTTTCGGCGTCAGCCTTGAGCTTCTGCAGCGTCATGGCGCTGATTTCCTGGGGATTGTAGTTCTTGCCGTCGATGTTAACGGTGTAGTTGCTGCCCATGTGGCGCTTGATGGACGAGATGGTGCGGTCGGGATTGGTGATGGCCTGACGCTTGGCGATCTGGCCCACCAGACGCTCGCCGTCCTTGGTGAAAGCGACAACAGAGGGAGTGGTGCGGTTGCCTTCGGTGTTGGCGATGACAACGGGTTCGCCGCCTTCCATGACGGCCACGCAGCTGTTGGTAGTACCCAGGTCGATACCGATGATCTTGCTCATTGTTTTTTCCTCCAATTTAACTGTTAATTTATAGGAACACACGCTGCTTTGCAACTGTGTGAAGCGCGATGGGATTACCTCTTAAAATGCTTTATTCCGCCACAACCTTAACCATCGCGTGGCGCAGCACGTAATCGCCCAGCTGATAGCCCTTCTGCAGCACGGCGCACACCGTACCGGGCTCGCCCTCGTCTGCAGTGCCCTGCATGACGGCATTTTCCAGGTTGGGGTCAAACTTTTCGCCCGCGCGGTCAATCACGGTCACGCCGCGCTTTTCCATGATTTCCATCAGCTGGCGGTACACCATGCTGACGCCCTCATGCAGCGCCGCATCCTGGCTCTCGGCGGCAAGCGCGCGCTCAAGATTATCAATCACAGGCAAAATGGTTTTGATAAAGGCGCGGGCGCCGTCTTCAAAGGCTTCGGCGCGCACGGAATTGTTGCGGCGGCGGAAATTTTCAAAGTCCGCCTGCACGCGCTGCGCCATGGAGAGATACTCTTCGCTCTGCGCCTGCGCTTTTTCAAGCGCCTGCTGCAGTGCATTTACATCCACCGTCTCCTGCACAGTTTCTTCCACATCCACCGCGCCGTCGTCTACGGGCGCAGTGTTCATTTCTTCCGCCTCGACAATCTTCTTTTCCTTGGCGGGCTTGGTCTTGCTCATGAAATTGCAGCCTCCGTTGCTTGTGGTAATTTTACAAAGAAAGGATGGCGCTCAATTCGCGGGAAACGAGATCGAGCGTGTCCATCACGCGCGCATAATCCATGCGCGTGGGGCCAATGACGCCGATGGCGCCGACATGGCCGCGGCCCATGTGATAGGGCGCGGTGATCACTGCGCAGTCCTGCAGCTCCTTCATGCCGATTTCATAGCCGATGCGCACCGCCACGCCCTCTTGCGGACGCATGAGGTTCAGCAGGCTTTCCTTGCGCTCAAGCGTATCCATAAAGGCGCGGGCTCTGGCAACGTCGGCATACTCCGGATAATGCAGGATGTTATGCGCGCCGCCGACAGTAATGCGATCGGTGTCGGTCTGCTTTTCGATCTGGCCGGCCAGTTCGGCAATGCCGGAGAGCACTCTGGCGTCCGCGCCGCCGTGGGCCGCGTAGCCGTAGAGCATATCCTGCACTTGCCTGAGCGACAAATCGCGCAGCTTTTCGGTCAGCATGCGGCTGATGGCAAACAGCGAATCGGCATTCAGCCGGTCGCTTACGCGCAGCGTTGTCTCTCGCACCATGCCGGTATCGGTGACGATGATCAGCAGCGCTGTCGCCTCGCCAACAGGGATCAGATGCAGTGCCGCAACCTTCAGGTCGCTCTGCCGGGGCGTGAGCACCAGGGCAGTGTAACGCGTCAGCTCGCTCAGCGTCTGCGCACACAGAGAAAGCACATCCTCCATATCATGCACGCGGGAAGTAAAATAACTGCGGGCGCTTTCGCGCTCTTCCTCGCGCATGCCCTCTCTCAGCAGCTGATCCACATACAGGCGATAGGCCCGGTCGCTGGGGATACGGCCTGCCGACACATGCGGCTGAATGAGGTATCCCATTTCCTCCAGGTCGGCCATCTCATTGCGGATGGTGGCGCTGGATACGCCAAGGCCGCTCTTTTTGCTGATGGTGCGGCTGCCTACGGGGGTGTTGGAGCGGATGTAGTCTTCCACAATGGCTTGCAAAATCAGTTGTTTGCGCTGGTTCAGATCCACCATGGACGACCTCCTTCTCTTTTGTTTGTTAGCACTCGCTAAAGGTGAGTGCTAACAACTGATAATAGAATACACCATGCTCCCGCTTTTGTCAAGGGGAGACAGAAAAATTTTTGCCTGCGTGCCTGCTTTTCATACAAAAAAACGCTGCGCAGCGTAACTGCACAGCGTTTTTTCTATTTAATATCTTACTTGGTCTGGGCGAAGTCGGCGGCGTTTTCACCGGCGATGCGGCCCCAAACGAAAGCGTTGGTGATGGTGAAGCCCATGTAGGCGCTGTTGGCGCTGGCTTCACCGGCGGTGTACAGGCCGTTGATCACGGTGCCGTCGGCACGGATGACTTCAGCAGCCTCGTTGCGGGCGATACCACCGTAGGTGATGATTTCGCAGGGCATTACCTTCACGGCAGCGTAAGGAGCGGTCAGCTCAGCCAGCAGCAGACGGCCGAACTCGGGATCATGACCGGCGGCAACGTAGGAGTTGTAATCGGTCAGGGTCTTCACCAGGGTGTCAACATCCAGCTCCATCTTGGCAGCCAGCTCTTCAAAGGTGTCGGCGGTGATGAATTCCATCTCCAGGCCGCGCTTTACGCCCTTGGCTTCCAGAGAGGCAACGTCGGAGATCGCCCAGACATAGCCCAGGCCGTCCTTGTGCATCTGGTCAAAGATGGGGCTGTTCAGCGCCTGCGTCATGTAGCCGATGTCCTTTTCGTCGCAGAAGCGGGTGGCGTTCTTGCCCACCAGCACGGTGTTGTCGCGGCTGATGAAGGAAGAAACGTTGGCGGTGGTGGAGTTACCGTTGTGGTTGGCCATGATTTCGTAGTCCTTCAGGACGCACATCATGTCGTTCACGTGGGTCAGGGCAGCGCCGATATTGGAGGCCATGATGATACCATCGCCGGTAGCGCCTTCCCAGCCGATACCCATGGTGCCAGCCTTTTCGGGGTCCAGACGAACGGTCAGTTCGGGATTGTAGGCATAGCCGCCAGTGGTGATAACCACGGAATCAGCGTACACATACACGGTGTCGTTGCCGCATTCGGCCTTCACGCCCTTGACAGAGCCGTCAGCGTTCATCAGGATCTCGTTGGCGCGGGTGTTCAGGTGCAGGTCGATTTCAGTGCCAGCCAGGGTCTTTTCCATGGCGGCCTTCATGCCCAGGCCAGCATCCTTGATGCAGTGCATCATGGTCAGCGGGCCGTAGCCGGGTACAACAGCATAAACTTCCATGCCGGCGCGGTCAGCCATCCAGTCGATGGTCGCGCCAGAGTTTTCGATGGTGATGGAGGTCAGAGCGGGATCCAGACGATAGGAAGCGTTGTTCATCAGGTTCTGGTACATTTCCTCGAAGGTGTAATGCACGTCCATCGCCTTGGTGAACTGGCTCTCGTAGCCGCCGGCCAGGCCCTGGGAGGTGGCAGTGGTGCCGCCGATGGCAGCGGTCTTCTCCAGCAGCACAACCTTGGCGCCCTTGTCATAGGCGGAAACGGCAGCGGCAAAGCCAGCGCCGCCGGCGCCAACGACAACAACGTCGGTGGTGATTTCGATCACTTCAGCAGGATCCTCTTCGCCCTCGGCGGCTACCTTGAAGGCAGCAACGTCAGCACCAGCCTTGACCAGAGCGGCCTCGGTGGCGTTGATGATGGCGTTAGAGGACAGGGTGGAGCCGGTCACGACGTCTACCAGCAGGGACTGATTTTCGACGATCGCAGCGGGGATGGTTTCTTCAACAGGCTTGAAGAAGCCTTCGGTTTCGTTATGAGAAACGACGGTCACGGATTCGATGGCGTTTTCGGTCACAACGACGGACACCTTCACGTTGCCCATCTTGCCCATGGCTTCGCCCTCGTAGGTGCCAGCGGTCATGGCGAAGGCGGGAAGGGCCATCATCAGGACCAGCGCAAGCGCGATAATCTTCTTCATGGTATTTCTACCCCTTTCAATAATGCAGCTGCACGAAAAAGCGCAACCTTCCGCATTATATAAGCATTTCCAGCATCTGTCAATATGTTTCACGATTGTTTTATCGATATTTTTGAAATAAATTAAAACGCGCCGATGCAAATTCTGCACCGGCGCGCCTGTATAATCCGTGATCAGATCGCTTCCAGTTTTTCCATCTCAATGAAAGCGATAACATTTTCATAGCGGATGGCGGCGTAATCGTCCTGGATGTAGAGCACATCCACGACCTTGCCCTTCTTATAGGTATCGATATGGCCGTGCTTGGTGGAAGCATAGCCGTACACGCGGGTATCGTTGGCCTTGACGGTATACTGAACGGCAGGGCCTTCCACGATGGCCTCCAGATCCTCTTCAATCCAGTAGTCCGCGCTCATGGGCAGATAGCACACGGCATTGCGGAAGGAGACGATATAGTAATCGCCGGTGGTGGCAATGACCGTGAAGCGGTCATAATCAGACACCGTGCCCACGCGCTTTTCGGTGTTATAGGGAGCGGCATAGGCATACACGCCGCTGGCGTCGCGCAGCACGATATGGGTGGGATTTTCGATGATGTAGTAGAGCATGATCCAGCCGAAGTCATATTCGCCCTCGATCTTTTCATCAGGCACCGCTACATATACCCAGTTGTCGCGCTTTTCCTGGATATAGAATTCCTGGCCGTTCTTCACCTTGCGGCTGGAGCCGGAAGAGCCGTTGGGGCCGTTGTAGAGAGACACCTGCATGGAGATGACCTCGCCCACCCAGGATTCGTCCACTTCCTCGCCGTCAGCGAGAGCAAAAGGCACGAGGGACAGCACGGTCAATACCGCAAGCAGCATAGCAATGATTTTTTTCATAAAGGGTTCCTCCTTTTAAAAATTCTCGAAGCTTCATCTGTTTTTCATTGATGAATCGTCTTCATCTATTATAACGTAACAAAAGAAAAAATCCATGCATATCTTAGAAAAAAATTTTAATTTTGCATAATTTCCCTTTTCCTTCCATAGCATGTGCCAGATAAAGGAGGTTTACGGCATGAAAACAGCATTTTCGCGCACCCTGAAAGCGCCCTGGCAGCTGATCGTGCGGGGCGTCGTTCTATCCATTCTGGCAACGGCAGTGCTGGTGATTCTCTTTGCGCTGCTGATTTCACTGTTGGATCTTTCGGACAGCGTGATCCACACCGTCAATCAGCTGATCAAGATCATCTCCATCGGTATCGGCGTATGCGCAACGGTTTTTCCCGGCAGCGACAAGGGGCTTTTGCGCGGCGCCCTGGTGGGACTGATTTATATGGCGGCAGGCGTTATCGTCTATGCGCTGCTGACGCACCAGGAGCTGACCGCCAGCGCGTACCTGGCAGATCTGCTCATGGGCGTGGCTGCCGGCGGCCTGATCGGCCTGCTTCGCGCAAAGGCAGTGTAACCCTCGCAAGGCGCGTTATCCCTTTTATCGAATTCTTTCTACTTAACACATATACTGTCTTGTTTTGTCATGCGCAGACATTCTGCGCACAGCCGCTGCATAGAATCATGCTGTGCAGCGTTTTTTCGTGCATACCTTTCCTTCCTTTCTCATATTTGTAACACACGAAGGAGGGAAAGACGTATGATAAAAAAAGCTGCCGGCGCGCTGGCTGCGCCGGAAAAGAAGAAAAGCCATCCCCTGCCCGTCCGCACACAGGCCTTTTTGCCGCTGCTGCTCGTGCTTTTGTGCTGCGTATACACCGCAGGCCCCGGCAATACCATCTCCGTGCTGGCCGCCAAGCGCGAACTGCCCATCTATTGCGTGGACCGCGATGACAACAAAATCGCCATCAGCTTTGACGCCAGCTGGGGCGGCGACAAAACGCTGCAGATTCTCGATATCCTCGATCGCTACGACGTCAAAACCACCTTTTTCCTGGTGGATATCTGGACGCAGAAATACCCCGATCTGGTGAAGGAAATTCTCGCCCGCGGGCACGAAATCGGCAATCACTCACTGACGCACGCGCACATGAGTAAGCTGGATCAGCAGGGCGTCATCAAAGAGCTAAGCGGCATGGCAGATGGCCTTGAAAAGGTTGCCGGCATCCGGCCCACGCTCTTCAGGCCGCCGTACGGGGAATATAACGATCTGGTCGTCACCACTGCCCGCGCGCAGGGCTACGAGGTGGTGCAGTGGAGCGTGGACAGCCAGGACTGGAAAAACCGCGGCGCGCAGGATATTGTCACCCGCGCCACCAAAGTGCAGTCGGGCGATATCATTCTTTTCCACAACGACTCAGAATACATCGTGCAGGCCTTGCCCGAAGTTTTGAATTATTACCTGAAAAACGGGTATAACGTAGTGCCTGTTTCGGAAATCCTACTCACGGGAGAAACGCAAATCGATGTACAAGGCCGTCAAAGGCCTCTCTCAACAAAAATACCGGAGGTATAAATCATGATGGACACTGCTACCAACCAACTCATTCTCGCCGGCGAAATCATGGAAGCGCCGCAGTTTGACCACGAAGTTTTCGGCGAGGCCTTTTTCCGCACCATTCTCAGCGTGCCGCGCTTGTCTGGCGCGTTTGATCTTTTGCCCGTCACCGTCAGCGAGCGGCTGATGGCGGACGGCTTTGAGGCGGGCATGCAAATCTGCGTCAGCGGACAATTACGCTCCTATAACAAAGTGATGGGCGGCCAGGGACGCTTACTGCTCACCGCCTTTGCCCAGCGTCTTCGTCCCGTTGACGAGGAAGAAAACCCCAACACCGTTTTTCTCACCGGCGCGCTGTGCAAGCCGCCGTCCTTCCGCACTACGCCCTTTGGCCGCGAGATTGCCGACCTCATGCTCGCCGTTAACCGTTCCTACGGCAAAAGCGATTATATCCCCTGCATCGCCTGGGGACGCACAGCGCGCTTTGCTTCCAGCCTCAATGTCGGCGACCGCGTGCAGCTGCAGGGCAGATTCCAGAGCCGCATCTATCAAAAGCAATTGCCCGACGGCACCGTGCAGGAGCGCACGGCCTATGAGGTGTCCGTCAGCCGCCTGACGCTGGAGAGCGCCGGCGCAATGCTGGCAGATGAAAATGCGCTCAGGCCGGAGTTTACGCCGCGGATTATTCAGTGATGAAGGGACGTTCGAGGGACGGCTTTTGAAGGCAAAAGCCTCACGTAATTGCAGTAGTTTCCTTCGAAATATCTCCCTCAATTCGGCATTGTCGCGCAGAAGGCTAAAACCTTCTGCGCTCTGTGCCTCATTGGAACTACATCCACCTTTATCTGCCAAAGGGCAGCGGTGGAT
>JAFXJP010000011.1 GCA_017532155.1 Clostridia bacterium | reverse complement strand
GGTCCTACGTGGGTGTTACCACACAAGCAGTCGGCAGGCATGGACGGCTGTGCCGTCCGGGCGCACGAAGTGCGCAGAAAAAGAGAGAGGAGACCATCGGGGCGAGCTTGCTCGCATCCGTGGAATCCTCTCTCTTTTTCGTATAGCCTGCTGAAACAAGCCAATCCATGACTGGTTTTCGAGGGAGCTCGGGGAACGGAATCCACCGCTGCCCTTTGGCAGATAAAGGTGGATGAAGTTCCAATGAGGCACAGAGCGCAGAAGGTTTTAGCCGTCTGCGCGACAATGCCGAATTGAGGGAGATATTTCGAAGGAAACTACTGCAATTACGTGAGGCTTTTACCTTAAAAGCCGTCCCTCGAACGTCTCCCTTCCTATCCGGGCTAAATGAAAAAGCAGCCCGGCAAAACCGAACTGCTTTTATCATACCGTTTATGCGGATTAATCGCGGGATACATCCTTGATCTTAGCCGCCTTGCCCTGCAGATTGCGCAGGTAGTACAGCTTCGCACGACGCACCTTACCACGGCGGATGACCTCGATATGGTCAACGCGGGGAGAGTGCAGCGGGAACGTACGCTCTACGCCAATGCCGTAGCTCACGCGGCGGACGGTGAAGGTCTCGCGGCAGGAGCCGTTGCGGCGGGCGATAACGGTGCCTTCGAACGCCTGAAGACGCTCACGGTTGCCTTCGACAACCTTTACGAACACGCGCAGCGTGTCGCCAACGTTAAAATCAGGACGATCGGTACGGAGTTGGGCCTGTTCGATGGACTTGATGATTTCGCTCATTGTCAGTTTCCTCCTTCCCTCATAGACGTTCATGTGCAGCGGCTTCGGCACCGAAGCGGATGCTCACAGAGGACCGTCCGTTTCACACAAAGCGTATTATAACACAAGTGTCAATCAAAAAGCAAGATGAAAAACAGGTTTTTCTGCTTTATTTTGCGGCTTTTTCATAAATCAGGCTGACGCGCGCGGCGGGATTTTCTTCGCCGGTTTTGGTATAGGTCAGATAACCGCTGTCAATTTTGATGACGCCCGTGCTGCCTTTTACTTCGCCGGACTGGAGCAGCAGCTGCACGATTTTCTGATTCAGCTGCGGGCCGCCGGCGCGATCGAGGCAGTTTTTCCAGAGGGTGAAGCGGCAGCCCTCGCGCCAGGCCGTGCAGCCAAAGGCTTTGGGACTTTCCTGCACGCCCTTGCCGCAGACGGGGCAGACAACGCCCTCGATTGCCTTGGCGGCGGGCGCTTTCTTCGCGCCTTTTTTGCCGCGCTTCATGTCCTCGGGGAAATCGACGGCCGGGGCGTTCTGGCGGGCGTAATCCACCAGGAACACCGTCATACGGCGAATGCCCTCCATGAAGCGCTCGGTGTCGCGTTTGCCGCGGGCAATGTCATCCAGCGCCAGCTCCCACTTGCCCGTCATTTCGGGCGAGGCGATTTCCTCCGGCGCGACGGCGATGAGCTGCACGCCCTTGTCGGTGGCGTTGATCGTGCGTCCGCGGCGGGCGGCGTAGCCCACTGTGATCAGCCGCTCGATGATGGCAGCGCGCGTGGCGGGCGTGCCAAGGCCTGCGCCTTTCATGCTCTCGCGCAGCGCTTCATCCTCAATCTCGCGGCCTGCGTGCTCCATGGCGGCCAGCAGGCTGGCGTCTGTGTGCGGGGCAGGCGGCTTGGTGGCGCTTTGCTGCACGGTGGTCTTTTTGACAGTGCGCGCGTCGCCGGGATTGAGCTGCGGCAGCGGCGCGGTATCAGCTTCGTCCGTATCTTTCTTTTTGCGGGTTTTCTTGGCGGGCGCATCCTCCTGATACAGCGCTTTCCAGCCCTGCACCTTGACGGCGCGGCCGGTGGAGCGGAAGGTTTCGCCTTCGGATACCGTGATCACCTTCATGGCGTCATACACATGCGCGGGGTAGAAGGCGGCGATCATGCGCCGGGCGACGAGATCATAGAGATTGCGCTCGTCCGGCGGCAGCTTGTCCAATTCCGCCGTGCGCGGCGTGGGCAGGATGGCGTGGTGATCGGAAACTTTCGCGTTGTCAAAAATGCGCTTGGAAACATATAAATGCCCATCTTCCTTGCGCTCCATGCCTTTTTCGAGGCCGCGGTAGGGCTCGGCCATGAGCTTGAGCGTCTGGTAGAGCTTGGGCAGCATATCCATGGGAAGATAGCGGCTGTCCGTGCGCGGATAGGTGAGCAGCTTCCATTTTTCGTATAGCGACTGCGCAATTTTCAGCGTTTTGTCCGCCGTGAAACCCAGCATCCGGTTGGCGTCGCGCTGCAGAGAGGTGAGATCATACAGCTGCGGCGGCAGTTCCTTTTTTTCTTCACTGGTGGCTTCGCGCACAATGGCGGGCTTGCCGCGAACAAGACTGGCCAATTCTTCGGCGCGTTCCTTGGTGGCGATGCGCTGGGCAGTCTTTTCGTCGGCTGCTTTTTCATCGTACCACTGGCCGGAGTAATCGCCGAAATCCGCTGTGAGCGTGTGATATTCGACCGGCACAAAGGAATCAATTTCCTTGCGGCGTTTGACAAGGATATTGAGCGTGGGCGTTTGCACGCGGCCGACGGAAAGCAGCGCATCGTAGCGCAGCGTGAAGGCGCGGCTGGCGTTCATGCCCACCAGCCAGTCGGCCTCCGAGCGGCATACGGCGCTTTTGCGCAGCCCCAGGTATTCCTCGGCGGGCTTCAAATTGGCAAAGCCTTCGCGAATGGCTTCGTCCGTCATGGAGGAGATCCACAGCCGGTCAACAGGCTTTGCGCACTTGGCCTGGGTGTAAATATAGTGGAAAATCAGTTCGCCCTCGCGCCCGGCGTCGGTTGCGCAGATGAGGCGCTCGGTATTTTTATCATTGATCAGCTTTTTGACGACGGTGAACTGTTTGCGCGTTTTGGGGATGATTTTGGTAGGCAAAGTGTCTGGCAGCATGGGCAGAAGGTCCATGCGCCATTTTTTATATTTTTCGTCGATTTCATCGGGCTCGCACAGCGTCACCAGATGGCCAAGCGCCCAGGTGACAGTGTACTTTTCGCCGATGATGCAGCCGTCGCCGTTTGTTTTGCAGCCCAAAACGCGCGCGATATCGCGCGCGACAGAGGGCTTTTCTGCTACAATAACGATCATGATATGTTTTAGCAGATATGGCGCACGCGGATGACGTGTTCAAGGGCGCTAAGCTGCTCTACTACAGTATCCGGCACCTCGTCATTGAAATCAAGCAGGGTATAGGCGATGTCGCCCTTTGCCTTGTTGACCAGGTTTTCGATATTCAGTCCGGCGGCAGCCACAAGCTCTGTTACGCGGCCCAGCATGCCCAGCAGGTTACGGTGCATGATGGCGAGACGGTCGCCCTCGGCACGGGAAAAGGAGACATCGGGGAAATTGACGGAATGAGAAATATTGCCGTTTTCCAGATAATCGCAGATCTGCCGCGCGGCCATTACCGAGCAGTTTTCGTCCGCTTCCGGCGTACCTGCGCCCAGATGCGGGGTGCAAAGGGCGCTTTCGTAACCCAGCTGGCGCGCAGTAGGAAAGTCGGTAGCGAAGCCGGCGATCTTGCCGCTGTCAATGGCGTCGCATACCGCCTCGTTATCCAGCACGGGGCCGCGGGCGTAGTTGATGAGATACACGCCGTCCTTCATTTGCGCGATGGATTCGGCGGACACAAAGCCGCGGTTCGCTTCATTGAGCGGAATGTGTACGGACACGATGTCAGCAGCGGCGTAAAGCTCCTTCACATCCTGCACGAACTGCACAATGTGCTTGAGCTCCGATACGCGGGAATGGGGAAGATAGGGGTCGTAGCCGATCACCTGCATGCCCAGGTCATGGCAGGCATGCGCCATGCGCGAGCCGATCGCGCCCACGCCGACAATACCGATGGTTTTGCCCATCAGTTCCGGTCCGCGGTAAACTTCCTTGCCCGCTTCCACAGCGCGGCCGGGGTCGCTTTCACCGTCTTTGAGCGTGCGTACCCAGGTATTGGCAGCAAGCACGTTTCGCATGCACAGAATAATGGCTGCGATGGTCAGCTCCTTGACGGCGTTCGCGTTGCCGCCGGGCGTATTGAACACAACGATACCCTGTTGCGTGCACTTTTCCACCGGGATGGTGTTTGTGCCCGCGCCGATGCGGCAGATGGCCTTGAGCTCCGGTCCCAGGGGAATGTTATGCAGGGGGGTGGAGTGCACCAGGATGGCATCGGGACGGTCCGTTGCTTCTACGATGTGGTAGCGTTCACGGTTAAACCCCTGAAGGCCTGCTTCGGCTATTTTGTTATAAGTCTGAATGATGTACATATTTACGCCTCCACGGTGTTTTTTTCAAATTTGTGCATGAAATCGACGAGCTTTTTTACGCCTTCCTCCGGCATTGCGTTGTAAATGCTGGCGCGCATGCCGCCGGCCACACGATGCCCTTTGAGGCTGAGAAGCCCCGCAGCAGCAGCTCCCTTCACAAAGGCTGCATCCAGCGCATCGCTGCCCGTGCGGAAGGTGACGTTCATGATGGAGCGGCTGCTCTTTTCCGCAATGGGACGGAAGAGCCGGCTTTCGTCCAGATAGTCATAAAGCAGCTTCGCTTTGCGCAGGTTGCGCTGGTAAATCGCTTCGACGCCGCCTTCGTCACGCAGCCATTCCAGGCAGAGACCCGCCATATAGATGGCATAGGTCGGCGGCGTGTTGAGCATGCTGCCCTTTTCGGTCATTACGGTCCAATTGAGTATATTGGGCGTTTCCGGGCGGGCGCGGCCCAGCAAATCACGCCGGACGATGACCACGGTGAGTCCGGCTGGGCCGATGTTTTTCTGCGCGCCGGCGAAGATTACGCCGTAGCGGCGCACGTCGCAGGGCTCGGACAGGATATTGGAGGACATGTCCGCTACGATGGGAACATTGCCGCTTTCCGGCAGGGCGGGCAGGCGCGTGCCGTAAATGGTATTGTTGGTGGTTACATAGAGATAATCCGCCTTAGGATCAAGCGCGGCGGCGTCCACCGCAGGCACACGGCGGTAGTTTTCCTCCCGCGAGGAAGCAATGCAGCGCACAGCGCCGTATTTTTGCGCTTCCTTCATGGAGACGTGGGCAAAATTGCCGCTATCCACATAATCCGCAGAGGTGTGCAAAAGGTTCATGGGTACGGCGGCAAACTGCCCTGTCGCGCCGCCCTGGAGCAGTAACACTTCATAATCTTCCGGGATGTTCATCAGATCCCGCAGCAGGGACACTGTATGGTCAAAAATCTCCTGATAGGCGGGAGAGCGGTGGCTCATTTCCATCACAGAAAGGCCGCTGCCGCGCCAATTGAGCATCTCTTCTGCGGCGCGGCGCAGAGCCTGCTGAGGCATGACGGCGGGACCTGCCGCGAACTGATACACACGTTCCATTGTGTTTCCTCCGTAGAAAATCATTCCAGAGCCTTGAGTTTTTGCGCCTGATCTTCCATGGTGAGCGCGTCGATGATTTCATTGAGATCGCCGTCCACGATGGCGTCGATTTTATACAGCGTCAGGCCGATGCGGTGATCCGTCACGCGGCCCTGCGGGAAATTATAGGTGCGGATGCGCTCGTTGCGTTCGCCCGAGCCCACCAGCGCGCGGCGGTTTTCGGCATACTCGCTCTCCGCCTGGCTGCGGTAAAGATCATACAGGCGGGATTTGAGCACGCGCATGGCTTTTTCTTTATTCTTCAGCTGGCTCTTTTCATCCTGACAGGTGACGACAAGGCCGCTGGGCATGTGTGTGATGCGCACGGCGCTGTCGGTACGGTTGATGTACTGGCCGCCGTGTCCCGACGCGCGGTAGGTATCGATGCGGATATCTTCCTGCTTTACTTCCACTTCCACATCCTCGGCCTCAGGCAGCACGGCCACGGTAGCGGTGGAGGTGTGGATGCGGCCGCCGGCCTCGGTAACGGGCACACGCTGAATGCGGTGCACGCCGGATTCAAACTTGAGGCGCGAGAATGCGCCGCCGCCGGTGAGCGTGACCACGGCTTCCTTTATGCCGCCCAGCTCGGTTTCATTGATGTCGGTAACGGAGGCACGCATGCCGCTGCGCTCGGCATAGCGCAGATACATGCGCAAAAGCAGCGCAGCAAACAGACTGGCTTCATCGCCGCCTGCGCCGGCACGCACTTCGAGGATCACGTTGCGATCGTCGTTGGGATCGCGCGGAATGAGAAAGAGCTTGAGCTGTTCGCTCTGCTTCTCTTCTTCGGCTTCCAGCGCGGCGAGCTCTTCCTTCGCTTCTTCTGCCATGTCGGGATCAAGGAGCAATTCCTTCGCGCCTTCGATATCCGAAAGGAGCTTGAGATAATTCTTATAGGCTTCCACGGCGGGCAGCAGCGAGGCGCGCTCGCGGCTGAGCTTTTGCCATCTGGGCAGATCGGCGATGATCTCGCTTTGCCCGGTGGCGATATCGAGTTCCTGTACGCGCTCAGCCATCCACAGGAATTTTTCAAGGTATTTTGCTTCCATCAGTCGTCGTTCATCTTCAATACTTTCATGAACGCCTCGCTGGGCACTTCTACCGTGCCGAACTGGCGCATGCGCTTTTTACCCTCTTTCTGCTTTTCCAGCAGCTTCTTCTTGCGGGTAATATCGCCGCCGTAGCACTTGGCCAGAACGTCCTTGCGCACAGCCTTGACGGTTTCGCGGGCGATGACCTTGCCGCCGATAGCCGCCTGAATCGGAATGTCAAACTGCTGGCGCGGAATGACCTCGCGCAGCTTTTCGGCAATGCCGCGGCCGCGGTCGTAGGCCTTGTCGCGGTGCACGATCATGGTGAAGGCGTCGCAGATGTCGCCGTTGAGCAGGAAGTCAAGCTTGACCAGATCGCTCTGCTGATAGCCGATCAGTTCGTAATCCAGCGACGCATAGCCGCGGGAGCGGGACTTGAGGCTGTCAAAGAAGTCAAAGATGACTTCGTTGAGCGGCACGTCATAGGTGAGTTTTACGCGGCCGCCTTCGTACTGCATGTCCTTGAATACGCCGCGCTTATCCTGGCACAGGTCCATCAGCGTGCCCACATAATCCTGCGGGGTGTAGATGGTGACCAGCACGAAGGGCTCGCGCATGGTGGCGATCTCCGTGACGGGCGGCAGGTTGGCAGGGTTGTCGATGGAAATGACATCGCCGTTGGTCTTTTCCACCTCGTAGATAACGCTGGGCGCGGTGGTGACAAGATCGAGGTCAAACTCGCGCTCCAGACGCATCTGGATGATTTCCATATGGAGCAGGCCCAGGAAGCCGCAGCGGAAGCCGTAGCCCAGCGCCACGCTGGTTTCAGGCTCGTAGGCCAGCGACGCATCGTTCATGCGCAGCTTTTCCAGGGCGTCTTTCAGGTTTTCATAGTCTGCGCCGTCGGCGGGATAAATACCGCAGTACACCATGGGCGTAACCTCGCGGTAGCCGGGCAGCGCCTCGGCAGCGGGCGCGGCGGCGTCGGTGATGGTATCGCCAACGCGGGTGTCGCGCAGATCCTTGATGGAGGCGGCGATATAGCCTACCTCGCCGGCCAGCAGCTCGCTGGCGGGCTCATAGCCGGGGGAGAGGTAGCCCACTTCCACGATATCAAATTCCGCGCCGGACTGCATCATGCGCATGCGCATGCCGGGGCAGACGCGGCCTTCCATCACGCGAACATAGCAGATGGCGCCGCGGTAGTTGTCGTAAATGGCGTCGAATACCAGCGCCTGCAGGGGCTTTTGAGAATTGCCTCTGGGCGGGGGCATCTGGGTGACGACGGCTTCCAGCACATTCTCAATGCCGATGCCCTGCTTGGCGCTGGTGAGCGGCGCCATGGAGGCGTCCAGGCCGATCACTTCTTCGATTTCCTCGCGCACAACCTCAGGCTGCGCGCTGGGAAGATCGATCTTGTTGATGACGGGGATCGTTTCCAGATCATGCTCCAGCGCCATGTATACGTTCGCCAGCGTCTGCGCTTCGATGCCCTGGGTTGCGTCCACCACCAGCAGAGCGCCCTCGCAGGCAGCCAGCGCACGGGAAACTTCATAGGTAAAGTCCACGTGGCCGGGGGTGTCGATCAGGTTGAGCACGTAGGTTTCGCCGTCCTTGGCCTTGTAATTCATGCGGACTGCCTTGCTCTTGATGGTGATGCCTCTTTCACGCTCGAGTTCCATCGAGTCGAGGATCTGTTCCACCATTTCGCGCTTTTCAAACACGCCGGTGTGCTCCAAAATGCGGTCGGCCAGCGTGGATTTGCCATGGTCGATATGGGCGATGATGCAGAAATTGCGGATGCGCTGCATTCTGTCAAGACTCAAAGGGGATTCCTCCGTTTCGGAATAAGAATGAGATAAGGATTATTTGTTGGTGTTAAATACCCAGTTGCGCTGCACGCGGTAGCTGACCAGGTAAAGAACGATATCCACCACGATGCCCACAAAGCCGATGATGGCGGTGGGGAACTTGAGCCAGCTCATGATGCCGTCCACACCCAGAGCGGAAACCACCATGATGAATACGGCCAGCAGGATGTAGCGGGTGAAGGTCTTTTTGCTCATTTTCTGTTCGAACACGTATTTGCTGTTCATCCAGAAATTGCAGGGCGCGGATACGCAGCGGGCCAGCACCTTGGCAAAGAAGGCGCCGTGGCTGACGGCGGGGAACACGAAGTTGGCCAGCACGGTCAGCAGGATGAAATCGATCAGGAAGGACGCGATGCTCGCCGCCGAGAAGCGCAGGAAGGAGCCCAGCAGCAATTTGTAAATGCGGATGGAATCGCGCAGGGGATTAAAGTGCGAGGACTTATTCTCTTCCAGATAGATCGTTTCGATCGGGATGATCTTGAAAGGGATCTTGTTCATCGCGCAGTAGATGAGCATGTTCATTTCATACTCAAAGCGTTCGCCCGTGACCGACAGCAGATCGTCATAGCCCGCGCGGGTGATGGCGCGCAGGCCCGTCTGCGTATCGGGCAGCCAGTGACCGTAGAGCGCGGCGAACACGGCGCTGGTCACGCGGTTGCCAAAGCGCGAGCGGGAGGGGATGTTTTTATTCTTGCCCGAAAAATCGCGCGAACCCAGCAGCAGCTCTTTTTTGTCCTTGTGCATGTCGGCGGCCATTTTCAGCGTATCGGATACGATGTGCTGGCCGTCCGCGTCGGCGGTGATCACGCCGTCAAATGCGGTGTGATTTTTGATGTATTCAATGCCCGTTTTCAGGCCGGCGCCCTTGCCGCGGTTCACTTCATGGCGCAGCACGGTGCAGCGCTCCTTGGCGGAAAGGCAATTGAAGATGTCGTCGTATTTTTCACTTGAGCCGTCATTGACGATGACGATCTGACCAAAATCAGCCGCCAGCAGCTCATCCACATATGCGACCAGGCGCTCGTCAGGCTCGAGGGAGGGAATCAGAACGCAAAGCTCTTTTGCCTGCATATTTTTAGCCTCGTTTTCTTTGGTTGATAAAGGGGCACAAAACGCCACCTTAACTATCATATCATACCATTATTTTGGCGCATAGGCAAGCAAAAGCTCAGTGGGAAAAACGGAAATTGCGGCGCAATTGACCTATTTTCGCCATAATTCGCACTTGTTTTACAAAATAAACAGTTCTATAATAGATGTAGCACACGATAGCTATTAATAAACTGTAGGATGTGAGAGGCTATGGTAGAAATTCGGGAAGTAAAGACGCACAAGGAGCGTTTAACCTTTGTTGAATTTCCCAATAAGATGTATCGGGAAAATCAGTACTACGTGCCGTCGCTGGTCAGCGATGAAATGAGCAATATCGACGAAAAGAAGAACCCTGCGTTCGATTTTTGCGATATGCGCTTTTTCCTGGCGTATAAGGATGGCAAGGTGGTCGGCCGCGTGGGCGGTATTATCAATCACGCCTCCAACGAGAAGTGGGATCAGCAGCGCATCCGCCTGACGAGACTGGATTTCATTGACGATTACGAGGTCTCGGCCGCGCTGATGAAGACCATCGAAGACTGGGGCCGCGAGGCAAAACTGAAGGAAATTGTTGGCCCTGTGGGCTTTTGCGATCAGGATAAAGAGGGCATGCTGATTGAGGGCTTTGAAGAGCCCAGCATGTTTATCACCTATTACAATCATCCTTACTACATGAAGCACATGGAGAAGCTCGGCTACGTTAAGGACGTGGACTGGGTGGAGAGCCGTCTTTACACCAAGCTCAAGGAAGAAGAAAAGATGGCCAAGCTGTGCGAGTTTATCAAGCGCCGCTACAAGCTGAAGGTTGTCGATATCAAGAACAAAAAGCAGCTTAAGCCCTACATCAAAAAGCTGTTTGACATGGTGGACCGCGAGTACTCCAAGCTCTATGGCTCGGTGCCCTTCACGCCCCGCCTGATTGACCATTACCTTGGTCAGTTCCTGATGCTGGTGGACTGCCGCTTTGTCAAGTTCATCGAAAATGAACAGGGCGAGCTGATCGCCTTTGGCCTGGCGGTGGCCAACCTCAATGAGCCCGTGCGCCGCAGCAACGGTCATCTCGTCCCCTTCGGCTGGGCAGAGTTCCTCTGGCGCGCGCAGCATGCCAAGATTCTGGATCTGTATCTGATCGCGGTGGACAGCAATCACCGCAATTCCGGCGCCAGCGCGCTGCTCATCTGGGAGATGCTCAAGGTTGCGCGCGAGGCGGGCATTGAAGTGGCTGAGACTGGCCCGAACCTGGAAAGCAACCAGGAGATCCGCGCGCTGTGGAACTGGTTTGAAGGCGAGAAGAATATTCGCCGCCGCCGCAGCTGGGTGAAGCAGCTGTAAGAGGACGGAGGAGACGAGGGAGGACGGTACTTTCTTGCGTCAAGAAAGTACCAAAGAACCTGCGTTTGAGCCGAGGCTTGGGTGGATCCTTTGTCGCGGCGGTTGATTGAAAAAGGGGTTGGAATCGTTCGGGAAAGCAAGCTTTCCCCCCGCTTCCAAGCCCCTTTTTCAGTTTGCTTCGCAAACCCGCGGAGCACAGCTCCGCGGACTGCCGCTTTGGTGACTTGTGCGAAAGGTTTCGCCGCTTTTTCTGCGGAAAAAACGAGCGGGAAGGGTACGCCGCTGCGGCGACGCAATAGTGAGGTCCCGCTCGTTTCGCCGCAGCGAAACGGCGATCCCCCGCGGGCGCTACTGCACAAGAAGTCGGCAGGCCCGGACGGCTGTGCCGTCCGGGCGCGCGAAGCGCGCAGAAAAAGAGAGCGGAGGCCATCGGGGCGAGCTTGCTCGCATCCGTGGAATCCACTCTCTTTTTCGATAAGCCTGCCGAAACAAGTCACCCCAAAGACTGCTTTTCGGATGGGTTTTAGGGAGGGGCTTTGGGCTCCAAAGCCGCCTCCCTAACGTCCCCCTTCTTCCCACAAATTTCTCTTGCCACATCCCTCCGCGCCCTGTATAATATAAACTGGATAAATTCAAAGGAAAAAAGGCATGAAAATTACATTTTGTTCTTTGTTTTCGGGCTCAAGCGGCAATGCCATCTATATTGGCGCGGGCGATACGCACCTGCTGGTGGATGCGGGTTTGCCGGGCAAAACGGTGAGCGAAGCGCTGTCGAAAATCGGCGTGTTGCCTGAAACGCTGTCAGCCATTCTGGTGACGCATGAGCACAGCGACCATGTCAAGGGCGTGGGCGTATTAAGCCGCAAATACCGCATTCCGGTGTATGCCAACGAGCGTACCTGGCAGGCGATGGAAAAGCATGTGGGCGCGATTGCCCCGGCCTGCCGCAGGGTGTTTGAAAGCGGCGAAACCTTTTATATTGGCGGCGTCAGCATCCTGCCCTATTTAACCTCGCACGATGCGGCGGAGAGCGTGGGCTACCGTATCGATTACGGCGGGCACAGCGTTGCCACGGCCACGGACATGGGCGTATTCAGCAAAAAAACGCTGCAGGTGCTTGCGGGCGTGGATCTTTTGCTGCTGGAGAGCAATTATGATCCTGATATGCTGAAGGAAAATGAGCATTATTCCCAGCGTCTTAAAACGCGCATTCAGAGCCGCTATGGGCATCTGAGCAACAGCGCATGCACCGGCGCCATTCTTGAATTGCAAAAGACGGGCGTGAGGCACATTGTGCTGGGGCATTTGAGCCAGGAGAATAATTCGCCTGAGCTTGCGCTGCAGACGGTGTGCGGCATCCTGCGGGAGCAGGGGCTGTGCGTGGGCGAGGACGTATGCGTGGGCATGGCCTGGCGCGACCGGACGGGAGATCGCTATGAAATCGGAAAATAAGCGTGCGCTGATCAGCTATATCGCTGCCGTTGCGCTGGCTGCATTGGGATACTTTGGCGTTCCGGCGGCGTACATGTACGGGGTAAGCGCAGGCTTGGGAAACTCGCTGCTGGCGTATTATCTGGTGAACGCCGTGCAGCAGCTGTTCTTGTTCATTGCGCCGGCTATACTGATACTGCGCGCCAGAGAGAATCGCTGGCAGCGGTTTTTATCGCAGTGGAAAAGGCTTTCGGTGGATACGACGGGCTATTGCATGCTTTTGTCTGTCGCCTGTACGGTGGTGGTCTCGCTGGCAGTGGCGCTGTGGCTGCCGCTGGTGGAGGGGACGCTTGGCTATGTGCCGGAGGATACGCCGCTGCCCGAGCCTGAGAATGCAGCGCAGTGGGCGATGGCGCTTTTGTGCGTGGCGGTTGTGCCGGCAATTGCCGAGGAGCTTTTCTTCCGCGGCTTTTTGCAAACGGCGGTCAGCAAGTTTTTCCCGCGCGGAGCGGTATGGGGCGTGGCGTTGGCATTTGCAGCGCTGCATCTGGATATCGCGGCGCTGCCCGGACTTTTTCTGATGGGCTGCCTGTTGGGAAAGATCATGATCAAGCGCGGCATCGGCGCATCGATGCTCTTTCATGGGCTGTATAACGCCGTGGTGCTGCTGCTGAACATGAGAGACGTACAGATTGGCACGCTGAGTATCTTTTTGTGTTTGTTTGCATTTTTCTTTTGTGTAAGACGACTGATGCGGGAGGAAGAAACGCATGCGGCTGACGGTTCTAGGCTGTAACGGTCCCTATCCCGAGGCGGGCGGCGCCTGCAGCGGATATCTGATCAAGGCGGGCGATACGCGCATTCTGCTGGAATGCGGCAGCGGCTCGCTGTCCTTTCTTACGGCGCTGACAGAGCCGGAAAAGATTGACGCAATTGTATTGTCGCATCTGCACTATGATCATATGTCCGATCTTTTGCCGCTGAGCTTCCGTTTTGCGATGACGGGGAAGCGCGTGAAGGTGTATGCGCCCTGCGCGCCGGAGAATATCCGCGCGCTGCTGGATTGCCCGGCTTATGAATGGTGCGATATCGCAAAGGGCGGGCAGATTGGCGCGGTGCGCTTTACCGCTGCGCCTGTGCGCCATCCCGTGCCCTCCTATGCGGTGCGTTTTGAGCATGAGGGCAGGGTGCTGTGCTATTCGGGCGATACCAATACCTGCGACACGCTCAAATTGTTTGTCAAGCAGGCGGATCTTTTCCTGTGCGATGCGTGCTTTACGGATGCGCTTTGGCAGGAGAATTTGCCGCATCTGAGCGCAAGCAAGGCGGCTGAAGCGGCGCGGGCGGCGGGCGTCAAGCGGCTGATGCTGACGCATTTCCGCCCGGATATTTCCAAAGAAACGCTTTTGAGTGAAGCGGAAAAGGTGTTTGCAAATGTCTGTCTGGCACAGGTGGGCCTCAAGGCTGAGATCTGATTTTGAGCAGTATTTCCCGCGGCGATGGCTGACGCATATGGCGCTGGCTCTCGCGGCGGGCGTTTTTGTAGGGTATCGGGCGGAGGCGTCCGCGATATGGCTGCTGGCAGCGGTGCTGGCTGTGGCGCTGGCAATATTGATGCATGCCGGCAAGCGCTCGCCTTTTGCCGGGGTGATGCTCTGCTTTTTCTTTACAGGCGTGGCGATTTGCTCGATGGAGATGCATCCTGATATGCCGCCGACAGGGAGATATCAGATCTGCGCAACGGTGACGGGCGAAAGCAAGATCCGCGAAGAGGACACCCGGATTGCGGTGTATCTGAAGGATGCGGTGCTGAAAAGCGAGACGGGCGAAATATTTTACCAGGACAAGCTGTACTGGACATACTGGCCGGAGGAAGAGGATCCCCTGCCGCCCTATGACGGGCAGCAGGTCATCTTTACGGGCAGGATATATCATCCGTCCGGGCAGGAAAATCCGCATGGGTTTGACTTCAGGCTGTATCTTTTGCAAAAGGGCGTAGCGGCTGGTGTATCCGGCGGCGCAGATCTGATCAAGCTGCCGGAGGAACAAAGCGACCATCAAAGCGTGCTGCTGCGTATCCGGCGGGCCATCAGCGAACGGCTGGAGCTGTTGCTTTCCGATCAGGCACCGCTGGCGGCCGCGCTGCTGATCGGCGAAAGAAACGATATGCCGGAGGAGCTGCGCGCGGATTTCAACCGTGCGGGCGTAGCGCATGTGCTGAGCGTATCGGGCTTGCACGCCATGCTGATTATGGGGCTGGTGATCCGCTTTCTTGAGCGTATGCATGCTTCGCCGCGCGTGGTATTTGCAGTGACGGGCGTGCTTTTGATTGCCTACAGCCTGCTGGTGGGTGCAGGCGCGCCAATCTTGCGGGCAGCGGTGCTGGTGGGTTATCAATTGTATGCGCATATGACGCGGCGGCGCGGCGATCCGCTGACGGCATGGTCGCTGGGACTGATGCTGATTTTGCTGCTGCAGCCGTTGCAGCTGTTCTCTGCGGGCTTTCAGATGTCTTTTTCAGCCGTGCTTGGCATGATACTGCTGGGCGATGCGCTGAGAAGCAGGCTTGTGCGCTTCCAGGCGCGTCGCGGTTATCGTCTGTGCACGGCGTATATGACCACGCTGTGCGCCAATCTGGGCGTATTGCTGCCGGTGATTTATGCGTATAACCGTGTGTCGCTGGTGGGTCTTTTGATCAATCCCTTTGTGTGCATCCTGACCGAAGCGCTGATGCTCATGGCAATGCTTTTATTGCTTGTCAGTCTGGTGTCGCTTCCGTTTGCGCAGGCAATGGGCGCGGTGCTGGCGCATATATCGCGCTTTACGGTGGATGGCGTTGGCCTGGCGGGCAGCTTTTCGTGGGCCAGCGTACCTGTGTTCAGCCCGCCGTGGTATCTGGCAGCGGCCTTTGTGCTGGGGCTTATTCTGTGTACGCGCTATGTCAACATGCGTTTGCTCAGGCGCATGGCATTTGGCGGCGGCGCGCTGATCCTTGCCTGCGCGGCGATGCTTTTGACGCAGAATCACGATGTGCACTATGTGCAGCTTGCATTGGGAGACGCTGATGCGGCGGTGATTGAAGATGGA
This sequence comes from Clostridia bacterium, assembly GCA_017532155.1. Taxonomy (GTDB): domain Bacteria; phylum Bacillota; class Clostridia; order Christensenellales; family Aristaeellaceae; genus SFMI01. The sequence goes on along the minus strand of JAFXJP010000011.1, from coordinate 16,638 downwards.
CGCGAGACAATCGTGATTGATACCGGCGAGTACGGCGGCGATTTGAGCAGCTATTTGCTGTCGACGGGCAGACAGGCGGATCATCTGATTCTGACGCATTTGCATACAGATCATGCGCTGGGGCTTAAGCAATTGCTGGAGGAGGAGATTGGCATCGGGCGGATCTATCTGTCCACCGAAGCGCTCAAAACAGCGGTTTCGCCAAGCGTGATGCAGCTGCTGGAGGCGGCGCAGCAAAAGGGCGTGCCGCTCACCTGTGTCTGTGCGGGCGACAGGATTGAAACATCGCGCGTGCAGGTGCGCCTGATGTGGCCGGAGGAAGGCAGCGGACACGCGATCAAGGATCCCAATGACTGTGCTATGGCGCTGATGATTGACTTGGATGGTACGCGTCTTTTGCATATGAGCGATGTGCCGGGCACCTATGAGCAGTATGTGGGCCTTCCGGCGGATATTCTGCGCGCGGCGCATCACGGCTCGCAGGACAGCACACAGGAGGATTTTCTTTTGCTGACGCAGCCTGCGGTATGCCTGATCAGCGGGGATGATCCCAGCGAGAAAACACTTTCAAGGCTTGCGAATATTGGCGCAATGGTATATGATACGGGTACGTACGGTGCGCTGACGGTGACCGTGCACGAAGAGAAATACGCCGTGGAGGGGTATTTGAAGTAAGGAGACAGGATGGATCATCGCGCTTTCTTTGAGGAACTGAAAAAAGGAAATATTGCTTCCTGCTATGTGTTTGAAGGGCCGGAGGAATATATCAAGCGCTCGGCGCTGGAGGCACTGCGGGCAAGGCTTTTGCCTGAAGGCTTGGCGGAGATGAATGAGACGCGCTTGCGCGATCCTGACGCCAATGCCATCATTGCCGCGGCGGAAACGCTGCCCTTCCTGGCGGAAAAGCGACTGGTGATCATTCAGGAAAGCGGCATGCTGCAGGGCAAGGCCAAGGATTATGACGAAAGCAAAAACGCGCAGACGCTGACGGAATATTTAAAGGATATTCCCCAAACCACCTGCCTGGTTTTCTATGTGCGCGATAAGGCAGACGGCCGCAAAAAGCTCTATCAGGCGCTGAAAAAAACGGCGGCGCTGGTGCAGTTCAATGCGCTGGATGAGCGCGAGATGACGCGCTGGATTGCTCAGCAGCTGAAAAAACTGGATAAGAAAATCAGCGCTGCCACCTGTCAGAAATTGATCTTTACCGCCGGAAATGATCTCTATGCGCTGCATGGGGAAATTCAGAAGCTGGCAGCCTGCGCGGGCGAGCGCGAGGAGATTATCGATCAGGATATCGACGATATCTGCGTAAAGACCACGGCGTACCGCGTGTATGACCTGACGGCGGCGCTGCTGCGCGGTGACGCAAAGAATGCCTTCACACTGTCGCAGGCGCTATTGCGCGACGGCGAGGAGGAATTGTATCTGCTGGCGCTTTTGCAGGGCGAGTGCCGGCGCATGCTGTCGGTCAAAATCTTGCGCGCGGGCGGCATGTCGCCTGATATGATTGCCGCAAAGATTGGCGCGCCGCCTTTTGCCGTGCGCCAGCTCAGCCAGGCGGTGGCGCAGTATACCGATATGCAGCTTAAGAAAATGACGGATCTGTGCATGGAGACGGAATATCGCGTCAAAAGCGGTCAGTGTGCGGCGAGCGGCGCGCTGGAAAAAACCATGCTGCAATTGCTCAGGATCCGTGCGGAGGGACGATAAATGACAGTGATGGAAGAATTAAAGCTCCTGCTGGAAGCGGGCGGCGCAGAAATAGAGGCTGCGGCATACGACAGGCTGCAGGGCTATCACCAGCTGCTGCTGGAATGGAATGAAAAAATGGACCTGACCAACGTGCCTGAGCAGGAAATGGCTGTGCGGCATTATGCCGATTCGCTTTTGCCGCTGGCGCACAGGGAATGGTTTAAAGAGGGCGCGAAGCTGATTGACGTGGGCACAGGCGCGGGTTTTCCCGGGCTGATGCTCGCCATCGCGCGGCCCGATCTGCAGGTAACGCTGCTGGACGCCCAGCGCAAGCGCTGCGATTTTCTGCAGCATGTGTGCGATACGCTGCAGCTGAACAACGTGGTGGTGCTGCATGCCCGCGCTGAGGATGGTGCGCGGGGCAATCTGCGCGAAACGATGGATCTGGCCGTGGCGCGCGCTGTAGCGCCGCTCAATGTGCTTAGCGAATACCTGGTGCCGTATGTTAAAATCGGCGGCTATGCCCTGTGCTGGAAGGGCCCGGCGGTAAAAGATGAGCTGGAGGAGGGCAAAAAAGCGGCGCAAATGCTGGGCGGCAAGGCGGAGGAATTGATTCGTTTGCCCATCGAAGGGCGCGAGCATTATATCCAGCCGATTAAAAAAATGGTAGCAACCGCTCGACGCTATCCGCGTAAATCCGGCACGCCCAGCAAGGAACCGCTGGGAAGCGCTACGCCAAAGGGCGAAAAAAAGAAATAATCCGTCGCATCTGGTCGAACGATCAGCCGGTCTCCCGGGAAGGAGACCGGCTTTTTGTATAGAATTGTAGGGACAAGGGCGTGCGGCAGCTTCCTTTGCTGCAGAGGGAGGCGGCAGGGGAAGCGCGCACGCCCGTATCGGAGGCGCGCATGCAGACAAGCAAAAAGATCCGTACGGCAGGAAGGCAGCTGTGCTGGCTGGCCCTGAGTAGCATAAGACCAAACGCGCAGCAGCCGCGGCAGGAGTTTGATGAATTTGCTTTGCTGGAGCTGGCTGCGTCCATCAAGGAAAACGGCCTCTTGCAGCCTGTAACCGTGCGCCCCTGCGAAGATGAGTATGAATTGATCATGGGCGAGCGGCGCTGCCGGGCGTGCCGGATGCTGGGGCATACGCACATCGAGGCGTTTATCCTGCCGGCCGATGATGAAGAGAGCGCGCTGCTGGCGCTGGTGGAAAATATGCAGCGGCGCAACCTGCACTTTTTTGAGGAGGCGCAGGCGTATGCGCGCCTGTGCGATAAGGGCATGACGCAGGAAATGCTCTCGCGGATGCTGGGAAAAAGCGCAGGCGCGGTCAATAACCGGCTGCGGCTGCTCAAACTCGAGCCCTCCGTGCGCGACCTGATCATGGAAAATAACCTCAGCGAGCGGCACGCGCGGGCGCTTTTGCCGCTGCCGGGCGAGGCGGCGCGGCTGCGCATCTGCCAGCAGGCGGCCATGCAGAAGCTGTCCGTACAAAAGACAGAGGAACTGGTTGCCCGGGCGCTGGAACGCCTGCCGCTGCCCTCGCCTTCGCGCAAGGTGATTTCGCTTGTGCGTGATCACAGGCTGTATATCAATGCCATCCGCGGCATTGTCGATCAGCTGCGCGATACCGGACTTGACGCCAAATGTGAGGTGAATGAATACGACAGCGCCGTTGAAATTCGCGTGGTGATGCCAAGAGGCCGCAAGAAAAAGGTTGACAATGTTTGCGGCGGGTGATATGATAAATGGGATCGAAATAAGTGGTGGAGTCTGTCATCAGGCGCCGCAAGGCCCTGATTTATCTCGATTGCCGGATGCGGGAAAATTGTTTTTTCTGTATATCTGAATGCAAAATGAGGCAGAGCTGTCATCCAGCTCTGCTTTTTTTAGATCAGCATCATCTGCTTAAGAATGAAAATCCACAAAAAGATAGTAAGGATAGCGAAGGCAGAGGTGAATATCACGATGGAGGCGGCCAGGTCGCCGTCGCCGTCCATTGACTGCGCCATGGTGAAGGAGGATACGGCGGTCGGGGCGCCAAAGAGGATCAGGATGGGCACCAGCGTTTCGTTGCGCAGGCCCAGGAGCGCGCCGATTACAACCATGACCAGCGGGCAGAAGATGAGCCTGCCGGAGACGACGGTCAAAAGCTGTTTCCAGTAGTGGCGCACATTGCCAAACATGAATTCGCTGCCCAGCACCACCAGCGACAGGGGTGTTGCCACGCTGCCCAGATTTTTGCAGCCCTTGAGCACGGCTTCGGGGATGGGCAGGGAAATGAGATTGCAGAAAACGCCCAGGAGCGAAGCGATGATCAGCGGGTTGGTGGCAATGCCGCGGAGGATCTTTTTGACGTCGGGCTTGCCACCGCGGAAGGATTCCAGCGTGATGACAGCCAGCACATTGAAAATGGGCACGATTACGCCGATCAACAGCGAGGAGGGGCCGAGCTTGTCTTCTCCGCACAGTGATAGCGCCACCGGCAGGCCGAACAGCGCGTAATTGCTGCGGAAGATGCCCTGGATCATGACGCCCCGGCGAGCATTTTCCTTTTCAATGCGCGGGATGAAAAGCATCAGGAAGAAGAAAATGCCCAGGATACCAAAGGCTGCCAGCAGGATAAGCTTTAAGTCAAAGGCCATGCCCAGGTCTGTTGTATAAATGGAATGGAACAGGTAAATCGGCAGAAAAACCTTGAAGCACAGCTTGTTCATTGCGCGGCGTGGCTCCAATTCCATCATGTGCAGCCGGCGCAGGAGATATCCCAGCGCAATGCACATAAACAAGGGCAATACAACGTTAAAAGCAAGAATCAGATTATCCATACAGGCTCCTTGTTCATAATCAAAAGTGAGATCCTTTGCATTGTATCACTTGCAGCAGTTCGACGCAAGAAAAAACCCGCAGATTATGAATCTGCGGGAGATCTATCAAAAAGGCAAAACTGCCGGAATTTTTTATTGCTTTTCGCCCCGGGCGCTCATGATGAGCGACAGCAGGCCGCATAGCGCGATGAGGATGCACAGCGCAAGGTGCAACTGCCAGCCAGCTCCCAGCTGAAATTCAGCTTTGCTCAGATATCCCCATACGCCGACGGCGCCGCATGCGACAGGCAGCAGCGCATTGAGCGGCTGGCCCGGCTTGACGCAGATGAGTACAATGCCAATAACGGCGGTAACCAATACGAGGAGGGGCATAATGATGATCGAATTGATGGCGTGACCAGGAACGAGCGCTTCCAGATGCTTTGTAAGGGCGGTGTTGTCTGCGGGGAACCAGATGTAGCTTTGCAAAGAGCAGCTCAGCTCGTTGCTTTCTCCGTAAGTCCAGAAGGCGGAAAATTGCAAAACAAGCAGAACGATCATCAGCAGGGCACAGAGCGAGTTCATTTGCGCGGTGCGGTTGGCAAAAAGTTTTTTCATGGGTGAGAATCCTTTCTGTGTGGGCTTTCATTACAGAAAGAATGATAAATGATGTATTTGAAGTAAGTGTCAACTGGGTGTGAACCGAATATAAACTTTGCAGAAAATGAAAAAATCTCCCGTTGTTTGGGAGATTTTTTTCATTACCATGTTTCGCAGGCGTCTTTGTAGAACTGCTCCATTTCTTCCTTGGTGGGGAAGTTGGCTACATACATCTGGTTGCCCATAGCGCCGGAGAGCGCATCGGGAATGCGGCTGACCATGCGCATCTGGCTGGCATATTTATTCACCAGCTCGTCATGGCTGATTTTGAAGTTCTTGCCGTCGCGGCGACCGGCAAAGGCGCAGTAATTGCGCTCGCCCACGCCCTTGAGGCTGGAATCGTAGGCGATCATGTCGGCGTAGATCTTGTATACGTCGGTGGAGTTGGCAAAGTTCATCATATCGGGCGAGAAGCCGCCGCAGGGACGCATGTTCACTTCCAGCGCGACCACATCGCCTGTCTTGCCCATGTGGGGATGATCGGCGGTGAGGCGGAAGAACTCAAAGTGCACAAAGCGATTCTTGACATGGAAGGCCTTGACGGTGGCGCGGCCGGCAGCGCGGGTATCCTCGGGCAATTCGTTGACGATGTAGTAGATGGAGTTGTCGTTATTGTTGACAACGTCCATGATGGAATTGGGGGTGACGTTGCCTGTTTCAAAGATGGGCTCGCCGTGACTGTCGATGATCGCGTCGTAGCTGTTCACCTCGGCGGTGATGAATTCCTCCATGATATAGGAAACGCCGGCGTCCTTTTCATTGAGGAAAGCGCGCAGGCCTTCATCGTCCTTGATCTTGTAGGTGCTGGAAGCGCCCACGCCGTTGTCGGGCTTGACGATGACGGGATAGCCGACTTTTTTGATAAACTGCTTGCAGTGCGCGTAGTCATCCACGATGTGATAACGCGCCGTCTTGATGCCCGCCTTTTGATAGTAGGGCTTCATTTTGCTCTTGTATTTGATCCGCTCCATATCCTCCACATGGAAGCCGGAGGGAATATTGAAGTCTGTGCGCAGCATGGCGTCGCGCTCCAGCCAGTATTCGTTGTTGCTCTCCAGCCAGTCAATGCGGCCGTACTTAGAGATGAAGAAGGCCACCGCGCGGTACACTTCATCATAGTTCTCCATAGAATTGACCTTGTAGTATTCATGGAGGTTTTCTTTCAGCTCGGGCAGCAGCGTGTGATAGGGCTGATCGCCCACGCCCAGCACGCGCAGACCGTTGTCCTTCAGGTGCTTGCAGAATTGCCAGTAGTTGGTGGGGAAATTCGGGGAAATGAACACAAAGTTTTTCATGGATACCTCTCCTTTTTACAGTACATGCGGAATGTGATAGGCGGTTTGCTTGTACCACCAGTCCCAGTCGTGCTTCACGTCATGGCCCCAGATGTCAAACCATACGCTGATGCCTTTGCGGTGGCAGATATCGCGTAGACGGAAGGTGCTGTCGGGGATTTCCCACGGACCCTGGCCGACGACGATAACGGCCTTGTGGCGGTTGTATTGGGCAATGAAGGGATGATCGCCGGGCAGGTTGTCCATATAATGGACGGGGCTGTTCTGGTATACTTTTTCATCCATATAGCCGGGAAAGCCATATTCGGTGGTGTAAATACCGCTGAGCGCGAGCACGCCGTCAAAGGCGTCCGGAAAGCGGAAATACAGATTGACCGCGTGCGTGGCGCCCAGGCTGCAGCCAAAGGTGATGATGCCGGGCACGCCCTCCCAGCCGTTGCGGGTGTTGGTCATCTCACGAATAAAGGGAACGACTTCTTCGTGAATATATGCCATCCAGTCCTCATGGCGGCAGATGCGCGTGCGCGCATCGTGGGTGGCGGAGTAGGTCTCCAGATCCATCGTGTCGATGGAAAAGACCATGCATTGACCGTTATCAATATAAGGCGCCCAGACGTCGGTCATTTTATAATTCTCAAAATCATAAAAGCGGCCGTCCTGGCAGGGGATGAAAAGGACGGGGCGGCCGGCATGGCCCCAGACCTTGATTTCCATTTCGCGGTTCAGGCGCGGGCTGAACCATTTGGTGTAATATGTCTCCACGGGGAATTCCTCCGATATTGTTTATTTGTCCATGAGCGTGCGCATGAAAAGGGGAATCTGCTTTTCCCAGGAGGCTTCACAATGTTCGCCATGGGGTACAATGCGCGCGGTGAGCAGCACATCTTTGTCCAGCAGCGCCTTGACGGCGGATGTGTAGATCCCTTTCATATCCTCGCGGCGCTTCATTTCATTTTCGCCGTAATCCATGTAAACGACGGTACCTGGCCGAATGTCGGATGAGCGGATGCAATCCAGCACGCGCTTTTTGTTGGTCCACAGCGAGGGGGACAGGCAGGCGGCGCGGGAGAATACATCATTGTGCGCGGTGACGGCGTACAGGCTCATCAGCCCGCCCATGGAAGAGCCGGCGATGAAGGTGGATTCGCGGCCTGGCAGCGTGGGATAATTTTCATCGGTGATGGGCTTTAAGGTGTTGATCAGCCAATCCATGTATTTTTCGCCCCGGCCGACGATGTGCAGTTCGTTTTTATAGCCAAAGTTGAAGGGCGAATATTCCTTCAGGCGGGCGTAGTTTTCGCCGTGGTTGCATTCGACGGCAACGATGATCAAGGGCGTGCGCGTTCTGTCCATGTAGCGCTTCATGCCCCAGGATTTGCCGAAGGTAGCGTCCTCGTCAAAGAAAACATTGTGCCCGTCAAACATATAAAGCACGGGATAGCGGCGCTTGGGGTTTTTCTTGGCGCTTTCGGGCAGATACACATAGACATTGCGCTCCTTTTTGCCCGACAGCGCTGGAAGGGTGATCGGCAGCTTTTCTACCATATCGGAACCTCAAAATAATAATGCTAAGTCAAAGAATAACTCAATTTATTATATTACCATAGAAAGCAAAAGGATACAATACGTGGTGTTGACGAAAGATGCCGGTCGGATTTATAATGTTTTTATATGCTGCGACTGTCTTTTGAAAGGAAGAGCGTGGGCTGTGGAAAACAGGGAAAGCGTGACTGCTTGTCCGTGCGATGAGGCGCGGGTACTGGATGTTGCCATGGAAGCGGGGCATATTCTGCTGCAAAATGGCGCGGAGATCTCCCGTGTGGAGGAGACGATGGACCGCATCTGCCGTCATTATGGCGTGGAAAGCGGCGATTTTTTTGTGCTGAGCAACGGCATTTTTACCACCGGCGGTAGACAGAAGGAAGGCTCATTTGCACATGTGCGCCACATTCCTGTAACGGGCGCAAGGCTTGACAAGGTGGTGGCGGTCAATCAATTGTCCCGCGAGATCAGCGAGGGGCAGTATGATGATATTGAAACGGTGGCGGAAAAGCTGCGCCAGATTGACGAGATGCCGGATAAAAAGGAATGGAAGCAAATCGTTGCTTCGGGCATGGGCAGCGGCTTTTTCTGCGTGCTGGCGGGCGGCGGCGTGCTGGATTGTACGGCAGCTTGCATTGCGGGCATTTTGCTGTATGTGTATGTGCTGTTTATAGGCAAGCCCTATCTTAACAAGATCGTCCGCAATATCTTTGGCGGCATGCTGGTGGTGCTGATCTGCCTGGGCTGCTATCGCGCGGGCGTGGGGCATAATCTCAGCCACATGATTTCGGGCGCCATTATGCCGCTAGTGCCCGGCGTTGCTTTTACCAACGGTATCCGCGATATTGCTGACGGCGATTATATTTCGGGCGCGGTGCGCATGCTGGATGCGATCCTGGTGTTTGTGTCCATTGCCATCGGCGTTGGCGTGATGTTCTCCATCTATAACGGACTGACGGGAGGGATCATGCTGTGATTGGGAAGCTTATCATCGAAGTGATTGCCTCGGCGCTGGGCACGATTGGCTTTTCGGTGCTCTTTGGCGTGCCAAGAAGATTTTATTTCAATTGTGCGCTGATTGGCGCCATCGGCTGGCTGGTGTATAAAGGCGCGCTGCTGCTGGGCGCGGGCATGTCGCTGGCGGTATTTCTGGCGGCGGTGTTTATCGTGCTGGCGTCGCGCTTTACGGCGGTGAACCGTCAGTGCCCGGCCACGATTTTTCTCATTGCCGGCATCTTTCCCTTGGTGCCCGGCGCGCAGATCTACTGGGCGGCGTATTATCTGGTGACCAATCAGTTTGACAGTGCGCTTTCCAGCGGCTTTACGGCGCTGAAGGTGATGATTGCCATCGTCCTTGGCATCGTGTTTGTATTTGAAATTCCCTATAAAGTATTTGCCATTGCGCGGCCGCGCAAAAAGGCAAAATAAAAAGAGCCGTTAAGGCTCTTTTTTTATTCGTCGGTTTCGTGCTGATGCATGATGAGCACTGCATTTGCGGCTTCAAGCAGCATATCGTCAGAAAGTGCAGGCGCGACGGCGGACAAACTGTACATCAGTCCTGGCGCCAGATCATACCACAGGCACAGCAGCACATCGTTCTCTCCATCCTGTGCGCGCAGCAGATTGCCTTCGAAGCGGTTAACCTGCACGGGCGTTTGGGTGAAGGTATAGTACATGCCGGAAATGTCTTCCCAGTCCATTACAGGGCGCAGACGGGCGGTAAAGGCAATGTCCTGCCAGGTAAAATGCATTTCGCACAGGCTTTCGTCGATTAGCAAACGATAGGAAACATCCTGCGCATCCTCGGGCAGGCCGAACCTTACGCCGACAAGCTGGAGGAGGTCATCCGGCGTGGCATCGATCCAGGGATTGGGCACAAGGACGGTAGCCTGTGCGGCGGAAAAACACATGGAAAGCGTTAAGAAAAGAATCAACAGCTTTTTCATTGAAAACCTCCTTTGATGTTATCAATCATAAAACGAATGGATAACGGAAATTCTTCCTGCGGACGAAAAAAACCCCGCTTGGAAGCGGGGATGTATTTTAGAAACTGGAAATACCGAAGCTGTTGACCAGGCCATCCAGCTTTTTGCCGGCCTTGCACATCGGGCATTCGGTGGAGGGGCAGCTCTGGTAATCTTCCAGATGCTCCTTTTTGCTGTAGATGCTTACGATGGGGAAGCCGGCGCATTCATCCACACAGGAGAAGATGGAGCAGATGCCCTCGGGATAGCCGCCGTAATAGCGGATGGCTTCCACAGCGGCCTGCACGGTGTAGCCCGTGACGGTAGAGGCGGCCAGCACCAGCACATGCTTGCCCTGAATCATGGGCGCGGTGTTATCGCGGAAGAACAGCTGGCTGCCGGAGGTGTGCTCGGGCGTGACGACGTAGATGGTGCGGTGGGCGTTCATATTGGTGTAGCCCGACTGCGTTAATTCGCTTGCCATGCAGGCGCCAATCAGCTCGGTGCCATCCAGGCACAGGATGGTATCAATAATGGTGGAAAGCTTGAACTTGCTGCACAGAATAGACGCGGCCTCTCTGGCTTCAGACAGGCGGTGCTTGGTCATGGTCACATCAAGATAGTAGTTGATGTGGCTGTGGCTGGTGGCAAAGTGGCCGCGGGCCAGACGCAGAGGAAGACCGCCGTTTTTCGTCGGAAGGGTGAAAAGCTGGATAGACATATCAATCGCTCCTGTTCACAGCAATATGCAATTGCGTTATTTGATGAGGATGATATTATACATGATGTGGATGAATTTGGCAAGTATTTTTCCGTATTTTCAATGTTTTTACATTTCCCCTCCCCAAAGGGTAAAAATCAGCTTTTTTATGCTCAGGCAAAAAGCTGTGCCCAGCGCTGCGCCCAGGGTATTGGCAATCAGATCGTCAATATCCGCAATGCCGCGGTGCGAGATAAACTGAAGCGTTTCAATACCGAGCGATAAAAGAAAGCCGAAGGCGTAGCCAAAGCGGGCGCGGCAGGAAAAGCTGAGCAGCAGCAGCACGCCGGCGGGGACAAAGAGGATCATATTTTCCACAAAGCCGATGCCTTTGATGCGGTTAAATTCGAAAAAGGGAATCAGCTGGAGGCGCACCTCCTGCACCGGAAGGCGGCTGAACACGGTGACATAAAGCAGGGTTACAATGTAACCAAGCAGAGCACAGCGGGAAATCCCGCGGCTGCCGTCGGCCTGTTGTGCGCAAAGCACGGAAAGGCAGGCAATCAGCACAAGGCCGATCAGCAGCGTAATGATGGAAAAGGTGGGCAGAATAACGCCTCCTTACTGCCACTCAGGAACGGTGATCTGGCGAAGCTGATCGCGCAGAAGCTCGATCTGCTCGTATTCTTCCTGTGAGCGGATCATCAGCTTTCCGTCGAGGGTAGAATCCTGGCTGTTCCACAAATCCCAGTATTCGTCGTTCAGGGCAAAGTATTGCTCCATTTCCGCCGAGGCGTCGGGGATATCCATACCCTGTTGCCAGACCACGAGGTATTCATCGCCCTTGCCCTGGCGAATTTCGTAAAGATTCTCCATGCGCTCTGGCGGCAGACGGGTGCAGGAGTAATTGTTGTGCGGATTCATCGTGTATTGTTTGATGAAGGGCCGTTCGAGATAGATATAAAGGATATTCCTGCCGTCTTCCTGCACTTTTTCAAAATCCACGCCGCACACCAGAGAACTGCCGTAATAATCGATGTTGACGGATACCCAGCCGTCCTTCAGTTCGCTGAGCGTCACGCCGTATTCACCGTAATAGATCAGCTGGGTGTAATCCATCGTCAGGTGCGACCAGCCGAGCAGCCCGCCGTAGGCCAGCACGCAGCCGATCAGCATGCCGATGACGATATTGCGCAGGATGCGCGCACGGCGCTTCTTTTTCATTTTCTGGGCAGCGAGGGCAAAGGTGCGCGCTTCCTCCTCCTGCGCTTTGCGGCTGCTGTGCATGTGCTTCATGCCGTCATAGTATATGCGGCATTCGTCGCAATGATCAACGTGGCTGTTGACGCACTGCGCGCTGTCTTCACTGGCTGCTTCGTCAATGACAAGCGGCATCAGATCGCGGATAATATTGCAGTTATCAGTCATTGTTTTCTTTCTCCTTCATTTGCTCCAGGAGCATCATGCGGGCGCGGTAATAGGTGACGCGCGCCCAGGAAGCGCTTTTGCCGAAAAGCTCGCCGATCTGCGTGTGATCCATATCGCAGAAGGTACGCAGCGTGAAAACCTCCCGGTAGGGTTCGGATAGCGCGTGCAGCAGGTGATGCGCTGTCATGGCCCGGTCGCTGAGGATCAGTTGATCGACAAAATCTCCCGATGCGTCGGTATCCTTCAGCGGTACTTCGGCAGGCAGCTTTTTGCGCAGCGTGGCGTAATACAGCCGCTTGGCGATGCTGCACAGATAGGTGCCGATGCTGCTGTTTTCCCGGAAACGATGCCAGCTTTTCAGCGCCTGATAAAAGGTTTCCTGCGTGATTTCTTCGCTGAGCGACTGATTGCGGCACAATCGATATACATACCGCTGCACCATATCGCGGTACTCATTGTAGATTTCCTCGGGCGAGAGCAACGTATCACCTCCTTTCGTGGAATGAGAAAGCTTTCTACACTTTGTTTGTTGCAGAATGAGGGAAAGTGTTACAGCATTATAGAAGTTTTTTTATTTTATCAAATGTGAAATTGGTAAGCCTATTTCTCGTTGCGCTCGACTCAGAGCCCCATCGATGTGTGTTCACATCTCAGGGAGTTGGAGCGTTTGATTTTCATCTGTAAATACTAAATAAAAAACCACCCATAAGGGTGGCTTTATATTTGGTGGTGCCAATAGGACTCGAACCTATGACCCCATCGATGTGAACGATGTGCTCTACCAACTGAGCCATGGCACCATGCGTCGCTTGCGACATTAGATATAATACCATGTTTGAGCGACGTTGTCAACAGGGAAAAGCAAATTTTATCAGGTCATGTATTCGCCGTTGTAGGTGACAAGCACGGCGCTGATCACGCCTTCAAGGTCGCTGACGTCCTGCATAAAGTCGGTGTTGTCCTTGTTCAGGCGAATGTCGATGGTCAGTTCCGTGCCGGTTTTGGTGACAGATTTAGACTTGACGCGGCAGCGGCGCACGGATTTTTGCACCAGCGCCATGGCAGCTTCTTCGGCAGCTTTGTTTTCAAGCGTCAGCACCAGGATATAAGGCACGCCGTTCTGGCGACCGCGGATGAGGAAAAGCACGGCCAGACCGACCGCGATAGAGCCGACAATGGCAACGCCCGCCATGCCCGCGCCAATGGCAATGCCGGCGCCCACGGCCCAGAACATGTACATGATGTCCAGCGGCTCTTTGACGGAGGTGCGGAAGCGGATGATCGACAGCGCGCCGACCATGCCAAGGGTGAGCACTACATCGCTGGTGACAACCAGCAGGATCATCGCCGATACCATCGTCATGGCTACCAGCGTCACGCCGTAGGTCATCGTGTACATCACGCCCTGATAGGTGGCGCGGTACAGCGTGGCGATGAACAGGCCGATGAGGAAAGACAGCGCCATGATCAGCAGCGCGTCCGGCAGCGAAAAATCAACCGCCTTCTGGAAAAAGAGACTGGTGAAAAGTCTGCTGATGGTTTCGTTTGTCATGTTTGTGTCCCCCGATTAATCATAAGTATGGCAGGCCTCGAACTTGGAAAAGGACATCGGCCGTGCCTGACAGTTGGTGATCATGCGGATGATCTCCGGCAGATATTCGTCGTACTTGACCTCGATCAATACAAAATCCGGCGATTGCGTGCGCGGACGCGGCTGCTGCACCTGCAAAAAGTCCGGGCTGTAAACGCCTGTGCGGATGTCGCTGTCCAGCGTCACGCGCACGTTGGCCGGGCCGTAGACAAAGGCCTCGCGCACATAATGCACCTGCACACGCGGACGCAGGAGCTCCTGCTTCATTTTGAGATACAATTCGCGCACCAGCGGACGCGTATCGTGGAGCATCCAGCCGATCTCGCCTGCGCAGATCTTTTCCACCTCGCTGCGCGTAAGGCTTGTTCCGCGCTTATGGCAGAGGGTGACGATCTTGCTTTTGCACTCCAGGCGGAAATGCTCAAGGTTATCATTATAATAGCGGATGCGGTATTTATCGCGCTTGGGCACGCCCACCTGCTTTTCCATCAGGGCGCGGTTGGTGGGCGTATCAAAATACACGCTGTGGATTTCATAGGTGCCGTCGGCGAGCGCGTGCTTGTCGCGCTGCATGACAGCGGACAGACGGATGCGCAGCGCCCGGGCTTCTGCGGCCGTGACGCGGGTTTTGATTTCGTGGCGCATGCGCTCATCCTTTCAGGCGTTTTCTTTTTTGCAGTATAGATTGCAAAAGTGAGCAGCCTGTGAACAATGTATAAAACATTGTGCAATTATGGCTGCACGGACTTTTTCATTGTACCATGATTTGCATATCTTAGCAAGCAAAATGCATGTGCATTCTTGAAAGAACGCGGGGAGATGTGGTAATATGGAAAAAACCGATATAGTACGGAGGGATATAGATGACAAAGAAAAAGACAGGCAAAAAAGGCGGCTTTCTGACAACGGCGCTTGCGGTCGTTCTGCTGATTGTTTATATGCTCTTTGGCGGCGGCGATGAGGCGGCGAAAAATACCCCGCAGATAACGCAGACGCCTGCCACACAGGTGATCACGCAGGCGCCAACCAGCAAGCCCACGCAAAGAGCCACGGAAAAGCCTACGCAAAAGCCGACGGCCGCGCCGGCGATTGACGAAGACGGCAGCTATACATCCAAGGAAGATGTGGCGCTGTATATTCACACCTATGGCAGACTGCCGGATAATTTTATCACCAAGAAGGAAGCCGAGGCGCTGGGCTGGCCGGGCGGCGGACTGGAGAAATATGCGCCGGGCAAGTGTATCGGCGGCGACCGCTTTGGCAATTATGAGGGCCTGCTGCCGAAAAAGAGCGGCAGAACCTATACCGAGTGCGATATTGATACGCTGGGAAAAAGCAGCCGCGGCGCCAAGCGTATCGTATTTTCCAATGACGGGCTGATCTATTACACCGATGACCATTATGAGAGCTTTGAGCTTTTGTATGGGGAGGGATCATGATGAGGCGCATTGTGCTGGATATGCGCGCGATGGAGGATCGCGAGCAGGTGCATGCGTATTTGCAGGAGAAGCTGCAGCTGCCTGCGTACTATGGGCGTAATCTCGATGCGCTGCACGACTGCCTGACGGATATGCGCGAGGAACTGGCGATTGAATTGCGCCTGCCGGAAAAAATGGAGCGTTTTTCGCTGGGGCTGCGCAGCGTATTTGAGGACGCCTGCGCGGAGAATGCGCACCTGCACTTGGCAGAAGAGGAGACAGAAATGAAGATAAAAACAGACAGAGAAATGGCATTCCCGCGTCTTTGCGCGCATCGCGGCTATAATTTTATCGCGCCGGAAAACACGCTGCCGGCCTTTGCGCTGGCGGCAAGCATGGGCGCGGATGAGATCGAACTGGATCTGTGGCCCAGCAAGGACGGCGATCTGATTGTCTGTCACGATCCGAAGGTGGATCGTACGACGAATGGTTCGGGCGTTATCAGCGAGATGACCACCAGGGAAATCCGTGCGCTGGATGCGGGCGTTGCGTTTTCGCCGGCCTTCAAGGGGACTAAGCTGCCGCTTTTCGAAGAGGTGCTGGATCTGCTCGGCGGCAAGGTGATCTTCAACATTCACATCAAATCGCCCACGCGCACCAAAGTAAAAAATGAAGTGATGAGCCAGCGCAGCCGCGAATGGGCGAACTTCTACAACAATCACATCGAGACCTTCCCGCCGCTGCCGGCGGGCATTGAGCATGTGGTGGCCGCCTATGAAGAGCGTCCGCTGCTGCCTTATCCCGAAAAGGATTTTCAGAAGATCCTGGACACGCTGGACGCCTTTAAGTGCCGCGAGCAGGCGTACATTGCCGGCGAAAAGGACGTGCTGTTTACCGCCCGCGAGATGGCGCCGGATATTGCCCGCTGCTGCCTGGAGGGACACATGAACTTTACCATTGTGGAGCATGCGCTGGAATACGGCTGCAAAAAGGTGCAGTTCTGCAAGAATCTGACGACGCAGGCGATGATCGACAAGGCGCGCGCCAACGGCCTGATCTGCAACCTTTTCTGGGCAGACAGCGCCAGGGAGGCCAGGGCGTACATGGATATTGGCATTGACTGCATTTTGACCAACAATATTGGCGTGGTCAGGGCGGAGCTGGAGGGCTGATGCGGGGGAGAGGAGGACGGTACTTTCTTGTGTCAAGAAAGTACCAAAGAACCTGCGTTGGGCGTTGGAAGTTGGCTGCTGTTTAGTTGCGGCAGTTTTATAAAAAAGGGGTTGGAATCCGGTGTGCGAGCAAGCTCGCCCTCGGCTTCCAACTCCTTTTTCAGTTTGCTAAAGCAAACCCGCGGAGCGTAGCTCCGCGGACTGCCGCTTGGGTGACTTGTGCGTTAGTGTCGCCGTTTTTTCTGCGGAAAAAACGAGCGGGTTTCGCGCTGCGGCGCGGAATGAGAAACGCCAGCTGTGGCTGGCTACACCTCATCCGAGGCGCTTTGCGCCCCACCTTCCCCTCGAGGGGAAGGCATTTTAT
>JAFXJP010000001.1 GCA_017532155.1 Clostridia bacterium | reverse complement strand
GCTGCGAGGCGTCCATGCGCTGCGGCATACCTTTGCAACCAGGGCAATGGAGTCAGGCATGGACTTGAGAACCCTGTCAGAAATCCTTGGTCACTCCCAGGTTGCGCTGACTTTGCAGCTCTATGCGCACTCGACGATGGAAACGAAGCGCGATGTCATGGAAAAGATGGATGTTTTCCTTTGAATTGTGGTCAAAATTGTGGTCAAAACGTTTACATAGCTTACAAACCTGCAGTTTTCACGAAGCAAACTTGCAGAAATAGGGGTATAAAACAAAAAATCATGCATCGAAATGCAGGATTTGTGGTGGAGCATACCGGATTCGAACTGGTGACCTCTACAATGCGAATGTAGCGCGCTACCAACTGTGCTAATGCCCCACGTGCCTGAATATGATATCACATTCGGCATCAAAATGCAAGAGAAATTTTGCGAAAATCCCAAGGAAATTTTCATTGCAAAGAAAAAGAACAGCCCGGCTGTTCTCTTTTTTGTAAACCGTCGAATGCCCCAAGATGCCGCTGCACGCTATTTTTTCACCCGCTATGTTAAGCAGGCCGGTGCCCTGCAGCTCACTTTCCGCCGTCCCCTGGCATGCCTTACGGCACGGGGGCATGACGTCCATGTCTGACTCGGGCTCCGTTTTGTGAAATGTGGGTAAAAATAGCGTACTGGCCTGTACATCCCAGGAGCATTCGCGCTGATATTATTATATGCAAGGTTTTTGCGCTTGTCAAGCCAGAGAATGAAGAGATTCGCTGCCTGTTTTTCCCATCTACTGCCACGCGCCGCCGCAGCATGCAAACGCACCCAGATGCGCGCCTGCCGCCAGCATGCTGCCTGCTGCCAGCGTTGCTCCGCGACCAATCGCCGCATCCCGGCACACAATGCTCCCGCGCATACGCACACCGCTGCCAATCTGCGCGCCGGGCAGGATGCAGCTGTTTTC
The DNA here is from genome assembly GCA_017532155.1 of Clostridia bacterium. Lineage (GTDB taxonomy): Bacteria > Bacillota > Clostridia > Christensenellales > Aristaeellaceae > SFMI01. Next base: position 3,624 of record JAFXJP010000001.1, on the reverse strand, counting down.
TATCCTCGCATCAGGCGCAACATGCGCCAGCGGCGACACATAGCTATCACGGGAAATATAGCCGTTTTGCAGTGTTCGCAGGCCTACATCTGTTGGCACAAAGCCCGTTTTTCCGCGCAGCAAATCCCCCTGTGCGCGCAAAAAAGCCGCTGGATCACCCACATCACACCAGTATTCCTGCGATTCGTACCCATACAGCGGCAGCTTCATCTGCACCATGCGCGGAAACAGCTGCCGCCCGAAATCATAGGGCGTGCTGTCGGGAATCATCGCCAGCGCTTCAGGCTCCAGCAAATAAATGCCGGTATTTACCAGGCAACTGACGCCCGCGTTCCAGTTGGGTTTTTCGATAAACCGCGTAATGCGGCCGTCTGGCTGCATAAACACCACGCCATATTGCTGCGGATTTTTCACGCTGGAAAGCACAATCGTGGCCATTGCGCCGCTCTTTTTGTGAAATACAAGCGCCTTTGTCAGATCACAGCCTGTCAGACCGTCTCCCGAAAGCACCAGCGTTGTATCGTTGTTATGGGCAATCGCCCGTTTCACGCTGCCCGCTGTGCCCAGCGGCTGCGCTTCGATGCTGTAATCGAGTGCAACACCGTGCCTGCCTTCGCCAAAGGCCTGTATCACATCCTGCGGCCGATACCATAGCGTGGCATGCGCACGGCGGATTCCATGGCGATGCAGCAACTGCAGCGCATAGCCCATCACCTCTTCGCCGCACATGGGCGCCAGAGGCTTCGGACAGGTTTGCGTCAGCGGACGCAGGCGCACGCCCTCGCCGCCCGCCATAATCACAGTTTGCAACGCCATAAAAAATATGCCTCCGATCCGATATTAGATCACAGGCATATTATGTGCAGCGGCACACGAAAACATACTTATTTTATTTCTTCATCCAATAAGCTATAGCAGCATATGTCCTGCCATTCCCCCTGGCGGTTGCGCTTGGCATGGCGCAGCGTGCCCTCATAATGAAAGCCGCATTTTTTCATCACACGCGCAGAGGCGTCATTACCCGCCGCATGGCGCAGCTGAATGCGATGGAATCCGACCTCCTGCAGCAAATACCGGCATACGCATAACAAAGCCTCGCCCGCAATGCCTTGTCCCCAGTACTGCTGCGCCACGCAATAGCCCAGTTCGCACCACTGGTCATCCTGATTCCATTTGCACACCATGATATCGCCAACCACCTCGCCCGCTCTGGTGATGCACCAGTGATAAACCGTCGGACTTTGATAGCTTTCCACCCACATATCAATCAGCCGGCGTGTCACCGATACATCCTGATGCTCCTGCCAGTTAAGCCGCGCACAAACCTCCCTGACGCCCATCCAGCCGTCAAATACCGCCTGCGCGTCATCCGCGCAATAGGGCCGCAGCAGCAGTCTCTCCGTATACAGCGCCCGCGTACCGGTATGTTTCATTTCCTTCATTCCGACACTCTCCGCAAGTACGCAAGTCCCTGCTCAAGCGCCTCCAGCGTATCCTCGGCTCCTTCAAACTCCACCGACACATAGCCATCGTAGCCGGCTTTCTTCAGGATATTCAGGCACGGGCGCACCGGCACCACGCCATGGCCAATCACCGTACCGCGGATGTAGTTCCCGCCGCGCGTGGTAATCCAGCTGCCCTCCGGCATATCCTCTGTGCCCTTTTTGAAAAGAAAGTCCTTCACATGCGCATGCACGGCATAAGGCGCCGCTACACCCACAGCATACTGCGGATTTTCGTCTGCGCACAGGAAATTGCCGATATCCACCAGCCAGCCGTAATTCTCATGCTGTACCTTTTCCATCAGATACACCATGCGCTCGCTGTCCTGCATGATAAAGCCGTGGTTTTCAGAGCAGGTGCGGATGCCCCTCTGCGCGGCATACTCCGTCACCTCGCGGATAGCAGGCACGATGCTATCCACAGCTTTCTGCCAGGACCGCGTGCCTGTCAGTTTCCAGAAAGCATCATGGCGCATGACTTTAGCGCCCAGCGCCTGCGCAACATCCACGCACCCCTTGAGGCGCTGCACTTCTTCTTCCGCCGTACAGCCGCGGCCGTTGAGCAAATCCGCACCGATCGTATAGGAAACAATGGTCAGCTGCAGCTTTTCGCAATGCGCCCGCAGCGCCTTGGCCAAATCCAGCACGGACTGCTGGCCGCTGCCATGTTCCAGATGCAGTTCAGTAAAGTCAATGCCTTCATAGCCCATTTCGCGCGCTGTATCGCATACGTCAAAATAGTTTTTTCCCTGCTTGAGAATCTTGCGGAAGCTGTATTCACTAACACCGATTTTCATACGATTTCCTCCCTTAATACCGTCCGCGCCGCGTCTGTCCCGGGCGCGAATAACGAACAGACACATTGAACGAATCCATCAATAGCTTCATTTTGATCTGCGTGTACGCAGGATCATCCCACAGATTATGATGCTCCGTAGAATCATACTTGATATCTTAGAGTTCGCCAAAACCGATGCCGTGATAAACATTATGCTTATACTGTTCGTCAAAATATATCGCTGTGCATATTTCGGCTTCCAATCATTATCCGTACAGTTGGTGAAACCGCTGATCTGCAAGTCTAGAAAATATCCGTGGCGTACTCACTTGCTCATTTAAGCCGAGCACATTCCAGGTTGCAGACCATATCAGGTAAGGCGATAAAGGCAATTGATCTTTCACCTTCAAATGGCATCCGTCACGAATTAAAAGTCCATCCTGTGCCATCTTTTTCGCATCAAAATATAACCGTGCTCCTGTAACATAGGCGGCATTCTCATCCATGATGATTTTCCCCTGTTGTTTGGAATGTACAACAATTTCTCCCGTGACGCCGCCACCAAACATAATATAGTCGCTAAACTCTATTGGGTCACCAAGCTGCGTCCCGATTGGCTGGATCTCGCGTACTGCATTTTCTTGCTTAAGTCGATTCCAGCTTTTTAGCATGCCATCCTTTTTGATTTTCAACCAATTGGACATTGGCGTGCTATGAATTAATACAGATGGTTCGCTATCTCGCAAAGAAGCTTCATTGTAACTGTGTCCAGTATAATACTTTTCCACTTCAAGCATTTCAAGTTTCGACATAACCAAAATGATATGTTTGCCTTGCGCCTGATTACAGCTGATAAAATCTCCAGCGGCCATCTTCCAATCAGCATGTTTAAGACGACTTGTTTTCACTGTATAAGCGCACTCTTTAGAAGCTCCAACAAATTGTTGGTACTCCTTACTGTCCGTCAATATGAATACGATCCAAGAAGCATCAAATACTTGTCCTGTAAATGGATTCAATCGCCCTTCTTCGAAGATGTCCGTTCGATATATCATATCTTTCCTCCGCAGCGATTCATTAAGCAAGTAGACAATTATAAACTATCGACGAAAACATTATACGCCATTTCTCTTTTTTGCGCAAATAAAAGGATAAATTTCAAAATCAAAGAAAAACTGCTGCATTTTCATGCAGCAGTTTCTCTGGAATCCGGCGGCGACCTACTTTCCCGGGCCGTGTCCAGCCAAGTATCATCGGCGCTGAAGAGCTTAACTTCTGTGTTCGGGATGGGAACAGGTGGGACCTCTTCGCCATTACCACCGGAAATCTTATCTTGTCAAGGTG
>JAFXJP010000010.1 GCA_017532155.1 Clostridia bacterium | reverse complement strand
CAGCGCCTGACGGAGGGTAATATCCAGAGACTTTTCATCCAGATAATTGCTCTTGAAGTTATCGCGGCGGTCATGGATATAGCCTGCGCCCATGGTGCCAAAGCGGCACAGGTTGACGGCGGGAACGCCGTGATCGGCAAAGGGCACGCAGTCGCTGGAGTAGATATCCATCTTCACGTCGCACGCCACGCCGATTTCGCGCATCAGCGCATCAATGTAGCCAACGGCCGCTTCAGTGGCCAGCGTGGGGGCGATATTCTTGCCCAGGGTCGCGGCGGCCACGTCCACATTGATCATCAAAACGTGCTTGTCCAGCTCTTCTTCGTGCGCCTTCACCCACGCCTTGCTGCCCAGGAGGCCCTGTTCTTCCGAGCCGTACCAGTTGAACTTCATCGTGCGGGCGGGCTTATGTGCGGCGAAGTAGCGCAAAAGCTCCATGATGATCACAGAGCCGGACATGTTGTCATACACGCCGGTGGAGAAATATACGCTGTCATAATGCGCGCCGAAGGAGATGATTTCATCGGGATACTTCGTGCCGGGAATGACCGCGCAAACGTTCTGGCTTGTGCCGTCATAGCACTCGCTCTCCACCTCAATGTGCATGTGGGTGGCGCCGCGGCGAACGATCTCCGCCGCATCGGCCGCGCGCATGTTCAGCGCTACGGTAAAGCCATGACGATCGGTCAGCGTCTCGCGCAGCTTGCGGATATCGCAGTCTGTTTCGCTCCGGCGGTCGATCGTCGTGCCGGAGAAGGTCAGAATGCCCTTCACGCCCGCCTTCTGCAGCTTTTCATAGTCCTTCATGCCCAGGCGGCCGTTGATCATCACGATCTTATCCTTTGCGCCGATGAGATTGACCGGCAGCACGTTTTCAACGTACTTGAACTCCGCATCCATGCCGCCCTCGGGCGTGGACAGCGAGCGCTCATAGCCCGTCACTTCGTATTCCTTTACATAGGGCGCGGTGACAACCAGCTTGGCGTGGCTGACCTTGCCGCATTTCACGGTGAATTCTTCCAATTGGCCGTCTACACCGCAGGCTTTCACTTCCTGCAGCAGGCGCTCGGCCGCCTTTTTCTCCTCCGCGGAGCAGGAAACACGCTCGAAGCCCAGTTCCTTGAGCAGGTTATACGCGCGTCGTACAGATACTTCCATGGTGTTTATTCTCCTTCCGTTTGTTTCATTTCTTCATATTTGGCACGCGCGGCGATGATCAGCTCCTCCTCCGACGCGTTGCTGGCTGGTACGGGCGAGCGGCGGCAGGCACGCTCAAATTGCATTTGTATTTTTTCGGCAGCTGCTTCATCCCGGTCGTGTAACAGCGCGCGGACAAACCTGGCCCGCTGCACAGCGGGATCATAGGCCATCTGCCGGCGGTACTGGATCAAAAATTCACTTTCGGCATACACCTTCTGCCCGCCGAGCAGCTTGAGCGATTCCACATCGCTCATAATCGCGCCGCGGTGGATGCGGTTGAGCCTTTTATCTCTTAAAAGCATCTGTCCGTAGCGCAGCGCCTCGTCATACGCGCCCTGATCCATATACCGGCAGAACTGCATAGCGCCGTGCAAATGCGCATGCGCATAGGTTTCAAACCATTCTTCGGGCATATCGCGCAGCCGCCGCCCTGCCGATTGCGCAGCGTTGATCTGCAATTGCCTGAAAATTACCGTGCGCAGCGTGGGATCCAGGCGCATGTTTTTGATGTGCATGCCGTCGTTGTCAATGCCCTGCACGCGCATCGGTACGCCGTTGAGAATGCCAAAGTACAGGCCCACCACGATCATGCAAATGGCGTAAATCCGCAGAACGCCCGGCATAAAGGCAAGCGGGATATGCAAAAGCGCCATGAGCAGATTCATCGCGCTGCCTGCTGCATGATACACAAGATACGGCGCATCCTCGGGCGCCAAGTCCGGCGGCGAGAGCAGGCACTGGCCGCCCGTGCCGGCAATCGGCATCCATTTGATGCGCAGTTTGCCTTCGAGCTTGGTCAGCAGCACGCCGCCGATGCGAAAGGATTCGAATTTGTAGCCGCTGAGCAACCCGCCGATGAGATGCCCGCCCTCGTGCAATATCAGCTGCAGGAAAAAGCTCAGGTACAGCGCGCCGATTGTCCATAAAAGCGTGCCGTATGCGCCATATACCGCGCAAACTACGCCGATCACCGCGCCGACGATCACAGCGATGATCAGCGGCAGATATTTCTTGATTTTTCGCGGAATGCGTCTCTTTTTCATTCGTTTTTCTCCAGCAGCGCTCTGGCGGCCAGCAATACGCCTTCATCCGCCGCGCTGCCCTGCGCCATGTCGGGTTTGCCGCCGCCGCGCGCGCCGCTCTGGCGCAAAAGCTGCGACATGTCTTCGCTGCGGTCATTGCTGCGCAGGAAAACCACCGCGCAGCCGTTTTTATCCGGACAGGACAGCAGCGCGATGGCGTTGCCGTCCTTCACCAGCACAGCTGCCGTATGCGTCAGATGCGCGCGATCGAGGAAGGGCAGGTGCCGCACATAGAGGACGCCTCCGTTCGCCATCGCAGTTCCGCCGGCACGGGTGATCTCCACCGCCGCCTCCGTCAGGCTCTGCTGCAGCTGCTGGCGTGTTTCGCGGGCGGCTTCCTTCTCGCGCAGATAGGCTTCATGCGCGCCGGGAATATCGCTGGAAACTTCTTTGGCAATCTTTTGCGCCGCCAGCGCGCACTGCTGCAGATACTTGACCGCGCGCATGCCGGCTACAAAGGTGAGCCGCATTTTGCCGCGGGCGGGCGCGCAGGAGATGACCTTGATGACGCCCAGCTGTGCGGCAGTATTCGGATGCGTTCCGCCGCAGGCAACCATTTCGTAATCGCCAAAGGCCACAATGCGCACATGCTCGGTCACCGTGGGCTTTTTGCGCAGCGGCAGAGCGTTCAGCTCGTCTTCATCCGGAAACCAGCAGCGCACGGGCGCATCGCGCTGGATGCGCGCATTCACCAGCGTTTCCAGGCGCTCAATTTCCGTTTCCGACAGGTGCGTGCGCCCGCCGGGCAGCGTCATATCGATGGAGGAAACTTCCTCGCCCAGATGCAGCCCGATCGTTTCGCCGCCAAAGAGCTCATAGCACGCGCCGGCCAGCACATGATCTGCGCCGTGCTGCTGCATGTGGTCAAACCTGCGCGGCCAGTCGATCTCGCCGTGCACCTTCTCGCCTACCTTGAGGCTGCCCGCAATGCGGTGCCAGACGACGTTTTCCTCCACCGTCACATCCGTCACGCGGCAATCATTGAGCGTGCCGGTGTCATACGGCTGCCCGCCCGAGGTGGGATAAAATGCGCTCTGATCCAGCGCAATTTCCATCGCGCTGTCCTTTTCGCGCGCAGCGACAACAACTGCGTCAAACTGCGTCAGATAGGCGTTATCATAATACAATCTGTTTGTAATTTGCATGCAAAAACATCCTTCCGTGGAATGCATTCATTGTATCATTTTGGACAGATGCGGTCAATGCGGATGCAGAGAAGATACAATGAGGGAGGGTAGCAGAAGGAATGATCTTAAGGGCAAAGCACAAACCCTACGCAGTGACACCCCGCGCAGCTTGCTTTGCAACAAACAGAAAAAGGGCTTGGAAGCGACGGGAAAGCTTGCTTTCTCATCCGATTCCAAACCCTTTTTCATACAGACTGCCGCGACAGCAAGGCCGTCAGCAGTCGCAACGACTGGTTTTCTGTTGCTCTTTTGATTCAAAAGAGCAGCGTTCACCTTCGTTCCTTATTCTTTGTACTCATACCCCAGTTTGATGGCCTGCTTGTTGAGATCCAGCAAATCCGCGTGCTTGGCAGATACAACTTTGCTGAGCACCTGATTCACCATCTCGTCGTCCGCCAGATCCACTTCGCGCAGCAGGCGGCCGATGAGCAGCATGTTCGCCAGGGTCTTAACGCCTGCGTCGGTAGCCATTTTGGTGGCGGGCACAGCACAGTTGTTCACATCCTCGCGTGCAGGCGCACGGGAAATGAGCGAAGAATCATAAATGATCGTGCCGCCGGCGTTCACCTGAGGCTCAAACTTATCCATGCTGGGCAGGTTCATGGCCACCAGCACATCGGGATGCGTAATGATGGGCGAGCCGATGGGGCTGTCGGAAATAATCACCGAGCAGCTGGCCGTGCCGCCGCGCATTTCGGGGCCGTAGGAGGGCAGCCAGCTGACTTCCAGGCCCTGCAAAAGGCCGGCGTAGGCCAGGAATTTGCCCGCAAACAGCGCGCCCTGACCGCCAAAGCCCGAGATCAGAATCTGCTTGGTACCTTTCATTTTGCCGCCTCCCCGTATTTATCCTTGTACACACCCAGCGGGTAGTAGGGGATCATGTTGCTGTCCACCCATTCCGTCGCCTGCTGCGGCGTCATGCCCCAGTTGGTCGGGCAGGTGGAGATCACCTCAATCAGCGAGAAGCCCTTGCCCTCCAGCTGATTGCGGAAAGCCTTGAGGATGGCCTTCTTGGCGGCGCGCACGTTCTTGACGTTGTTGACCGCTACGCGCTCCAGGTACGTCGCGCCGTCCACATTGGAAAGCAGCTCACATACCTTCACGGGATAACCGACCGTCTTGGGATCGCGGCCGTAGGGGGAAGTTTGCGTCACCTGGCCGGGAAGGGAGGTTGGCGCCATCTGGCCGCCGGTCATGCCATAAATGGCGTTGTTGACAAAGATCACGGTGATGTTTTCACCGCGGGCAGCGGAATGTACAGTCTCAGCGGTACCGATGGCCGCCAGGTCGCCGTCGCCCTGATAGGTAAAGACGATTTTTGAGGGATCAGCGCGCTTGATGCCGGTGGCTACCGCCGGCGCGCGGCCATGCGCCGCCTCCACCATATCGCAATTAAAATAATTGTAGGCAAACACCGCGCAGCCAACGGGCGCTACGCCGATGGTCTCACCGGTGACGCCCAGCTCGTCCAGCGCTTCGGCCACCAGACGATGGATAATGCCGTGCGTGCAGCCGGGGCAGTAATGCATGGGCGCATCCGTCAGCGCCTTGGGCTTTTCAAAAACGATCATTCGGCCTTACCTCCCATCTTCGCAGCTTCCTGAAGCTTTTCAACGACCTCGTCGGGCGAGGGAATGATGCCGCCCACGCGCGAGCAGCACAGTACGGGACGCTGGCAGCGGATCGCCAGTTCAATATCCTCCACCATCTGGCCCATGGACATTTCCACCGACACAAAGGTGTGGCACTTTTCAGCAGCCTTCTTGAGCACATCCTTGGGGAAGGGCCAGAGCGTAATGGGGCGGATCATGCCCACCTTCAGGCCCATCTTGCGCGCCTCTTCAATGGCATTGCGGGCGACGCGCGCGCACACGCCAAAGGCTACCACGCAGATTTCGGCGTCCTCCATGCGATACTCTTCGTAGCGCACTTCGTTTTCTTCCACAACCTTATAGCGCTCGTAGCGCTCGACGTTCTGGCGCTCAAGCTCCTCGGCCTGCAGCGACAGGGAGGTGATGATATTGGGCTTGCGCTCCCACTTGTGGCCCACCGTCGCCCAATCCTTGACGGCCTCACAGGGCTCACCAAAGTCCAGACTGACGGGCTCCATCATCTGACCGATGGTGCCGTCAGTGAGGATCATAACCGTCATGCGGTATTCGTCCGCCAGGTCGAAGCCCAGGAAGGTGAGCGACGCCATTTCCTGCACAGAGGCGGGCGCCAGCACAATGCGGCGGAAATCGCCGTGGCCCAGCGCCTTGGTGGCCTGGAAATAGTCGGACTGCGAGGGCTGGATGCCGCCCAGGCCCGGGCCGCCGCGCTGGACGTTGACAACAAGCGCCGGCAGATCGCAGCCCGCGAGGTAGGAAATGCCCTCGCTCTTGAGCGAGATTCCGGGGGAGGACGAAGAGGTCATCGTGCGCTTGCCGGCGGCAGAGGTGCCGATCACCATGTTAATGGCGGCAATTTCGCTTTCTGCCTGCAGGAACACGCCGCCGATCTTGGGCATGCGCTTGGCCATATAGGCGGCCACTTCGGTCTGAGGGGTGATGGGATAGCCATAATAATGGCGGCAGCCAGCCATGATGGCGGCTTCAGCCAGGGCTTCATTACCCTTCATGAGCACTTTTTCCATGTTATTTGGCCTCCCTTTCCACAGTGATGACGCAATCGGGGCACATGATTGCGCAGGACGCGCAGCCGATGCACTTTTCCATATCGGTCACCTGCGCAGGGCGATAGCCCTTCTGGTTGATGGCGCTGTCAGACAGGGATACAATGCCCTTGGGACAGGCTGCCACGCACAGCGCGCAGCCCTTGCAGCGCTCGGTATCAAAGGTTACTTTTGCCATAACGCACCTCTTTCTCTGGTGGTGAGTTTTGTTGTTTTAAAAGGGTAACGCGCCTTGCGAGGCGCTACACCTCATCCGGTGCGGTTTACCGCACCGGATGAGGTGTAGCAGACCGCAGTCGGCGTAATCCTCAGATAAACTTTGTACGATGCCGGATGGGGAAGATATTCTCCATTCCTTCCAGCTTATCAATCAAATGCGCCGGCACGCAGGTCATCACAATGGGCAAGCCCATCTTTTCTGCCACTTCCTGCGTGTACGCTTGCGAGGCGATGATATCCTCCGCGCTCGTCAGATCACCCAGATTCGAGCACGCGCAGATGCCGGTGAAGGGCAGCTTGCAGGCCGTCTCAATCTCGCGCAGCACTTCGATGGTGCTGTCAGCATCCTGCGTCAGCGGGCGGAAGCGATTGATCACGCACAGAAAATCGTAATCGCCCTCGTCTTTGATCGCGGGCACATACCGGCCCAGCGCCAGCGCGCCGCGGTCATCACCGCCCACGTCAATCACCGCGTGAAGGGATGTATCCTCCACCACGGCATACGCTTCGCCGGGCAGGGCAGGCGCATCTACATTGCTGCCCGCAAAGGGCGATGCGATCAGGCGCACGCCCGCAGCGCTGAGTGCATCCAGGCTGTCACGCGTGCGGAAGTAGGGGTTGACGATGTCAAGATCCGCAATCGCCGTGTCATGCCCCTGCGCTTTCAGCCACAGCGCATAATTGACCGCCGCCGTGGTCTTGCCGCTGCCATAGTGCCCGGCAAAGAGCGTCACGCGATGGGGCTTGCGATCAAAAAGCTTAGTCATGGAGCGGCACAATCCAGCCGTAGGGATCGGCGATCTTGCCCCACTGGATGCCGGTGAGGGTGTCGTAGAGCTTCTGGGTCAGCGGGCCGATCTTGTTGCCGGCGATTTCGTAGGGCTTGCCCTCGATGTTCAGTTCGCCGATGGGCGAAACAACCGCCGCCGTGCCGCAGCCGAAAGCTTCTTCCAGCGTGCCGTTTGCAATGGCTTCCTTAAGCTCGTCTACGCTCAGCTGGCGCTCTTCCACCGGTACGCCCCAGTCCTTGAGCAGCTGGATGCAGCTGCGGCGGGTGATGCCGGGAAGCACGCTGCCCAGCAGCGCGGGGGTGACGACGGTGCCGTTTATCTTGAACATCACGTTCATCGCGCCCACTTCTTCAATGTACTTGCGCTCCACGCCGTCCAGCCACAGCACCTGGCTGTAGCCCTTTTCCTCGGCCTTCTTGCCGGCGCGAAGGCTTGCGGCGTAGTTGCCGCCGCACTTGGCGTAGCCCGTGCCGCCGCGGACAGCGCGCACGTCTTCATCTTCCACCATGATGCGCACGGGGTTGATGCCCTCTTTGTAGTAGCTGCCCACGGGGGAGAGAATGATCACCAGCAGGCTGTGGTGCACCGTATGCACGCCCAGGAAAGGATCGGCGCCGAAGATGAAGGGACGGATGTACAGCGAGGTGCCTTCCTTATGGGGCACCCAATCTTCATCCACCTTGACCAGCGCCTTCATCGCTTCCAGCATAAAATCGGGATCGACGATGGGCAGGCACAGACGCTCGGCAGAATCCTGCAGACGCTTGAAGTTGTCCATCGGACGGAAGAACTGCACCTGACCGTCGGCGCGGCGGTAGGCCTTCATGCCCTCAAAAATCTCCGCGCCGTAATGGAACACGGTGCTGGAGGGATCCAGCGCAATGGGGCCGTAGGGCACGATGCGGGGATCGTACCAGCCCTTGTCGATATCATAATCCATCAGGAACATATGATCAGTAAAATGACGGCCAAAGCCCAGGGCAGATTCATCGGGCTTGACTTTGAGGTTCTGTGCTTTTTCTATACGGATTTCCATGGGAGTTCCTCCTTATCCTTTTATCAACACTTCTTTATTATATCACTTTCTTACGCCGTTTCAATAGCCGCGTCCTTTTTGAGGCCCAGCATCTCCACAGCCATCTCGCGCATTTTGTATTTGAGGATTTTGCCGGCGGCGTTGGTGGGGAAAGCATCCACAAACGTCACATAGCGCGGCACCTTGTGCTTGGCCATGTTGGCGGCGACAAAGCCCTTGAGCTCGGCTTCGGTCATCTCCTCGCCCTTTTTGAGGATCACCCAGGCCATGATTTCCTCGCCGTACTGGCGGTCGGGCACGCCGATGACCTGTACGTCGCTGACCTTCTCATGGGTGTAGATAAATTCCTCAATCTCCTTGGGGTAAATATTTTCGCCGCCGCGAATGATCATATCCTTGAGGCGGCCCGTGATGCGGAAATTGCCCTCCGGCGTGCGGCAGGCCAGATCGCCCGTATGCAGCCAGCCGTCTTTATCAATGGCGCTGGCGGTGGCCTTGGGCATCTTGTAATAGCCCTTCATGATGTTGTAGCCGCGGGCGACAAACTCGCCCGTTACGTTGTCGGGCAATTCCTCGCCCGTTTCGGGATCGACGATCTTGCACTCGATCTCAGGCAGCGGACGACCCACAGTGCTCACGCGCACCTCAAGCGAATCGTCGGTCGAGGACATCGTGCAGCCGGGCGAGGCCTCGGTCTGGCCGTACACGATGGTAATTTCCTTCATGTGCATGCGGTCGACCACTTCCTGCATCACCTTGATGGGACAGGGCGAGCCCGCCATGATGCCCGTGCGCATGTAGGAAAAGTCCGTCTTTTCAAAGTCCTTGTGCGAAAGCAGGGCAATGAACATCGTCGGCACGCCGTGGAAGGCGGTGATGCGCTCATTGTGAATGCACGCCAGCGAGGGCTTGGGCGAAAAGTACGGTATCGGGAAAAGCGTCGCGCCGTGCGTCATGGAGGCCGTCATTGCCAGCACCATGCCAAAGCAGTGGAACATGGGCACCTGGATCATCATGCGGTCGGCGGTGCTTAAATCCATGCGGTCGCCGATGCATTTGCCGTTGTTAACCACGTTGTAATGCGTGAGCATCACGCCCTTGGGGAAGCCTGTGGTGCCGGAGGTGTACTGCATGTTGCACACGTCGTCGCCGCGGATGGCGGCCATGCGGCGGTATACTTCCTCGATGGGCGTTTTGTCGGCGTAGGGCAGCGCTTCCTCCCAGGTGAGGCATCCGGGCATGGTGAATCCTACGGTGATGATGTTGCGCAGGAAAGGCAGCTTTTTGCAGTGCAGGGGCTTGCTGGGCTGCGTATCCATCATTTCGGGGGCCAGGCGGCGCATAACATCGGCATAATTGCTGTCGCGGTAGCTTTCCACCATGATCAGCGTGTGCGTATCGGACTGCCGGAACAGATACTCCGCCTCGGCAATTTTGTAGGCGGTGTTGACCGTCACCAGAATCGCGCCGATCTTGGTGGCTGCCCAGAAGGCGATGTACCATTGCGGCACGTTGGTGGCCCACACAGCCACCTTGTAGCCGGGCTTTACGCCAAGGGCAATCAGCGCGCGGGCAAATTCATCCACATCGTCGCGGAACTGGGAATATGTGCGGGTGTAATCCAGCGTCGTATACTTGAAGGCCAATTGATCGGGAAATTCCTTCACCATGCGGTCCAGCACCTGCGGAAAGGTTTCGGGGATCAGCGTGTCCTTTTTCCACACATAGCGGCCCGTACCGGCCTTGTTGCGGTACAGGTGATTCTGCCACTCGGGCACACGGTCAAAGCGCTTCATGAAGGCGGCAAAGTGCGTGAAGACAATGTCCTCATCGCCCAGCTCGCCCAGCCAGTCGGGGCGCATTTCCATCGAGCAGAAGCCCGCGTAATTGAGCGAACGCAGCGCGTCAAACACCTCCTGCGCCGGCAGCGTGCCTTCGCCCATCAGGCAGTATTCAATCTCGCCCTGAGCGTTGCGGCAGGAGTCCTTAATGTGCGTGTGGCGGATGTACGCGCCCAGGTTCTTGACGGTCTCATCCGGCGATTCGCCGGCGCGCAGCACGGTGTGGTGAATATCCCACAGCGCGCCCAGGCTGTCATCCGCAAAGGAATCCAGCAGATGCGCCAGCTTCTTGGTATCGGCGTATACGCCGGCGGTTTCCACCAGCAGCGTCACGCGCGCACTTTCGGCAGCGGGCAGCACGCTTGCAATCAGCGCGCGAATGCCCTCTTCATCCGCCTGGCCCTCCTGCGCACGCAGGCGGACATAGGGCGCGTGCAGGCGCGCGGCCATATCAATGACATGCAAAATATCGTCTTTTACTTTTTCGGTATCGGGGTCTGAAAGGTTGCTCACGGCGTCCACGCAGGCAATCTCCAGGCCTTTTTCGCGCAGCTTCCGCGCCGTGCGCGCGCTTTGCGCGCCCAGCACGCCCTCAAAGCAGGGCGCGTCCACATCATAAATTTCGATGCCGTCAAAGTGCATCTCCAGCGCCAGCGCGCAGATTTCCTGCCAGCTCAGGCGCTGCCAGCCGTAAGTGGAAAATGCAATCTTCATACGTTGCTCTCCTCATAGGCAATCTTGTTGAGGGCGTTGATATAGGCGCTGATGGAGGCGCCGAGGATATCGGTAGACAGGCCCTTGCCGGAGTAGAGGCGGCCCTCATGACGCAGCTTGACCAGCGCATCGCCCATCGCGCCGCGGCCCTCGGTAACGGACTGAATCTGGAAATCGTCCAGTTCAAAGTGACGTCCGGCGATCTGCTCGATGGCCAGGAAAGCGGCGTCGATGGGACCGTCGCCCACGGACAGGCCCTGCAGCTCCTTGTCATCCTTTTTGAGCACCACATGCGCGGTGGGCGCGATGATATTACTGCAGTTCACATGATAGCTGACCAGCTTATACGTCGGCGGCACCTGCATGGCGGCGGAGGCGATGATCGCGTCCAGCTCGCGGGCGGTCACTTCCTTTTTGACAGGCAGCTTGGCAACAGCATCCGAAACATGCTTGATGTCCTCCTGCGACAGATCATACCCGCGGCTCTTGACAGCGGCGGCGACCTTGGCGATGTCATCGCCGGCGGTCAATACGGAGTTGCCAGCATCCTCGTCGGGCATGCTGCCGGCAAAGGGCGTGGACACCGATTTGCGGGCGGTCAGCAGCTTTTCAATCTGTCCCGCCGCGCGATTGAGCTCGGTATGATTGAGCGTGCAGTCAAGTCCCAGCCTGTCGCCGCGCTGATGCATGGCATGCGCCAGCGCCGCTGTATCGGCGCATTCCTTGCTGCAAAGCGCCGTGCACGCGCCGTCTGCGCCATGGAGGAGCGCGGAAACCGTATCCGCCACCGCCATGTCCATGTCATTGCTGCAGCCGGCAATCAGCTTGACGCCCGCAGGCACAGCCGCCCTGGCATTTTCAATAAAGGCAGAAAACTCGTCAGACAAAAGCGAGCCGACCATATCCTGCACGATCACCATCTTCGCGCCGCTGTCGGCAGCCGTTTTGATGGCAGAGAGCAAAAATTCATTTTCCGCGCGGGTGGCGTCCTCCAGACACACCGCTACGCACGCACACTTTTCGGCGGCGTAGCGCGTCATTTCGCCAATAGCCTCCAGCATGGCCGGAGCCTTTTTATGTCCGTCATACTCCATGCGCACGGGGGAGGCGGGTACGGTCAAAATAATGCAGGGATTTTCCGCCGCAGACAGCGCGCTGACCGCGCAGTCAATCGCCGCAGCATTCAGCTGGCAGCGGCAGCCCAACATAATCTCCTTCAATTCCGGCGCAATGGCATGCAACAAAACTGCGTCGGCCTTTTCATTTTTGATTTCACCGGCGTCCAGCATATCGGGATGCATCCTGGCAATCCACTTGCCGATCTCCATCTTTTCGCGGAAGGAAAGCGTCTGCGCGCCGCCCCTGGCCGCCAGGCACAGCGTCTGATCCATCACAAATATATTTTTCATAGAGCACGCCTCCATTTCTCAAAAAACAAAAAGTCCCCAAAGCCAAAGGCTTCAGGGACGATATAACACATTATACCGCGGTACCACCCAATTTCCCGACAAGCGGGCACTCAAGCTCCACTAAGCTTTTTGCCATGATAACGGGGCAAAACCGGGAGCCCTTACTACTGGTTCAGGGTTCCTGCTCGGGAAGGAGATCGCATTCGCCCCCGCATACCGGCTTCCACCAACCGCCGGCTCTCTTGGCTGCCAAAGGACGAAGCGTAGTTCCGTCATCGCAATTAGATACGAAAAAATATAGCAGAAAAAAGGGCCGCATGTCAAGAGAAATACAATGTTTATACAATTCAATTGTCTCAGCACCTCGCTCCCGGCTTTCGCATACGCTGTAAAGCAAAAAGGAGGTGGCATGCATGGCGCTGTGGATCGCCGACAGCGAGCGCGGGCTCATGCACATCAGATCGCAGGCACAGCCCTTATGCCCGCAGGCGCAGTGCCTGACGGTGTGCGGCGATTGCATCATCTGCGCCGCGCAGGAGGGCGCGCATGTGTTTTCGCCGGGTGCGCAGCTGATTGGGCAGTATCCGCTGCCGCCGGGCGTATGCCGCCTGTGCGCGCTGCCGGGCGCGCTCTATGCCCTCAGTTCCGAGGCCGACAGCGTCAGCCTTTTATGCCCTCAGACAGGACGGCTGCGGCTGTGTACGCAGTGCGGCTGCTATCCGCGCGATATGCATATAAGTCCGTGCGGGCGGTATCTTTTGATCGCGGGCGGCGCAGCAGGCGAGGCGATGGTGATGTCGTCCAACGATCTGACGCTCCTTGCGCGCTGCGCGCTGCCCGGCATCGTCTGCGCCGCCGCCTTCGCCGGACGCGACCTCTGCGCGCTGTGCGCAGTGGAGGACGGCGATATGACCACGCTGGCGCTGCGCATCTCCCCGCGCGGCGTGACAAGCGAAATTCTCTCCCGCCGCGGTCTGCCCGGATCGCTGCGCGCCTTGCCGGACGGATCGCTTTTGTGCGGGCTGCTTGGCGAAACGCTGCGCATCAAAGCGGACGGCCGCATCATGCAGCGCTACCCCGGCGGGCTGGCGCAAAGCATCCGCGCCTATGCCGGCTTTGCGCTGGTTGCCGATCCCGTAGACGGCAGCGTGCAGCGCATTCCCTGCGGCATAGGAAAAAGCGCCGAGAAAATCTATCTCGGCGCTTCGCCCAGCGATATGCTGATTATTTAGTTTTCAGTTTCGGGGTGCGCGATCTCGTCCGGCACGCCGGTGATGTCCTCTTCGGTCAAAAGCATCAGCATGTCGCGGGTGATCTCGCCCTCATACTCGCCCAGACGATCCGCCTGGCGGGCGATGGCCGTTTCAAAGAGATTGCGCACGCCGCGCGCATTGCCAAAGCCCTTGACGTCCGCCTTGCTCTCCTGATCGATCAGATCACTGAGCGCCTTGCGCGCCTTTTCATCCACCGTGTAGCCCGCGCCCTCGCAGCGCATGTCAAAGATCGCCAGCATCTCCTCCAGCGTATAATCCGGGAAATCGATGAAGCGGTTGAAGCGCGACTCGAGGCCGGGGTTGGAGTGCAGGAATTTTTCCATGGGCTCGATGTAGCCCGCCACGATGACGATCAGATCGTCGCGGTGATCCTCCATCGCCTTGAGCAGCGTATCGACAGCCTCGCCGCCGTAATCGTTCTCGCCGCGGTTGGTCAGCGCATAGGCCTCGTCAATGAACAGCACGCCGCCCATCGCCTTTTCGATGACCTCTTTGGTCTTGATGGCGGTTTGTCCGACGTAGCCGGCCACCAGATCGCCGCGGTCCACTTCGATCAGCTGGCCCTTGCTCAAAATGCCCAGCGAATGGAAAATGCGCGCCATGAGTCTGGCGATCATCGTTTTGCCCGTGCCGGGATTACCGGAAAAGACCATGTGCAGCGTCAGTTCGCTGGTGGGCAGGCCGTGCGATTTTCGCATCTGCTCCACGCGGATCCAGTTGATCAGCTGATCAACTTCTTCCTTGACGGTCGTCAGGCCGATGTAGCCGCTGAGCTCTTTTTTGAGATCCTCGATATTCTCGCGGGGATTTTCTTCCTTTTTGGGTTCTTCCGCTTTGGGTGCTTCAGTCGCCGTCGCCTTGGGCGCTTCCTGCTTGGGCGCAGCGGGCTTGCCCCAGAAATCGTCATACACCGAGCGCAGGTTGCGCTTGGCCATGGACTGGATGATCTCGTTTTGCAGTTTGATGATCTCGTCTTTTCTGGAGTTGCTCATATCATGCCCTCTTACCAGTACAGTTTGTAATCGCCCAGCAGGCGGTTGACGGCCTCGATGAAATAATAATCGCCGTAATTCATATACATATGATGGCCCTTCGAATAGGCCTCGGTGCAGTGCGTGAAGATGGCCGGCGTATCCAGCGACCAGTCGGCATGTTGCTTTTCCATGGCGGTGAGCAGATTGAAGGCGGCCTCGCGGTACTTTTCATCGCCCAGCGCATCGTAAAGCTCCAGCATGCCGCAGGCAGCGATGCCCGCCGCGCAGTCGTCGCGGATTTCAGGCTCCTTGGGCGCAACCAGATCGCAGGCAGGCAGCCAGTCGTCCTTCACCAGATCGATAAAGGCGTCTGCCACGCGCTGCGCGGTCTTGAGATAATCCGCACGCCCGGTATGGCGGTGGCTGATCATAAAGCCGTAAATGGCCCAGGCCTGGCCGCGGCTCCAGACAGAGCCGTCCTTCCAGCCCTGGCCGCCGCGCTTTTCAAGCACTTCGCCTGTCATGGGATCAAAGCAGACGATATGCTCGCTGGTGCCGTCCTTTCGGATGAACACGCGCTGCACGGTATCGGCGTGATGCTGCGCAATCAGCGAAAAGCGCGGATCGTGCGTATGCTCGCTGGCAAAATACAGCACGGAGAGGTTCATCATGCAGTCGATGATTGCCCAGCCCGTTTTTTCCTCGCCGTTCCAGGCGCGGATAAAGCCATTGGGATTATAGCGCGAGGCCAGCAGGGAGGCGGCCAGCAGCGTGCGCTTGAGGTTATCCTCATCGCCCGTCAGCTGCCAGTCAAAGCCCGAGGCAATGCGCCACATGAAGCCCACGTCGTGATGCAAACCGTAGTAATCGCGGAAAGCGCCGTCAAGCAGCTCCTCCGCGCGGCGGGCTTCGTTCAGATACAGTTCATCGCCCGTCATGTCATACATCTGCACCATGGAGGCGGGCCAGAAGCCGTTTGTCCACCAGCAGATGCTGGGCTTGGCCAGCCAGTTGCCATCCTGCACGGTGTAGGGAATGCCCGCAATTTCCTGCGCTTTTTTGACGCCGTGGGGCATTTTTACGCGGAGCTTTTCCAGCATTTGCTGCGCCCAGAGACGCTGCGCTTCATGAGACATAACGGCCTCCTTTGTCGAAAAGGCTAACGCGCGCTGCGGCGCGCTACACCTCATCCGTCGCCTTTCAGGCGACAGCTTCCCCTCAAGGGGAAGCCTTTTTCGGGGATCTTTCAAGCAAACGCCTTCCCCTCGAGGGGAAGGTGTCAGCGTAAGCTGACGGATGAGGTGTAGCCCTCCGCAGAGGGCGTTATCCTTAATCGTCCAGCGATACGCTTTCGTCCTGGATATGCGTTTCGTCGGTATTGGTTTCGATGAATTCCTCGTCGTGATCAGGCACTTCTTCGATCTCCGCAGGAATGCTGGCATTGCTGCGGTCCTTGCCGATGCGCTTGATCTCTTCCAGCGGATAGTCCTTGGTTTCGCTGCTGTCGCCCTTGGGCACGCGCACGCGCACGGTTTCCTTCAGCACGTTGATCTCCTGCACGGTGCCGTTGCCGTCGGGGGTGATCACCTCGCGGCCCACGCGCGGCATGCGCTTGCGGGTGGCTTCGTAGTGATCCTGCTCGTACTTGAGGCAGCACATGAGGCGGCCGCACACGCCCGAAATCTTGGTGGGATTGAGGGAGAGATTCTGCTCCTTGGCCATCTTGATGGACACGGGCTGGAAATCGCCCATGAACTGCGCGCAGCACACGGGACGGCCGCACAGGCCCAGACCGCCCATCATCTTGGCTTCGTCGCGGACGCCGATCTGCTTGAGCTCAATGCGGGTCTTGAATACGGAAGCCAGATCCTTGACCAGGGCTCTAAAGTCCACGCGGCCGTTGGCCGTGAAATAGAACAGGATCTTGCTGCCGTCAAAGGTGTATTCAACGCTCACCAGCTTCATTTCGAGGTTATGGTCAAAAATCTTCTGCTGGCAGATGCCGTACGCCTCTTTTTCCTTGCGCACATTATCGCGATGACGCTGCGCGTCCTCGGCGGTGGCGATGCGGATGACAGGCTTGAGCGGGGAGACGATTTCGTTATCCTCCACCTCGCGCACGCCCGTCACCACCTCGGCATATTCAATGCCGCGGGCGGTCTCGACAATCACCGCGTCGCCCGCCGTGGGCCACAGCTTGCCGGGATCAAAATAATACAGCTTGCCTGCGTTGCGGAAACGCACGCCTACAATGGTCGTCATGAATTGATATCCTCCGATATGATATAGAGTAGTTTCTCGGCAATTGCTTGCCAGGATACATTGCTTGCACGATATTTGCGCGCATCGATGAGCGCGCTCATGATATGCTCCAGACTGCGCGGCGAAGCCTGCAGCCACATTTCGTGGCAGCGGCTCTCTGCCATGGGCTCGGGCGCATCGGCTGCGCGCATGGCATGCAGCAGATACTCGCGCACCTTCAGCTCCACCATAGAGAGTATTTCGTCGGCACTGTCCTTTTTATCCTTCAAATGCGCAGAAGCAACAGGCACATCCTGCATAGAGCGCAGGGAGAAAAATGTGCGCCCGCAAGCTTCCCGCAGGGCAAAATAGTTTTCGTCTCCGTCCATATCAAGGGCGGTGCCAAGGCTGCCGCCGCAAAGCTTGCTCAGTTCCTGTGCGCGCGCCTGCGCAATGCCGCGCTCCCGCAGGGCAGAGATGATCTGCTGATCGCTCCAGGGCTGCACGCGCACCACGCGGCAGCGCGAGCGGACAGTCGGCAGCAGGCCCGTCTCGCCGGAGGAAGTGAGCAGAAAAGTGGTTTCGCCGTCAGGCTCTTCCAGGGATTTGAGCAGCGCATTTTGCGACTGCGGCGTCATGCGCTGGGCATTTTCAATCAGCACCACGCGCCGCGTGCCCTCGCTGGCATGATAACTGAGCGCACGGATGATCTCGCGCAGGTCCTCCACTTTGATCGAGCGGTCCTTTTCTTTGGTGGAGGGGAGCAAAAGATCGGGATGCGTCATGGCCTGTGCGCGGCGGCAGCCCTTGCACTGCATGCAGGGACGCTTGCCTTCCGCCGTGCATAAAAGCGCGCACGCCAGCAAACGGGCAAGCGTACGCTTGCCCGTGCCGGCAATGCCTGTGATCAGCGCAGCATGCGGCGCACGCCCCGCGCGAATATCATCAATAAGCGCGCGCTGAGGCTCGCCAAGAGCGCTGAAGGAATCAAGGGTGATCAAGCGGGGATAAGTCCTTTCGAAAAAAGGGGAAACGCCGCTGCGGCGGCTACACCTCATCCGTCATAGCAAAGCTATGACACCTTCCCCTCAAGGGGAAGGCTTTCCTCTGCGCAGTACTAAAGGCTTCCCCTCGAGGGGAAGCTGGCGAGCAAAGCGAGCCTGATGAGGTGTAGCCCTCCAAAGAGGGCGTATTCCGAATCAGAATTTTGCAAACTGCTCGACGTTGAGTACAAACACCGTCGCGCCGCCCACAGTCACTTCGATGGGCATCTGGGCGTACATGTTTACCGCAGCGCCGGTAAGAGGCGCAGTGGTTACCTGACGGCGGCTCTTGCACAGCTTTTCGATAATGTGCATGCACGCTTCAAAGCGGTCGTCATCCACGCCGATCAGCAGCGTGGTGTTGCCCGCGCGCAGGAAACCGCCGGTGGTGGCCAGCTTGGTCACGCCAAAGCCGTCGTTCATCAGAGCAGAAATCAAGCGGGAGGAATCCTCGTCCTGGACAATAGCAACGATCATTTTCATAGATATAGTTCCTCCTAAATCTATATTGGTTGATTTAATTATACTATAATGAAGCGATTCTGGCAAGAACTGTCTGACGCAGCTTTGATGGTATTTTGTATCTTGTTTGCTTTCCTCTTGACAGCATCCCAATATTTTTGTATCATACATATAATTTCAAACAATGCGATGACGAAGAGGGCGAAAATAGATCGCTTCAGAGAGCAGCCGGCAGGTGCAAGGCTGTGCAGATCGTTTTTCAAAGCCGTCGCTTCCGAGCAGGAGTGCAGAAAACGCAAGTGAGTAGAGCCTCCCGTGAGCCTGCGTAAAAGGCCAAGGGCTTGATGGAGCCCTGAGGGGCGCGATAAGCGCAATTTGAGTGGTCCCGCGGATTGATTGTCCGTCTCAAAGAAGCTTCTTTGAGGCGGTTTTCTTATGTACTGGAGGGTGTTGCAATGGACAGCAAAATGACAGGCCTTACCTTTAAATTGCACGAAATGGCCAGCCGTATTCGTGAGCTGCGCCTGATTGAGGGCTGGTCGGAAGAGGATATGGCGGTGAAAACCGGCGTATCCCTGGCGGAATATATAGCTTGCGAGGCGGGCGAGGTGGACCTGAACTTCGCCTTCCTGTATCGCTGCGCCTCGGCGCTTAGCGTTGACGTAACGGACATCATCGAGGGCACCAGCCCGCGTCTGTCGCGCTATACGCTCACGCGCTCGGGCGCCGGTCAGCGCATTGAGCAGGCGCACGGCATGATCTATTACAACCTGGCCGCCCAGTTCCGCAACCGCGCAACGGACCCGCTGTTCGTGCGCGCCGAGTACAGCCGCGAGATGGAATACGGCGACATCGAGCTGACCAGCCACTCCGGTCAGGAGTGCGACATCGTGCTGCAGGGCAAGCTCAAAATTCAGATTGGCGAGCATATCGAGGTGCTCTCCGCCGGCGACAGCATTTATTATGACAGCTCCACGCCCCACGGCATGGTGGCAGTCGGCGGCGAGGATGCGTGGTTCTATGCCATCGTCATCAAGCCCACCGATGAATCTGCGCCCGCCAAGGACGAAAAGATTGATCTGCCCGTACCCGAAGTGGTGCCTGTGCCCGTGCAGAAAAACGCCGAGCGCGTGTGGGAAAAGTACATAAACGCCGTGGAAAACAGCCGCGGCGCGCTGCAGGCCATCTCCTTCAATTACGAAGACACCTTCAACTTTGCCTTTGATATCGTGGACGAAATCGCGAAAAAGCAGCCCGACAAACTGGCTCTTTTGCATATCTCCCGTGACAAGGAGGAGCGCCGCTTCACCTTCAAGGATATTTCCCGCGAATCCAACCGCGCAGCCAATTATTTCTCTTCGCTGGGGATCAAAAAGGGCGACCGCGTGATGCTGGTTTTGAAGCGCCATTATCAGTTCTGGATCTGCATGATGGGCCTGTGCAAGCTGGGCGCGATTGCCATTCCGGCTACCAACCAGCTCAAGGAAAAGGATTTTGAATACCGCTTCAACAAGGCGGGCATCAACACCATCATCATTACCCCCGACGGCGACGTGGCGGAGGAGGCCGCGAAGGCTGCCGACAAGTGCACATGCGTTATCAACCGCCTGATGGTCAATAGCGCGCGTGCGGGCTGGCGCAGCTTTGACGAGGAGTACAAGATTTATTCCTCGCACTACTTCCGCACGGAGGATTCCGCCTGCGGCGACGACCGCATGCTGATGTATTTCACCTCCGGCACCACCGGCAATCCCAAGATTGCCAGCCACTCATTCAAGTATCCGCTGGGGCATTTCATCACGGCCAGATACTGGCAGTGCGTCAATCCCGAGGGCTTGCACCTGACCATCTCCGACACCGGCTGGGCCAAGGCGGCCTGGGGCAAGTTGTACGGCCAGTGGCTGAACGAGGCTGCGGTCTTTGCCTATGACTTTGACCGCTTTGATGCGGCGGACATTCTGCCGATGTTTGGCAAGTACCACATCACCACCTTCTGCGCGCCGCCGACGATGTACCGCATGCTCATCCGCGAGGATATTACGAAGTACGATCTAAGCTCCATTGAGCACGCTACCATCGCGGGCGAGGCGCTCAATCCCGAGGTATACCTCAAGTTCCAGGAGGCGACAGGCCTCAAGCTCATGGAGGGCTTTGGTCAGTCGGAATCCACCGTCATGATCGGCAACCTGATCGGCACCGAGCCCAAGATGGGCTCCATGGGCAAGCCCGTGCCGCTGTATGATATTGATATCGTCAACGAGCAGGGCATGCCGGTGGCGGCGGGCGAGACGGGCGAAATCGTTGCGCGCATTGAGGACGGATTGCCCTGCGGTCTGGCGACGGACTATTACCGCGACGAGGAGAAGACGGCCGAAACCTGGAAGGACGGCCTCTATCACACGGGCGACACCGCCTGGCGCGACGAGGACGGCTACTACTGGTACGTAGGCCGCGTGGACGATGTGATCAAATCCTCGGGCTACCGCATCGGGCCGTTTGAGATCGAATCGGTATTGATGGAATTGCCCTACATCCTCGAGTGCGGCGTGACCGCTGCGCCCGATCCCATCCGCGGGCAGGTGGTCAAGGCGACGATCGTGCTCAAGGGCAAAGAGCCCAGCGATGAACTGAAAAAGGAAATTCAGGATTACGTCAAGCGCCGCACCGCGCCCTATAAGTATCCCAGAATTATTGTATTCTCCGATGGCTTGCCCAAGACGGTGTCGGGAAAAATTATGAGAAATAAGCTGTAACAGAGAAGGGGGAGACGGTACTTTCTTGAGTCAAGAAAGTACCAAAGAACCTGCGTTTGTGCCGGGTCTTGGGTGGATCCTTTGTCGCGGCAGTTAGTTGAAAAAGGGAAAACGAAGACGGATGCGAGCAAGCTCGCCCCGCTCATCGTTTTTCCCTTTTTCAGTTTGCTTCGCAAACCCGCGGAGCTTTGCTCCGCGGCCTGCCGCTTTGGTACGGGGGCGTTGGCGCGTTGATGCTGCTGACATAACTCCCGCTCATTTTCCCCGCAGGGAAAATGGCGCTCCCCCGCGGGCGCACAAGCCAACCATGCGGCAGGCCGATTGCGCTCCGCGCAATCGTGCCCGCGAAGCGGGCAAGAAAAAGAGGCCGGAAAACGGAGGGCAAGCTTGCTTGCAATCCGTTTTCCAGCCCCTTTTTCGATCAGCCTGCCGTAACACCCAACAAGCCGACTTTCAATGCCAAACGCAGGTTTTCTGTTTCTCTTTTGACGCAAAAGAGATTCGTTCCCCCCTCCGTTCTTCCTTACGCCTTCATCTTCTCCAGCATGCCCGTCGCTTTGAGCATCGGGAAAATCGCGCGCATCAGCACGGGCGTTACCACCATCGCAAAGCCCGCGTTGATGATGGAAGGGATGAACTTGCTCAGCATCGTCGCCCAGACGGTATCCATGGGGAAAGCATACACAAAGGCCTGGAAAATAAACGTTTTGAGCATGTACAGCGCCACATATGTCAGCGCGCCCACCACGCAGGCCACGCAAACGCGCACAAAGCTCTCGTTGCGCTGGGCAATCACCGCGCACACATACGCCATCGCGCCCTTGCAGGCAAATGTGATCAGCGCGTCAATAAAGGTGTAGCCGTTAAACACATCGTAAATCGCCGAGCCCAGGCCCGCCGCCAGCGCGCCGAACTGCGGCCCGAAAAGCAGGCCAGAAAGCAGACACATGCTGTTGGCAAAATGCACCTTGGAGCCCAGCAGCGGAAAACGGAACATCGTCACCACATAAATAATGGCGATCATCACGCCCATAAAAGACAGCGTGTACGCATTAAACCTGGTCTTCTTCATCAAAAAATACCTCCTTGCCGATTGCGTGGTTATAGTATACAATATATCTGATGATATAAAATAACCAATTCAGGAGAAAATAATATAACCAGATGAAGTATGTGATCGACAAAAATCAGCGGCCTGCGTACCTGCAGATCTATAAGCAAATCAAGGAGGACATCGTCAAGGGCATTTTCCCTTACAACAGCAAATTGCCCTCCAAGCGGCTGCTTGCCAACGAGCTTGAGGTCAGCACCGTTACGGTGGAGCACGCCTACGCCTTGCTCAGCGACGAAGGCTATACCGAGCCGCGTGAGCGCAGCGGTTATTTTGTCATTTTCCGCCCGTCGGATGGCTTTGCCGTCTCCGCCGCTGCCAGCACCCGGGTGCATGCGCACCAGCCGCTCTCTGATTACCCCGACTTTTCGGTTGCCATTCTGAGCAAAACCATCCGCAAAGTGCTGACAGATTATCACGACGTGATCCTGGATAAATCCCCCAACGCCGGCTGCGATGAGCTGCGCGAGGCCATCCGCGCCTACCTTGCCCGCAACCGCGGCATTCACGTTTCAACAGCGCAGATTATCATCGGCTCTGGCGCAGAATATCTCTACGGCCTCATTGTGAGCCTGCTTGGCCGGGACAAAGTATATGCCATTGAAACGCCCTCGTATGAAAAAATTGAAAGGATTTATCATGCCGCCCACGTCACCTGCGAATTGCTGCCCTTTTCCAGCGACGGCATCGACAGCCTGGCCCTGCGGCAATCGCACGCCGACGTGCTGCACACCACGCCCTACCGCAGCTATCCCAGCGGCATCACCGCCTCGGCCTCCAAGCGGCATGAATACATCCGCTGGTCCAGTGCCGGCGTGCGCTTTATCATCGAGTCGGACTATGGCTCGGAGTTTTCCGTTTCCTCGCAGCCCATGGAGCCGCTGTTTGTGCTGGCAGATCACGATAATGTGATTTACCTCAATACCTTTTCCCGCACCATTTCGCCCTCCATGCGCGTAGGCTATATGGTTTTGCCGCAAAAGCTCGTCCAGCCCTTTGAAGAAAAGCTGGGCTTTTACTCCTGCACTGTGCCGACCTTTGAGCAATACGTGCTGACCGAGCTGATCAACAGCGGCGACTTTGAGCGGCATATCAACCGCGTGCGCAGAAGCATCCGCAAAGAAATGAATAAGTAAAAGCTTTGGCCCGGAGATTTCTCCCGGGCCAAAGCTCATTCTTCTTTATATTCTTCCACCAGGCAAATCAATTCGCTCGGCCGCATGCCAAGCGCTTGTGCAATGCGCCAGACCGTGACCAGATTTGCTTGCTTATCGCCTGTTTCAATCATCGACAAATGGCTGCGCGCAATGCCCGCCAATCCGCTGAGCACCTCCTGCGTCATGCCAGCCCGTATCCTTGCCTGCCGGATTACCTTTCCCAATACGAGCGTATCCAATCCTTCCATACGACAAACCCTCCAGCATGATGAGTTTATCGCACGAATACTGCTTATAGGTCTACTTTCATAGACAAAGCACCGTTTTCTGTATATACTGAAGCAAAAAAGGAGGTCATTTATGCTGGATTACGTTTCTATCGGCAAGCAATTCCGTCAGCAGCGGAAAATCTCAACCTCACGCAAAGCATTGTGGCGCATATTGCCGGGCTGTCTCTGTCCTATTACGGACACATCGAGCGCGGCGCGCACGCCGCCGCTGCGGATTAAAAATGAAGGGCTGGCCGCCCTTCATTGCATCCCGCTGAGTCAGATATGATTTTTTTCGACACCCTAAAAAGCTTCAGATGGGAGCCTTTTTTTCTTATGCATCTTTTCCTTTTTTTCTGAGCGCCACGGCCAACGCCGCGCCGCCGATCATCATGATTACGCCGATGATGATAATCACTCCGCCCAGCATGGCTACGGGATTATTGTTCAGCATCGACGACGCCGGGTTTACCAATTCGCCGTTGATATATACCGTCTGGCCGGCAAAGTCGCCCAGCATGCCGCCAAAGGACTGCTGAAAGCCGTTCATCATGCTGTTTGAAATACCGCGCGCCGCCGCGCCCATGAGCGTAAAAAACAAGCCGCATATGGCGATATACACGCCGCTGAGCCAGCCGTAGCGGCGCAGCAGGCGCCCCAGCACGCCGGGAACGGATTCCACCCAGTTGCTGCTCTGCGGCGCAGAGGCGGCTGCAGGCTCGGGCGATTCGTCTCCGTTCCCATCCAGCAAAAGCTCATCCGTCGTCACCTGAAAAACCTTTGCCAGCTGCACCACTTTATTCAGCTCCGGCACAGCCTCGCCCGTTTCCCATTTGCTCACCGCCTGGCGCGATACGCCCAGCTTATCAGCCAGCATTTCCTGATTCATGCCGGCGCGCTTGCGATAATAGATAATTTTTTCGGATAATTTCATATGCAG
This sequence comes from Clostridia bacterium, assembly GCA_017532155.1. Classification (GTDB taxonomy): domain Bacteria; phylum Bacillota; class Clostridia; order Christensenellales; family Aristaeellaceae; genus SFMI01. Next base: position 22,489 of record JAFXJP010000010.1, on the reverse strand, counting down.
TACCTCCCGTGTTTGATGGCCTCATGATAGCAAAACCGCCCTTTAAACACCACCAGCCGTGGCTTGCAATTGCGCAACCAGTGGTTGCAAATGCGCCGCAGCCTGATGATTATACCGCAAAATGCACATCTTGCCAAGAAAGCGCTCCTGTGCTAATATAAATGTAACCTTACGTCACAAAAGGAGCGCTGCTCATGAAAAGAATGCTATGTCTCCTGCTTTGCTGCCTGATCCTGCCCGCCATGGCGCAGGAGATGGACGCGTTCGAGTTGCTGTATCAATCGCCCGCTTCTCTTCGCGGCGGGCAGACTGTCAGCGTATCGGTGCCGGAGGAAGAGGTCAAATGGATCAATCATCTGCTGGCCGCGCAGAACAGCTTTTCGCTGGGCGCCGGGTGCACCTTCCTGTATCTGCAGCAGGGGCTTTTAATCGCCGAGTTCACCGCGCAGTCCGCCGGCGACTATTGCGAGATTTCCTGCCGCACGCAGGACGAATCGGGCGCGGATGTATTTGAGCTTTTGTTTGAGCAGTTTACCGCCGCAGGCGACAGGACGCTTTCCGTTCTCTACCGCTATGACGGACGAGACTGGATCCCCGAATTTCTGCCGTATTGAGGCATCATAAAAGGCCGTCTTGTGCGGCCTTTTTTTAATGCTTGAATTTCCCCACATACCGCTTGAGCAGCAATTCAAACCGCGGGATAATAAAATCAAAGCAGATAAACGTGAGATTAAACAAAACCATAAACGCCGCCAGCATCGCCCAGTGCATGGCCTCGGGCACCAGCACATACATCACCAGCATTTCCACCGCAAAGATCAGTATGTTGAAATACAAGAGCTTTCCCAATGCGCGCAGCGGCTTTTTTTCAATGCGATGGAAATACGGCTGCAGGATGGGATAGCAGCCGAAAAAGCACAAAAACATCAGGTTCTGTTCGATTTCCGGCACTAAAATGATGCTGATGATGCTCACCGCCAGCCACAGCGCCAGATGATATTTCCGCCCGTATTTTCTGCCCAGCGGAATAAGAAACAGCCCCGCAAACATGGGCGATGCATACAGCCCGATGCCAATCCACGCGCCCACAATCATGATCACCACGCACAGCGCGCAGATCATGCCGCACTCGGCAATGCGTTTGGATGTGTTCATACCCCTGCCTCCTTTTTTTAAAATTATAGCACAAAAAGATAAACTCTGCATGAATTTGTTTCTTTGGGAAACTTTGATTGACAGACGCTGCCGAACATGATATAGATAGAAGGAAAATCTTTATTGACCGAGGCGTTTTTATGGCAAAACAAAAGCTTGATCTGACCAATGAAAACCAATCCATATTCAAAGTCATTTTGTGGCTGGCCTGGCCGCTTTTTCTCGAGCAGGTCCTATCCACGCTCGTCAGTTTTGTCGATACCGCGATGGTGGGCTCGCTGGGCGCTGCCGCCACGGCCTCGGTATCCATTTCCAATTCCTTTGTTTTTCTGATCAACGGCGTGGTCATCGCGCTGGGCGTTGGCATTACCGCCTATGTGGCGCGCAGTGTGGGCGCCAGGGATTATGACGCCGCCAGGGCATATATCCGCCATGCGCTGCTGCTTTTGCTTTTGATCGGCCTGCCGCTGGCGCTGGTGCCTGTTGTCCTGCATAAGCAGATTCCCCTGTGGATGGGCGCGGATGCTGAGTATCTCACGCAGGCGCAGGAATATCTTTTGATCACCTCCGCCTTCCGCATTTTCACCATGGCCATCATGGTGCTGGGCTCTGTCTTCCGCGGACGCGGCGATACCAAAACGCCGCTGCGGGTGAATATCGTGGTCAATATCCTCAATGTCGCAGGCAATTATCTGCTGATCCACGATCCGCACACCATTCATCTGAATCTCCTGGGCGCGCAAGTGAATATCCCCATGATCGGCGCAGGCCTGGGCGTGCAGGGCGCGGCGCTGTCCACGGGCTTTTCCTGGCTGATTGGCGGCATGACGCTGATTATCCTGCTGTTCAAAAAAGAGGATCCTACGCGCATTTCCATCCGCGATTCCTTCAAGCCTGACGGCGCGATCATTCGCCGGGTGATCAAGCTTTCCATCCCCGCCATGCTGGAGCGCCTTTGTATGTCGGGCGCGGGCATTGTGGTGACAAAATCCATCGCCTCGCTCGGTACGGTATCCGTGGCCGCCAACGCCGTATATTCCACCGCCGAATCGCTGTCCTATATGCCGGCCTTTGCCTTTGCCAATGCCTGCACCACGCTGGTGGGCCAGGCGCTGGGCGCCAGAAAGCCCGACCTGGCCAAGCGCTACGCCTGGAATACGGTGGGCGTTGGCCTGGTGATCATGTTTGCCACGGGCATCGGGCTGTTTGTATTTGCCAATCCCCTGGTGCGCATCATCAACCAGGACGCCGACGTCGTCGCGCTGGCAGAGCGCTGCCTCAAGCTCGTCGCCTTCGTGCAGCCCATGCAGGTCATTTCCTGGACGCTGGCGGGCGGCTTGCGCGGCGCGGGCGATACCAAATGGCCCTTTTACAGCACGGCGTTTTGCAACTGGTTCATCCGTGCGCTGGGCTCCATATTGTGCATCCGCGTGTTTGGCATGGGCCTGTTCGAGGCCGTTGCCTGCATGTGCATAGAGCAGTGCTGCCGCGCGCTGATCATGACGCTGCGCTTCCGCTCGGGCAAGTGGGTGCACGTAATCCGCGACCAAAAGAAAACAGCATAACAAGAATCCCGGCAAACGAGCGGTAGCCATAAGACGGTTAACAGTCACAACAGTTGGCGCTGTTGTGACTGTTCTTGTAGATTTGTTCAAATGATGATAGAATATGATCAATGAAACAAACTTGAATTTGGCGGAGGTTGTGTCCATGGAAAAATTGACAAAGGAAGTAGACGCAATTCTATTGGAACGATTCGGCAAGGATAGTATTATTGCTTTGGCAACTGCTATTGACAATATTCCCTATGTTCGCAGTGTGAATGCATTTTATTGGAATGGTGTCTTTTATGTACTTACCTATGGTTTGTCAAGTAAAATGAAACAAATAGAACAAAATCCTACTGTTGCACTATCTGGAGAATGGTTTACAGCCCAAGGCAAAGGACTTAATTTAGGTTACTTCGGGAAAGCAGATAATTTACATATCGCAAACAAAATGAAGCAAGTGTTTTCCGCTTGGATTGATAACGGACACAACAATTTCGATGACACAAACACTTGTATCCTTTGCGTTAAATTAACCAATGGTATTCTGTTTTCGAATGGCACACGCTACGAAATAGACTTTACCTAAGGCAATTCCAACATGTCGAACAGTAAGGGCGCACTTCTATACATTGCACTCTGCCATGTAGTGCGAACAATGATAAAAGCCAAGCTGCATTTTGCAGCTTGGCTTTAACTGTTTTACGAACCTCGTCCAAAAGCCGGGATTTTTTATTAGCCTCCATATTCGCCCAACAGCCGGCGCAGCGCTTCCACGCGCGCGCTGTCGGGCTCGGGCAGATGGCCAAAGGGAAATGCGATTCCCATCATGTCGTATTTTGTCTGGCAAATTTTGCGGAAGGGCAAAAGCTCAATTTTGTCCACGCACGGATGCTTCCTGGCAATCCCAAGCAGCGCCAGCACATTTTCCTCCGTATCCGTCAGCGAAGGAATGATCACCTGCCGCAGCGTGACGGGGATCTTTTTTTCATTCAGATACGATAGAAAATCAAGCGCCTGCTGCATTTCGCAGCCCACATGATCGCGGTAAAGCGCTTCCTGCGTATACTTGATATCCAGCAGCACACGATCGGTATTTTTAAGGACGTCCTCGCACAATTGCGCAGCCACGCAGCCCGAGGTATCCAGGCAGGTGTTGATATTTTCCGCGCGGCACAGGCGGAAAATCTCCGCCGCAAACGCCCTTTGCAGCAGCGGCTCGCCGCCGGAGAGCGTGATTCCGCCCTCCTTGCCCCAGTAGGCGCGGCAGCGCTTGGCCCGCTGCACAACCTCCTGCGCAGTATATTCCGTGCCGCCGTGCACATCCCACGTATCGGGATTATGGCAGCAGCCGCAGCGCAGGGGGCAGCCCTGCAAAAAGGCGACAAAGCGCACGCCCGGGCCGTCCAGCGTGCCCAGCGACTGAAAAGAATGTACGCGGCCGGTCACGCTTACACCGCCTCGTGGAAGGTACGGCTGATCACCTCGCGCTGCTGCTCGCGGCTGAGCTTATTGAAGTTCACCGCATAGCCCGATACGCGGATGGTCAGGTTAGGATACTTTTCGGGATTTTCATACGCATCCATCAGCGTTTCGCGGTTGAGCACGTTCACGTTGATGTGATGCGCCATCTGGCCGAAATAACCATCAAGGATGGTCACCAGATTATTTTTGCGCTCCATATCATCGCGGCCCAGCGCGGCGGGTGTGATGGAGAAGGTATTGGAAATACCGTCGCGGCAGTCGTCATAGCTGATCTTGGCCACAGAGTTGAGCGAAGCCAGCGCGCCGTTTTCCTCACGGTTATGCATGGGATTGGCGCCGGGCGCGAAGGGCTCGGTGTTCTTGCGGCCGTCGGGGGTAGCGCCGGTGTTTTTGCCGTACATGACGTTGGAGGTAATGGTCAAAACGCTCAGCGTGTGAATGGCGTTGCGGTAGGCCGGGGTCTTGCGCAGCTCGGTAATCATGCGGTGGGTCAGGTCCCTGGCCATCAGATCCACACGGTCGTCGTCATTGCCAAACTTGGGGAAATTGCCCTCGGTGTTAAAGTCGGTGATATAGCCCTCGCTGTTGCGGATGGGGTGAACTTTAGCGTACTTGATGGCGCTGAGCGAATCCGCCACGACGGACAGGCCCGCCACGCCAAAGGCCATGAAGCGCTCAACGGAGGTATCATGCAGCGCCATCTGCGTCTTTTCGTAGGCGTACTTGTCGTGCATGTAGTGGATCACGTTCATGGTGTTGACGTACAGATGGCACAGCCACGCCATGTATTCTTCCATGCGGCGCATCACCTCGTCATAGCTGAGGGTGTCGCCCTGCATCACGTCCATTCTGGGGCCGATGGCCATGTTGGTGGAGGTATCATAGCCGCCGTTGATGGCGATGAGCAGAAGCTTTGCCAGATTGCATCTTGCGCCAAAGAACTGCATCTGCTTGCCCACCTTCATGGCGCTCACGCAGCAGGCGATGGCGTAGTCGTCGCCGTAAATGGGGCGCATCAGATCGTCATTTTCATACTGGATGGAGTCGGTATCAATAGACACCTTGGCGCAGTACTTTTTGAAGCCCTCCGGCAGGCCCTGCGCCCAGAGCACGGTGAGGTTGGGTTCGGGGGAGGAGCCCAGGGTATAGAGCGTATGCAGCACGCGGAAGGAGCTCTTGGTCACCAGCGTGCGGCCGTCCTCGCCCATACCGCCCACAGCCTCGGTGATCCACATGGGATCGCCGCCGAACAGTTCGTTATATTCGGGCGTGCGCAGATGGCGCGCCATGCGGAGCTTAATAACAAAATCGTCCATCAGCTCCTGCGCGCCCTCTTCCGTCAGCACGCCGCGGGCGATATCGCGCTCGATGTAAATGTCAAAGAAGGTGCTCACGCGGCCCAGCGACATCGCTGCGCCGTTCTGCTCCTTGATGGCGCCAAGGTAGGCAAAATACGTCCACTGAATGGCCTCGCGCGCATCCTTGGCGGGCTCGCTGATGTCAAAGCCATACATCGCAGCCATTTCCTTCATATAGCCCAGGAAGGCGATCTGCTGATACAGCTCCTCATCCTGGCGGATCTGCTCGGTGTCAAAGGTGGCGTCGGCCAGCTTCTGCTTGTCCTTTTTCTTTTCGGCGATCAGCTTATCCACGCCATACAGCGCCACGCGGCGATAGTCGCCGATAATGCGGCCGCGGCCGTAGGCGTCCGGCAGGCCGGTGATCACATGGCAGCGGCGCGCCTGACGCATTTCGTCGGTATAAGCGCGGTACACGCCGTCGTTGTGGGTGGTGCGGTAGCGGAATTCCTCCTCCACCTTGTTGCTCAGCTTGTAGCCGTATGCCTCGCAGGCCTGGCGCACCATGCGCATGCCGCCAAAGGGATTGACGCCGCGCTTGAGGGGGCGGTTGGTCTGCAGACCTACGATGATCTCATTGTCCTTGTCAATATAGCCGGGCGAATAGCTCTTGAGAGAGGAAACGGTGGCTGTATCGATATCCAATACGCCGCCAAACTGACGCTCCAGCGCAAAGAGCGACTGCACCTTTTTCATCAGCGCGTTGGTACGCTCCGTCGCAGGCGCAAGGAAAGCCTCATCGCCCTTGTATTCGGTATAATTCTGCTGGATAAAATCCCGCACGTTGATTTCATTCTGCCACGCGCCGCCCTTAAAGTCCTGCCAGTTCTTGTGTTCCATGGCTGATCCTCCTTCTTTCGGTTGAATTGTCCAAATAAAAAAGGACAATTCAACTTCATGCAAAAATTGAATTGCCCAGACGGTCGGCTTTCATAGTATCCACACTCCCCCGCGGTATCCCGCGAAATCCGTCAGTCATGTGAATGCATTTGTATTGTAACAAAGTATTTTGACTTTGGCAAGGCATTTCCTGTGTGAAATTTTTTCCGTGCCTTGCAAACGTCGCCAGGCATTACGGCGTTTCGTTTTTGTCCATTTTGCGCACCACTTCCACGATCTCTTCATACCGCGAAATCACAGACAGATAGTTATCCGCCTGATGCGGGAAGGTGCAAAGAGAGCAATCCTTATAGCCGCCCGGCAGATAGGTGCAATTGCCGCCGCAGTTTTTGCCCAGCGCATACAGCGGACAATAGCAGAAAAGGCAGTTGAAATCCTCTTCCTGTACGCCCTCGTGGCAGGGAAAATATTCGCACTCCCGGTTCTGAAAAAATGCAAAATGCTTGCGCTCCGCCATCACGATGCGCCTCCTTCTACAAGAAAATGCAAAAAATACGTCACCGCCAGGAGATCCGCGCTGCCGCCTGGGCTGATATTTTTTTCGACAAACAAGTCGTTCAGCGCGCGCAGATCGTCTGCCATGCAGCCATTTTGAAGCACATTTTCTGCCTGCGCCGCAGCAAATTCCTGGCCCTCCAGCCCTGCGCGGCGGATGATATTGCTGTCCTTCACCTGCATGATCAGGTGCATCAGCGCCTCCAGACCCGCCTGCGGCAGCGGCTTATGCTGTCTCAGCGCCGCTTCCAACGCGGGCAGCGCAATGCGCGTCACCGTCTCAAAGCCGCTGGCTGCCTCGCCGCGCGCGCCCGTCAGCCCGTAGGCGGCGTATTGCTTTTCGCCGCCCGTCACGCAGCGGCAGTGCGACTGCATTTCCGTGAGGAAATACGCGCCGGTCTCCGCAGCCTTTTGCAAAATGTCTGCAATCTCCGCGCCCTCGCCGCAGCATCCCGCCGCATAGCAGAGGATGCCCAGCGAAAAAACAGCGCCCTTGTGCGTGTTGGCGTGCGCGGCAGACAGCATCTTTTCCTCTGCCAGGCGTCCGGCATGCTGCAGCCTTTCAACGGATGCGCCTTCAAGCCCCATGCGCGCGCAATCCTCAAAGTACCGCCGCAGCGCGCAGATGGCGTCGGCAAAGCTGAAGATGTCCATATCCCGATGCGCGCCGCTGTTTTCCATATCCACCAGCCCGGGCTTGGGCGTGGTGAGCGCTTCATACATCAGCGCCCGCTGCGCCGCCTCGCCCACCTGCAGCAGGTATTCTGCATCATAATGCGCGCGGATGATCTCCCACGCCCGCTGATATAATTGCTGCGCGCTGTGCATGCGCGCGCGGGCGCATGCGCGCACCGGCCCGCCGCAAATCAGGCACATTCTTTCCGTTCCGCGGGATAGATGCGCGCCCTGCGCGTCGATCACGTCCATATCAAACAGCCGACCGAGCGCGTCCTCTTCCTCCAGCAAAAGCATCTGCGCTTTGATTTCCTGCGCATCGGCCGCCACCGCCCACAGCGCTTCGCAGCCGGTAAAGGCAAATAGCTGCATTCTTTCTTTCACCGCAAAGCCCCTGCGCGCAAGCAAGCGCTCAATCCGCTCAACGCCCGTCAAAAAGGCGCGGTGGATCAGCGCATCGCTTTTGATTTCCCCGGCGATATTCATCGTAAAGGAAATCAGCGGCAGATGATATTTGGCCAGCCACTCCTGCTGCCGCGCCGCACGACTGTCGCGCGCCAGCAGTATATCTTCCACGCGCACAGGGCGCACTTCGTCCGTCATATCTTCCCTCAAAGCCGCAGCATGCCGGGCCATTGCTGGCGTTCATCGCGGATTTTATTGATTCTCTCTTCCAGATACAGCATCGAGCCCGCATCCAGCTGATACGATATCCTGATCAGCTGGCCGTTAAAAGGCGGTAGCTCCTCCGTACTCAGCCCGCAGGGCACAATCAGCGCGCCCAGCTCCTCCGCCAGCGCGCCATGCACGCGCACCAGCTGCGCGCCCTGCCGGACAAACGGCCTGATCAGCCCCGTCAGCGCCTCGCTCTCGCTCCATATGCCGATTTTCTCTGCCGTGCACGCGCTTATTGCCGCCGCATCTGCCGCCGCCAGCTGAAACGCCACGCGGATCACCTTGCTGCTGTCGGGCAAAAGATACGAAAGATTCTGCCCGTCCTGAACAGAGGTAAGGATCACGTCGCTTTGCTCATCAATAATATAGGGATATTCCTTCACCTGGCCAAGCGCGCACACATTCACATGCACATTGCCAATCTGCTGCAGCTGCTTTTCCATCACCGCCGCCATTTCGGTGTATTCTGTCACCACCGTCATGCGGATGCCCGACCATTTCAGACCCCATTCGCGCATCTTGAGATTGAGAAATATCTGAATTTCCGCCGGGGAAAAATTCAGCTCCAGCAGCTTTTTCATCATGTGATCAATGGCTACCATCGCCTGATGCTTGCGGCTGTCCTCGCCGCGGCGCACGTATTTAACAAAGGTGCCGCGACGACGCGTCATTTCAATATCGCCCATCTCCTGCAGGCAGTCATACACATGCTTGACGGTGCCGCAGGAGAGATGCAGACGCTCTGCCATCTCGCGCACAGTGGGCAGCTGCGTGCCGCACGGGAGCGCGCCCGAGCGAATCTCGGCATTGATCTGCTCCACCAATTGCCGGTAGATGGGCATTTCGCTGTCGGGATTGATCTGATAATGAAGCATTTTTATTCCTCGCAGGAGGACAGATAGGCCTGCCTGCCCGTTTCGTAAAGGTTATTACCCAGGCTGTCGATGATGACCACCACAGGGAAATCCTCCACCGTGAGGCGGCGGACAGCCTCGGCGCCAAGATCCTCGTAGGCGACGATTTCGGCAGACTTAATGCACTTGGACAGCAGCGCGCCGCAGCCGCCGGTGGCGCCGAAATACACCGCACCGTGTTCCTTCATGGCGTCAATTACTTCCTTGCCGCGCTTGCCCTTGCCGATCATGCCCGTCTGGCCCATCTTGATCAGCGACGGCGAATAGGCGTCCATCCGATAGGAGGTAGTAGGGCCGGCAGAGCCGATGGCCTGGCCGGGCTTGGCCGGCGTTGGGCCGACAAAATAGACAATGGAATTTTCCACGTCAAAGGGCAGTTTTTCGCCCTTTTCAATCAGTTCGCACAGACGCTTGTGCGCCGCGTCGCGCGCGGTATAAATGGTGCCCGTAATCAGGCAGCTGTCGCCGGCGCGCAGCGATCGCGCCACTTCATGCGTCAGGGGCGCTGTAATTTTCTTTGTCATGTCAGATCACCTCCGACTGATGGCGCGTCACGTGGCAATTGATATTGACCGCCACAGGCAGCCCGGCAATGTGCGTGGGACACGCTTCGATATTCACCTTCAGCGCCGTGGTTTTGCCGCCAAAGCCCTGCGGGCCGATGCCAAGGGCGTTGATTTTTTCCAGCAGCTCGTCTTCCAGATCGGCGTAGAAGGGATTTTCGTGGCGCGTGTCAACGGGCCGAAGCAGCGCCTTTTTGGCCATGAAGGCCGCCTTGTCAAACGTGCCGCCAATGCCCACGCCCACGACGATGGGCGGGCAGGGATTGGGGCCTGCCTCCTCCACGACCTTGAGCACAAAAGCCTTCACGCCCTCAAGCCCGTCGGAGGGCTTGAGCATTTTGATCTGGCTCATGTTCTCGCTGCCAAAGCCCTTGGGCGCAACGGTGATTTTCACCTGGTCGCCGGGAACGATATTGTAATAGATCATCGCAGGCGTGTTGTCGCCCGTGTTCACGCGATCGATGGGATCGCGCACAACGGATTTGCGCAGATACCCGTCCTGATAGCCCTGCCGCACGCCCTCGTGAATGGCGTTTTCCAGGCTGCCTTCGATGTGCACCTCCTGGCCCACATCCACAAACACGCACGCCATGCCGGTATCCTGGCAAACGGGCACGCTCTGCTGATCGGCAATCTGATAATTTTCAATGATCTGATCGAGGATGCCCTGCGCAACCGGGAAGGGCTCGGCAGCGCGGCAGGCGGCAATGCAGCTTTTCAGATCCTCCGTCAGATGGCAGTTGGCCTCAATGCACAATTTGCGCACGATCTTTGTAATTTCTTCGGCATGAATATTTCTCATCGCGATCCCTCTTTACACGCTGTAAATGCTGTCAATCACCGTGCCGTCACGGTAAATCACCTCGGCCACCTTACGCTCGCCGCGCGTGAGATGGCCGGGCTTGCCGGTGATGCGCTCGGCCACAGCTTTAAGCTGCTGGATGTCCATCACGTTCAGGCCGGCGTCCTTGAGGCGCAGCATCAGCTCCTGATTCTTCGGGTTTACCGCTACGCCGCGCTGGGTGACCAGCACATCGATATCGCGGCCGGGCGTGGAAATGCAGCTGACGTGATCGGTCACGATGGGCAGCCTTGCGCGGAAAAGGGGCGCGATGATCATCGACAGCTTGGCGCCTGCCGCCGTATCGCTGTGGCCGCCGCTGCCGCCCATGATGTAGCCGCTTGAGTCAGTATGCACGTTCACGTTAAAGTCGGTGTCGATTTCCGTCGCACCCAGAATCACCACATCCAGGTTATCCACCACCGCGCTCTTGGCGGCGGGGGAGGCGTACTGCATGGCGGAAATCTCCTGGTGCGCAGGGTTTTTGCGGATGGACTCGACAGCCTTCAAATCAAAGCACTGCACGTCCATCAGTGATTCAAAGCAGCCCGCTTCCAGCATATCAACGAGATATCCCGTAATGCCGCCGGAGGCAAACGAGCCGCGGATGTTCTCCTGGAGCATCACGTTTTTCAGATAGCTCGCCGCCGCCAGCGAAGCGCCGCCAGCGCCCGTCTGGAAGGAAAAGCCGTCCTTGAGAAGGCCGGAATGCTTTATGACCTTGACCGCCGTCTGCGCCATGATCAGGCCTACGGGATCGCGGGTGATCTTCGTGGTGCCCGATACAATGCCCTGCGGATTGCCGATGGCATCCACCCGGACGACGTAATCCACGTAGATTTCGGGGATTGACCAGCCCTTGAGCGGATAATCCACCAAGTTGTCGGTGATGACGATGACCTTCTTGGCGTACATCGCATCCGGGAAGGCATAGCCCAGGCTGCCGCAGGCAGAGGGGCCGAACTTGCCCGAGCAATTGCCCGCGCAGTCCGCCGTGGGCGCGGCGATAAAGGCCACGTCAATGGGCGTGATGCCCAGCTGAATATCGCGCGGACGGCCGCCGTGCGTACGGAAAGAAACGGGCGCTTCCATCAGCCCCTCCGAAATGCGGCGGCCAAGGCCCGAGGACATGTAATTGGTGTTGATTTTTGTCACCACGCGGTTTTCGATGTGCTCTTCGAGCTCTGCGTGCGTGTCAAACAGCGAGCTGGCGTTGAGCGTCAGCTCCTTTACGCCAAGCGCCGCGATTTCATGCATGACGAGATTCAGCGTATAGTCGCCGTTGCGCAGGTGATGATGGAAGGAAATGGACATGCCGTCCTTGAGCCCCGCCAGCTGAATCGCCTCGCGGATGGATTTTACCAGTTTGCCCGCCATGCTCATTCCTCCCTTCCAAGGCCGAGGGCCTTCGCCATGTCGATGGTCTGCTGTGCGCGCGCTACGATGGGCGCGTCGATCATCTTGCCGCGCAGCGCCACCGCGCCCTTGCCCTGCGATTTGCCGATGCGGATGGCCTCCATCACTTCATAGGCGTAGTCGATATCCTTCAGCGAGGGGCTGAACACCTCGTTGATGGCCTGCACATGGCGCGGGGAGATGGCGGATTTGCCCGAGAAGCCCAGCGACTTTGCATACTGCGCGTCGGTATAAATGCCCTCGTCGTCGTTGACATCAGTAAAGGGCGTGTCAAACACCTCCACGCCGGCGGCGCGCGCCGCGCACACCATGCGGCAGCGGGCATACTGAATTTCATGGCCCTCCTTGGTGCGTTTGCAGTGAAGGTCGGCCGTCAGGTCCTCGCCGCCCAGGAATATGCCCGCAATGCGCTTGGAAGATGCGGCAATCGCAAAGGCGTTTTCAATGCCCAGTGCCGTTTCGATCAGCGGGATGAGCTTGATCGTATTTTTTTCAAAGCCGCACTTTTCTTCCAGCGCGGTGATGTACTGATCCACCGCCTCAACATCCTGCGCGCAGGAAACCTTGGGCGGCATGATAAAATCAGGCTTCACGGGAATGATCGCATCCAGATCCTTTTGCCAGTAGGGCGTATCAATGCCGTTGATGCGCACAATCACCTGGCACGCGCCAAAGCCCATGTATTTGATGGCGTTGCGCGAAAGCACGCGCGCAGAATCCTTCTCCGTCGGCGCAACGGCGTCCTCCAGATCCAGAATCACCGCATCCGCGCCGAGAATTTCACCGTTGATGATGATGCCCGGCGTATTGCCCGGCAAAAAAAGCATGGAGCGCAGCATCACGCATCCTCCTCTCCGCGCAGCACGGCTGTTTCCACCCGCGCGCGAATCACGCAGTCCAGCGCGCCGCGGTCCACCACCGACACGCGCGCATCCTTCACCTCGAGCGCGCGCAGCGTCTCTTCCACCGCGCGGAAAATCTCCTCGCCAAACTGCTTTTGCACCACAGAATCCACTTCTATCACCACGCCGTTTTCATGCGGCGCAACCGTCACCAGCGCGTCGCTGGATTCCAGCGTGCCCGCCGTGGCGCTGCGAATGATCTTTTTCATGCAACTCACCTCAGATTGAGTCAATTTGTTATAGTACATTTATCGATATTATATAGTAATATTTCAAATATCGCAACTATGATTTATTTACAACCTATTTAAAATCCGCTATAATGAGTTTACACTGGGAGGTGAGCACAATTGTATATCAAAACAGGTTCTCCCCTGCAGGGAAAGGAAAAGGAAAAGCTGCAATTGTTCCTCGCTTCCTGTCACCTGGATCTGGATCCAGCGCTGGATTTTACCGTGCTTGTCATGCAGGAGGATGAGATCATTGCCACCGGCTCGCTATGCGGCGATACCATCCGCTGCGTGGCCGTTCACCCTTCGCATCAGGGCGAGGATCTGGCTGCGAAAGTCATCACCGCGCTGGTGCAAAGAGCAGCCGAAAAAGGCATATCGCACCTGATGCTCTATACCAAGCCGCACAACGGGCTGCTCTTCTCGCCGCTGGGCTTTCATCCCGTCATCCGCACGGGCGACTGCCTCCTGATGGAAAACAGGCGCGACGGGCTGAAAAAATATCTCTCTTCCCTGCAAATGCCTGAACATCTCCCCGCGCCTGTCGGCTGCATCGTGATGCACGCCAATCCCTTCACGCGCGGACACCGGCATCTGATTGAAACTGCCGCCAGGGACTGCGGAGCACTGCATGTGTTTGTTTTGTCGGAGGATCGCGGGCTGTTCACAGCCAAAGAGCGCCTGCAGATGGTCACGGACGGCTGCAAAGATTTGCAAAACGTATATATTCACCCGACCGGCCCGTATATGATTTCCTCGGCTACCTTCCCCACCTATTTCATCAAGGACAAGCAGCGCACGGAGGACATTCACTGCCAGATGGACGTACAGCTCTTTGGCGAAAAAATCGCCCCGGCGCTGTCTGTCACCCGCCGCTATGTGGGCACCGAGCCAAACTGCCCTGTGACGCGGCAGTATAACGATACCCTGCGCCGCCTGCTGCCCGCCTGCGGCATTGAGCTGATTGAAATTGAGCGCGTTCAAGCGCAGGGCGACGTGATCAGCGCCTCGCGCGTGCGCCGCCTGATACAGGAAGAAAAATGGGCGGAACTGCCCGATCTTTTGCCCGAAGCCACGCTTCGGCTGATCAACGCCATCAAAGGAGAACTCACATGTCGTATTCCCAGCGAATGCAGAAAAACCTGATTCAGACCTCGTATTTTGCCCCGCGCGGCCGCGCGCGCATGTACGATCTTGGCATGCAGATGGGCCAGATGTATTTAAGCCCCTACGACCGGCTGATCGGCTTTATCGGCGACGCGGGCTCGGGCAAGAGCGCGCTGATTCACGGCATGTTCCCCGGGCTTGAGCTGACCAACGACGATGACGGCGTGAATGTGCGCCCGCTGCCCATTCTCTCTGTCACCGAGGAATCAGGCTTTTACACGCCGCATACCTATCATCTGGATGTGCGCTTTGAAACAGGCTTTACCCAGCCGCATATCCTGGCCGAGGCCATCATGGACGCCATCCGCCTGCAAAAGCGCGTGATTGTGGAGCATTTTGATCTGATCCGTCCGCTGCTGCCGCGCAATGCCGATTTACTCATCGGCGTGGGCGAGCAGGTGATTGTCACGCGTCCGACCATGTTTGGCCCTGAGCCCTCAGAACTGGTGGACACCGTGCACAAATCGCTCCGCTACCGCCTGATGGCGCATACCGCAGAGGATCTGTGCGCCATGCACATGGATCCCAAGCTCTACGATGTTTGTCATCACGATGACATCAACCACGGCTTTGTGATGGCGTTTTATGAATACCCGCCGCACATCGATCTGGAAGAATTGGAAAAGAAGGTCAATATCGACATTAAGCGCGATCTGCCCGTCACCTATGCCGATGAATCGCATATTCTGGTGGGCGATATCCGGCAGGAATGCTCCGGCCCGCGCACGCACGTTACCTCCACCGGCAAGATCGAGGGCTTCCGGCTATGTCCGGAAATCATCTTTGATAACCAGCGCAACCGCTATCTGTTGATCGGCTTTGTGGGGGAAAACTCGCAGGAAAGCCTGCGCAGGCTGCTGGAAAGCACCCGCGCGCCCGAAATGATGAATCCGTTTATCTATAAATAATCACACAAAGGAGACGCAAGCCATGAAGAAAAAGAAGCTGGTCATGGGCGTTATCGGCGCCGACGTACACGCTGTCGGCAACAGGATTCTCTATTTTGCCTTCACCGAGGCGGGCTTTGATGTGGTAAACCTGGGCGTAATGGTTTCTCAGGAAGAGTACATCGCCGCCGCGATTGAATCGGCTGCCGACGCCATTGTCGTTTCCTCGCTCTATGGCCAGGGCGAACTGGATTGCCGAGGCATGCGTGAAAAATGCGACGAGGCCGGCCTCAAGGGCATTCCGCTGGTGGTGGGCGGCAACATCGTCATCGGCAAGCAGAAGTTTGAAGACGTGGAAAAGCGCTTCAAGGCCATGGGCTTTGACCGTGCCTTCCCGCCGGGCACGCCGCCGGAAACCACCATCCAGGCGCTCAAGGAGCTTTTGCACATGGAGGAAGAAGCATGAAGCCCGTCCTGCTGATCGACTTTGGCAGCACCTTTACCAAGGTCACGGCGGTGGATATCGAAGGCGAACGGCTGCTTGGCACAGCGGATTCCTACACGACCATCGAAACGGACGTGGGCGAAGGGCTTGAAAACGCGCTTAAAAAGCTGCATGCGCAAACAGGCCCGCTGCATTATGCCGCGCGCTATGCCTGCTCCTCCGCAGCTGGCGGTCTGCGCATGGTCACCAGCGGCTTGGTGCCCGAGCTGACTGCCGAGGCCGCTTATCAGGCCAGCCTGGGCGCAGGCGCAAAGGTACTCAAGGTGTTTTCCTTCCAGCTGACGGAGGATGACATCGCTGAAATTCTTCAGATCAACCCCGACATTTTCCTTCTGGTGGGCGGCACTGACGGCGGCAACACCGAATGTATTTTGCATAACGCCAGGATGCTGGCAGCGACGAACTTTGATTTTCCCGTCATCATTGCCGGCAACCGCACGGCGGCGCGCGAGTGCGAGCGCATTCTTGCCGGCCATGAGGTGCACATCTGCGAAAACGTGATGCCCAAGTTCGGCACCCTCAATATCGAGCCCGCCAGACAGAAAATCCGCGAGATTTTCCTTCACCGCATCGTGCAGGCCAAGGGCCTGTCGCAGGCGGCTGAGCTCATCAGCGGCATCCTGATGCCCACGCCCTCGGCGGTGATGAAGGCCATGCGATTGCTGGCGGAAGGCTGCGAAGGCGAAAGCGGCATCGGCGATCTGATCGCGGTCGATGTGGGCGGCGCCACCACGGATATTTATTCCATGGCGGACGGTATGCCCCGCGACGCAGCAACGGTCTATAAGGGCCTGCCCGAGCCCTACGACAAGCGCACAGTCGAAGGCGACATCGGCATGCGCTACAGCGTGCGCGGCATTGTGGAGGCGGCAGGGCTGAGCCGCATTTGCCAATTGTCCGGGCTTGATAAAAGCCGCGTGGAGGAACTCATCGATCAGCTCTGCGCCGCGCCCGATACGCTGCCCGCGCCCGGAAGTGATCTTGAAAAGCTGGACTTTGCGCTTTCTTCCATGGCGATAGAAACAGCCGTCACCCGCCACGCCGGCAGCATGGAGGAAACATACACCCTGATGGGACTCACCTATGTGCAGTCCGGCAAGGATCTGCGTTCTGTCCGGCAAATCATCGTCACTGGCGGCAGCCTCATCCGCACGCGCCGCACGGACGAAATCGCCGCGCATGCGCTGGCTTCTCCGCTTGCGCCCATGTCGCTTCGCCCCCTCAAGGCGGATATCCACGTGGACAGAAAATATATCATTGCAGCCATGGGGCTGCTTAGCGAATACGCCCCGCAAACCGCTCTGCGCATCATGAAAAAGGAGCTTGAATACAATGGACATTCAGAACAAAAGAATTCCTGATTCCGAGTTTCTGGCGTTGAGAAACGAAGTGCTCACCCAGTGGCCCACGGGCAAGGATGTGAACCTCGACGAAGCGGTCGCCTATCACAAGGCCATGGACGAAAGCCGCATCTTTTCCCTGAAGCTGATCAAGGCCAAAAAGGAAAAGACGACGCTGGTGCAGCCTCGCGCAGGCGTGCCGGTGGTGGAAAAGCATATTGAACTTTTGCAGCATCTGCAGGATCAGGGCGAGGCCGACCTTTTGCCCACCACCATCGACAGCTACACCCGCCAGAACCGCTACAAGGAAGCGGAGGGCGGCATCAACGAATCGCTGAAGCTTGACCGCGCCATGCTCAACGGCTTTCCCGCCGTCAACCACGGCGTAATGAAGTGCCGTCAGGTGATTGAAAGCGTGCATGTGCCCGTGCAGGTGCGCCACGGCACGCCCGACGCCAGATTGCTGGCTGAGATTGCCTATGCCGGCGGCTTTACCAGCTACGAGGGCGGCGGCATTTCCTACAACCTGCCCTACTGCAAAAATATTCCCATGGAACGCACCATCCGCGACTGGCAGTACGTCGACCGTTTGACCGGCCTTTACGAGGAAATGGGCGTGTCCATCAACCGCGAGCCTTACGGCCCGCTCACCGGCACGCTGGTGCCGCCCTGCATTTCGCACGCTGCCGCCGTCATCGAAGCGCTGCTGGCCGCCGAGCAGGGCGTCAAGAACATCACCGTCGGCTACGGCCAGTGCGGCAACCTTGTGCAGGATATCGCCGCCATCCAGACGCTGGAAGAACTGACCGACGAATATCTGCATAAGTACGGCTACAATGATGTGATCGTCACCACCGTTCTGCATCAGTGGATGGGCGGCTTCCCGGCGGACGAGGCCAAGGCCTTTGGCGTAATTTCGATGGGCTCGATGATCGCCGCGCTCTCGAAGGCCACCAAGGTGATCGTCAAAACCCCGCACGAGGCGGTAGGCATTCCCACCATGGAAGCCAACGCCGAGGGTCTGCGCTGCACAAAGCAGGTGGTCAACATGCTGCGCGACCAGACCTACGTCGGAAAAGATCTCGAGGACGAAAAGGAGATCATCCGCCTGGAGACCCGCGCCATCATCGATAAGTGCTTTGAGCTGGGTAACGGCGACATCGCCGTGGGCGTTTGCCGCGGCGTGGAATCCGGCGCGCTGGATGTGCCCTTTGCGCCCTGCCGCTTCAATGCGGGCCTCATGCTCCCCGCCCGCGACAATAACGGCGCTGTGCGTATCCTGAACTTTGGCAACCTGCCCTTCAGCCAGGAGCTGAAGGACTTCCACATTGGCAAGATCGAAGAGCGCGCCGCGCATGAAAAGCGCAAGGCCTCCTTCCAGATGGTCATCGACGACGTATATGCCATCGGCAAGGGCTACCTGGTCGGCAGACCGCGCTAAATAGATTCGGAGGATAAAGTCATGAAGATTATTGATGTGATTTGCTCCAAGGGCCGCACGGGCTTTTACTTTGACGATCAGCGCGCCATCAAGCAGGGCGCCGGCCACGACGGCACCTTCTATGTAGGCGAGCCCGCCACCCCCGGCTTCCGCGCCATCCGTCAGGCGGGCGAGGCCATCTCTGTGATGCTTTTGCTGGAGGACGGGCAGATCGCCCACGGCGACTGCGCTGCCGTGCAGTATTCCGGCGCGGGCGGCCGTGATCCGCTGTTCCTGGCGGAGGAGTTCATCCCGCTGATTGAAAAGCATATCAAGCCCCAGCTCGTCGGCAAGGAGGCGGAGAATTTCCGTAAGCTCGCCGCCGATATGGAAGCGATTGAAATTGACGGCAAGCGGCTGCACACCGCCATCCGCTACGGCGTATCCCAGGCGCTGCTGGATGCGGTAGCCAAGGCTTCGGGCCGCCTGATGTGCGAGGTTGTGGCTGACGAATACGGCTGCGAAGTGTCCGACACGCCCATCCCGATTTTCACCCAGTCGGGCGACGCCAGATATGACAACGCCGACAAGATGATCATCAAGGGCGCGCAGGTGCTGCCGCACGCGCTGATCAACCATGTGGAAACGAAGCTTGGCCTGAACGGCGAAAAGCTGAAGGACTACGTCGCCTGGCTGCGCGACCGCATCCTCGCCTTCCGCACGGATGACAGCTACCAGCCCGTCATGCACATTGACTGCTACGGCACCATCGGCCAGATCTTCGGCGCGTACAATTACAAGGCGATGGCGGATTATATCGAGGAGCTCGGCCGCATCGCCAAGCCCTTCCTGCTGCGCATCGAAGGCCCCATGGACTGCGACAGCACCCGCGAAGCGCAGATTGAGGCGCTGGCCGGCCTGACGAAGGAACTGGACGACCGCGGCTGCGACGTGGAGCTGGTTGCCGACGAATGGTGCAACACGCTCGAGGACATCAAGCTCTTTGCCGACCACAAGGCCGGCCATATGGTACAGATCAAGACCCCGGACCTGGGCGGCGTGAACAACACCATCGAGGCCGTGCTCTACTGCAAGGAGAAGGGCATCGGCGCCTATCAGGGCGGCACCTGCAATGAGACCGATCGCAGCGCGCAGGTATGCGTGCAGTGCGCCATGGCCACCAAGCCCGTGCAGATTCTCGCCAAGCCCGGCATGGGCGTGGACGAAGGCTACATGATCGTCTACAACGAAATGGAGCGCATCCTGGCCATCCGCCAGGCGAAAAAGGCGCTGGGAAAATAAACAGATAGCGCAAAAAAACGCCCTCTTTCCAGATGGAAAGAGGGCGTAAATGTTATTCACATTTTATACCTGCCAGCGGTTAATTAGCCCAGCTCAGCGAAGTACTTGATGGTGCGGACCATCTGAGAGGTGTAGCTGTTCTCGTTTGATAGACTCCCCCGTGTAAAGGGAGCTTCACCCTACCTCCGTTTTTCTTAACAAAACCGGCTTTTTTGCACGTATTTCAGCTTCTTTTCTCCGGTTTTTTTCAGAAAACACTCGCAATTCTGTAAACAAAACCCTGTAAAAGGTGGCTATTCCACATCTTTTCGCTGGTTATTCAGAATACATTGGCAGTGTACCATAATCCCAATGCATAATCAATAGAATAAGAAATTATGTAAGAGAAAAGCTTCACTTTGAATAACTTGACATACAGTTCATTGCAATTTCTGTTGAGTTGTTATCAGTTTGGTTAAGTTGGGGATGAGTTGCGTTAAGTTGTCAAAATTAAATATGCGGATTGAGCAGGCCAACAATATATAAATATCTGGAAATTGTGAAATAAAAAACCACAAATCAAATGTGGTTTTTTTAAGAAAAAGTCCTATTACCTATTGTTGCTTGAATTTCTTTGAGCAAAATGGCATATAATACACTATGATGCGGTATTTGTCAAGAGGTGAAAGTAACTTTTTTTAAAAAAAGTATTGACAGGATCCGAATTCTGCATATACTAGAAGTAGCTCATCTACTAGTGTAGAAAGAGTTCCTGAACGCGTCGTACTTATGTACGGCGCGTTTTGTTATACTGATTATAGCGTTTTAGCAAATTTTTCTTAGTATGAGAATAGTCTACATAATAGGCAGTAATTAATAAAACATATCTGTCTCTACGTTCAAGTACAACTACATAGTCTTCCTCTTCGAAATATAAGAGGATACGATGATTATTCCCCTTTGGCTCCTCCCACACTTTGATCCCTTCGCATGATTCACACAGACAAGGATCGCAATCGTAATGCTCAATAAATGCGCGTATCCATTTTATTCTCTCACATCTCTTATTGTCAGGCATACGTTCTTCGCCGGCTTTGTACTCACGACTTGTTACGTGAAAAAAAGCTTGTTCTCTATTGTCCACCTTAGGTTCGCGGCGAATATTGACGGGCTTAGACTCAAAAGACGGACAACTATCAATAAAATCTCTTTTGAAAATTGAATAGATTAATTGTTCATACGTACTAAACTCGGCCCAATTAGTACAGGGTATTAGTTCTGGAAGCCATTTGCATTCCATTGAGTAGCCCTCCAAATAAACAAGTTAAATTTATCTTCACGTAAAAGAGTAGTTTTGTTCAGTGCATACTTGCTGCGCTTTCTAATGAGATCAATCAACTCTAATTTGGTTTCGCTTTGTTTAAACCCTTCCTCAAATTTTCGATTTGCATATACTACGGCACCTAACAAAATATCAACAATTTGCATGATTTGAACTTCTTCAGAACGAATAGGTTGTATTTTTCGTATAATCTGATGAGAAAAATCGTACATATCGTTGCAGCATACATCATGCAATTTTTTCGAGCGAGAATTACTATGACTATCCTTTATATCAATGTAAACATTGTAATGATTCTTTGGGGAATAAATAAATCGAAGCATTTCAAAGTACATTTTATAATACCAGTCGTTATGCGTCTGATGGTATCGTTCATGTTCCAACAAATTTTTATCAGGAACAATTAGTGCACGAAAATGTATATCATCATCATCAAAGAAATAATTAATCAAGTCAATATAAAGCTGTTTTTTTGCAGGCCCCACCTTAGTCCACTTCACTTCAGCTTTTGGATCGATGCCGTTGCGAATTTTGATGTCATGTATGCGCCTGTTAATTTCTGAAATCTTGTTCTTTACACACCATACCCCGCCTAATCCCATGACATTTATACCATCATGCTCAAGATGGCAACTTTCATCACAATACACATTATAAATTTCAGGCATGAGGCCATCCTCCTTCAATCCGTAACTAACTTTATCATCTATATTATAGTGTATCATATGCGAAAATACAAGTTTCCACCTATCACAGGTTTTGTAGTCCCCCTGACTTCCATGCTTTCCTCAACACCTGATCGTCCTGGATGAAGTTTTGAGATGAGTTGCGTTTAGTTATCAAAATTGACTTCTTGTCATTTGCCAGCATCAACATCGCTGTTTATTGATATTGAAATTTGAAAAAATCAAGAATTGGAGGTAAAATATAGTATAAAGCATGAGCGTATGTCGCTCAAGGATGAACAGAAAATGATCATAACCCCTCTATCCAATTTGCGTGCTACATAGAAACTGCGCGCCAGCATGGGTGCAAATCCCTACCACAATCAGCACATCGATGAATTCGCAGATTGTTTAGATAACTCGCTGTATGAATTGCAAACGCACTATGACCGCATACTCCTCCAGCAGCAGGCACAGATTGAAGAACTGACTGAACGCGTGCATGAATTGGAAAACAAGATTTCTCCTACGCCTTTTCAGTTGGAATTTCAGGTGACAAAGGATAGCCTGAAAAAACTGCGCGACAGCATTATGGGAGCATTCAGAAAATAACTTCTCGCTGAATCTGCTGCGCGGCGGCCCTTTGGAGAATGTCTTCCCTGACTGCGCCCACAACCTCATCCCCAGCATAGCAAACGGGACAGAATGGCACACAAAGCCATGCTG
>JAFXJP010000009.1 GCA_017532155.1 Clostridia bacterium | reverse complement strand
GGTAATGCCCGGCGACAACATCGAGATGGAAGTGAACCTGATCACCCCCATCGCCATCGAGGCTGGTCTGCGCTTCGCTATCCGTGAAGGCGGCCGTACCGTTGGTTCCGGCGCTGTCGTCAGCGTTATCGAATAATCAATAATAGCCCGCTCCGGGCGAGGATAACTCGCCCGGGACGGATTCGACCGAAAGAGGTGTTCCATCATGGCAGCCAAGGAAGCCAGAGCAAACATCGTGCTGGCCTGCACTGAGTGCAAGCAGCGCAATTACAACACCAAGAAGAATAAGAAGAACACCCCCGACCGTATTGAGCTGTCTAAGTACTGCCGTTTCTGCAGGAAACATACTGCTCACCGCGAAACGAGGTAATATCATGGCAGACGAGAAAAAGACCGTTAAGGAGACGACCGAGGTCAAAGCTGAGAAGAAGGAAAACAAGTTTGTTGCCTTCTTCAAAAAGCTGCCCGGCAAGATCGCGACTCCCTTCAAGAACATGTGGCATGAGCTCAAGAAGGTAACCTGGCCCACCAAGGCCAACTACCTGAAGTATCTTGCGATCGTGCTGATTTTCATGGTCTTCATGGGCGTTGTGATTGGTCTGCTCGACATGGGCGCTTCCAAGCTCGTATCTGCTCTGAGTTCTCTTAATCCGAACAACGCCGCCACCGAAGAACATGATCATGATCATGCTGAGGAAGAGACCCAGGTTGAAGAACCTGCGGAAGGCGAAACTGTTCAGGACGATACCGCTGCGGAGCCCACTGAGGCCCCTGCTGCCGGTAATTAAGGAGATTGGATATGGCCGAGCCTTCGGAAAAAGCAACCCCCCAATGGTATGTTGTACATACCTATTCGGGTTATGAGAACAAAGTAAAGGACAACCTCGAAAAGACGGTTGAAAACAACGGCATGCAGGATGTCATCTTTGATGTTGTTGTTCCTACCGAAGAGGTAGCCGAGTTCCGCAACGGCAAGCGCGTGGTTACCACCCGCAAGACGTTCCCGGGCTATGTTCTTGTAAACATGATCATCACCAGCGAAAGCTGGTATGTGGTGCGCAACACGCGCGGTGTGACGGGCTTTGTCGGCCCCGAATCCAAGCCTGTAGCGCTCTCTCCCGAAGAGGTCGAGTCGATGCTGAGCAGCCAGTCCCTGGAAGCCAAATACAGCATCGCCGTGGGCGAAGACGTTCGCATTCTCTCTGGTCCTCTCGAAAACTTCACCGGCACGGTGGAGGAGATCGACGCCCTGCGCGCCAAAATGCGCGTGAAGGTGAAGATGTTCCTCGGCCGCGAGATGCAGGTGGAGCTCGACTTCAACCAGGTAGAGAAGGCGGAATAATCCGGCCCACTGTCCTCTGTGTTCCCTAAGTGGGAGGTACGTGAAAGATCGTGCCGCCATTACCACAATAGTTTAGGAGGTGCCATTCACAATGGCAAAGAAAGTAACCGCAATCATCAAGCTCCAGGTTAACGCGGCCAAGGCTACTCCCGCGCCCCCCATTGGTCCGGCGCTGGGTCAGCACGGCGTGAACATCCCCGGCTTCTGCAAGGAGTTCAATGCCCGCACCGCGAAGCAGGAAGGCTACATCATTCCTGTTGTCATCACTGTGTATTCTGACCGCTCCTTCACCTTCATCACCAAGACTCCTCCCGTCCCGGTTCTCATCAAGAAGACCCTGGGCATCGAGAGTGGTTCTGCCAAGCCCAACAAGGACAAGGTTGCCAAGCTGACCAAGGATCAGGTTCGTGAAATCGCTGAGAAGAAGATGCCTGACCTGAACGCTGCCAGCATTGAGGCTGCTATGAGCATGGTCGCCGGTACTGCCCGTTCTATGGGTATTACCGTGGAAGAATGAGGGAGGATACGTAAATGAAGCACGGCAAGAAGTATATTGACAGCAAGAAGCTGATCGATCCCCTCAAGATCTATGATCCCATGGAAGCCATCGAGCTTGTTAAGCAGACCGGCAAGGCCAAGTTCGACGAGACCGTTGAACTGAGCATCCGTCTGGGCGTCGATCCCCGCCATGCTGACCAGCAGGTTCGCGGCGCGGTTGTCCTGCCTCACGGCACGGGCAAGACCGTTCGCGTGCTGGTGTTCGCCAAGGGCCCCAAGGCTGAAGAAGCCAAGGCTGCCGGCGCGGACTTCGTAGGCGATATGGATCTGGTGCAGAAGATTCAGCAGGAAAACTGGTTTGGCTTCGACGTCTGCGTGGCCACGCCTGACATGATGGGTGTTGTCGGCCGCATCGGCCGCATCCTGGGCCCCAAGGGCCTGATGCCCAACCCCAAGTCTGGCACCGTCACCATGGACGTGACCAAAGCCATCAACGATATCAAGGCCGGTAAGGTTGAGTATCGCGTTGATAAGACCGCCATCGCGCACTGCCCCATCGGCAAGGTTTCTTTCGAAGCTGACAAGCTGAACGAGAACCTGAGCGCTCTGATGGACGCCATCATCAAGGCCAAGCCCGCCAGCGCCAAGGGTACCTATGTGAAGTCGCTGTACATCAGCACCACCATGGGCCCCTCCATCCGTCTGAACACCACCAAGTTCTAATAGCGGATACGCAAGCGCACCGTGAGAAATCACGGTGCGCTTTTTCATTTTGGCGGCGTTGACGTGGTGGATCGTGTATGGTAAACTAAACGAAAATCTGTAAATGACAGGTGTGGTATGAAACAGAACGATATCTGGCGCATTGCCAAGCAGCAATCGGCCATTGATTACAATTGTTTGCCGGAGGACTTTGATAAGATAGAGCCCGTGGTAGTGTTGTCGGGCGAGCATCTCGATGCGCGGCGCTATCTGAAGCTGCCCTTTGATTGTTCGCTGTGCTCGTACGGCAGCAATGTGGTGACAGCGACGAATGCAGCGCTGCGGGAACCGGTGATGGCATATCTGCGTAAATATCCGGCGGAGCATTGCTTTGAGACGCCGAATTTGCACGCGCTGGATGAGATTTTGCAGCCGCACGGACTCAAGGTGTGCTTCATGGCGGAGTATTTTCTGCCCGAGCTGGAATTGCTCAGAGAGCTTCCCTGCGCCTATGAAACGCGCGTGTTGACGCAGGCCGACTTTGTCGATTTGTACAAGCCTGAGTGGGCTAACGCCCTGTGCGAAAAACGCAGGCATCTGGATGTTCTGGGCGTGGGCGCGTATGACAATGGCAGGCTGATTGGGTTGGCCGGATGCTCTGCGGATTGTGAGGACATGTGGCAGATTGGCATTGATGTGCTGCCGGAGTACCGTCGCCAAGGCATTGCTTCTGCTTTGACGAGCAAGCTGGCGCTGGAGATTATCAGTCGTGGTAAGGTGCCGTTTTACTGCGCGGCGTGGTGCAATATTAAGTCTGTGCGCAATGCCATTCGCAGCGGTTTCCGTCCGGCGTGGGTAGAAATGACGGCAAAAAGCGCCGAATATGTGCAGGAAATGAATAAGGCCTGAGTTCTGGGGAGGAATCTGTGAAAATTATTTGTGAATTGAACGACAGTATTGTTTTGGGCACTGATGGGCTGTCAGACAAGGCACCGCGGAAAACTGCGCGTGCGATTGTGAGGACCCAGGATAAACTCTATGCGGTCATGTATTCGGCGAAATTTCATCTGTACAGCCTGCCGGGCGGCGGCATAGAAGGCGATGAAGATGCATTGGCAGCGGTGCAGCGGGAAATTTATGAGGAAACGGGCTGCGTTTGCGACTGCATTGAAGAACTGGGCATTGTTACCGAAAATCGCGCAAGCCTTGATTATACGCAGATCAATCATTATTTTATTGTGAAGACCAGTCACGCTGCGCAGGAAAACCATCTGACAGCAGCCGAAAAGGCCAACCGTACCGAGGTGCAGTGGCATCCGCTGGACGAGGCGATACGGCTGATTAAAACGCAGGTGTTCGAGCGCATACAACAGAAATATCTGCAGGCCCGTGACGTTGCAGCATTGGACGCTTACTGTGCGCTGCTGCGTGGAAAGGAAAGGATATGACCAACGACTGGCTGTTTCGCGGCGAGGATTACCGCTGCGATCTGCGCGCAGCGGGCGTGCTGCTGAAGGACGGAAAAATCCTTCTGCAACGCGACAAAAACGGCGCAGAATACGCGCTTCCCGGCGGACATGTGCAAGTGGGCGAGGAAACGCAAAACGCCTTAAAACGCGAATTTTGCGAGGAAATGGGCGTGAAGATTGCGATCAAGAGGTTGCTGTGGACGGAAGAGTGCTTTTGGCGTTGGCAAGGCAAAATGGTCCATAGCCTGTGCTTTTATTATCTGATTGAGGGCGATCTCTCAGACACAGGAGAATTTCAGCCGCACCGGGATAATGGGCAGGTGGAATACGGTTTTGTGTCCTTGGAAGCACTGGCAGGGCTGACGATCTATCCGGAATTTTTGAAAGAGCGCATCGGCGCGCTGCGGGAGTATCCCGAACACTTTGTGACATACGCATAAAAAATACCCGCTGTCCATTTGGACAGCGGGTGCTTTTTAATTGTTATTCGTCTTCGTTTGCCTTTTTGCGGTCGGAGCGGCGGTTGCGCTTGCGGGGAGCGGGCTCTTCTGCCTTAGCTTCGGCGGGCGCTGCTGGCGCTTCGCGGGTGAGGCGATAGCCGCCGTTTTCATTGGCCTGCTGTGCTACGGGCTCGGCGTCGCTCTGCGCTTTTTCGGCTTCCAGCTCTTCCTTGAGCACTTCGTCGGAAGGACGGCTGCTTTCAACGGCCTTTTTCGCATCGAATGTTTCCTCGGCGGAATCATTCAGATCCTTGCTGCGCTCACGGCGGGCAGGCTCGCGATAGTCGCGCTTAGCGCCCAGCTCCATGTGATCGTAAGCATTCTTGGAGGCGGCGCGGCGCTTGCTGCGGGCGATGGTGGCGACAACAAAGAGCACGAACACCAGCGCGAACGCGCTGCCCATAACCAGCGCGGCATATTTGAGCACTTCGTTGGTCTTGGCGGTGACGGGATCAAGCACTTCGATGGGCGCGACCGTCACGGTGACAAGGGGCGCGGGGGTGACGATGGGGTCGGGCGTGGGCGCCTGTGTGGGCGCGGCATAGGTGAGGGTGATTTCGTTGGAATCGAAGGAGACGGTGTTATCCAGCGCATCCTTGACGCGGGCGGTGAAGCGGAATTTGCCCGCCTGGGAGACCGTGAAATCACGCTCGACGGTGACGCTCTTGGAAGGAGCGATGCTGTTGATGGTGTAAACGAAGGTTTCGCCGTGGTAGATGGAAATATTCTTGGCTTCCTGAGAAGAATTATTGGTGACGGTCACGGCAAACTTAACATCCGCGGGCACGCGCGCAATGGTGGCGCAATCAGCCTCGGCGGTGACGGAAATATGCATCACCTGAGAGGGATCATACACGCTGACCTTCAGCTCGTTGCTGGACACCGTATTGGTTACGCCCGTGTTGTCCGGCAGGGTGATGGAATACTTAAAGGTAGTGGTCTCGGCGAGCGTGAACTGCTTTTCCTTCACCAGCGTTTCGCCGGGGGCGAGGGACAGGTTGGTAAAGATCTCGCCGTAGGTGGGATCGGTGACGGTGATGTTGGAATAGGTGATGTTGCCGTTGTTGACGATGGTGAGCGTGAGCGTTACCGTTTCGCCATTGCCGATGGAGGTGTGATCCGCAGTCAGGATGTTATCCAGCTGCAGGCCGGGCTTGGCGCGGGGGATGGTCACCTCGGGCAATTCTTCCTTCAGGGACTGATCGCCCGCCTTATAGGTGACAACGCCGGCGCTCTTGAGATCGGCAGAGTTCATGGTGGCGGTGAACTGCATGGTCTTGCGTTCGCCGGGCGCAAGGGAAGTGAGCGTCTGCGCGGTGCGGGAAACAGAGGAATCCTCGCGCACGCGGATGCTGGTAATTTCCACATTGCCGGCGTTATACAGTTCATACGTGACCGTGACCAGATTGCCGTTGCGCACAACTTCAGGATCGATGGTGCGGTTAACGGTCAATTCGGCCTTGGTGCCGGTGAAGGCAATCTGCGCGCTGGCTGTCTGCGTCTTGACGGTGACAGCGCCATCCGCGCCTACTTCATTATAGCTGATGGAGTAGGTGATCTTGCCTTCGTCCAGCTGCGCCTGGGTCACCTGATATGTGTGCTGGGTGGAGACATATTCGCCCTTTTTGATCAGCGCCTGGCCGCCGTCGCCAAAGCCCGTCACGATGTTGCCATCGGGATCATACAAAACAACAGGCTCGGTCATATCCGTTTCGCCGGCATTGACCACGCGGACGGAAACGGTTACTGCACCGGGCTCGGTGAGGCTGGCGGGCTCGACAGAAATAGTAAAATTAACGTTTTCCGCCGCAGAGGCGCTCATTGCAAACATGCCAAGCAGCATCACAAGGAGCGCCAGCACGATGCAAGTTTTCTTCATTGTTTTCTGGGTATACATACCCTACCTCCCCTCCTTACGCGACGAACGCGCAGAACGGTATATCATTGCACATTTTATTATATTTTATTCAGTCATCAATGTCAAGCAAACAGTACTTTTTCGGCGCATTTCTAATGAAGAATTTACATCTTTTTGTACTTTTTCAGTCCGGTACAGCAAAATTCAGGCTGTCTTCGGTTTCGGGCACATGGATATAGGAGGAGGGAACTTCGCCGATGATGATGCTTTCTGCGATGAGAATCTGCGTATCGACATTCACAGCCTTGGCGCCAGTGGGCAATACCAGCCGCACGGTGGCGTGCATTTCCAGCCAGATTTTATGGCGCGTCTGGTTGATGCCGGCAGATTCAAATTCTGTGGCGAAAGAGGCTTTGACTGCGCCGACGGGGAAAAGGCGCACCTGTATGCGCGGCCCCATGGCGGAAAAGAAGGGCGCTTTGAGCGCTGCGCCTATGGGCACGGCGATGGTGCTTTCATCGCGCATGGACAGCGCTTCCTGCGCGGCCAGGGCAATGTGCACGGCCAATTCATTCATGCGCACGGTGTTGGCCTGCAGCATGGTGACACGGCCTTCGCTGTCTGTGCGCACACTGATGAGCTCCTCATAGGCAACGCCTGGGTTCAGGGTACTTTGCACGGCTTCATTCATCGTTTCGACGGCCAGGGCATATGCGCGGGTGTAGGCGGTATCGAGGATGACCTGCGTCAGATTGCGCTCCAGAAACAGATATGCAGCGGCAAGCAGCAGCGACAGGATGACGATGATCCGCAGCAGCCTGCGTGGCTTCAGAAATGTAAAAAAGCGCCGTATTCCCTTCATATTCCCGCTCCTTCCAGCCTCTGTCATTGCCTGACGGCATGAATTATGCTATAATTGATGCGTCCGCCAAACTTTGAAGGAGGCAGCAAATCCTTTATGAGCAATCGTTCTCGCCGTACAGACTATGAGCTGTACGACGGCTTTGATACCTTGCCGCCGCGCAGCATCTTTAAGCCCAGGCTTCGTCGCCCGAGCTTTGTTTGCTCTGTGCTGGTCAATTCCATCCGCATGCTGGTGCTGCTGATACTGATGCTGGGCCTCAGCGGCGTTGGCGCGGTTGTGGGCATTGCGCGCGCATATGTCAATACAGCGCCGCAGCTGGATCTCACGCTCATTGATGATCAGGCGCAAACCTCTTTTATCTATGATGCAAACGGCAATCTGATTACCGATTACAAGGGCACAGAGGATCGCGTGATGATCTCCATCAGCGAAATGCCCAAAAGACTGCAGTACGCCTTTGTGGCGGTAGAGGATGCGCGCTTTTATAACCACAGCGGCATTGACGTCAAGCGCATTATTGGCGCGTTTGTCACCAATTTTCTTTCCGGCTCGCAGCAGGGCGGCAGCACCATCACCCAGCAGCTGATCAAAAATACCATCCTCTCCAGCGAGCAGTCTTACAAGCGCAAGATTCAGGAAGCCTACCTTGCCATGCAGCTGGAAACGCAGTATAACAAGGATCAGATCCTGGAGAGCTACCTGAATACCATCTATCTGGGCGAAAACTACTACGGCGTATATACCGCCGCGCAGGGCTACTTTGGCAAAAAGCCGATGGAGCTTTCTTTGCGCGAATGCGCCATGCTGGCGGGGCTTTGCACCAATCCCTATTACTACAATCCCCGCCGCAACTATTATCTGCGCTCGTCGGAAACGACGGATTATGCGGCCATCACCAACAACCGCACGGACTATGCGCTGCGCATGATGTACGAAAACCAGTTCATCACGCACGATGAATATATCGCAGCGCTTGACCCGGCGACGGCAAATGTGCTAGAAAAGGAGCCCGACAGCGGCAAGCTCTACGATTATGTGCATTATGTGGAATATGCCATCAGCGATGTGGTGCAGACGCTGCTCAAGCTCAATAACCTGGAAAACACATCCGCCAACCGCAACCGCATGGAAAATGAACTGCGCACGGGCGGCTATCATGTGTTCCTCTGCCTGGATACCGAAATTCAGCAGATTGTAGAGGAAACGCTTTACAATTACGCCTCGTATCCCTCTTTGCGCGATCCGGACGACAAGATTTACCGCGCGCGCAACGCTGACGGCACCTATGATGAGATTGTTCAGCCGCAGGCGGCTGCGGTGGTGCTGGATTACCGTACAGGCGAAATCAAGGCGATTGTCGGCAGCCGCACAGAGCCTACGCGCCGCAAGACGCTCAACCGCGCGGTGGATATGAACATGCCTGTCGGCTCGTCCATCAAGCCGCTCACGGTGTACGCGCCGGCCATTGAGCTCAGCGGCCTGGGCGGCAGCGGGATTGTGTATAATATGCCGCTGCCTATCACGGGGTATCTGGATAATCATCTCAACGAGACCTGGCCCAAGAATTACGGCGGCTCCAGCTATCGCGGCCCGGAGACGCTGCGTCAGGCGCTGGTGAAGAGCGATAATACGGCGGCGGCCTATGCGCTGATGAACTATGTGGGGGTAGAAAACGCCGTCAAGTTCCTGCAGCTGATGGGCGCTTCCGATAAGCACATCAACGCGACGCCCTTTGGCGTGGCGCTGGGCTCCAGCGGCTTAACGCCGCTTGAAATGACGGTGGCCTTCGGCGTGCTGGGCAATACAGGCGTGTATCAGCAGCCCATTTCTTTCCTGGGCATTGCAGACAGCAACGGCAACGTTATTTATGATGCGCATGCCAATCAGACGCGCTATCAGGTGTTCAGCCCATCCACGGCCTATCTGACGGTGGATATGATGAAGGACGCCGTAACCTCCGGCACGGGCACATCGGCCAAGATTCCCGGACAGACGGTAGCCGGCAAGACGGGCACAAACTCCGATCAGAAGGGCGTGTTCTTCTCAGGCCTTACGGGCTGGTACGCGAGCTCGGTGTGGATCGGTCATGATAATTATAAGTCGCTTTCCTCTAAAACAACGGGCGGAAACAGTGCGGCCAAGCTTTGGCGTACATTCATGAGCCGCATTCATGAGGAGAAAAACCTGATGAGCCGTGCGATTATGGAGGGCGTTCACAGCGATTACGGCCTGGTGCGTGTGACCACCTGCGGCGTAAGCGGACAGCTGGCAACCGAGGCATGTAAAAATGATGCGGCAGGCTATAAGGTGTATACCGATTACTGGCCGCAGTCCGGTGCGCCGACAACCTACTGCCAGATGCATACTGAGACAACATTGTGCACTGTGACCGGGAAGCTGGCGACGGCAAATTGCCCCGGTGCGCAGGCAGGCGTTGTGACCATTCCGCAGGGGCATCCGCTGTACCGGTTCCTCGGTACGCAGTATGAGGATGTGCTGGAGGAGTACCTGGGTGCGTTTGCTACGCTGCGGCTGACGAACGACGCCAACCGCAATAACGCGCTTCTGGCGCAGCGCACCTGCACGGCACATGATGCGCCCTCTGGCGGCGCGGTCAGCGATCCGATTGTTAAAAATCAGCTCCTGCCCGATGCAGAGCGTCTGCTGGCCAGCGCACAGGCGCAATTGGCGGGCTTGTCGCCTTCGCATGGCGGCTATGCGCTGCTGCAGAGCGCCATTTCGTCTCTGGCGGCGGTGATGGTGGGCAACCCCAGCGCGGCGGAGCTGACCGGCGCGATGAGTTATCTGACGCAGGCCATGGCAGCTGCGCGATGATAGCAGGGGAGGACGTTCGAGGGACGGCTTTTAAGGTAAAAGCCTCCCTCGAGCTCCTTCGAAAACCAGTTTTTGGTTGGTTGGGTTTGGCAGGATAATAGAAAAAGAGAGTGGATTCCACGGATGCGAGCAAGCTCGCCCCGATGGCATCCGCTCTCTTTTTCTGCGCGCGATGTGCGCGCCGGACGGCGCAGCCGTCCGGGCCTGCCACTGATGTAGACTGCTATTGCTCGCGGAGGGCCGCCGTTTCGCTGCGGCGAAACGAACGGGCTTTACACGCTATCACGCTGTCGCAGCGGCGTACCCTCCCGCTCGTTTTTTCCGCAGAAAAAACGGCGCTACCCAAACGCACCCTGTACCAAAGCGGCAGTCCGCGGAGCGCAGCTCCGCGAGCGTGCGAAGCCCGCCGAAAAAGAAACCGGAGAAAAATCGGGGCAAGCTTGCTTGCATCCGTTTTCTCCGGTTTCTTTTTCAATACAGACTGCCGCGTCAATTACACAGCCAGCTTCCAATGCCACCGCAGGTTCTTTGTTCCTTTCTTGACTCAAGAAAGGAACGTCCTCCCTGCTTCCAATAACCTGCCCCTGTCATTTTCCACTTCCCGCCGCAAAACCATCTCATGCAGCCGCGCCAGCACCTCGCCTACCATTGGCCCGGCCGGCACGCCCGCCGCTATCAGATCACGGCCGTTGATTGCCAGATCACGCACTTGCAGCGGCAGATTCTCCGCCAACGCGCGTTCGATTTCGGGCAAAAGCGCCGTGTTGTGCTGCAAAAGCAGCAGCCGGCGGAATTGCTCTTCGCCCAGGCGCGCCAGCCACAGCGGCACCGTAGCGGCCTCAAGCGGCGCGGCGTAGTGCTCAATCAGCTGCAGGCAGTTGCGCTGAAAAATGGTGGGCAGCTTGAGCGACTGCAGCGCAGCGTCGGCGGATTGCGTGTCATTGCAATGCAAAAGCGCCGCCATTCGCGTGATTTCATCGCCGTCACGCAGCGCAGAAAGCGCTGTAATATCGATGCATTTGCACTGCGGCAGCGCGGCAAAAAATATATCTTCAAACTGCTGCAAAACATTTGCAGCCGCCGGGAAGGCAATCATGCGCAAAAGCTCCTGCGCGATGCGCTCACGGCTGATGAGCGAAAGCCGGTCTTTGAGATTATGCATCGCCTGCGCGGTGCTTTCCTCCACCGCAAAGCTCAGCTGCGCGGAAAAACGCATGGCGCGCAGGATCCGCAGCGCGTCCTCCGTCAGGCGCTCAGGCGCATCGCCCACGCAGCGCAGGCGTTTATCCTGCAGATCCTCCCGACCGCCGTACAGATCCACCAGCCCTTTTTCAGGGTGATATGCCATGGCGTTGACCGTAAAATCGCGGCGCATCAGGTCGTTTTCAATGCTGCGCGTAAAGGAAACGGAGGAAGGATGGCGCCCGTCCAGATAATCACCCTCTGTGCGGAAGGTGGTGATTTCAAGCATCTCGCCGTTCATCAGCACCGTGACCGTGCCGTGCTGAATGCCCGTTTCGATCACGCGCTCGCCGCAAAAGCAGGCCTTTGTTTCCTCCGGCAGGGCGCTGGTGCAGATGTCGTAATCGTGCGGGGGAATGCCCATCAGCAAATCGCGCACGCAGCCGCCCACCACATAGGCTTCATAGCCCCGGGCGGTGATCATATCAAGCGCTTTGAGCACTTCTGCGGGCAGAGGAAATTGCATGGGCTTATCCTTTCATCAATGATGCACGGTCTCGCTTTCGGACATAACCATTTCGCCGCTGGCGTCGTAATCGTAGTAGCGATACTTGCTGTATTCCTTGTGGTGTTCTTCGTAACGGACGTCGTGCCCGTCCACATTGTACCACCAGTAGGTGTAAGATTCCACCTGGCCGTCCGCATACCAGATTTCGTGATAAAGATCGTCCGGGCCCCACCACCACTCATGATCGATGGTGCCGTCGGGCAGGAAGCGCTTACTTACCTCATAGCCCTCGGCATTGGGCTCGGCGTAATCCACATCCGTATACAGGAGCGTGCCGCTTTCGTCAAAAGTATCAAATTTGCACGAGCCATCTTCGTTGTAATAGCGAATTTCGGTAAGCACGCCGTTTTCATCGTAAAGATGCACGCGCGACTCGACGTTGTTCATGTAATCGGAATACCAGATTTCGGTGACAGGCGTACCGTCCATCTTGTTGACGGTCACAACCACCTGTCCCTCTTCGTTAGGCTGCTTATAGCGGATGTAGCTGCACCAGGCTTCGCAGTCGCTATTGTAGTATATCTGCACGAAATTGCCGTCTTCGTCTACATAGGTCTTTTCTTCGTAGTCTTCCTCTTTTTCTATGCGCTCGCCATTTTCGTTGTAAAGGAAGCGCTTTTCGAGCGTACCGTCGGCGTCGTATTCTTCGTACACTTCGTATGCTTCGTCTGTATTGTAGTACCGGTAGGTATAGCCGGCAACCTTGCCATCCTCAAACCAGATTTCGTGGTACAGCTGATGCTCCGCCGCCCACCACCACTCGTGATCCTGTGTGCCGTTGGGCAGGAAGCGCTTACTTACGCGATAGCCTTCGGCATTGAGCAGCGCATAGCTGATTTCATAATCCAGCAGCGCGCCGGTTTTATCGAAATAATCAATGCGCGTGTTACCGTCTTCGGTCTGGTAGCGCTCCATGTAGAGCGTACCGTTTTCGTAGTATTCTACGCGCACGGTGCCCGTGTCGTTTTC
Source organism: Clostridia bacterium (assembly GCA_017532155.1). Lineage (GTDB taxonomy): Bacteria > Bacillota > Clostridia > Christensenellales > Aristaeellaceae > SFMI01. Next base: position 23,384 of record JAFXJP010000009.1, on the reverse strand, counting down.
ATAGGCAACAGAGCGATGCTCGCCGTTATTGACGATTTCCTCGATGACGTACAGGCCTTCCGCGTTGGGATTGGCGTAGTAGATGATTTTGGTAACGCCGCCGTCATCGCGGGTGATATACTGCACCATATTGCCGTTTTCATAGGTGATGGTATCTTCGGCAAGCGCGCAGGGAAGCGCAATGCACAGACAAAGCAAAAGAACAAGCAGCTTTTTCATAAAATGTCGCCTCACAAAAGGGAATTTTACCTCATTATATAGAAAAAACGCCGTATATGCAAGGCGTTTTGCGCGCGAAAGGCGCCATTCGTTGCAATTACAGGCAGTTTATGGTATACTTGAGAATGGAAAGAAATGCGGGAGTGACAGGATGGACAAGCTGGAATGCGTGCTGCGCGCGCGGGAAATGATGGAAAATATCACGCCGCTGAAGACAGACTGCGGCAAGTGCTGCGGCGCGGCTTGCTGCCAAAGCGATGAGGATGGCCAGGGCGGCATGGTGCTGTTCCCCGGCGAGGAAGCGCTCTATTGTCAATTGCCTGAGGGCATGCAGCTGACGCCCTATGACGATATTTTGCCCGGGCTTCAACTGCTCACCTGCGACGGTGCGTGCGACCGTCATCTGCGGCCGCTGTCCTGCATGCTGTTTCCGCTCACGCCCGTGGTCGTTGAAAAGGACGGCAAAGCGGGCCTGAAGGTAATGGTAGATCCGCGGGCATATGCAGTGTGCCCTTTGTGTGAGGGCGGCGTGCGCGGGATGGATAAGGCATTTGTGGAGGCTGTGCGCGAAAGCGGCAGAATCCTTTGCCAAAATACCGAAATCAGAGCGTATCTGCAAGCGCTGGGCGTTTATTTTGAGCGTCTGCGCAACTGGTAATAAAAGAAGGGGGATAAACCCATGATCTGGCAGCAGGCTGAATGCTATAAGGAGATCATCTGCGGCGACCGCACGGGCGGCGTGCTGATCCATAGCGATCTGCGGCGCGCGGACCTTGACGAATTTAAAGGCAAGGTGCAGTGCGTGTATCTTGATCCGCCCTTCTTTACGGGGGATGAATTTACCTTCCGCATGCGTATTGGCGAAAAGGGCTGGGCGGAAGGCAATCAGGTATTGGAATTGCCGGCCTATTCTGATTCCCGCGTGGGCGGCAAGGAGGCGTATCTCCGCCTTCTGCGCGAGGCGCTGGCGATTGCGCATGAATTGCTCAGCGAGACCGGCGCGCTGTTTTTGCATCTGGACAGCCGCATGAACGCCTATGCGAGGCTTGAGTGCGACAAGATCTTTGGTGAAAACAACTTTATCAACGAAATTATCTGGGCGTATCAGTCGGGCGGCCGCGCCAAGAAGCATTTCAGCCGCAAGCATGATGTGATTCTTTTTTATGCCAAGTCCCGCGCGCTGTACTTTGATATTACGCGCGTAGGCGTGCCGCGCAAGGATAACCGCTCCAATCATATGCGCCGCACGGTGGATGAGAATGGCCGTCCCTGCCGCACCATCAAGGCGGGCGGCAAGGTGTATACCTATTATGATGACGAGCCCGTCTTCCCGGATGACGTATGGGCGGATGTGAGCCATCTGCAGCAGAAGGATCCCCAGCGCACAGGCTATGACACGCAAAAGCCGCAGGCGCTGCTCAACCGCATTGTGCGCTGCTGCACGCGCCGGGGCGATATCGTTTGCGATCTTTTCTGCGGCAGCGGTACTACGCTGGTGGCGGCGGCAGAGAACGAATGCCGCTACCTGGGCGTAGATCAGTGCAGCCATGCGGTGTCGGTTACGCGCAAGCGCCTGCTGGATACGGAGCTTGAACTGCGCACGAAAACCGAGCGCGTAGAGGCAGTGCTGGACGCCGACGTTTTGCCGGGCATTGGCTATTACGAAATTACGCTCAATACCTATGCGCTGGGCAGCGCACCCTTTGAAAATATCAAAACGCAGCCCAAGGGGCTGCATGTGGTCGGCCTGGATGCGGTCGATCAGTGGTCGGTCGGCTTCCTGCGCGACGGCGTATTCAAGGCGTATACCTCGGCCGCACGTCGTAAGCAAACGCCCAAACTGCCTACCACGCTGGAGCTGCCGCTGCTGCGCGGCACCGTCGCCATCATGGTGGTGGATGTGCTGGGCAACCGCAGCGTGTGGGTGCCGCAGCAGGCATAAGCACATTTCCTCCCGCATAGCTTGGCAATAACCAAGCGCGGGGAGGATATAAATGTGCACACGGATATAAATGACAGGTGTATTGCGCTGGCGCGCTGCGTGGCGGAAAAAGGAGCCACTGTGCGGCAGGCGGCCAGGGAGGTTGGCGTGAGCAAAAGCCTCGCGCATCGGGAATTAACCATTCGGCTCAAATATCTGGATGGAACGCTTTACGCCCAGGTGCGCAAGCAGCTTTTGTATCATAAAGCGGTGCGCCATTTGCGCGGCGGCGAGGCGACCAAACGCAAATTTGCTGCCGAAAAAATGGAAAAAGTGGAGAATGAAAGTCCTAAAAAACGAAATTTTTCGAAAAAAGTGGGAAATTAATCCTAAATTTGTCCAAAAATAAAGAGGAAATTTCGTTTGTGTGTAGAATATTACAAACCGATTACAAATTGACGAAGGAGACCTTGAGTCTATGGCAGCTGAGGATATTGGCATTGATCTGGGCACATCCAATGTGCTGATCTACGAGCGCGGCAAGGGCGTTACCTGCAATGAGCCCGCTGTGGTCGCGCTGGAGAGGGAATCGCGCTCGATCCGTGCCATTGGTGAAGAAGCCTATAAAATGATTGGCAGAACGCCGGCGAATATTGTGGCGATGCGTCCTTTGCGCGACGGCATGGTGGCGGATTTTGAACTGACCAGCAGCATGCTGCATTATTTTGTCGTGCAGACCATCGGCAAGCATATGTTTTCGCGTCCGCGCGCGGTGCTTTCCCTGCCTTCGGGCATCAATGAGATGGAAAAGCGCAGCATCACGGCCATTATGTTTGAGGCGGGCGTGCGCCGCACGCAGCTGCTGGATCGCCCGGTAGCGGCGGCCATCGGCGCGGGGCTGAATATTAACGACGCCTACGGCTCCATGATCGTGGATATCGGCGCGGGCATGACGGACGTGGCCGTGCTTTCGCTTGGCCGCATGGCGGTCAGCCGCGCGCATAAGCTGGGCGGCGACCATTTTGACGAGGCGATCATCCGCTATCTGCGCCGCAAGCATAATCTGCTCATCGGCGAAAGAACGGCGGAGGAGCTGAAGATCAACATCGGCAGCGCGATGCCGCGCAGCGAGCAATTGTACACCGAAGTGACGGGCAGAAACCTGATCAGCGGCCTGCCCAAGCTCATGCGCATTACTTCTGATGAGATCCATGAGGCCATTGACGAGCCGCTCACGGCGCTGATTGAGGCCATTCACGGTGCGCTGGAGGAAACCCCGGCGGAGCTGGCGGCCGACGTATTTGACTCGGGCATTGTGCTCTCGGGCGGCGGCGCGCAGCTGCCTGGCCTGAGCGAGGCGATCTCGACGGCGTTGAATGTAAATTGCCGCGTGGCGGATCATCCGCAAACATGCGTGGCGGTGGGCTGCGGTCTGACGCTTGAAAATATGTCGGAGTTCGGCCGCTATCTCAACGACGGAAGAAAGCATAATTAAGCGTGTCGAATAATCGACACGCTCGGTGAAAAATCAGCTAAAGCAGTTTTTCACCGCACATCATTTTCCTGTGAGTCTGCGCCTCACGGCCGGAAAATGATATAGGAAGCAGTATTCCAACTGCTCCTCGCGGCGTACATGCCGCCGCTGCGGATTAAAAAAGAGGGCGCTGGCGCCCCTCTTTACTCCCGGCTGATTTACTGTGAGATATTAGACGAAATGCATGGCGAGGAGAGATTCTCTCTTTCGCCGTTTTTGTTAAAATGAAAAAGCCAACCGTGCAAAACACGTTGGCTTTTTCATCGGGCACTATATTAATTAGGCCTCGGCATTCGCGCTGACGGTAGGCAGCGCGCGGACGACCTTGCCGCTGCGCAGGCAGCGGGTGCACACGTTCAGGTGCGTAGGACGACCATCAACCAGCACGCGAACGCGCTGGACGTTGGGAGCATACATACGGCCGGTCTTGTTTTCGGCATGGCTTACGCGATTGCCGTTCATCAGACCCTTGTTGCACACTTCACAATACTTACCCATTTTCGTTACACCTCCCTGTCGGAGATTGCCTTACGTCACGCGGCATCGCCGCGGGAAAGCCTCTATATGACAGCTTGACTATTTTAGCATACCGGGGACTGAAATGCAAGAGCTAAAGCGAAATTTTTGCAAAGAAGTGAGGAAATATCATGATTTTTACAAAGTTTGTGATGACAAGCGTGGGGCAGATGGCCCTTTCGGAAGAGGACGGCGCGCTGGTGCTGTGTTCTTTGACGGAAAAAAGCCCTTCTGTCTGGCTGGGGGAAATGCGCGATACGCCCCTGCTTTTGCGTGCGGAGGAGCAGCTGCGGGAGTATTTTGCTATGGAGCGCCAGACGTTTGATCTGCCGGTGCGGTTGCATGGCACGCCCTTTCAGCAAGCAGTATGGCAGGCGCTGCGCGAGATTCCCTATGGCGAAACGCGCACATACGGCGATATTGCGTGCAGGATCGGTCATCCGCGCGCCGGCCGGGCGGTGGGCATGGCGAACCACGCCAATCGGCTGCTGATCATCGTGCCCTGCCATCGCGTGATTGGCGCAAATGGACAGTTGACGGGCTTTGGCGCGGGTTTGCCGGTAAAGGAATACCTGCTGCGGCTGGAAGATGCTGCCGGAAGGACGCGTTAAATTGACAAGCCCGGCGGCAAAGTGATATAGTGAGTATCATCCGAAATCTTTGCCCGTGTGCGGAAGGGGGCGTAAAAAGTGAGAAAGCGCTTGCTGGCTTTGATAATAGCATGCGTGCTGACGCTGCCTGCACTTTTTGCGCACGCGGAGATTATCGGCGATACAGAACGCCGCGCGCTGCTGGTGGGCTGCGATGACTTTCTCACGCATGCCGATACAACGCCTTCTGCGCGCATGAATGTGCGGCGCATGCAGGAAATCCTGCGCACAGACAGCCGCGGCTATGAGGGCATTTATGCCTATGAAACGGGCATATCCAGCGTAGAGTTTTTGCTGTCCGCCATTGCGGGCGCTTTTGCGCAGGCAGATGACGGCGACGTTTCATTGCTTTATATATGTACGCACGGCCTGAACGACCGCATCAGTTTCGAGCCGGGACTTGTATTGTCTGACGGCCAACACGAGGAGACGCTTTCTGCTTCAGTGCTGCGTGCAGCGCTGGATCAGGTGCCGGGACAGAAAATTGTCATTTTGGACGCCTGCAACAGCGGCGCGTTCATTGGCAAGGGCGAATGGGATAACCGCATGAAAAACTGGTTTCAGGGCGGGGATTATGTGGTTTTGACCAGCGCAGGCGCCAGCGAGAACAGCTTTTCATGGACGGCGGGCGCCAGCAACGGCGGCAGCTACTTTGCCGATGGTCTCAGCGAGGGCTTGCGCACGCGCGCGTTTGATCTGGACGGCGACAGCACGATCACGCTGAAGGAGGCGTATCAGGGCATTCTGGAGACGCACGGCGCGTCTACGGCGCATGTATATCCGCAGGAGAGTGATTTCCCGCTGTTTGTGTATGATCCGCTGGCGGAAAGTACGGGCGAGAGGCCTGTGGGCGAAATAGAACTGGATACCAATGTGCTCAAGGCGGGCGAGGATACGCTGTATTTCAGCTTTACAGTGCATCGTACCGTGCGCGTGCAGTATCAGCTGGTGTATTTCAAGGATGGCCGATGGCGCTTTGAATCGCCGCAGGTGGTGCCGGATACGGAGACGGGCAACGGCATTCTGCTGCCCGGACGCTATCAGCGCTCCATTACGATTGTCAGCGAGGATGACGCGCCGACCGGCTATGTACTTTTGCAGATCGTGGCGATGGAAGGCCGTCATGCCACGCTGGCTGGCAGCCGCGTGATTTCGGTACAGCCGGAGTATGAGGATCCGCGCCTGCGGGTGGAATGCTTTGCGATGTTTTCGCCCGCTGAGGGCGAAGAAGTGGCCATTCGCGTGGCGCATGCATTTCCCTGCAGCCTGACGGTGGTTGTGCGCAATAAAGCAGGCGAAATGATTCGCAGGCTTGGCTATCGCGTGCCTTCGCGGCCGTTGGGCATGGAAGTGGAAGGCAGTATTTTCTACTGGGATGGCTGCGATGCGTCCGGCGAGCGGGTGCCGGACGGCGAGTATTACGCCGAGGTTTCCTGCAAGATGGGCGGCCTTACGTATATTGAGAATAGTCAGATAATAACGATTGAGTGACGGGGGAGAGACGTTCGAGGGGCCGCTTTTAAGGTGAAAGCGCCCCTCGAGCTGTCCACAATTCGGCATTGTCGCGCAGAAGGCTAAAACCTTCTGCGCTCTGTGCCTCATTGGAACTACATCCACCTTTATCTGCCAAAGGGCAGCGGTGGATTTCGGTCCCCCGAAAACCGATCTTTTGGTTGGCTTGTTTCGGCAGGCTGTACGAAAAAGGTCTGGAATCTGGATTGCAAGCGAGCTTGCCTTCCATCTTCCAGGCCCTTTTTCTATCCGCTTCGCGGATGCGATGGCTGCGCCATCGGCCTGCCGCATTTGTTGTGTGGTAGCGTCCGCGGGGGACCGCCGCAACGCTTCGGCGAAACGAGCGGGCTGGGGAACGCGCTCTGCGGAGCGCTACACCTCATCAGTCGCCTTTCAGGCGACAGCTTCCCCTCGAGGGGAAGCCTTTTGGGAGACGACAACAGAAAAACCTTCCCCTTGAGGGAAAGGTGGGGCGCGAAGCGCCTCGGATGAGGTGTAGCCAGCCGCAGCTGGCGTTATCCCATCCCGCGCCGCAGCGCGAAACCCGCTCGTTTTTTCCGCAGAAAAAACGGCGTCACCAACGCACAAGACACCAAAGTGGCAGTCTGCGGAGCGTAGCTCCGCGAGCGTGCGAAGCACGCCGAAAAAGAAACCGGAGAAAAATCGGGGCAAGCTTGCTTGCATCCGTTTTCTCCGGTTCTTTTTCGATATAGACTGCCGCGACAATAACGCAGCCAACAAACATAAACGACTGGTTCTTTGGTACTTTCTTGACTCAAGAAAGTACCGTTCTCCCTTCGTCCTCCCCTCGTTCCCCTTCCTACACCGTCAAATCCGCGCGATCGCGGATAGCATACGCCTTAAAATACTTTTCTTCCAGCGGAATCCACTTTTCCACATACATCTGCGACAGCCATGCGTTATCCCGTGCCTGTACGCGGCGCAGCTGCTCGCGCGGCGTCACGTCGCTGAACACGCGCAAATCCATGTAATCGCCCAGCGCAGGATGGCAGCAGTAGGAGCCCTCCACCAGGCGCAGATCGCCTGCAGGAACCTGCACCTTGCTGCCCATTGCCATTACGGAGCAGTCAAAGCGCGTGTAGGAGAAGGCGTCGACCGCAGAGAGATGCGGCAGCACTTCCTGCGCAAACCGTTCATAATGCACATTGCCGCCGGGCGTGGCAAGACGCTCTTCCGTGCGCATATCGGCCGGCAGGAAGAAATCATCCATATGGATGACGCCCGCACCCGTAACCTGCTGAAACTGCCGTGCCAGCGTGGATTTGCCGCCTGCTGCGCGGCCGTCAATGGCAATTACCTTGGCGCCACCCTTGGCCTTGGCGGTGTGCGCTGCCAGCAGCAGCGGCAAAAGCCGCAGGAAGGAGGTGTCCATCACGCGATAGGCAGGCTTTTCAGCCGTGCGATAGCTGTCAGAGTGATGCACAGGCCGTACGCCTTCACGCAGATAATTCTCCTTGGCCGCTTTCCATTCCTCCGTGCCAAAGGGCAGACCGTCGGCCGCACACAGCGCGTCCACCGAGCCCAGGAAGGCAAAAAAACGGTTCTGCGCGTTGTGCAGGGGCTTGCAGGAAAGCAGGAACAGCTGCAGCATCCACTCCATGGGCAGATTCTGGCCTTTCCAGGCGCGGATGTTCAGGCGGCAAACCTCATTGCTGATGCGCTCATAAAGCGCTTCATCGCTGTCGCCAGGGGTATTTTCCCATTCATGCGTCAAAAAATCACGGGCAGCCTGCTCGCTGACCAGCAGATGCTCCGCGCCAAAGGCGGCCTGATAGCACATTTTGAGCACGTCCTGCGGCTGCATAGTGGGATGCAGGGCGGCCTGTGTGCGCAGTTGATTTTTGAACGTCATAGTTATATTGGCCTTCTTTCGTGACAAAAATGGACAGCGAAAAAACGTCCGCGCAGGGCGGACGAAATGACCACCGATGCAATCAGTGCTTGATGCGGGGCAGAATAATGCGCGCCAGATAGATAACCAGGCACGAGCCGAGGACGGAGATGATGATGGAGCCCAGCGTATTGGTAGAGCTGATGCCGACCAAGCCCGCCAGGAAGGAGCCAATCACGCCGCCGATCAGGCCCAGCACGACATTCCAGACAACAGAAAGGCTGCTGCGCATAATGTTGGAGGCAATAAAGCCAGCCAGCGCCCACAGCGCAATTTTGACAATCCACCAGAAAATCATATCAATTTCCCTCCGAAAAAGCGTGTTCAAATCATTATAACAGGCTGATGCAGAAAAAGCAATTCGACTGTTCACAAAAATGATAGAATTTTGTAATATTTTGGCGAAATAAAGCGATTAACCGCGCGAGATTTCATCCAGCGACAGCGCAAAGCCTGGCGCGAACTGCTCCATGAATACCTGCACCTCGGGCAGCGCGTCGGCGCGGATGGCGGCCAGCGTGCTCATCTCCGCTTCGATAAATTCCCGGTTGCCGGCCTTGCGCTCTTCCACGCACTTGATATAGGCGCTGATGCGGTCGGCAGCTTTGACGATCTTCCACTCCGGCGTGTTTTCATCCGCGTCGATCAGCGGGATATACTCCTCGCGCAGATCCTCCGGCAGCATGGCAAGCAGGCGCTGATTGGCGATGCTCTCCAAGCGGTGGTACTCATCCTTGATGACGGGATTGTTGTGTTTGATGGGCGTGGGCAGATCGCCGGTGATCACCTCGCTGGCATCGTGATAGACAGCCAGCGCCATGATATGCTCGGCGTCATATTCGCGGTCAAAGCGCTTGTTACCAATCAGCGCAATGCCATGGGCGATCATGGCGGTTTGCAGCGAGTGCTCCATGTCATTTTCCACCTGGGTGTTGCGCATCAGGCCCCAACGGCGGATGTATTTCATGCGATTCATGTAAGCAAAAAAATGGTGTGCCATAAAAAACTCTCCTTGACAGTGTGTGTCGTTGTGATTATAATTTGGTTGTACATACCCGCTGGGGGCGTCACAAAAGTGGCTGAGATGGCGTGTTTCGCCGGTCCCCTTGAACCTGTGTAGATCATCCTACCGTAGGGAAGCGGCGCGTTGCAGAAGGGATTTTCCTCTGTACGCAATTGCTTCCCGCGTGCCGTTTGGCTCGCGGGTTTTATAATGCGGAAAAGGAGGAAGTACGTATGAATTGGAACTGGTTGATCCCTGTTGCGCATGCCGAAGAGGCAGATCCCGCCTTTGAGTGGATTCAAAAGCCGCTTGAAAAGCTGGCGGAAGCTTCCGTTTGGGAGTGGCTTGCCTTTGCAGCGCTGCTGGCCTTTGGCATTCTGATGCTCACGCTCTCGCGCAAGCAGGTGAAGTGGACGACGAAAATGATGGCGCACGCCGCTATGTGCCTGGCGCTGAGCTTTGTGCTCAGCTATATTCGCCTCTTCCGCATGAGTGGCGGCGGCTCGGTTACGCCCGGCTCCATGCTGCCGGTGATGCTCTTTGGCGCAAGCTACGGCCTGGTGCCGGGCCTGCTGGTAGGCTTTGCCTACAGCCTGCTGCAGATCCTGCAGGGGGCGGAAGCTGCGGGCTTTATGGGACTTCTGCTTGACTACATTCTGGCCTTCTCGGCGCTGGGCCTTGCGGGCCTTGCCAAGAAGCTGCCCAAATCCTGGGGCCTTTACGCGGCGATGGTGATTGCGCTGATTGGCCGCCTGGTGTGCAGCGTGCTTTCCGGCACGATCGTTTGGGGCACGCCGCTGTGGGGCAGCATCACCTACAATGTCAGCTACATGCTGCCCGAGATGGTCATCTGCCTGATTCTGGGCGTGATTCTGGGCAAGCGCCTTGTTTCCATGATGGTAAGGGCCGGTAAATCCGGCAGGAAACGCGAGGGACTTACAGTTCCTTGCGTTTTTTTATTTTGGCTTCGTGGCCCTGATCGGAAGGCTCGTAATAAACGGCCTTCTTGAATTCATCCGGCAGATACTGCTGCTCTACATAATGGCCTGGGAAATCGTGGGGATACTTGTATCCGCCGCCCGCGCCCAGGCGCTCGTGACCGGCATAGTGCGTGTCGCGCAGATGCGGCGGCACGTCGCCGCGTGCTTTTTCGGCGTCCGCCATAGCGCCGTCAATCGCCATTACCACGCTGTTGCTCTTGGGGCTTTCGCATACAGCGATGATCGCCTGCGCGATGGAGAGGCGCGCTTCGGGCAGACCAATCTGCTCCAGCGCCTGTCCCGCAGCAACGGCCTGCAGCATGGCGATGGGATTGGCCAGGCCCACGTCCTCGCTGGCGTGGGCAATTACGCGGCGCACTAGGAGCTTGGGATCAGCGCCTGCATACAAAAGACGGCTGAACCAGAACAGCGCTGCATCGCTGTCGGAGCCGCGCATGCTCTTGCAGAAAGCGGACAGCATATCATAATAAAGCGTGTCGTCGCAGCGGATGACGGGCTTCTGAATGCTTTCCTCCGCCACGGCCAAAGTAATGTGAATGCCGTCTTTGCTTACCGGCGTCGTCAGCGCAGCCAGCTCCAGCGCATTGAGCGCCGAGCGCACATCGCCGTTGGCGACGGTCACGATATGATCGAGCGCGTCATCGTCGATGTGCACATTCATATGGCCCAGACCGCGCTCAGAATCGCTGGCAGCGGCAAGCAGGAGGCTGCGCACATTCTTTTGCGTCAGCGGCTTGAAGGCGAATACGCGGCAGCGGCTGACGATAGCAGGCGTCATGGAGATCATGGGATTCTCCGTTGTCGAGCCGATGAACCGGATGAGGCCTTCTTCGATGGCGGGCAGAATGGAATCGGACTGCGCCTTATTCCAGCGATGGCATTCGTCAAGGAGGAGATAGGTGCTCTGCCCGAACATCCGCCGGCGTTCGGCTGCCTTTTGCAATACTTCGCGCACATCCGACACGCCGCTTGTTACGGCGTTCATGCGCACAAAGGCCGACTGCGTATGCGCGGCGATCACATGTGCCAGCGTGGTTTTGCCGCAGCCGGGCGGGCCCCAGAAAATACAGCTGGTGAGCCGATCCGCTTCAATGGCGCGGCGCAGCAGCCGACCAGGCCCTAAAATATGCTCCTGACCGAAAAACTCGTCCAGATTGCGCGCGCGCATGCGCTCAGCCAGCGGCGCGTTTTTCCGGGTGTTTTCTGCTTCCAGTTGATCAAATAATGTCATTCGTTTTCCTCTACGATCAAATGCGCCACGGTCTTGCCCTCGCCCCACTCCCACAGGTGCTTGCGGCCTTCCATGGCCGCTTCCATGTGCAGCATGGCGATGCCAAGATCGAGCGTGTTGGTTTTTCCATTTGTGAGCAGCTGCAGCGCATGACCGGCATAATGGAGCCGCCAGGGCTGCATATTAACGGCCGAGGGCGCTGCACGCACAGACTCGGCGGCATGATAGGCCCACAGCGGCCAGGCGGTGGGATCCTCAAGACAAATCTGCTTAAGCTGCTTGCGGCTGCGCTGCGGCGGCAGCGCGTCCTCCCTGGGCAGCCCCAGGGGCGTTACGGCGAGGATTTTCTCATTCTCATGCAGCTCCACATCCGCTGCGCTTCTGCGATAACTGCCCGATACCCAGCAGGTGCCCACGTTCATGGCAGCCGCCTCCAGGATAAAGGCTTCGCCGCTGATGCCGGCATGCAGCGCGGCATGCTTTTCTTCCATATTGGCGATGATGTAGGCGCAGCGCGTCATGCCCTTGATGCGGCCCACGATCGGCAGGCCGAAAAAGAGATCGTCACGGCACTCGGCAATGACGATGCGCACGCCCGGCAGGCATACGCGCTGCGCGGCATAGCTGAGCGCGCTGATATGCGAAATATCCAGCGGCTCTGCAAAGCTGCGGCAGCTATACCGGTGCGGGATGGCGCCAAGGTAACGCGCGCGCTGCGCGGTCGAAAAGAAAGCATTGAGCGGACAAGCGGGCATGCAGATTCAACTCCCTTTGCAGATAGTGTACCACGCCGCCGCTCGAAATTCAAGTTACTTCAGGCTTCTTCGCACCAGATCAAGCAGCAATAGCAGCACAATAGCGCCAAATACCGCTACCAGCAGGCTGTAGAGATTAAAGCCTGTGATTGCGCCCAGACCCAGCGATACGGCGATATAGCCGCCAAGCACTGCGCCCAGCGCGCCAAACAGCACATCCTGCCACCAGGCAGCCGCGCCGCGGCCCAGGATGATGCGCGCAAGATAACCGGCAATTGCGCCCAGAATCAGCCATAAAATCCAATTGATCATGTTGATGACCTCCCTTCTCTTTCAGCGTATGCGCCGGCTGATTGCGCGTGCATACTATGTCGGGAGGTGAAATAATGAAAAAAGAATGGAATGAAAAAGTAGATGGACGAAAAGGGATTGATGAAACCGATCCCATCGTCTCTGCAAGCGAGTGCACGGGCATGCTGCCGGCTAAGAGCGAGGAAGGCGAGGATACTACGGTATGCCACATGATGAACGTGCATCCGCAGATGAGGCGCACAAAGCGCGAGAAAAAGCTGTAAAGGCTTGACGAAACGCGATATTTGCCGTATAACCAAAGAAAGAAACTTTGCGGAGGATATTCAGCATGGCAAAAGTAAAATTGGGCCGCACGGGCATTGTGACCGAGCAGAACGCCTTTGGCGCGCTGCCCATTCAGCGCATCAGCTTTGAGGCAGCGGGAAAGCTGCTGAACCGCGCGCTGGACGGCGGCATGACGTTTATTGACACCGCCCGCGCGTATACCGACAGCGAGGAGAAGATCGGCCAGTCCATTGCGCATCGCCGCAAGGAGTATTATTTGGCGAGCAAGACCATGGCCAAGACGCCTGAGGGCTTCTGGAAGGATCTGGAGACCTCTTTGCGCAATCTCAAGACGGATTATCTGGATATTTATCAGTTCCACTGCGTGGATCAGTGCTATCGTCCCGGCGACGGCACGGGCATGTACGAATGCATGGAAGAGGCGAAAAAGCAGGGAAAGATCCGCAATATTTCCATCACCGCGCACAAAATCGGCATCGCGGAGGAGATTGTGGAGAGCGGATTGTACGACACGCTGCAGTTCCCCTTCTGCTATCTGGCGACGGAACGCGACATTGCACTGGTGAACCGCTGCAAGGAAAAGGACATTGGCTTTATTGCTATGAAGGCGCTGTCCGGCGGCCTTTTGACCAATAGCGCGGCGGCGTACGCGTACATTGCGCAGTTTGTGAATCCCCTGCCGATCTGGGGCATTCAGCGCGAGAGCGAGCTTAATGAGTTCCTTTCCTACATCAAGAATCCGCCCACGATGACGGAGGAAATTACCGCGCTGATTGAAAAAGACCGCGCGGAGCTGCTGGGCGATTTCTGTCGCGGCTGCGGCTACTGCATGCCGTGCCCGGCGGGCATTGAGATCAACAACAGCGCGCGCATGGCGCAGCTGATTCGCCGTTCGCCCTCTGAAAACTTCCTCAGCGAGCAATGGCAGGAGAAAATGGAGCGCATTGCGGGCTGCCTGCATTGCGGCAAGTGCATGCAGCACTGTCCGTATCATTTGAATGTGCCGGAGCTGCTGAAGAAAAATCTGGAGGATTACCGCCGGATTATCAGCGGAGAGGCGAAGATTTAAACGGGGATACGTTGGGGAGGCTGCTTTGGAAGGCCAAAGCCTGTCCGCAATTCGGCATTGTCGTAAAGTGAACGAGAGTTCACTTTACTCTGTGCCTCATTGAAGCTGCATCCGCCTTTATCTGCCAAAGGGCAGCGGCGGATTCCGCTTCCCCAAGCCCCACCCGAAAGCCAGCGTTGGCATTGTAAGGTGGCTGCGTGGTTGACGCGGCAGTTTTATGAAAAAGGGTTTGGAATCCGATCTGTGAGCAAGCTCACGCTCGGCTTCCAAGCCCCTTTTTCAGTTTGCTTCGCAAACTCGCGGAGCGCAGCTCCGCGGACTGCCGCTTTGGTGTCTTGTGCGAAAGGCTGCGCTTGTTTCGCTGCAGCGAAACGCTGGTCCTCCGCGGACGCTGCTATACAACAAGTGCGGCAGGCTCGGACGGCTTTGCCGTCCAGGCGCGCAAAGCGCGCAGAAAAATAAGCCGGGAATCTGGATGGCAAGCTTGCTTGCAATCCAGATTCCTGGCCTATTTTTCGTATAGCCTGCCGAAACAAGCCAACCCAAGACTGCTTTTCGGGGTGAGCTCGAGAGGGGGCTTTGGGCTCCAAAGCCGCCCTCTCGAATGTTCCTTTCCCAACAAAAAAGCCCCTTCCTTGCGGAAGGGGCCGGAGTTAATCAATCAGATTGATTATTCCTTGGCAATGCCCTGGGCAACCAGCTGCTCTTCGCAGATGTCCAGCCAGGTCTGGAAGTCATAAGCATCATACAGTTCCTGAATGAAGGCATCATATTCTTCCAGAGCGCGCTCGCCCTTGATGAACATGATCAGCTGTTCCTTAACGTAGGAATCCAGGTCAGCCAGGTTGTAGTCTTCGGGGCATACAACGTTGCCGTTGTAAACGATCAGCTTGGGAGTGGCCAGACCGAAGGCAACAGCTTCCTGAGCCTCGGGGAACTTGGCCTTGAGATAGAAGGCGTCATAGCGGCCCAGGATCTGATAAGCATGCACGAAGTTGGCTTCGGCAGACTTGTCGGTGGGCTTCACGTCGCCGTTCTCATCGTATACCCAGTGCACGTTCTCCTGGCCCTGATACGCGAGCATCATGCCCTCGTCGGTGCAGAAGTAATGCAGAACCTTCCAGATGGCTTCGATTTCTTCTTCGGTGCAGTCTACGTTGATGGCGAACTTTTCACCGGTGAACTTTTCGTTTTCAGCGATGGCGTAGACGGGGTCGCCGCCCTGACCGTCGGACAGAGCGCCAATCCAGGTGTACTCGGCATCGGGCTTAACAGCCTTGTAGTCGGCGACGTACTTGGCCTTGAGAATGTTGGACCAGGGCATCGCGGCAACGCCGACGTTGCAGGCCACAACGTTGGCCTTTACGTTGGTGTTGGTAGTGAACACTTCCGCGTCAACCAGGCCGGCATCCCAGAACTTCTTCACCCATTCCAGCGCTTCCTTCATGCGGGGAGCCAGCAGGGTGTTGGAAGCCTTGCCTTCCGCATCCAGGATGACCTTGTTGCCAAGGAACACGCCGAAGGGAGTGGTGATGGCGCCAAAGCCATGATTGCCAGTCCAGCCGGTGAAGGGGATGGTGTTGTCAGCGCCGTCTTCGTTGACGTCGATGGCCTTCAGAGCCACGCAGTAGTCATACAGTTCGGGCACGGTGGTGGGGGTGGTCAGGTTGTACTTCTTGTTGATATCGTCACGGACGAGGATCAGGTAGTAGTAGTCAGAGATGGCCTTGGCAGCGGGGATGCCGTACTGCACGCCATTGTGATACAGGGAGGGGATGTCGGTGTCATAGCCGTACTTCTCGTAGATGACCTTCAGCTCTTCAGCATAGGGGGTCAGGTCGAGCAGCACTTCCTGATCAGCGTAGGTCACCAGGTCAGCAGCGGTCTTCATGGAAGCCATGTGCCAGGTGTCGCCGCCGAAGATGCGGGCGTTCAGGGACACTTCATACTCATCCAGGTAAATCATCTCGAAGGCAACGCCAGTGCGATCCAGGATCTGCTGGTACACATAGTTGCTTTCCAGATCAGCGGGGAAACCGCCAGCGCTGGTGTTGGTGTAGCAGACGATGCGGACGGGCTCTTCAGCCTGGGCGAAAGTCGCCATGCTCAGCACCATCATTACAGCCAGCATAAGGGTAACGATGCGTTTCATGTTGGGGTCCTCCTTAAAATATTTTCTAATATGCACTCTGGGCATATTATGAACGGGAAGATAACGCCGTCTGCGGACGGCTACACCTCATCAGTCCCCTGCGGTGACAGCGGACACAATTCGGCATTGTCATGAAGTGAACGAGAGTTCACTTCATTCTGTGCCTCATTGGAACTTCATTCGCCTGTATCTGCCCAAGGGCAGCGGCGAATTCCGTTCCCCCTCGAGGGGAAGCCTTTGTGATGCGGTGCTTAGAGCCTTCCCCTTGAGGGGAAGGTGCCGAACAAAGTGCGGCGGATGAGGTGTAGCTGCCACAGCAGCGTTAACCTTTTAGCCCTTAACCGCGCCGGCCAGCGTACCCTTGACGAAGTACTTCTGGATGAAGGGGTAAATGATAACGATGGGCGCGGTGGCGAAGCATACAGCCGCCATGCGCAGCGTTTCGGCGGGCACAACGTCTTCTACCGAGTTGGTATCCATGTTGGCCTGCTTGAGCATACGGCGCAGGATAACCTGCATGGGGCGCAGCTCAGCGTCAGAGATGTACAGAACCGCGACCATGTACGCGTTCCAGTGAGAAACTGCGTAGTACATGCCGATGGTCATCATAATGGGAAGACTCATAGGCATGACGATCTTGATCAGCACGCCAAATTCGCTGGCGCCGTCAATGCGCGCGGCTTCAAACAGCTCTTCCGGCAGACCTTCGAAGAAGGCCTTCATAACGATCAGGTTATATACCGTGATCAGGCTGGGGATGATCATGGCCCAGATGGTGTTCATCACGCCCGTGGCCTTAACAATAAGGTAGGTGGGGATGGTGCCGGCGGAGAAGAGCATGGTGAAGATGATCAGCTTGGTCACCAGCTTGCTGCCGGGCATCTGACGGCGGCTGAGGGGATAGGCGGTGAGAGTGGTGGCGATCAGGTTGAGCGTGGTACCAATGACCGTAACCTGAACGGTAATCCACATGCCGCCCAGCAGCAGACCGTCACCCAGCATTTCACGGTAAGCGCCCAGGGTAACCTTGGTGGGAATCAGCACGAAACCGCCGCGCTTGATCAATTCCGCATAGGGCGTGAAGGACATGGAAACAACGAACATGACGGGAATGAGCGTGATCAGCAGGACAAACAGCAGAATGCCGTATACCAGCACGTCAAACGCTTTATCGTTCTTAGACCTTACCATATAGAAGCCTCCCACTTTCTGGACAGCGCGTTGGTACCAAGGACCAGAACGGTGCTGAGCACGGATTTCATAAGACCTACGGCGGTGGCCAGCGCGTAGTTACTCTTGCCGATACCCTGTGTGTACACCCAGGTGTCGATAATTTCACCGGAGGAGCGGACTTCGTCCGTCAGGAAGACGTATACGTGGTTGAAGCCGGCGTCCAGGATCGTGCCGACCTTGAGGATCAGCAGAACAACGAAGATCTTGCGGATGCCGGGCAGGGTGATGTGCCAGATCTGGCGGAAGCGGCCGCAGCCGTCCACCGTGGCGGCCTCGTACAGCGAGGTATCAATGCCCATGATGGCTGCCAGGTAGGTAATGGCGCCCCAGCCCAGGCCCTTCCACAGGTCGGTACCGATGATAACGCCCTGGAAGTACTTGTTGGAGTTGAGGAAGGGGATGGCCTCGCCGCCCAGCTTCTTGATGACGTCGTTAACAATACCGCGGTTAACAGACAGCATGGCGGTGGCGATACCGTAAACTACTACCCAGGAAAGGAAGTGGGGCAGGTAAGAGACGGTCTGCACCACGCGGGCAAAATTGCGGTGGCGGCACTCGGAGACGGCCAGCGCGAAGATCAGAGAGGGGAACATGCCGACAAACAGCTTCCACAGACTGATGGAGATGGTGTTGGAAATGATATTGCGGTTGGCCGGGCTCTTAAAGAACTGAACAAAATACTTGTACCAGGGATCGGCCCAGGGGCTGGCCCAGATACCTTTCTTGATTTTGAAGTTCTTAAAGGCCAGTACCAGGCCGCCCATGGGGGCGTACTTGTATACCGCGAAGTATACGATGCCGGGAATCAGCATCAGGTACAGCGGCCACCAGCGCATAAGCGTGCGCTTAATGCGCTCGCCCAGCGGCAGCTGGCTGTGGACCAAATTACGTGTGGTGCTCATGCGTTCCTCCTCGGTTCTGGCAGCTGTAAATGACAAGAACCCGCTGTTGACGAAGAAGGGTCACAGTGCAGTCAAGCGGGCTGATATCGTGGAAATGTACGGCTGCCGATAGATAAATAATGATTCGTCTATGTACATAGTATAAGCATGTCCGAACATGATGTCAAGAGGGAATTTGTGCTTTTTGGATAAAATATCCCCATCTTATTTGATGGGGACAGGTGTGGATTAGATGGTGATGCGCAGCGCAAACTCATTTTTATCGATGGGATAGAGGCTGGAGGAATACTCAAGCGGCTTTTTGTTCTGATCCCAGGAAACGGAGGTGATCAGAATGGCCAGCGCACCGGTGGCAACGCCCATCATATGGCTTTCACGGTCGGTAAGCACCCGGGCAGTCAGGTTCTTTTCAAAGGTGCGGCGGGTGTAGCCGCGCTCCAGCAGGATTGAATACAGGGGGGATTTTTCAAGGTCTGCATCCTGCATCAGATCAAAGAAGCGGGCGGCAAAGTGCGAGGTGGTAAGCACCATCGGGCCGTGCTCAAAATTATCCTTTACATAGCGCAAACGCGTGATTTTCAGCAGCCTTTCGGAGGGGGAAAGCTGCAGCGCCGCGTTGATTTCGGGCACGGCCGGCACTGTGCAGAAGGTAAGCAGCTCCGTGCAGGGCGTCAGGCCGCGGCCTTCCAATTCCTGCGCAAAGCTGGTGATGAACAGCGAGGAGCTTTCCAGCTTTTGCTTGCCCGTCACATATGTGCCCATGCCCTTGATGCGCGTGAGCGCGCCGGCGTCCACCAGACGCGACATGGCCATGCGGATGGTAGAGCGCGATACGTCGTACATGGCGCACAGATCGATTTCGCGCGGAATCATTTCGCCCGCAGCCCATTCGCCCGAGCGGATTTTTTCCTGCATGGATTTGAGAACCTTGTCATAAAGCGGCATGGTGCATTCTCCTTTTCTGCCGGATCAGGGCAGAGTTACAATCTGATCGTAGACGGGCAGCCATTCACGGGTAGCAAAGTCAACCGCGCGCAGCAGCAGCGTACGGCCGAAAACATAAAGGAAATAGCCCGGATGGCGAACGGCTGCGGTTTCGCTGTTTTCATCATAACCGCGGCCGTATGCGCCATTTTTGAAGCCAGTGATATCCAGTACATGATATCCTTCGGAGGGGAAAAGACCGGAAATGGCGCCGAGACCGTGATGTACATGGCCTGTGCAGAAGATGATATCCTTGTGATCGCGCAGGATATCGTACAGTTCATCGCCGCGCAGGATGATTGAGTCGTGCGTGCAGTTGTTCTTGGACTGCTCCTTCAGCAGCGGGCCGTGCGCATTGTGAATGACCAGGAATACGGGCTTGCCCTGGCCGCAGTAGGCATTTACCTTTTCGCGGATCCAGTCCATCTGCTCACGGTCGATCTTGCCGGCGAACTGCCACATGCGCTTGTAGCCGGTGACTTCGTAGTCGTAATACTGGCAGAGAACCAGCACATGGTGGCCGTTGACCTCGCCCTCATAGTACATTTTATCGTGATTTTCGTCGACCATGTGGAATTCGCGCAGCCAGTCGCACTGACGCTTGCACAGCGTTTTTGCGTCGTTGTGCAGCGTTTCGTGGTTGCCGATGGTCAGGAAGAAGGGCTTATCGTTGAAATGCAGGCGCATGGAATCCCAGAAGCCCTTGAAATCGCCCTCGCGGCCGTACTGCGAGTAGTCGCCGGCATGAAGCATGGCGTCGATACCCAGCTCCTGCGACCACTTAAGCGCGTTGCGGAAGGCGACGGTGCGGTGATTCTCCGCTTCGTCACAGTGTGTGTCGGCAACGACCAGGAGCTTCAGATCGGGCTTGACCGTGCAAAGCAGCGTTTCTTCATAGGCGGTTTGCAGGCTTTCGTAAGCAGCCTTGCAATCGCTGGAAATATCGAGATTTTCAAGGGTTTTGGCGGTTTTTTCAAGCAGTGCGGCGACGGCGGCCTGATCGAAAATGGGGCAGGCTTCCAGGCGGCGATCGCGGATCTGCTGCGCAAGCGCCAGCACCGCCTGATACTGATAAACAGAGGCGATTTCTTTTTCGTCAATAACGCCGTTACGCAGCGCAAAATGCGCCAGATCCACCTTGCCAAGGCCGTACAGCTTCATTGTATCGCAGCCGATGAAAACAGGCTGATTGCCCAGCGATTCGCCGGCATGGGCGGAAATATCGGCGGATCTGAGCAGCTGATCGTCGCAATATACGCTCAAAAGACCGTCGCGCTGGACGTTGACGGTGATCAAATGCCAAATATCGTCGCAAATCTCGCGCATGCCGCGAAGGGAAACGGGCGCGTCCATTTGATCGGTCTGGAAATTGACGGTGAAAAAGGACTGCGGCTGATTGCACTGAATGCTGAAGCCCGTGGAGAACACGCGGCCGGGGCAGTTGGCCATCACCGTGCCGCCGTAAAGGCTTTGCAGAAGCGAGCGCTTGGCGGGATCGATGGGATCGTCACCCTTGGGCAGCGTGCCTTCGGGCAGCGGAATGCCGTTGCAGCCGCCGGCATAGGTGCGCATATAGAATTGAACGGAAAAATCGCCGTCAGGCAGCAGCGTATCGCTTTTGAGATAATCCATCGCGAAATCTTTGTTGGAATTATGAAACTGCAGGGCTTCGCCGCCCAGCGGAGAAGTGAGATCTGCACAGCCTGTACGCAAAAAATGGAAATTTGAGAATTTGGAAATTTTACAATTAGACATTTTTAAACCTCCGCATGATAGTTTGTTTTGTTTATATGACTAAGAATGTATTTATTTTATCAGCAATAGGGGCATCTTGCAAGACATTTGTGATACATGATGTTTGTTTTTTTCTGATGAAAACCGGGTTTTTTACGCAGGACAAAATATGCGGAGCAGTTTGTGAGTATTCGGCCATTAATACGGTTGTATGTTCGGACATGCGAGTATATAAAATTTTCATATGTTTTATGCTTGTATTTCGATTTCATAAGTGATACAATGAAAAAAACGTACTCGAAAGGGCTGGGATGCAACCGGACATTATGTTTATTTACAATTGACGGCCTGGTGCAATGGGGTAAACAGGCGGATGCTTGTCCATTTCCGTCTTCGTCCGGTTTTATAAATAGGAAATAATTTGTACACATACATTACGGGGGGATACAATCATGGCAATTCGTAAAAAGCAAAAGCAGGCTCAGTTTGATGTGATCGTCGTGGGCGGCGGCATGACCGGTCTGTGCGCGGCGATCGCCAGCGCGCGTCATGGCGCTAAGACTGCGCTGGTACAGGATCGCCCGGTGTTTGGCGGCAACGGCAGCAGCGAGGTGCGCATGCACATCTGCGGCGCGTCCAACAACATGCGCAAGAGGGATGCTGAAGAAACGGGCATCCTGCGCGAGCTGCTGCTGGAAAACCGCCGCAATAACGACTACTACAACTGGTCTGTATGGGATCGCATCCTGCATACCGCTGTGAAGGAACAGGAGAATCTTTCCATGTTCCTCAACACCACCATGTTTGACTGTGATACGGAAGGCAAGCGCGTAAAGTCCATCAAGTGCTACCAGCTGACCACGGAGATCGAATGGACGCTGTCCGCGCCCATCTTCTGTGATTGCACGGGCAACGGCACGCTGGGCTACATGGCGGGCGCTCCCTACCGCACGGGCACGGAGTGCAAGGCGGAATTCAACGAGCCCCACGCGCCCGATGAGCCCGATAACGAGCGCATGGGCAATACGCTTCTGTTCAAGGCCGTCAACCGCGGCAAGCCTGTGAAATTTGTTGCGCCCAAGGGCAGCTACAAATTTACCGAAAAGCAGCTGCGCTACCGCAAGCATGCCGACCTGATTGACGATGCCGGCAAAAAGCTGGCGGAAGAAGCTGACGAGCTGCTGGACAACATGGATGACGCTACCAAGAGCCTGGTGACCGACTCCTACTGCGTGGACTACGGCTACTGGTGGATTGAACTGACGGGCGAAAAGGCCGACATCATCGAGGAATACGAGGATATCCGCGACGAGCTGATCAAGTGCGTATACGGCATCTGGGATCACATCAAGAACGATGGCAACCACGGCGCGGCGAACTATGATCTGGAATGGGTGGGCATGCTGCCCGGTATGCGCGAGAGCCGCCGACTGGTGGGCGATTACATGCTCAATGAAAATGACCTGATCAACAACGAGGTTTTCCCCGATGCCGTTGCGTACGGCGGCTGGGCGGCGGATAAGCACGTGGCGCGCGGTCTGTTTGACTTTGACAAAATGCCCAGCGAAATCTATGACTTTGACGGTCTGTACACCATTCCTTACCGCAGCTATGTGGCCAAGGATATGGAGAACCTCTTTATCAGCGGCCGCAGCCTGAGCGCGTCGCGCCTGGCGATGGCGTCCAGCCGCGTGATGGGTACCTGCGCTGTGGGCGGCCAGGCGGTGGGTACTGCCGCTGCCATGTGCAAGAAGTATGGCTGCGATCCCCGTGGCGTGATGGAGCATATGACGGAGCTGCAGCAGACCCTGCTCAAGGATGACTGCTACATTCCCGGCTACAAGAATGAGGATGCGGCCGATCTGGCGCTGAAGGCGACTGTGACGGCCAGCAGCGAAAAGCTGCCTGCGGAAAATGTCATCAACGGCGTGGCTCGCGGCGTGGGCGACAACCAGAATTGCTGGCAGTCCAACGGCATTGCGCAGGGCGGCGAGGCACTGACCATCAAGTGGGATGCGGCGCAGGAGGTTTCTCAGGTGCGGCTGACCTTTGACCCCAATCTCAACCACTGCATTAAGCTGACCATGTCCTCTCACCGCATGGCGGAGCAGGGCACGGGCGTTGCGCCTGAGCTGGTACAGGATTATGATGTGCTGCTCAAGAAGGGCGGCGAAGTGGTGGCTGAAAAGCAGGTGCGCGGCAATTATCAGCGCCACAATATTCTGGACTTTGACAAGACGGTCTGTGATGAGATCGAAGTGCGCGTGCATGCGACGCATGGCTATGCGGATGTGCGCGTGTATGAGGTGCGTGCGTATTAAGGGGAGACGTTCGAGGGGACGCTTTTAAGGTAAAAGCGCCCCTCGAGCTGTCCACAATTCGGCATTGTCGCGCAGAAGGCTAAAACCTTCTGCGCTCTGTGCCTCATTGGAACTACATCCACCTTTATCTGCCAAAGG
>JAFXJP010000008.1 GCA_017532155.1 Clostridia bacterium | reverse complement strand
GGAATATGCGAATAAATTGCTTGCCATGACCGCAGAAGTGCACAAAGAGCCGCCCAAGCATCCCTTTGGCACGTATATGCAGAATTGGTTTGATGTTTTCTCCAAGCCCAATGTGGAAATTGCCACGGCGCAAACCTATGAAAAGGCGCTGAGAAATCATGTGCTGCCCGTTCTTGGAAAAATGATGCTGGAGGAAATCAAACCTGCAGACGTTCAGCAGATATTCAACCGGATGAATGGCGCGAAGGAAACAAAAATCAAAACGCGGAATATCCTCAATATGATTTTCGAGCAGGCCTTGGAGGAAGAAATCATCGCCAAGAATCCGTTGCGTTCCCGCAGCATCCATATTACCGGGAAGCCCAGCAAAACTACGGAACCCTATACCTCGACCAAATGCGGTTTCTGGTGCAGCGCATTGATTTGCTTTCCAATGCTACAGACAGGCGGTATCTGGCACTACAGGCTTTGCATCCGCTGCGGCTGGAGGAAGTGTTGGGACTGCAATGGCAGGACGTGGATTTGAAAAGGGGGCTGCTTCACATTGAACGGGCTGTGACGCATCCCACGCGCAATGAACCGCATATCAAGCCGCCAAAGACATTGGTGAGTCGCCGCACACTTCATCTGGCGCCGCAAATTGCGTGCTACCTGACAGGCGGCGTCCCCTCGCATTTTGTCCTGGGCGGAGAAACGCCGCTGACTTACACGCAAACGGTGAAAATGTATCGCCGTATTCAGCGGGAAACGCAGTTTGCAGAAAAGATTTCACCCCGACGGTTCCGCACAACTGTGCTGACAGATTTGTATGACACCACCCGTGATATCAAACTGGCGCAAATGTCAGCAGGCCACACAACGGCGGCGATGACGCTCAAGCATTACGTTCGCGGGAGGAACGAAGAAAAGAACACTGCCTTGCCGGTGGCCAATCTGTACGGCCTGACAGACTACTGACACGGGCAATACTTAAAAAAGCGAGGAAAATCAAGGCTTTGCGGGCATAAAAAGCAAGCGGTAACTGACAAAAAACTGACAAAACTGCTCCAAAAACAAAAAGAGGTCCCCGCTCTGCAAGAACCTGCCTGTAAAATATGCAAAAACAATCTTTTCACAAACAAAAAACCGGTCATTACTGACCGGTCTTTGGAGCTGATACCCGGATTTGAACCGGGGACCTCATCCTTACCAAGGATGCGCTCTACCTGCTGAGCTATATCAGCGCATCATTTGACGCAAGATGTATTATACATCATATCATCAAAAAATGCAAGGGGTTTATTTCGTTTTATTTATATTTTTTTATCTCAGTTTTACGCGGGCCTTCTGGCGGGCAAATTCGTCGGAGGCGCATTCGATCAGTTTCTCAATGATGGGCGTAACTGGGCGGCCGCGGCGGTAGGCCAGGGCAAACTGACGCGACATATCCATATTCTTGATGCGATAGAAATTCGGCAGCGTTTCCGGACGATAATCGCTGGCAATCAATTCGGTCATCAGGCTCATGCCCATGCCGTTACTCACAAAGGAAATGACAGTATCCCAGCTGGAGGCGGAATATTTGTTTTGCGGGGTGAAGCTGATGCTGGAAAACAGAATATCCTGCAGCAGAGAAATTTTGTCGCTTTCCAGGTGGGTGATATACGACTCGTTACGTGTCAGATTGATATCGATGGAGCCGTCGGGATCGGCCAGCTGATTGATGGGATGATCGCGCGGAACAGCCAGCAGGATATTTTCAGTGCCGATGGGCGCATATTCCAGCTCGGGGTTGGCGGGCAGCGTGGGCAGCAGGCAGCAGTCCAGCGTACCATCTATAACATCTTTTTCCAATCTTATCGAGCTGCCGGTATCGCGAAAATGAAGAACGTATTGGGGAAAATTGGTGCGAAAATGCTTGAGAATGCCGGGAAGCATACGCCGGGCATAAAAGGGCGACATAGCAAAGGAGAGTTTTTCTTCGGTATATTCTTGCAAATTTTGGATGGCGTACAGCATCATATCGCGCTCGGCCAGCATCTTGCGGCCTTGCTCGGCGATGATCCGGCAGGCGGGCGTGGGCGTCATGGTATGGCCGGTGCGAATGAAAAGCTGTTTTCCCAGCTGCTGTTCAATCTTGTGGATTTGCTGTGAAAGCGCGGGCTGGGTGATGAAAAGCGCACGCGCAGCCTGTGAGACACTATTATTATCTACTACAGCAATGATGTAGGATATGTCCTTAAATTCCACTTTTGTTCCTTCTTTCATAAGTATTGCTTATGGAAAAGTATTATAACATGCAATTGGACATGGCGCAAGAGTTGTGATATATATAATTATATATTCGGTTGGACAAATTAGGCACTTGACAAATCAACTAATATGTTTTAATTTGTTAATAAGAAATAATAGCTCGATAAACAAAAATACATTGTTTCCGGAAAGGGAAGCTGCAATGAAATTTATTCATTTCGTCTGGGATTATGACGGTACACTTTTTGATACCTATGATGCTGTGACCCGGGCTTATCACCGTGCGGTGACCAAGCTGGGCATTGATATTACATTCGAAGAGCTGCGCTGGATGACCAAGCATTCGCTGGGATGGACGGCCAAGCAGCTGGAAGAGAAGTATCACGTGCCGGCGGATGAAATTCTTTCTACTTATTATGGCTTCGCGCCGGAAGAAGAAACCATGCTGGCCATGCAGCCTTACGAGGGCGTGAAGGAAGTGCTCAAGGCCATCTGCGAGCACGGCGGTAAGAATTATCTCTATTCCCACCGCGATCATGTATCCATCGAGGCGCTGGAGCATTACGGTCTCAAGGAATATTTTGCCGACTTCATCACCAAGGATGATCATTTCCCGCGCAAGCCCGCGCCTGATGCGCTGCTGCACCTGATCAACAAGCACGGCCTGGATCCCAAGGAAAGCATCATGGTGGGCGACCGTGTGCTGGATGTGGAAGCGGGCCTCAACGCCGGCATGAGCGGCGCGCTGTTTGATCCCGAGAACTTCTGCGAGGGGAAAGCCCCCACTGAATATCAGTATTCCTCCATGAAGGCGCTGCAAAAAGCGCTCGTGGAATGATATAAATAGTAAGGAGGAATGTTTGTGTCCACTGTTGCCATCAAGCCGCGCCAGCTGGTGCTCAAGCCTTATCAGAAGACCATGAGCGCAGTGTTCTACGTGTTGGGCGCGATCATCACCATCGTTGGCATTTTCTGCTTCCTGGTGGGCGATATGCAGGTGCCTGCCTTCGCGGAAATCAACGAGCACGTCAAGACGGTTTATGAGAATCAGCTCTATTCCGGCATCAAGATGGGTCTGTTTGATACGATCTCGTATTATACCATCAAGTTTGCCATGCTGGTGATCATCGCCGGTCTTCTGCTTATCCTCAACGCCTGGATGCTGGTAGGCCAGAAGTTTGAGCGCTACCGCGACTTCCTGTGCGTGCTGCCCGCTATCGTGGCGCTGGCCATCTTCACGTACTATCCGCTGCTGGACCTGTTCCGCATCAGCTTCACCAACTGGAACCTGATGAAGGAAGAGTACAAGTTCGTCGGCTGGAAGAACTACAAGTGGCTGTTTGACGGCTCCGGCTGGAAGTATATGAAAAACTCCCTGCTGGTTACCGTCAAGTACACCTTCTGGGAAGTGTTCTTCTCCCTGGGCGGCGGCCTGGTCATGGCCATGCTGTTCAACCGCATGACCCGCTACTTCAATGCCCTGCGTGCCCTGGTATTCATGCCCAAGTACATCGCTGTTTCTACCAGCGCTATCGTATTTGTATGGATGCTCAACGGCAAGCACGGTATTATCAACTGGCTGCTGGCTGTATTTGGCGTTCAGGGTCCCGACTGGCTGGCTGACGCTACCTACGCGCTGCCCGGCATTCTGATCCTCACCTTCTGGCGCACGGTTGGCTATGCCATGATGATCTTCCTCTCCGCCATGAAGGGCATCCCGCAGGATTATTACGAAGCGGCCTCCATCGACGGCGCCGACGGCATGCACCGTTTCCGCTTCATCACCCTGCCTCTGCTGGCGCCCACCACGCTGTTCCTGGTGGTTACCACCTTCGTAAGCTCCATGAAGGTCTTCCAGTCGGTCGACGTTATGACCGGCGGCGGCCCCTACGACGCGACGATGGTGATGGTACAGTGGGTATACAAGCTCTCGTTCGACCAGTTCCGTGTTGACCGTGCTGCTGCTGCCTCTGTTATCTTCTTCCTGATTCTGCTGCTGTGCACCATCATCCAGATGAAGTTCGGCAACAAGAACGTCAACTACGATCAGTAAGCGAAGGAGGGAAATACAATGAGTAATGAAAGAAAAGTTTCCCATCTGACGCGCATGAGCATGCACGGCTGGTTTGATATCCTCGTTCGTGCTATTTGCATCGGCCTGGTGTTCGGCCTGATCGCGTTGGTTGGTCAGATTTCCTATGTACGCACTGCGGCTACCTACACCGCCGAAATGGGCGAATATGAACGCACGCAGGCGCTGAACTGGTTCGCCAGAAACCGCGGCTTTATGGTTACGCTGTTTGCCGGCTTTGTGGGCTTTGGTGCTATCGGCCTGCTGCTGATCCGCTTTGTCAGCCCCGTGATTGCCAGCGACGTGCAGCGCCAGGTGAAGATGCGCAAGATGGCCGGCATCGCCCAGAACGTGGGCGCCACGGTGGTTGCGCTGATCATGATCTTCCCTCTGTACTGGATGATCATCTCTTCCTTCAAGCACACCGATGAGCTGCTCGCGCCTACGCCCACGCTGTGGCCCGAGACCTGGGTGTTTGATACCTATCCCAACGTTCTCAAGCGCGCGCCCTTCGGCCGCTACTTCTACAACACCATCTACACCACCTTCTTCCAGGTCGTCTTCCAGCTGGGCATCGGCGTTATGGCTGCCTACGGCTTCTCTAAGGGCGAATTCAAGGGCAAGAACGTGCTGTTCATCGTGGTGCTGGGCGCCCTGATGGTACCTCTTCAGGTTACCTTCGTGCCGATCTACGTGTTGATCTCCAAGCTGGGCTGGATGAACTCCTTCCCCGGCCTGATCATTCCCCATCTGGTATCTGCTTACTTCATCTTCATGCTTCGTCAGAACTTCATGTCGGTGGATAACAGCTACCTCGAAGCCGGTATGCTGGACGGCATGGGCCGCATTCAGTCCATCGTCTATGTGCTGTGCCCCATGTGTAAGCCCACGCTGATCACGGTTTCGATCATCACCTTCATCAACGGCTGGAACTCTTACTTCTGGCCCAAGATGATCACCACCAGCGACTTCCGCCGCACCATCGCTGTTGGTATCAACCACATCCGTCAGACGTTTGCGGGTCTGGAAGTACAGAACTACAATGAAATCATGGCGGCCGCCGTACTGGCCATCATGCCCATCGTAGCGCTGTTCCTGATCCTGCAGAAGTACATCATGACAGGTCTTTCTAAGGCCAGCATGAAGTAATCCATGATCCTAAAGCGGAAACGCTTTAAATTGTTAGGATAAAAAAGAAAGGAGATTCCCCATGAAAAAGATCACCGCGCTGCTTATGGCCCTGCTGATGGTTCTCTCTATGAGCGCCGCTATGGCCGAAGCCAATCCCTATGCTGTGACCGAGCCCATCACCATTGAATGGTGGCACAGCAACGAAGACCAGTACACCGAAGACATCAAGAAGCTCGAAGCTATGTTCGAAGCTGAGTATCCCATGATCGACGTCGTTCCCATGTACATCGGTTCTGGCGGCACCCTGGCTGAGCAGCTGATCGCTGCGCACGCTGCGGACGCCGTTCCCGCTGTTTCTCAGTGCAACGTTGGCTACCTGGCTGAGTATGCTGCTTCCGGCGTTACCACCAACCTGGAGCCCTACTTTGAAGCCTATGGCATCAACAAGGACGACTTCGTAAAGGGCTATCGCCAGAGCGCTACCCTGGCCGAAGACGGCAACATGTACTCCTTCCCCTTCCTGGCCTCCACCCAGGTAATCTACTACAACAAGACCATCGCCCAGGCTGAAGGCATTGAAGTGCCCACCAAGTGGGAAGACATGGACGCTTTCGTGAAGAAGGCTGCTGTTAAGAACGCTGACGGCACCACTGCTCGCTACGCGATGGCTTTCGGTGGCTGGGGCACCCAGTACTTCGAGACCATGTTCACCAACTACGGTGTAGAAGTCATCAAGGAAGACGGCACCACTGGTATCGCTGATGACATTTCCATCGAAATCACCAAGCAGATCAAGGATTGGATTGACAACGGCTACTGCTACTGGGCTTATGGCTCCGGCGCTTCCACCAACATGCGTCAGGACTTCTGGGATCAGAAGGTTTTCGCTGTTGTTCATACCTGCTCTCTGATCACCACCTACCGCGACAAGATCGCTGGCGCCTTCGAATTTGACATCGCTGGCTTCCCGGCCGTCGATGGCAAGGCCAACACCCTGCTGTCCGGTAACCATCTGGTAATCCCCAAGAAGGCCTCTCAGGCTCAGAAGAACGCCGGTTTCCTGTTCGCCAACTGGATCACCTCTGGCGAAGCCAGCCTGTACTGGGCTGAAATCTCCGGCTATATGCCCGGCCGTTACTCTGCTATGCAGGGTGAAGCTGCTGAAGCTCTGTTCTCCAAGACTCCCGCTTACGAGAACCTGTTCGCTAACGTTGACAACATCCAGCCCACTGACGCTCGCACCTACTACTCCACCTGCGCCAATGAATGGATGAAGGCCCTGGGCAAGATCTTCAAGGAAGGCGCTCCTGTGGAAGACACCCTGGAAGAGGCCGCTGAGCTGATCAACGAGATCATTGAGGACGCTCAGTAATCGGTAAACTAAATAAAAAAGAGCCCTTCGGGGCTCTTTTTTTGTACTGTTAAGTATCTAAACAATCCTCCTGCCAATGAAAAAAGAGCCTCAGGGGCTCTTTTTTCATTGGCGGATTATTTGCCGAGGCGTTCCACTTCGCGCACACGCATGGACATGAAGGCCAGATCCTCGGGTGTGTCAATCTCATTGCACAGCATATCCTTGACGTCCAGAGGACGGATGCAGATATCGGCAGAGATTTCGTTGAGCGCGTTTTCGGCATAACAGGTGTTGACGCCGTCTTCGCAGAAGCGAATGATGCTGTCAAGCCATTTGTTCCAGTCGCGGGCCAGGAGCTTGTACAGCGGCTGGCAGGCCATGGCATGCTCGAAAAACTCGATGCCAACCTTGCGCACACAGCCGCCCTCGATCACTGCTTTGAAATCCTTGAGCGGCAAGGGCAGGGTGGAAGAGACTGTCACGCAACTGTCCGGATGGGAGAGCGCTTGCTTCAGCGCTTCCTTTTCAAATACCAGATCACCGTGCAGCAGCAGAATATCTTCGTTGTGAAGCAATTCGCGCGCGCAGTAGATGGACTGGATATAGTTGGTGCTGGCGTAATCGGGGTTGTAGACGAAGGTATAGCGCAGCGGCAGCTGAAGCGAGTGGCAATAATCGACCAGAATGTCGTTGAACAGACCGGTGGTCATGATCACTTCTTCAACACCCGCCTCGCTCAGGAGCCTGAGCTGGCGGGAGAGGATGGTGTCATGTGCGGAAATATCCGTCATGCACTTGGGATGTTCACTGGTCAGCACGCCCATGCGGCGGCCAACACCCGAATTAAGAATAAGTGCTTTCATAAATGATTAATCCTCGTCTTCGTCTTCAATGACGTCGGCTTCCTGCTTTTTGTTGGCATTTTCATCGATACCCAGGGTCTTCTGGACCTTCTTCTTGGCTTTGCGCCACCAGATGGTGAATACAGCGCCCACAGCCACAGCAACGCCGGCGACGGCCTGCACGATGAAGGTGGTCGTGGAGGGATCGATATAAGCGAAGGCGGTGGAGCAGAAGATGATGTTCAGCGAGAGCATGAACATGAGCAACAGGAAGATGCGTTCGGACTTTTTCATGGGAATCAGAATCCTTTCTTATTTTAAATGCTTTTGTAAGCTGAGGGGAGACTTAATCATCCTTGCGGGCAGCAGCCTGCTCTTTGATAGCGTCCATTACGACGCGATAGGCAGCCTTGCCGAAGGAGCCAAAGTTGGCGATGTAGGTGTTGCGGATGCTGAGAATTTCCTCGGCATAGCGCTGATTATCCTGAAGCACGGCGGCTGTTTTTTCGTGCATGGATTTTACTTCATCCATGGCGACGCGTACGCCGATGCGATCGCGCAGGGTGAATTCCAGCGGCGCAACGGTGATTTTGTCGTAATCAGGATTGTTGATCTTGGGCGGCGTATCGATGAAAACACAGGGCTTGAGCGTGATGAAGGAGAATTCATACGCCGTGCCGGACCAGTCGGTAATGACCAGATCGGAGCCGTAGATCGTCTCGTTGCCGGAGAAATCTGTTTCGAAGCGCAGATCATCGCCCTTGTAATCCTGCCAGCGGTTGATCAGTGCATCCAGCTTGGCGCCGTAGCGCTTTTTGTATTCGGGATGAGGACGGACGATGACATCGTAGCCCTTGCCCAACAGAGATTGTAACATATCATCGATGCAGGAATCAAGTATATTATCCTGCTGCCAGGAGGGGGCGATGAGAATCTGCGGGCGGGTGCGGGGCGTTTTGTCCATCTGCTGATAGGCATCGTGAAGGTTTTCCAGCTGGCCGTAGCCGCAGGCGATGAGCTTCTTTTCCCTGGTGCCGTACAGCTTTTCTGCCTGGCGGATCTCTTCAAACTGGAATTCGCCTACGCACAGGACTTCGTCATAGTGGTTGAGCGCGCCGGTGCCCAGCACCATGTGCGTGGACAGGGGATAGTGGAAAAGGTAAATATAGCGGACATCCTTGCGGACATAGCTGCGCTTGTAGTGGTAATTATTCAGATCGCTCATTGTCATAACGACAACGTCAGCGTCCATTTTCATAAAGAGGGTGATGAGCTTGCGTTCGCCGATATAATAGGGCTGGATGCGCTCATTATCCTTTGCAATTTTGAAAATCTGGTCGTTGGGATCGCTGGTGACGTAATGAATAACCACATTGGAGCGGCGCAGCAGCTCGTCGATCAGCTTTTCAAAGTATTTATAGAAGCCGCTTCCCTCGCTGTAGAATACCAGATGCTTGTTGGAAATGGAGAAGAAGCGCTTATAATCCGCCTTTTCGCGGGCTTTTTCTTCACGCGTGCGCTGGCCGCCCACGCTCTTGAGACCTTCGAGGGCCTTTTTGCTCTCTTCCAGCCGTTCGTAATCGACGAACTTGCGCGGGTCAATCACGCGGTTGAGGATGAGCAGTTGTACGATGGCCAAAAGATTGCTGGCAATCCAGTAGATCACCACGCCGGCGGGGACGAATACGCCCAGATACAGGCTCAGGCCCACGGAGAGGATCATGGTGGAATACTGGTTCATTTTGCCCTGCTCGTGCTGCAGAACGTTTTTGCGGTTCTGAATCTCGCACAAAAGCCAGGAGGACAGGCCGGCCAGCAGGGGCATCAGCCACAGAATGCCGCCGGCATTGATGGGCATGAGGCCCAGGTCAATACCCAGGAAATGAACGTTCAGGTTTTCAATGGCAGAGACGGCCTCGGGCAGATTCAGCGCGGCAAACTCTGCGGTATACAGGCCGGAATGAATAGCGTTGACGGTGTGGATCTGCAGCGTGGAAACGGTGGGATCCACCTGTGTCAATTGCACAGTAAGTGCGTTGAGCGTGTTGATCGTCTCTTCGGGAAGGCGCAAAAGATGCGTGAAGGGATGGTAAATGACCTGCACCAGCCCCATCAAAAGCACAATCTGGATGGCCAGGGGAATGAGCGAGAGCAGGGGATTATACTTTTCCTTTTTGTACAGCTTGCTCTGTTCTTCGGCAATCTGATCGGCGTCGCCGAAAAAGCGTGCCTTGATGAAATTGATATCCGGCTGCATGCGCACCATTTTGATGGCGTTTTTGTGCACCCAGATGCCAATGGGCAGCAAAATGACCTTGGTGATCAGCGTAAAGAGCAGGATGGACAGGCCGTAATTCTGGAGAAAACCAAAGCATGCGCCCATCACATAGCCAAGCGGTACGCCCAGAAGAGAGATCACGCTATTCATGAAAGAGATCTTTCCTTTCGCTATGATGCGCGCGGAAGGAGAGTAGCTTCCGCGCGCAATGAATTATATGGTGAGACAGTGTTAATTGAAGGACTGCTTGAGCTGTACGTGGGAATATTTGTTGCGCTTCTGGATCTTTACCAGATCATCACCATCGCCGGTGTAGGTATAGGTTTTCCAGAGGTTGTGCGAGCCGATGCCCTTGTCGCTGTAGCTGGAGCCCAGGGGGTAGACATTGGCGTCGCGGCCAACAACGCTGCAGGTGCGCTCACGCTTGTCATCTTCGCTCCAGTCGTAGATGGAGGTGCCGTACTGGCTGTAATCGCCGCCGATGACATGCAGCAGGGTGCCGGGGAAGTCGTCATGAGAGATGGGCGCGGCGTTTTCGGCCATTTCTTCGTGGGTTTCGCCCGCTTCCTTGATGAAGTAGACAACCTGCATGTTGGCGTCCTTATCGCCGTGGTCGGCAGTGACGATGATGGTAGCGTCGTCATACAGGCCCAGGCGCTTCATTTCTTCCATGTAGGTTTTGATCATCTTGAGATAGCCGGCAATATTTTCATCGCGGGAAGCGTCTTCCTTTTCATTGCCGTTGGCGTCCACGGTATAAGGGGCATGCGCGCCGCGCAGGTGGATCATCTGGATGTACTTTTTATCCGTCTGATCCTTGGTAAGGCCGCGCTTTTGCAGCTGCTCCATGAAGTTGGCGTAGGAGTAGATGGGTTCGGGGGATTTGGCGCCTTCCACCGTCAGATCAATCAGGTTATCCACCTTGCCGACGGCCTCGGCCTTCATGCCGTTGGAAATGGCGCTGTAATAGTAATAGCGGAATTCATATCCCAGAGAATGAATAGTATCGTACAGATAGTTTGCCTTATCACTGGACCAGGCCTGCTGGAACCATTCGGCCACCATCAGGGAGGGATCAAACTCTGCGCCGGTCAGCATGTGCGTGATGGAGGGATAGGTGCCGATATAGCGCGGGTCGCAGTTGGTGTAGAAGGTGAAATCCTTGAATTCGTCCATGATATTGGGATAGGCGCGCAGGAGGGATTTCATATAGTTGTTGGCAAAATAGTCGATCACGAAGACGACGACGTTGCCGCTTTCAGACAGGGAGAAAAGCTTTTCGCCATCCAGCGCATAGTTTTCGCGCGCTTCTACCTGATAGTAGGGATCATGCCAGTCGCCGCACTTGAGGCAGTCATCGCTCATGATGAAATTATAGAGCTCTTTAGAGACAACGCCGGTGGGCTCAAAGCCATTGGTCTCCTGCAGGAGCTTAACGCGCTGGGTCATGGTTTCGTTGAAGGCGTTGCCCATGCTGGCGTCGGGGTCAAAATAAAGCAGCTCCTGCATGCGCAGCTTCAGTTCACGGATCTTGCTGCTGGAATCGCCTTCTACCATCATGCCCGACAGCTTGCCGTTTTTGTTAAGGCAGTTATCGCTCATGATGAAATCGTACAATTCTTTGGTAACGATGCCCGTTTCTTCCAGACCGTTGACCTTCTGCAGCTGCTTAACGCGCTCGGTCATGGTGGTGTTATAGGAAGAACTCATGGAAACGCCGTAATTGAAATAAAGCAGCTCCTGCATGCGCTTTTTGAGGGCAAGCACGCGGTCGTTGTTATCGCCCTGGCGCAGTTCGCCCTGAATGCGACCGTTCTTATCGCGGCAGGCGTCGGAGAAAATCAACGCATAGAGCTCTTCATCAATAACGCCGGTCTGCTCCAGATCATTCATCTTCTGCAGCAGCTTGACGCGCTCGGTCATGGTGGCGTTAAATTGATTATGCGAGGACTTCGTGTTATAATAACCAAGGTCGAACATGCGATCCTTGATTTTCTTTACTTCTTCGCTGCTGTCGCCTTCCTTGTACAGCACTTCGGCAAAGGCGAAGGGCATCAGGCTGAGCATCAGACAAAAAACAAGCACTACGGAAATGATGCGCTTGCATGCTTTCATGTGTTTAGAACCTCCGGTTTAGATAATTGGGCAAAAACCCAGATTATTATATCATCTGGTGCTTGATGCCGTCAATCAATACGGAGTGACACAAAGACGAAAAACGGCGGAAAAAGGATGAAAAAGCAAAAAAATTTACAAAATAGGACGAGATTTCTTCTTTTTATATGCGCACTGGTCATAGGGATCATTTTCCTGCTGCCTGCTGCACGGGCGGAAATGGAAAATGATGACGCGGCGGCACATTCTCTGCCGGTGGTGCGTTTGTCTGCGGCGCTTTTGAATATGCTGACCACAAAGCCCGGCACAATCCTGGTGAAGGATGCGTCCGGGGAGGTGTTTGAAAGCGATATAACGATCAAATACCGCGGCACATATTCAGCTTCTTTTACGCTCAAACGCAACTATACGCTGCACCTTAAAACGCCGGACGGCGCGCAGCGCAAAGCAGGATTGCTGGGCTTGCGGGAAGATGATGATTATGTGTTGCTGGGCGGCTATTCCGATCCCTCGCGGCTGCGCATTCTGGTGGGCCTGGATCTGTTCCGTGATACCTGCGGACCATCGGCGCAGGGCACGCTGTGCGAGGTATATTTCGGCGAATACTATAAGGGCGTTTATACGCTGGCAGAGCGTCCGGAGCGCAAGACGGCGAAGGTTCCCAAGGACGGCGCACTGTATCGGGTGCTGGCGGCGAGCGTGGATCAGGTAGATGTTCTCAGCGGCCATGCAGCGTCTGCGCCTGAGGGGGAGAGCTGGTACAACATTGGAAAAATCTATCCGGCGGGAGATGCGGGCTGGCAGGCGATGCAGGCGCTGCATGCATTCCTGCGCACGGCGGATGATGCAGCCTTTGCGGCGGAGATTGGTGCGTATCTGGATTTGACTGCTTTTGCGGATTACTATCTGTTTGTCAATCTGATTGGCGCAACGGACAATTTGCAGAAAAATCTTTTCCTGGCCTGGGACGGCGAAAGGATGTATCCCATGCCGTGGGATCTGGATGCGGCCTTTGGCAGGATATATAATGCGGAGCTTTCGGCGGCAGATGCATGGTATACTTCGCCGCTGTTTGACAGGCTGCTCAAGACCGAGGCGTTTAAGCAGCTGCTTTCTGCGCGCTATGCGCAATTGCGGCCGCATTTTTTGCCGGAGGCGGTGTGTGCGCGCTTTACGGAGTATGCAGATCTGCTGGCGGAGAGCGGCGCGCTGGCCCGCGAGGCAGAGCGTTTTGGGACGTACACGGATATCACCACGCAAAAATCCCATGCGCTGAATGTATATGGCGAGATTGAGCTGATCCGCGGTTTTATGCAGCAGCGAATTGCTTTGCTGGACGCAGCCTTTTTGCAATAATGCTTCCATTTTGGCGGCAAATCGTGTACAATAAAAAAGATAACTGATGAATTATTGAGGGAGCTTGCAGGCATGAGCATTCTTCTTCCGATGGTAATATTGGTCATTTCGGCGGCTTGTCTGGCGGCTGGTTTTTTGCCGCGCATGCCGCGCTTTTTGCGCAAGGCGGGCTGCATCATGCTCTCGTGCCTTTTGCTGGAGGGCGTAGCGTTCAATTTGAATGCAATCAGCACAAAAGACCTGACGCCTATTGCGCTTCCTGTGGAAAACGCTGTGACTGTGGTAGAGGAAGCGCCGGGGGAAAGAACCTATTTGTCTGCGGTAACGCCTTCCGGTCAGAAGATTGCGCCTGTGTACCACACAACGGTTACCTTTGAAAATCTGGCGGTGGATACGCAGACGGTTTTGCTGGCGTTTACGGGCGATAATGTGATCATGAATGTGGAAATCTACATTCAGGACGCTGCGTATTCGGTGGGCTATGCGCCGGCAAACACGGTGAAGGTGGCGCCGGGCAGCAAGGAGCATCACAGCGCTGCGGCAATACTGGACAGCAACGGCGAAATGACGGGGCTGCAAATTGTGTTTACCACCGCAGATCCGGAAGCAAAGCTGACAGGCGTAACGCTTAACGAGCCGATTGCCTGGCAGTTCAGCCTGCTGCGCTATGGCGTATTCTGTTTGCCGCTGCTGCTGATTGCGGCGATTGTGCATTACAAGTGGTATTTGGTTGTGCTGGATCGTAAAAGCAGTGCGCATCGTCTGGCCTATGCGCTGACGGCGCTGGCCTGTGTGCTGCTGGTGATCTGGGTGCAGTATTTGTGCACGCCTTTTGATACGGAGCGCTTCCCGTATACCCGGGCACTGGAGTATCCTTTTGAAAAGACGGCGTATGCTTACCGCACGTTTGCGCATGCGGTGATGTTTGATTCTCTGGCGCGGGTGCAGACGCAGGTGGCGCATGCCCCTGATGCGGCGCTGGCTGCTATGGAGGATCCCTATGATCCGACTGAGCGCATCGCGCAGGGTGTTGAATACATGTTTGACTATGCCTACTATAACGGCAATTATTATACGTACTTTGGCCTGATGCCGGTGCTGGTATTTTATGCGCCCTTCTACGCGGTGACGGGCTATTTGCCCAGCTACACCACGGCGGCGCTGTTCTTTGCGCTGCTGAGCGTGCTGGCGGCTTTCCTGTGTCTGTGGGAGGCGGCGCGGCGCTTTGTTAAAAGGCCTGGGCTGGTGATGCTGTGTCTGTGCGGTGCGGCGCTGACGCTGGGCAGCAATGTGCTGATGCTGCAAAGCTGCGCAGACCGATATCATTTGAGCATTCAGAGTATGCAGGTGTTCTTTTTCCTGACGCTTTATGCGGCGCTGCGCGCCTGCCGGGAAAAGACGCGTGGCAGAAGGACGCTGTGGTTTTTCCTCTCCGGCGTCAGCACGGTGCTGCTGGTGTGGTCGCGTGCAACTGGCGCGCTGGCGGGCGCAGCCTTTGTGGCGCCGCTGTTTATTGGCGTGGCGCTCAACAAAAAGGAAAAGCTCTTTGACCGTGTGCGGGATGCGGTTTCCTTCCTGCTGCCGGTGACGCTTGGGGCCGCTGTGATCATGCTGTATAATCTGGCGCGCTTTGATTCGCCGTTTGAATTTGGCCAGAAGTACCAGCTGACAACAGAGAGCATCGCCTATAATTCCTTCAATCTGCGCAGTATCTGGCAGGCAATATACTATTTCTTCCTGGATGGCTTGCAGATGACGCCGCAATTCCCATATCTGACGGTGGCGGATCATTTTGTCAACCGCACAGGCAATTTCTTCTATGGCGTATGCAATGCCGGCGCTTTCACCATGCCGCTGACGCTGGGCATTTTCCTGCTGCCGATGGTGAAAAACAAGCGCTATCGCGGCAAGCTTGCCTGCTATGGATGCAGCGTGATGATGACGGTGGTGATCGCCGTGTCGGGCTTTATCGTGGCGGGTGTGGCGCAGCGGTATGTGTGCGATATTCTGCCGGTGCTGTGCCTGATTGGCGCATTGTGTCTGCTGGATGTGACGGCGCTTGAAATAGAAGATAAGCGCGCTGCGCTGCAGAGCATTGCGGCCATTGCCTGTGTGCTGACGCTGGCGGTGGGCCTGGCGATGACATTCAGCAATTATCGCTGCTTTATTAGCGAGTATTCGCCGGATAAATATCTGCATTTGTTCAATCTCTTTACGATTGCGTAATTACGAAAGGAAAAGCTATGGATACGATCGCTGTGCTGCTCCCCTGCTACAATGAAGCTGCTACCATTGAAAAGGTGGTGCGCGATTTCCGTGCGGCGCTGCCCGAGGCGGTGGTGTATGTGTATGACAATAATTCCACCGACGGCACGGCAGAGATTGCATCTGCGGCGGGCGCGGTGGTGCGCCATGAGCCCCGTCAGGGCAAGGGCAATGTGATCCGCGCAATGTTCCGCGATATTGACGCCCAATGCTATCTGATGGCGGATGGCGATGATACGTATCCGGCAGAGCATGCGCGCGATATGGTAAAGATGGTGCTGGAGGGCGGCGCGGACATGGTGGTGGGCGACCGGCTGAGCGCTACCTATTTTACCGAGAACAAGCGCCCCTTCCATAATACCGGCAATACCACTGTGCGCAAGCTGGTTAATCTGTTTTTCAAAGGGGATATCAAGGATATTATGACGGGCTACCGCGCCTTTTCGCTGGAGTTTGTCAAATCCTTCCCGGTACTGTCGCGCGGCTTTGAAATTGAGACGGAAATGAGCATTCATGCACTGGATCACAATCTGTGCCTGAAATCATTGCCGATTCAGTATCGTGATCGTCCGGCGGGCAGCGAAAGCAAGCTGAATACTGTGCAGGACGGCATCAAAGTGCTGCGCACGATCTTCCGCCTGTTCCGTTATTACAAGCCGCTTTTGTTCTTTGGGCTGATTGCGGCGGCGGCTTTCCTGGTGGGCTTTTTCATGCTGCTGCCTGTGTTCATTGAGTATTTTGCCACGGGCCTGGTGCCGCGTTTCCCCACGCTGTTCTTTGGCTGCTTCCTGATGCTGTTTGCATTCTGTTCGCTGATTTGCGGGCTGATTCTCGATACCCAGGCGCAGCATCATAAGCAGGATGCGGAAATCAGACGCAATATAATTGCCATGATGCTGCGGAAGGAAAAGTAAACTTGAAAGGATGGCATGCATGATGAAGCTGAGCAGATGGATTTGCATGGTTTGTGTAGCGGCGTTGCTTTGTACCAGCGCGCTGGCAGGTGAGATTGGTGAAATGGTAACGCCGACGCCTGTGCCGGCACTGGATGCTGGTGAGATTGGCGAAGCAACAACGAATAGACAGTCCTCTGATATTGAGAGCGAGGGCGGAAGCATTGTTACGCCTGCGCCTGCGGTGATCAATGAGGGCGGCGAGATTGGTGAAATGCTGTCCGCAAAAGCGGCTTTGGCAGGGCTGGTGTATGAGCTGACAGGCGGTGTGCTGGATGCAGAGGGCAACTGGCTGTATGCAACGGGCGACATGGTCAGCTGGCAGAATTTGCCGGAAGGCAGCATGGTGGGTATGCAGTTTAGCATTGCCAATTATGCGGAAAAAGCCGCCGAAGCGCAAGTGCAGGAGACGGTGGACGGCACGGCGTTTGAACGCGGCACGGTTGTGATTGACAGCGGAAAACGCTATAGCTTCTGGCGCTATTATGCTACGCCGGCAGAGGCTGCGCGTCACACGGTATATACAGTCAATGGAGAAACGGCGGCAGAGGGGACGATCACCTTTGCGCTGACGGGCGCGCCAGAGGGCGTTACGGTTGATATTTCTGCCTGCGAGATGGATGGATCGGGCGCATGGGTGCGCGATTTTGGCGATACAGTACGTCGTGCGCAGATTGACGTGGGTCAGCATTGGGGCTATGTCATGCATGTGCGCAATAGCAGCGCGGAAAAGGTGACGGTGCGCGTATGCGACAGCGTAAACGGCAGCTTGTATAACTGGGGCGATGTGACGGTAGAAGCAAATGGCAGCGTAGATTTGCCCGTTAAGCTTCGCGGTACGCTGGACGGTGAAAGATCGGTTTATTGCGTGGTGAACGGTGAAAAAGTGGCCGAAAAGGTGCTGAGGTTTATTCAGAATTAAAAAATGAGGGACGGTTTGAAAAAACCGTCCCTCAAATACATTGATTTATTTGATTTCTCCTTCACCGCCGGGCAGCAGCGCGGGTGCGTGCTCCTGCGTATAGGCATCAAACTGGCTGGTGAGGTAAATAATATGCACTACGGCGATGATGACGCTTTGCAGGATTTTGCGCTGCTCGGTGTCGGTGGTGCCAATGTCGTCCATTTCATCCTTCAGGCCGAAGGTGTACTCCAGCATGTTTTCCAATTCGGCGCAGAAATAATCATACGCCACCGGGCGCTCATAAGAGCTTTCCTGCATTTCGAAGAGCCGGCCGATGTTTTCCATGGAAACCACGTTCTTGGCGATGGCGATGAAAAACAGGCTGGCGATCTGGTCGGCATTGTACTGTTTGCGGACAGGATTGGAGATATAGCCCTTCTTGACATAGTTGCTGATCATTGAGGGCGTAACCTCGCTGAAGCCCAGCGGGGCCAGGAATGGATTAATATATTTGACGGTCTGATCCAGATACAGGCCCACATTGGGGATTTCCCTGTAACGCGGCAGACGGAATTTTTCAATGGATACAGGCATAAAGTCATCCTCCCATACAGGCATTATACAACGGGATGCAAAAAGCGTCAAGGAAGATACAGAAAATTGCTTGACAGGTTTTCCTGTACCCGATATAATATTATAGACAAGTTTTTGAAAAACCGATTAGATTGCGAGGTTCGCAGTATATGCAGTACAAAATCGTTGCCGATTCCTCCTCGGATGTTCGCCGTCTGGAACATGTGGATTTTGCCAGTGCTCCGCTGAAAATCACGGTGGGCGATACCACTTATGTGGATGATAATGATCTCAACGTCGGCGAACTGACGCAGACGCTGCGCACTTTCAAGGGCCGCTCCATCACGGCCTGCCCCAGCCCGGAGGATTGGCTGGAGCGCTTTGGCGATGCGGACCGTGTGTTCTGCGTGGCGATTACCAGCACGCTTTCCGGCAGCTGCAATGCCGCGCGCCTGGCGGCCCGTGATTATGAAAATGCGCATCCTGGCCGCAAGGTGTTTGTCATCGATACGCTGTCCACGGGCCCTGAGATGGCGCTGATCATTGAAAAACTGGAAGAGATGATCTGCGAAGGCTGTGATTATGAGACGATTTGCCATGATATTATGGCCTATCTGAAAAAGACCAAGCTGACTTTCATGCTGCAGTCTGTGCGCAATCTGGCCAATAACGGCCGCGTTAATTCTGCTGTTGCGGCGCTGGTGGGGCTGCTTGGCATTCGCATTGTGGGCATTGCCAGCGATCACGGCGATCTGCAGCAGATGGCCAAGAGCCGCGGCGATAAGCGCGCCATGGCGGATATGATTAAGATCATGAAGGATCTGGGCTACAAGGGCGGCAAGGTGCTGATTCATCATTGCGAAAATCTGCCGGCAGCGGAGGCCTTTAAGCAAAAGCTGCTGGAGATCAACCCGCTGGCTAAGATCACCATTGATACCGCAGGCGGCCTGTGCAGCTTCTATGCGGAAGACGGCGGCATGCTGGTGGGATTTGAAACGGCGTAAAAGGAAAAGTGTTCAGGGGCAGAGATTTTTCTCTGCCCTTTTTTGTATGGTTGACAGAAGCTGGAAAATTGGATAAGATAGGCCGTGCGAGGTGCATAATGAAGAAGAAATCTTTCTGGATACGGATTTTGCTGATGCTCCTGGGCGCGGCGATTGGTTCCTTTGGCATTCACAATATCCACCGGCAAAGCGGCGTGACAGAGGGCGGCGTGCTGGGCATGATGCTTTTGCTCAATCATTGGCTGAAAATATCGCCTGCGATCCTGACGCCGGTGATGGATGTGCTGTGCTATGCGGTGGCTTTCCGCGCGCTGGGCGGTAAGTTTCTATGCTGGTCGGCGCTGTCCACGGGCTTTGTGGCGTTGTTTTTTAAATTGTGGGAGATGCTGCCCTACGCGCTGCCTTCCATGCAGGATCAGCCGCTGCTGGCGGCTATTCTGGGCGCTGCGTTCGTAGGCGTTGGCGTGGGCCTGATTGTGCGCGCGGGCGGTTCTGCCGGCGGCGATGACGCGCTGGCGCTGTCAATTGCAAAATGGACGGGCTGGCATTTGTCACGGGCGTATCTGCTGACGGATTTGACGGTGCTTTTGCTGTCGCTGAGCTATATTCCGCTGCGGCGAATTATCTTTTCGCTGATTACGGTGACGCTGTCGTCGGTGATCATTGAAATTTTACAAAACGCAGGCCAAAAGAAATGAAGAAAAGATGTTTTTCTTTCTTGCAATGCCGCGCAGGATGTGGTATACTATGCAAAGTGGCTCATGGTCGCGCGCCATGAATCCATCATTGAAGCGCAGAAGAGGTGAAAACAATGAAGGAAGGCATCCATCCGAAGTACGGTGAGGCGATCGTTCGCTGCGTATGCGGTGAAACCTTCACCACCGGCTCCACCAAGAAGGAGCTGAAGGTCGAAATCTGCTCCAAGTGCCACCCCTACTTCACCGGCAAGCAGAAGCTGGTAGATACCGGCGGCCGCGTGGACAAGTTCAAGAAGCGTTACGCGAACATCAACAAGTAATGCAAATAAACGGCGTTCGATGCAAGATCGGACGCCGCTTATTTTTGCAAAAAATCGCCGTACCAAGCATGCACGGCGGTTTTATATTAGATGCTTTCGATAGAAAGACCGCTCAGATCGGGAATGACGGCGCCATCGTCCGTTTGGGCTGCTTCGATCTCCAGCTCCAAGACATCGCCGAGCGTAGCTTCGCTGGCGACAAGTTCAATGGCCCACAGATAATCGCCGGTGTAATCAACATAATAATCGCACTCCACGGTCAGTGCATGCGCGGGCGTGGTGATGGCGGCTTCGAAATAAATGTTCAGCTCCTCGTCATCCTCGAAATTCAGCGTGAAGCCGTTGATCAAAAAGCCGGTATCGCTCTTGCGCTCTTCCAGTGCGAGCAGCGTTTCATCCCAGTCGGTCACGTCTTTTTCTTCCAGGGCAAATTTGATGGTGGAGCCAAATTCATCCGTGCGCAGCCAAAGATACATATGCGGCAGCGAAGGAATATGCAGCGACAGAACGAGCAGCGCCAGATCGGGATACTGCTGCGCATCGCCCTTATAGCGGGTGATATTGCCCCATACGGCGTCGGTCTGCGCAGAGGAGGCCAGGCGCGTGACGGCGGCGGCGTCCAGACCCAGCAGGCCGGGCAGGAAGGGGTACTGCGCCAGCACTTCGCCCAGGATGGGGGAGAGCATCTGGCCGGTCAGATCTACCGACAGCGCGCGCGTGAACAGCGAGGAGTACACGGCGTTGGCGAAGGTCTGCTCATCGCCCAGCTGATCCAGCCAGGCGTGGATGCGGTCAAGCGGATTGCCCTGCGTCTGCGCAGGCAGCATCAAGGCACGACCGGCGGACTGCATATCGCCCGTGGCAAAAAGCACAGAGCCGTCGCCAAGCTGATTGCAGGAGGCGGTAAAGCCGCTATCCCAGGTGGCGTGCAGGCCGCTTTGCGTCTGCTGAGCGGTTAATTCGCCGTTCAGAGAAGCGAGCAGCGCGGCGTCCAGCGGGAAAATCTGCGCCAGTGCCTCGGCTTCCAGCGTGATTTCACCTTCGATCTGCGCAGACTGCGCCAGAGCGGGCGAAACCGCGAGAAGAAGCGCGGCCAGAAGGGATAGGAAGCGCGTGAACAGACGGGTCATCGTGCATTTCTCCTTTGTTGCTTTAGTTAAAGGATTCGGTCAGGGGCAGGATTTCCGTAGGACCGCGGCGGATCTGCTTGCGCAGGTCTTTGCGATCCCCCTCGTAGGTGTAGGCGTACATCACGGTGTGCGTGCCGTCGGCGGTGCTCATGTATTTAGGCACGGCAGGGTAATTCGTATCAATGAAATTGCGCATAATGGTGCGCTCGCGCTCTTCATCCTCAGAGAAATCAT
This sequence comes from Clostridia bacterium, assembly GCA_017532155.1. GTDB lineage: Bacteria > Bacillota > Clostridia > Christensenellales > Aristaeellaceae > SFMI01. The sequence continues at coordinate 78,198 of JAFXJP010000008.1, read as the reverse complement.
AGATGGTTTGACCATAGGGATATTCTGCACCGATATTATGCAGCACAGTGCCGATAAATTCCTTGTGCGAAATGGGCGCAGAGTTGACGGCCATTTCCGTACGGGTGACATGCGGCTCCTTGATAAAGTAGAGCACCTGCATGCTGTTTTCTTTATCGCCGTGATCGGAGGTAATGATGATGGTGGCGTCGTCGTACAGATCAAGCGCTTTGAGCTGATTGATATACTCGGAAACCATCAGCATATAACCGGCGGCGCATTCTTCCAGCGTGGCTTCGGTATCCCAGGCGGCGTGTTCATTCACCTGATAGGGCGGATGCGTGCCGCGCAGGAACTCGATGATGAAATACTTTTTATCGGTTTCGTTGGGCTGCAGCCTGTCAAGGCGCAGCATGTTGTAGAAAGCGTTCTGATTCCAAGAGTTGATGATGCCGTTGCCCGTCAGGGTGACGGCGGCAGTCAGGTCATAGGAGTGCGGCTCAACATACTGCTTGAGCGCATGCGGCGCGTAGCGGTACAGGCTGAGCTTGAGCATGTTCTTGACCAGGCGGTCATAACGCACGGTGCGCTCTTGTTCGATCAAATTGGAAAAATAGGGCGTGGCATATTTGATGCCGAAGTAGCTGCTGGAGGAATCAAAGAAACGCGCTTCGTAGCCGTTATCCGCCAGCGTCTGGTAGAAATACTGCGCGCTGTCACTGTTCCAGGCGTCGCTGAACCACTTTTCAATGGGAATGGTGTGGTCAAATTCATGGCCGGTCAGCATGTGCACCACGGAGGGAAAGGTGCCGATATAGGTGGGATCGCAGTTATCGTAATAGGTGAAGTCTTTCAGATCATTCAGCGCGTCGGGGAACTGCTTGAGCATGCTGTCGATATAGTCGTTGGAAAAATAATCGAGCATGATAACGATGACGTTGCCGTTAGGAGAAACCTTGTATTGTTCGTTGCCGGCAAGGACATAAGCGGTTTCGTGCTTGCTGCTGGCGTCGCTGACCAAATGCTGCGCGCTGACAATGCCAAAGGTCAGCCCTTGAATCAGCAAAAGCACAAGCGAGCCATAGGTGATGACAGCGCGGCGAACCTTGACCTTGAGCAGCAAAAGCACAGTCAGCAGTGCAAGGAGAGATACGGCCCAGATGATCAGATTGCTGTGCCCGTGCGCGGTATAGAGCGACCAGTCAACGCCGTCGCCCTCCATCAGGCCCAGATCCAGATTGAGAAATACATTCTGCACATAGCCAACCAGCGCCAGAGAGAAGACAAGCGATACGAGCAGCCGGTAAGGAAACTTGCGGAAAATGGCGATAACCAGCGCAGCGATGAGGGTGGAGGCAAGACACAGCGCAAACAGCGGCACGAAGGCTTCCAGGAAAGAGAAGCGGAAATTGGCGGCATTGCCAACGAAAACTTCCATAGAGCCCCAGATGCAAACCATGAAGGATAGCAGTAAACAGGGCAGGAAGGCGGTTTTCAGCCGACGGCCATAGCGGTGTTTTTTGCGGGCGGGTTTCATCGGTGCGTTGTCTCCTTTGCGGTAAAACAATATCCTTCTTATTATATAACAGCTGAATGGAAAAAGACAAGCAATTTTGGCAGTTTACAGGCATAAAAAAAGACCGTCTCCGGTCGCAGTCTGTCAAAAAATCGTAGCTAACTCAGCGGGATGCAATGAAGGGCGGCCAGCCCTTCATTTTTAATCCGCAGCGGCGGCGTGTACGCCGCGAGGAGCAGTTGAAATACTGCTTCCGATATCATTTTCCGACCGTGAGGCGCAGCCTCACAGGAAAATGATGCTCCGCATGAAAGTCTGCTTTAGCTGACTTTCGTGCGCAGGGTGTCGAAAACATTTTTTCGACACCCTGAGACCGTCTCCGGTCTTTTTTAGCGAGAAATTATACGCTCTGCACGCGCAGAAGATTGGTGCTTCCAGATACATCCAGCGGAGCGCCGGCTGTGATGACCACCAGATCGCCTGCATCGACAGCGTCGATGTTGCGCGCACAATCAATGGCGTGGCGGCACAAATCCTCAGTTGTGGATTGCTTGAGCGCCAGCACGGGGTAAACGCCCCAGGAGAGAGACAGCTGATGATAGGTTTTACGATCGGGCGTGGCGGCGACGATGCGCTCGGCAGGACGGAATTTGGAAATACCGCGCGCGCTGCGGCCCGTCATGGTTACCGTCAGGATAGCCTTTGCGCCTACGTCACGGGCGGTGGTGCAGGCAGCGTCGCAGATGGCGTTGGTAGTGTCGCTGGCGTCCATATCATGCGGCAGGCCAGAGTAGATATCCATGGACATTGCATCACATTCAGCCTGGGCGGCAATGCGCGCCATGGCGCGGACGGCCTGGATAGGGTATTTGCCCGAGGCGCTTTCGCCAGAGAGCATCACAGCGGAAGTGCCGTCAAAGACGGCGTTGGCAACGTCGGTGATCTCTGCGCGGGTGGGGTTGGGATTATTGATCATGGATTCCAGCATCTGCGTGGCAGTGATGACCATTTTGCCCGCCTGATAGCAGCGGCGAATAAAGCGCTTTTGTAGACCGGGCAGACGCTCATAGGCAATTTCAACGCCCATGTCGCCGCGGGCGATCATGATGCCGTCGCAGTTTTTGAGGATTTCGTCAAAATGCTCGACGCCCTCCTCATTTTCGATTTTAGCGATAATGCGGATGTTGTGACCGCCGTTATAATTGAGGAATTTGCGCATGTCAATAACGTCTTTGGCGGTGCGGACAAAGGAGGCGGCGATGAAATCGACATCATGCTCGATGCCAAAGAGCAAATCGCTTTTGTCCTTTTCACTCAGATAGGGCATGGTCAGGTGCACGCCGGGGACGTTAACGCCCTTGCGCGTGGCGATTTTTCCGCCGCTGAGCACGGTGCAATGGATATCGGTTTCCGTTGTATCCTTGACCAGCAGATGCACACGGCCATCGTCGATCAGCACGCTGTCGCCTTCCTTGAGCTGGCTGGGCAGATCGCGGTAGCTGATGGAAACTTCCTGGACGCCGCCCGTTACATTGCGGGTGGTGAGGGTAAAATCAGCGCCCGTTTTCAAAAGCGCGCTGCCATCCTGCACTTCGCCCAGGCGGATCTCCGGTCCCTTGGTATCCAGCAGCACGGCGGCGGGAACATTCAGCCTGTCGCGTACGGCGCGGAAGCGGGCGATCATTTCTTCGTGAGATTCATGGGTGCCGTGAGAAAAATTGAAGCGGGCGACGTTCATGCCGCTGCGCAGCATTTCTTCCATAATGGATTCATCAGCGCTGGCGGGGCCCAGCGTGCAAACAATCTTGGTTTTGCGCATACATTACTTCGTTTATGAAAAAGAATTACTGATAGTATAACGGATATTGTCAAGGGATGCAAGACGGAGTGTATGGTTGTAAATACGATAAGTTTGTGCTATGATAAAAAATTGAGGAGGACGAAAGATGCAAGCTGCTTTGGACAATAAACAAGTACATGAGCGCGGAAAAGTCAGCGCCATTTTGGATTTGATTTTTTCGCAGCCTTATTTATATGCGTTTTTTTCAGTCATTGCGCTCAAGCCGCGCGTGCTGTGCGATGTGGATGCGCTGCTGGCGTCGGTGCTGGGCGTTGAGAGATTTCCCCTGTTCTATACGACAACTTATCTGATTGTGACGCTGGTACTGATTAGCTATGTGCTCAGATGGGCGCTGAAGGATATCAGGCGCGTGAATCCGACGCTGATCAGCATTCTGGGTATGTTTTTATATCTGGATGGTATCACATTTGTGTTTGATGGAGCAAGCGGCTATCATATCGACTGGCATGCGGGATTTGCCCTGATGATGATGATCGATATGGGCCTGCAGCGCGAAAGAGACAGCCTTCTTCGCGGGCTGACGGGCGCGCTTGAATGCTGGGTGTATCTGAATGTGATTTGCTTTGTGGTGTTTCCCAATTCTCTGCTGCCTGCCGGAAGACATCCTGAGTGGCTGCTGGGGAACCATGTGTTTTATTACCGGATTGTGTTTCCGGCGCTGACGCTGGCGTTTGTTCGGTATTTTGTGTTGGGAAAAACGTATCTGCTGCGCACGGTCATTATGGCGCTGGCCGCCGGCGTGACGATCGCATATCAGCGCGGCGGCACAGCGCTGATTGGCATAGCTGTTTTGCTGCTGCTGACGGTCTGGTGCAATCGGCGCGCGCTGCCCAGGTATATTTCACCGGTATTGTTTACAGTGCTGGCGGCGATGATTCTGATCGGCATTCAGTTTTTTGATTTGCTCAATCTCTTCAGCACACTGATAACAGAGGTGCTGCATAAGAGTATGACGCTGTCCAACCGTACGGTGCTTTGGGATAAGATCATGGATATTATCTTTAAAAATCCGTTGACGGGCGTGGGGTATTTTCCGGTAGCCTATATGAAAGAAATTATGGGCGGCGCCTATTCTCACACGCACAACCAGCTGCTGGAATTGATGCTGCACGGCGGCGCAATTGCGGTAGGAATGTATCTGGCGGCGATATATTTTGCGACGAAGGAAGCGCTGCTGTATCGGCGAAGCCTGGCTGTTAAAGCTGTGACGCTGCTTGTCTGTACGCTTGCCATCATGGGCGTGGCAGAGATTTTCCACAACGATCCCATTTATTATGCGCTGTTTATCTTTTTGTCGCGTGCAGACTGCCTGACAGAGGGGGTCAAGCAGCAGCCGCGGATCAGCCTGATCAAACGTATTAAACGAGATTTAAAAATGAAAAAGGCGACGGTTTAACCGTCGCCTTTTACTTTATTGGCAGATGTTTTGCGGCGTGCCGTTCAGATAGGCGGCAAGGTTATCAAAGGCAATACGCGCGCGGCGCAGCATGCTTTCGTCGCTGAGATAGGCAACATGCGGCGCAAGGATGCAGTTTTTTGCGTGCAGCAGCGGTTCGTCTGCGGGCAGCGGGGGCTCAAGATCGAATACGTCCACCGCGGCGCCGGCAATCAGCTCGCGGTTCAGCGCGTCGGCAAGCGCCTGAGAATCCACCAGCGCACCGCGGGCGCAATTGATGAACAGCGCATGGGGCTGCATCTGGGCAAACTGCTTTTTGCCCAGCATTTTTCGCGTGGCGGGGATATTCGGCGCGTGCAGGGTGACGATGTCGCTTTTTTGCAGCAGCTCATCCAGCGACACCATGGGATAATCGCTGGAGGGGACGGGATCACAGGCGATCACATGCGCGCCGAAGGCCTCAAACAGCTGGGCTGTGCGGCGGCCAATGAGGCCAAGGCCGATGACGCCCACCGTGCGCCCGGCGATTTCGCGGCCGCGGAGAAGCGCGGAGGTGCCGCCGCTGCGCGTGGCGCTGTCACAGGCGGGCAGCTTGCGCAAAAGGGCGATGGTAAAGCCGATAGTCAGTTCTGCCACCGTCTGGTCGGAGTAGCCTGCGCAGTTGCTGACGGGAATGCCCTTTTCGCGGCAATAATCCATCGCCACGTGATCAACGCCTGTGAAAGCGACGTCAACGTACTGCAATTTCGGGCAGTTTTTCAAAACGCTTTCGGGCAGCGGACGATTGGCAATCAGCGCAATGTCCGCGTCTTTGAGGCGCTCTAACAGCATCACGTCATCGGAGGCTTTGTCCGGATAATGGGTAAATTCATGCCCGGCAGCGATGAGCGGCGCAGCGAAATCGCGCAGGGTGCTTTCGGAAATGCCCAGGGGCTCGGCAAGGACGATGTGCATAGTAAAATCCTTTCTATGGAAAAGCGGAAGCCGGTATGGCTTCCGCTTATGTTGTTTTTACAATCAGTCGGCCAGCATGCCGGGCAGCCAGCACTCGGGCGCGGTCAGGCCCATGATCTGCGCGACGGTGGGGGCAACGTTGCCAAGACCGAAGGCGCCTTCCTTCAGGGTGTGAGGCTCGTCGTCCCACAGGATGAAGGGGACGGGATTGAGGGAATGAGCGGTCTTGGGCTGCATATCGCCCTTCTTGCCCTTCTGCAGCATTTCGTCGGCGTTGCCGTGGTCGGCGGTGACCATCAGGATGCAGCCGTTTGCCTTGCAGGCATTCCATACGCGGCGCAGCTCCAGGTCAACGCTCTCTACCGCAATGCGGGTGGCGTCCATGTTGCCAGTGTGGCCGACCATGTCGCCGTTGGGGTAGTTGCAGCGGATGAAGCCGTACTTCTTGCTTTCGATCGCTTCGATCACCTTGTCGGTCACTTCGGCGGCCTTCATCCAGGGCGCTTCGTCAAAGGAGCGCACGTCGGAGGGGATTTCTTCAAAGGTTTCCAGCTCCTCGGAGAACTTTTCGGAGCGGTTGCCGTTCCAGAAATAGGTCACATGGCCGTACTTCTGGGTTTCGGACACAGCGTATTGGGGAATGCCGGCGGCTACCAGCACTTCGCTGAGGGTATTGCGGATGGCGGGCGGAGAAACCAGGAAGCGCTCGGGAAGCTTGAGGTCGCCGTCATACTGCAGCATACCGGCAAACAGCACGTCGGGCTTGCGGCCGCGATCAAAGTAGGGGAAATCAGCATGATCGAACGCCATGGAGATTTCCAGCGCACGGTCGCCGCGGAAGTTGTACAGCACCACGCTGTCGCCATCTTCGATGGTGCCAACGGGCTTGCCGTCCTTGGCGATCACGAAGGCGGGCAGATCCTGGTCGATCACGTTTTCTTCAGCGCGGTAGGTTTCAACAGCCTCGCGGGCAGAGGAGAACTGACGGCCTTCGCCGTGTACGTGGGTTTCCCAGCCGAGCTTGACCATATTCCAGTTGGCCTGGTAGCGGTCCATGGTCACCTTCATGCGGCCGCCGCCGGAGGCGATGCAGGCGTGGAAAGTATCGTCGTTGAGGGAAGCCATGAAGGCTTCGATATCGTCAATGTACTGCAGCGCGCTGGTGGCGGGCACGTCGCGGCCGTCGATGAGCGCATGCACGCGCACGTTCTTCACGCCCTGTACCTTGGCGTTTTCAATCAGCGCCTTGAGATGGGAAATGTTGCTGTGCACGTTGCCGTCAGACAGCAAGCCGATAAAGTGCATGGTGGAAGCTTTTTCAACGCAGCGGCCGGTCAGCTCCTGCCAGACGGCGGAGGCGAACAGGCTGCCGGACTCGATGGATTCATTAACCAGCTTGGCGCCCTGGGCGTAGATCTGGCCGCAGCCCAGCGCATTGTGGCCTACTTCGCTGTTGCCCATGTCATCATCGGAGGGCAGGCCGACGGCGGTGCCGTGCGCCTGGATAACGTTGTTGGGGCAGGTGGCGATCATTTCATCCAGCGTGGGGGTGTGGGCATGCATAACCATGTTGCCCAGGTCTTTTTCGGTTTTGCCAACGCCGTCCATGACGACGAGCACAACGGGCTTTTTATTCATTGCAGGTCAGATCCTTTCTAAGTATATCCGTATCGATCGGGAAAACCGATCTTATTTATTATAGGGAAGATGCTTTCTGCTGTCAATCGTCATGACGATGGCAGGGAATCAGCACGGGCTTGGGCTGTTTGGTATAGCTGCGCTGGCCCATGGGCTTAGCCAGGGCCTGCGCGATGACGGGCAGATATTCCTTGGGGATATCCTTGAGCACGTCAAACATATTGGAGAAGTGATTCTTATAAATCTCTTCCGCATAACCGGCATATACTTCGCGGCCAAGATCGCTGACGCGCACGACGATATTCTTTTTATTGCCCTCCAGGAAATATTTTTCCAGCAGGCCCTTTTTCTCCAGCGCGGAGACGAGCTTGGAGAAGGTGGACAACGCAATACCGAGACGTGCGGCAACAATGGACATATTGTCGTTGCTTTCTTCATTTTCCAGCAGATATTCCAATACCTGAATCTGAGAGAAAGAGAAGGTAACGCCGGACTTGGTGATGCATTCTTTTTTGTACACGGACGCATAAACGTTGCAGTAGTGGATCAGTTTTTCCACTATTTCACGATATTCGCCCATCCATTGCAGCTGCATGATTGATCTCTCCTGTGCATTGTATTTTGTATTGAGCATTTTTGCATTTTTATAAGGAAGAAAAAACACAAAAACCATTTTTTATTATACCGAATGATTGCAAAAAATGCAAGTTATTTTGTAACGATATGATCGATTGTGACATCTTTGTGATATTTTTTACAAATTGGGATAATATTCTTGCATTTGGAAAATAAACGTGGTACAATCAATTCAACGAATTCCATAGTAGTGCTGTCATACTTTTTCTCTTCATGCAATATCTGTGTATCAATGAAGGGGAAAACAAATGAAGCAACCGTGGAAAAAATGAAAGGAGCGTACGACAATGAAACGCAGAATTCTCTCTATCCTGTTGGTGCTGGCGATGATGCTGTCTCTCGTTCCCGCCATGGCGGAAAACGAAGTGACGGAATACACCGGCGATCTGGTACTGTTCCTCACCAATGATATGCATTCCAATCTCGGCCCGTCCAAGATCATGGACGACAACGGTCAGACTGTCGTGATCGGCGGTATGGCCCGTCTGGCTGCTGCTGTGACGGCTGAGCGCGCCAAGGCTGGCGAAAAAGCCCTCGCGCTGGATGGCGGTGACTATTCTCAGGGCACGCCTTATCAGGACGGCTATCAGAAGGGCTGGGAACTGATGGCGATGGGCGCTCTGGGTATTGATTTTACCACCTTGGGCAACCACGAATTTGACGTTGGCGATCAGGCCATCGAAAACTCCTATGTGAATGCCCGTGCCAACGCCGAAAAGTACGGCCTGGACGTGGAAATTCCCCAGCTGGTTGTTTCCAATATGTTCATCAAGTATGACGAAGCTGGCAACGTGATCGAATACACCGAAGCCAACATCGTTCCCGATGATCTGACTACCAATGCTTTTGCTACCGGCGAATATGCTGAGACCGGTGCTGTCAACTATGCCGTGACCGAAGTGAACGGCTACAAGGTTGGTCTGTTTGGTCTGGTTGGCTCCAATGCGTATGGCTACTGCAAGAACTCTGACCTCACCCGTATGGAGTGCTCTGCTGTTGCTAATGTTTATGCCAAGTTCCTTAAGGAAGAAAAGGGCTGCGACATCGTTATCTGCATCAGCCACTGCGGCGACAGCGAAGACGTTGCGTTTGCCGAAGCTTCCGAAGGCTATCTGGATGTCATCCAGAGCGCCCACAGCCACACTCCCTATGATGAGCCCATTGTTGTGAATGATGTTATCATCATGTCCACCGGCTGCTATGCGCAGAACCTGGGCGTGCTGAGCCTCAAAAAGACCGAGACCGGTTGGGATTGGGTAAAGGGCGAAACCCGCGCCAACGCGCTGGACGATGCGTATGCGGTTGATACTACTGCCGATACCGCTGAAGCCAAGGCTTATAACGCGATGAACGAACTGATTAAGAAGTATGACGCCGAGCTGGTTGCTGATGGCGGCTACTTCTCCAAGCTGGGCATTACCGAAGGCGCGAATGACGTGCTGGTTAAGGTTCCCCAGGCCATGCCTTACATCCAGAAGGTGAACGGCAAGTCCTACGGCTACACCTACGTGCAGTCCCCCCTGACCGCCTTCATCGGCGACTCCTTCAACTACGCTGCCGGTTCTGACGTGGCCTTCATCTTTGGCGGCTACGTTCGTTCCTCCGTGTTCCAGGGTGAATTCACCGTGTCCGATGCGTTCAACATCCAGTCCACCGGTGAATCCGCTATCGACCGCAGCGCGGGCGCCAGCCTGATCGTGGCTCCTCTGAGCGGCCTGCAGCTGATGGGCATCTGCGTGTTTGACGCCATGTGCTCCGGTACGGCTGAAAACGGCACCATCCTCTACGGCGGCGCTGGCACCCTGCATACCGCCGGCATGCGCTACAACTACAAGATTACCGACGGCAAGCTGAGCTGCGATACCTCCTCTATTGAGGTCTTCAGCAAGGAAACCCAGGCTTGGGAACCCCTTGATCTGAAGAAGGGCTATCTGTGCTCCTTCACCTTCGAATCTACGCAGAACCTGGTTTCCTATATGCCCATGCTGACCGGCGGCGCGCCCTTCGCTCCCTATGATGAAGCGACCGGCACCTACGCTGAAGTTCCCGCTGACAACACCTCCGACGAATACTATGCTTTCTGGGCTCCCTACGCCAAGGGCGTTGGCGTGCTGGAAGGCACTGATCTGGAGCTGAAGGCCTGGACGGCGATGTACTACTACGCCAAGACCATGAACGGTCAGATGAGCGATGCGTACCTGCCTGAAAACATCATCCAGACCCGCTTCCCTGCCGCCGCGCAATAATTCGGTACGAACACGGTTACAAATTGTGTCAAAGTTCAACATAATATTTGACACTGACAAATAACTGTGATAAAATCGTTACAACAAAAGCCTGAAAATGCCGAATAAGGAAAAAGTGTGTTGAATAAACGCGCTTTTTCCTGTCGGCAGGGCAAGAGAAAAGGAGTATGATCGATCATGAAAAAGAAGATCCCTCAGCTTCTGCTCATCGTTGCTCTGGTATTGGTCATCGTTGGCAGCATCGCTGCCCAGGCCTTCAATACCGGTCTCTATTCGACGAGCGTGAAGCGCATTTCCTTCGAGACTGAGCGCGGCGTACTCAGCGGTCTGCTGTATATGCCCAAGGATGCTTCTGAAAGCAATCCCCGTCCTGCTGTCATCGTAACGCACGGCTACCTGAACTCTGCTGAGATGCAGGACGCCAATGCGATCGAACTGTCCCGCCGCGGCTACGTCGTTCTGGCGCTGGATATGTATGATCACGGTCATTCCGCTGGTAACGAAGCCAACACTGGCTCCTTCCTGAGCTTCTGGCCCCGCTCTCTGTATGATGCTGCTCAGTATATGTACGATCAGAAATACGTCCTCAAGGACGAGGCTGGCAACGGCATCATCGGCGTGACCGGTCACTCCATGGGCGGCTTCTCCTCCTCCATGGCTCTGTACTATGACGAGCAGGATTTCGCCACCACCGGCATCCGCAAGATCTACACCGGTATCTCCATGGGTTCTGACTTCGGCTACACTGGCTGGCTGGGCCTGAGCGCTGAAGGCGCTGCTGCTGCTGGCGGCGGCCGCACCATGGGTAAGATTGCTGCGCAGTTCGACGAATTCTTCTTCAATCCTGATGAAGGCGGCGCTGGCACCGTTATCAAGAAGGACTATGTGAAGACTGCTCAGGCCAAGGCTTGGCTGGAGCAGGAAGCTCCCGAAGCTGGCGTTTGGTACGAAACCGCTGACGGCGGCAAGCGTATCATCTATCAGCCCTACGAAACCCATCCCTGGAACCACTTCTCCACTACCTCTACCGGTTATGTGGTTGAGTTCTACACCGAAGCCTTCGCCGATTACAACGACGGCATCAAGGCGATTCCCGCCAACGAACAGGTTTGGCTGTGGAAGGAAATCTTCTCCTGCGTTGCTCTGATCGGTCTGATGCTGATGGTCGTTCCCGTCATCATGCTGATCGTCAAGCTGCCCTTCTTCTCTAAGGCCGTCACCGGCACCGTTGCTCCCATGAAGAGCGGCGCTGGCGTTGGCACCTTCGCTATCCTGCTGTTCGCCATCCTGGTTCCCGCTCTGATCTTCCCCGCTTGCGTGGGTGCTGGCGGCTCCAAGGATTGGATCTACAAGATCGGCGCTCTGCTGGCTCTGGTCGGCATCGTGTCTGTTGTTTCCTGGCTGAAGAATAAGGAACTGAAGAACCTGATCGGCGGCATCGGCCTGTTCGTTGGCGGCACCGGTCTGGCTGTGACCATGACGGCTGTGTCCTACGCTGGCGATGCTCCCTCTGTGAACGACATCGCTTTCTGGACTCTGGCTTGCGCTTTCCTGGCCATCACCGTTCTGTCTCTGGTTTACTTGTTCGTTAAGGCCGATCAGGGCGCCAAGGCTGAGAACTACGGCCTCAAGGCCAGCCCCATCGCGATCGTTGCCTCTCTGTGCACTGCCATCGTTGGCGTGATCGCTGTGTACGTGGTCGTCTTCGTGGTCGATCTGATCTTCAAGACCGACTTCCGTCTGTGGGTATTTGCCTTCAAGACCTTCGAATTCTCCATCCTGCCCAAGATCTTCTACTATCTGCCCACCTTCCTGCTGTACTACATCGTTTCTTCTTCCGCGATTGCTATCAACTGCAATACCGAGAAGCTGCAGGGCTGGAAGGGCTACGTGCTGGCCATGCTGCTCAACGCTGGCGGCATCACCGTTCTGCTGATCAACCAGTATGGCACGCTGTTCGCCACCGGTACCGCTGTGTACCCCGGCATGGCGTTGCCCGGCATCCTGCTGGTTGCCATGGTTCCCACCCTGGCCATCGCTGCTTGCTTCAGCAAGGCGCTCTATAAGCGCACTGGCAACATCTGGACTCCCGCGTTCTTCAACGCCATCCTGATGACCCTGATGACCATCGCCAACACCTGCGTATATCATCAGTAATTTCTAAGCAAAAAGAGGGCTGCCCGTAAGGGCAGTCCTTTTTTCGTGGGGAGAGGGGAGACGTTAGGGAGGCGGCTTTGGAAGGCCAAAGCCAGTCCACAATTCGGCATTGTCGTAAAGTGAACGAGAGTTCACTTTACTCTGTGCCTCATTGGAACTTCATCCGCCTTTATCTGCCAAAGGGCAGCGGCGGATTTCGTTCCCCTAAGACCCACCCGAAAGCCAGTCTTTGGTTGGCTTGTTTCGGCAGGCTATACGAAAAAGGAGCGTGAAATCACGGTTGCGAGCAAGCTCGACCCGATGATTTGCACGCTCTTTTTCTAGCCCGTTGAAGCGGGCGCGATCACGCGTTGCGTGATCGGTCTGCCGCCGGCTTGTGTGGTAACGCCCGCGGGGGATCGCCGCCGCAGCGGCGTATCCTCCCGCTCGTTTTTGCCGCAGCAAAAACGGCGATCACTTTCGCACAAGACACCAAAGCGGCAGTCCGCGTCACCACCGCCGCCAACTCCCGCCCCCGACTGGTTTTCTGTTTCTCTTTTGACTCAAAAGAGAAACGTTTCCCCTATCCTCTTTTCCTTTTCCTCCAAATGTGTTATACTACATACAATCACACAATAAGGAGCAATTCTCATGAAAAAGCGCCCGAATGTATTGTTTCTTCTGACGGATGACCAGCGCTATGGAACGGTCCGCGCCCTGGGAAACAATGAGATCAAAACGCCCAATATTGATCGCCTGGTGCATATGGGCACCTCCTTTGTCAATGCGCATATTCCGGGCGGCACGGCCAGCGCTGTGTGCATGCCCAGCCGCGCGATGATCAATTCGGGCAAAACGCTGTTTCATCTGGAAGAATGCGGTCGCAATATTCCCAAAGATCAGGTGACGATGGGCCAGTGCTTCTTGCAGAACGGCTATCATGCGATGGAGAGCGGCAAGTGGCATAATGGCGTGGAGAGCTTTGCGCGCAGTTTTGACGCGGGTGAGAATATTTTCTTTGGCGGCATGTGGGATCACTGGAATGTGCCGGTGAACGACTACGACGAGCAGGGCAAGTATGAAAAGGAAATCCCCTTCACGCCCAATTTTTCCGCCGCCAGCGATGTGGTGCGCGTGCGCGCTCAGCGGATCAATGCCGGCTATCACTCCACCGATCTTTTCTCCGACTCGGCGGTAAAGTATATTCAGGAATACAACAGCGACGCGCCTTTCTTTATGTATATTGCTTATCTTGCGCCGCACGATCCGCGCACGATGCCGGAGGAATTCCGCCATATGTACAAGGCGGAGGATATTTCTCTGCCTGAAAACTTCAGCACCATGCCAACGGTTAACTTTGGCTGGGCAGCGGGCCGCGATGAAACGGTTGAGGCCTATCCGCGCGATCCGATGAAGGTAAAGCAGCATATCGCTGATTATTACGCGATGATCAGCCATATCGACTACAATATCGGCAAAATTCTTACCGCGCTGGAAGAAAAGGGCGAGCTGGAGAATACGATCATTGTGCTGGCGGGCGACAACGGATTGGCGATTGGCCAGCATGGGCTGATGGGTAAGCAGAATATTTATGAGCACAGTGTGTGCGTGCCGCTGATCATGGCCGGCCCGGGCATTTCGAAGGACAAGGTCGATGAGCGCTATGTGTATCTGCTGGATGTGTATCCCACGCTGTGCGAGCTGTGCGGCCTGGAGATTCCTGCTACCGTGGACGGCAAAAGCTTTGCCAAAATGTTCACGGATGACCGCTATGTCAGCCGCGAGGCGCTGTATCTGGCCTTCCATTCCCGCATGCGCGGTGTGATTGAGAATGGCTATAAGCTGATTGAATACCGCACGAAGGAGCTGAAGCTCACACAGCTGTTCAACCTGAAAGCGGATCCGTGGGAGACGGAAAATCTCTTTGGCGTGCAGGGCTATGAGGCGGTTACGGCGCATCTGCGTGAGCGCATGTTTGCGCTGCGCGACGAATGGGATGACGAAAAGATGGAATTTGGCGCGCATTTCTGGCAGCAGTATCGCCGGTATGAGGAAGCGGCTTTGCCCAATCTGGGTGGGCCGAAGGGCTCCAATATGAAAAACCAGGTCAGCGACTGGGGAACGGATAAAAAGTAAAAGAATAAACCGATCCGGGCGGTTCAGCTTCGGATCGGTTTTATTTTTCGTCGTCTCTGGTAGCGATGGCGGCGGTGAGCAGAGAAACGCTCGCCGCCTTGCCGCGCAGCAGCGCACGGGCGCATTCGCGGGCGGTAGCGCCGGTGGTGCGTATATCATCCACCAACAGCAGATGCAGCCCTTCCACCGGGGTTGTCAGCGTGAATGCGTCGCGCACATTTTTCTGGCGCTGGGAAGGCGTCAGGTTTTTCTGCGGACGCGTATAGCGCGTACGCTCCAGCGGCGTCAGCACGGGCAAGCCTGCCTTGGGCGATAGTAACTGACAGAGGATTTCGGCCTGATTGGCGCCGCGGAAGCGCTCTTTGCGCTTATGCAGCGGCACAGGAACCAGCGCATCAAATTTGCCGGATGGAATCAGTGGAAGCATGTGCTGGGCAAGCAAAGGTGCAGCATCATCCTGATAGTGAAATTTGAGCTGCAATATCAAGTGCCGCGCTACGGTCTTGTAGCGGAAGGGCGCATAGGCGTATTGCAAAGGCCCCATCGCTTTTTGCAGGCAGAAAAGGCACTTGCCCTCGTCGTCAAGCGGTGTCATACAGCGCGGACAGACGTTTTCCCCCGGCCTGTTTTCTTCCAGCTTTTCAAGGCAATCGGGGCACAGGCCGCCGGGCCATACAGCCTTGCGCGGATGCTGGCAATACAGACAGGTGGCTGCGCGCGGGAAGAGAATATCCTGCAGCGTTTTCATAGGCGCACCTTGGGAATTTCCTGCAGACGCTGGCAAAGGCCGGTGTAGCGGCGGGCAATGTGATTGTTATTGACCATGGCGGCGATGGCGTCCTCGCGGCCGACGAGTACGACCAATTCCCTTGCACGGGTGAGAGCGGTGTAAAAGAGATTGCGGGTGAGCAGCATCGGCGGGCCGCCGACGGCGGGCATCACCACCGCACGGAATTCACTGCCCTGGCTTTTGTGCACGGAAAGGCAGTATGCAAGCTCCAGTTCTTCCAGCATGCCGTATTCATATTCGGCCATGCGGCCGTCATCAAAGAGCACGGAGAGCGTTTTGTCATCATTGTCTACCAATAGCACCGTGCCCATATCGCCGTTGAACACGCCCTGGCCTTCGTGACCTTTTTCGTCTTCCCACTCAAGGTTATAGTTGTTTTTGATGTGCATCACCTTGTCGCCCGTGCGGAAAACGCCGTCGCCGTAGGCGATTTCTTCTTTTTCGGGCGAGGGCGGATTGAGCGCAGCCTGCAGCATGCAGTTGAGCGCATTCACGCCGCACGCGCCCTTCTTGGTGGGAGCCAGCACCTGAATCTGCCGGATGGGATCGCCGGAATTCAGGAAGTTGGGCAGGCGCGTTTTGCACAGCTCCACGATTGTCTGCGCGGCAGATTCGGCGTAAGGCTTGCGCTCGAGGAAGAAATTGCTGCCCTTCAAATTCACCTGCGGCATTTCGCCGTGATTGATGGCGTGGGCATTGCGGACAATCAGGCTGGATTCTGCCTGACGGAAGATTTCGGTAAGACGGACGGAGGGGATGACGCTGCTTTGCAGGATGTCGCCCAGCACATTGCCTGCGCCTACGGATGGCAATTGATCGGCGTCGCCCACCAGAATGAGCCGGGCGCCAACCGGCAGCGCACGCAGCAGCGCGCGCATCAAAAATACATCCACCATCGACATTTCATCCACAATCAGGCAGGTGCAATCCAGCGGGTTTTCCTCGTCGCGGATAAATTCGCCTTCATCGCCGCCGTATTCCAGCAGCCGGTGCAGCGTGGAGGCTTCCTTGCCGGTGGCCTCGCTCATACGCTTGGCGGCGCGGCCGGTCGGCGCGGCAAGGCATACGCTTTCGCTGTCCAGCAGCGACAAGATGCAGTTGATGATCGTCGTTTTGCCTGTGCCGGGGCCGCCGGTAATGACCAGCAGGCCTTCCTGTACGGCCATGGAGATGGCTTGACGTTGTGTCGGAGAAAAAGAAATGCCGTTGGCATTTTCATAAGCGGTGATTTGCGTGGCAACGGTGGCGCGCATTACCACCTGCGCTGCGCCCAGCTGCTCGTGCAGCCGCCGTGCGATTTCTGTTTCGGCCTGCCACATTTGTGGCAGGAAAATGCCTTCTGTGCCGTCCTCCATGATATGGCTGCGCAGCTTGCGGCTGAGGAGCAGGGCGGAGATGTGCGTTTCCAAAAGGCTTTTTTCCACACGCAAAAGCTGCCCGGCGCGCTGCATCAATTCGCTGAGCGGCAGGTAGGTATGGCCTGAGGAGACTGCGGCCTCCTGCAGGGCGTAAATGAGGCCGGCGCGCAAACGCCCTTCGCTTTCGGCGGCGATGCCCATGGACAGGGCGATGCGGTCGGCGGTGAGAAAGCCCACGCCGTCTACATCCTCTACCAGACGGTAGGGATTGGCGAGGATGATTTCCTTGACGCGGTCGCCGTATACCTTGCTGATTTTAACAGCCAGGGCTGGCGATACGCCATAGGACTGCAAAAAGACCATCGCCTGGCGCACGGCATACTGCTCGCGGAAGCTATCGGCAATCTGCGCGGCGCGCTTGGTGCCAATGCCGGCGATTTCGGTTAAGCGGTGCGGCTGTTCGCTGATGATATCCAGCGCTTTTACGCCAAATTCCTGCACGATCAGCTTGGCGGTAGCAGGGCCGACGCCGCGAATGAGGCCGGAGGAGAGATACCTTTCCACACCCAGCAGCGTGGAGGGCTTTAATATTTCGCATTGCGCGGCCTTAAACTGCTTGCCGTACTGCGGGTGCATGACCCATTCACCCTGGAAGACGGCCTGCTCGCCGACAGCTATTTCGGGCATGACGCCAACCACGCCTACGTTTTCACGTCCGGCGCGGATCTGCAAAACCGTATAGCCGTTTTCTTCATTGCGAAACAGCGTTTCTGTGATGGTGCCGCGGATTTCTTCCATATATTATTAGTCCTTGTTTTTGTTCCAAAGGCCGTAACGGTCTTCATCCTTGAGCGCGGTGAGCAGATATTCCTTTGCGCGCGGATAGCGGCGCGTGAGATCGTCAAGAAGCTCTTTGATCTCCTGCCGCGTGGTATGCCCATCCACTGGACAGGGGTTTTTGACCACGGGCACGGAAAGCTTTTTCGCCAGATGAATCACGTCCTTTTCGGGCGCGTAGATCATCGGGCGGATAACGGTGACGCCCTGCTCGTCCATATGCGTGACAGGATGGAAGGTGTGCAGCCGCGCTTCGTACAGCACGCTCATCAGCAGCGTTTCCTCTGCATCCTCGCGGTGATGCCCCAGAGCCAGCTTGTTGCAGCCGTTTTCCCTGGCCATGCGGAGGAGCGCGCCGCGCCTGAGCCTTGCGCACAGCGCACAGGGATTTTCGGCCTTCCTGACCTCAAACAGCTGATACAGAAGGTCGCACTCTTCTACAATATAGGGGATCTCAAGCTCCTCGCACAGCTTTCGGATGGGCGATACGTCAAAGGGATCGCCCGTTTTGAGTGTGAGCGCGATCACCTCAAAGGGCTTGACGGAAAACTGAGAATATGTTTTCAGTGCGCGCAGAAGCACAAGGCTGTCTTTGCCGCCCGACACGCCGACGGCTACGCGGTCGCCCATCTGAATCATGGAAAAATCCGTGTCTGCCCGGCGAATATCGCCCAGCAAGCGTTTCATGCGCACACCTCTTTTCGTGAGAAGGATTATTTTTTATTATAGCATAAAAGCGGGAAGCGGCGCAATGGATCGCACTTGAAATAAGAACAAATGTTTGCTATAATCAAAATGAAAAGGACGGGAGGCGGCAGCATGGAACGCACCATTACTCTGGCGCAGGCGCGCAGATTTATTTTGCGGCGGCAAGGGCTTGTCGGCGCATACCGCTATCACGGCACGGATGGCGTGATTGACTTTACACGCGCGGCGGGCTGTGTGCAGTATGATCCGGTGGATGTGTGCGGCCGCAGCCCGGAGATTACATATCTGTCGCGTGTGAGCGATTATTGTCCGGCGCACATGCACGAGGCGCTGTATGAAAGGCGCGCGCTGGTGGATTATTTTGATAAGAATCTGTGCATTCTGCCATCGGCGGATTACCCCTGCTTTGCGCGTACACGGGCGTATCATGCAAGCAGCGAGCGCCGCAGCTATGAAATTGTGGAGGCGCTTGCTCCCAGGGTGCGGGCGTTTTTGCGGGAGCACGGGCCGGCATGCTCGGAGGATTTGCCGGATCTGGGCCAGGCAGACTGGTACTGGAGCCGTACCTCCGGCGCGCGGGCGACGATGGAAATGCTCTATTTCCGCGGCGAACTGTGCGTGCATCACAAGGACGGCACGCGCCGCTGCTTTGATTTTGCCGAAAACTGCCTGCCGCAGGAAATCCTCTCTGCGCCTGATCCGTATCCGGAGGATGACGACCATCGCGCGTATCTGCTGCAGCGGCGGATCGGCGCGGTAGGCTTATTGTGGAATCGGCGCAGCGATGCGCACTTGTGCATCCCTGATTTTACAGCGAAAAATCGTGAAAAGGCATATCAGCAATTGCTGCAGCAGGGAAAAATACTGCCGGTAAAAGTAGAGGGACTGAAAGATATTTTCTATCTGCAAAGCGCGGATGCGGAGCTGCTGGAGGAGAGCCTGCACACGGAATATGCGCCGCGCACGGAATTGATTGCTCCGCTGGATTCCTTCCTGTGGGACAGAAAGCAGATTGAGGCGCTGTTTGGCTTTTCCTATACATGGGAAATTTACACGCCGGCAGAGAAACGCAAATATGGCTATTATGTGCTACCGGTGCTGCAGGGCGAAAAGCTGATAGGCCGCATCGAATGCGTGCGCGACAAAAAGGCGCAGGAATTGCAGGTGCGCACATTTTGGCCGGAAGAAAAGTATGACCGCGCGGCGCTGCGGGAGGCGCTTGAGCGGTTGATGCGGATGAACGGCATGAAAAAGCTGCGCTTTCCGCGCAAAGAAAATCATATCGTGCCGTAACGGCACAGAATTTACCATCTTTGGTCAGAATGAATATTTACTTTTTGTTTCGATGTGTTATAATATAAGATGCTTTATGACAAAAATGTTTCAGAAAGGGGATTGCGCATGAGCGAAAACCGCAAGAGATATTCTTCTGCGCCGCTGTATGGGCTGAAAAATTCCGGCCGCACACAGGGCGGCGGCTTCCAGGTGCGTATGGATGAGCCGCGGCCTGTGGAAAGGGTGCAGAGAAAGCGCAATTTCGTTTTTTTGCAGGTGTGCATGACGCTGATCCTGCCCATTATTTTCATTGTGGCGCTGATTCTGGGCTACAGTGAGGTGCATTGGGGCTTTGTGGCGCTGTCGGCGCTGGCACTCCTTTGCATGTGGGCGTTTGGCGCGTTCATTCCCCAGGCGCGCAAGACCATGACGCTGATTTACACCGCGCTGATGATGGTGTCGGTGGCGGCGGCGCTGTGGTTTACCACGTCGCTGATGCAGCCACCGGCTGATCCGACCAGCGCGTATAACAACGGCGATCTGTCCAATCTCTTTGGCCGCGATGTGACAGCCAGCCAGGTGGGCACATATGCGGATACGGTCAATGCCAATAACGCACAGCCTGCCGCCAAGCCGGAAGAAACGCCGGATTCGCGTTCGCTTGCGCAGGAGCGTCTGGAGCAGTTTATGAACAGCTGGATGAACCTGGATTATACGGCCATGCTCAATTACTGCTCGCCCGCATGGAAAAATGCCCAGTCCAATCCCGAACAGGCGATTTTCAAGGTGCGCGGCACGCAGACACCTACGAACTTTGATGTTATCTATGTTTCGGGCAATGATGCAGACGATTCGCGCACGATCACCATGGAAGCGCTGATTGACCGCGGCGACGGCAATGAACCGACCAGATATCGCTATGAAGTGCTGATGCTGCGCGTGAACGGCCAGTGGTATGTGGATCCCGCCTCGCTGACGGCGGCGACCAAGATTGTGAACGCGGGCACGCCTACGCCCAACTACACGCTGATGCCCACCAACAGCCCCGATCCCAATATGAAGCTGTATTATAACCCGGACGGCGGTTCGTTCTATCATACGGATGAAAACTGCTCCAGTACGAGCATTAAATATCTGCCGCTCAAGGGTTCCTTCCTGTACAGCGAGATTGGCAATTATGATCTGAAGCCCTGCTCGAAGTGCAATGCCCCCAACCGCTGATCACGGCTGGGACAGGCTGCAGGAGAGCGCCTGCAGGCCTGTGATCACCATCAACTGACAGCTTTTCAGCGCCGCGCCTGACCGTGCGGCGCTTTGGCTGTTTTGGGCGTTTTCGCAGGACAGGGCGATGGAATCCAGCAGCGAAACAACGTGCGCGGCGGCAGACGGCGTGTCACCGGAAAAGGTATCCTTCAGCGCCTGTGCAAGCGCGCGGCAGGTGGCGGCTTCGGAAGACAGTGCGCCGAGCGCTTCGCCGACGCTCATGTCGCCTTTGTCCAATTGGCTGGATAATGTGAAGAATTTCATGCTCAGCGCATCCAGATAGGTGAAAATATCTTTCACGGCGCCGAGCTGCGCCTTCGTGCCGGTTGCGCGCAGCGTGAAAGCGGCTTCGTTGCAGGGCTGAATATAGGTTGTTACGCCCTGATTGCTCAAGTGTGTCTGCACGCTTTGCGCCTCGGCGCGCGTAGGATAAGCGGCGGCATACACGCGATAGACGTCGTCCTGCCGGTGAATATAGCCGGCTGCGCCGCGGGGGATGAACTCCTGCGACAGCTGATGCGCGGCGTTTTCCTGGGTGAATGCGCCCAGCTGCAGCGCGTACCAATTGCGGGCGGAAAGGGAAATGTCGCAGGCGTCATAGGCGGGCTTTTCGGTAGGCGAGGCGGTGTGCTGCGGTGCAGCGGTGGCCTTGGGCGAGAGGGAAAAGGCCAGCGGAATGCCCATTTTTTCGCGTAAAAGCGCGCCTGAGCCCCAGATCAGCGCGCCCAGCAGCACGCACAAAACAAAGCGCCGCCATACGCCGCCTGATTTATAGCTTTGCGTTTTTAATCCCTGTGCACGCATAAAAAGCCCTCCCTTTTTGTAAAAGCTATGCTTTCAAAAGGGAGGGCATGCCTGTTTTTTCAGCGCAGGAAGAAGGAAAGCAGCTTGCGATAAAAATTCTGGTACGGCTGATAGCGCATGGGCAGATCCATGAACGTCTTTTTATTAACGATGCTTTTGACGTGCGAGAAGGTATCAAAGCCCATTTTGCCGTGATACGCTCCCATGCCGCTTTCGCCTACGCCGCCAAAGGGCATTTCGCTTGTCGCCAGGTGGATGACAACGTCATTGATGCAGCCGCCGCCATAGGACAGCCGATGGGTAATCTGTTCGATGTGCTGCTTATCTTCAGAGAACAGATACAGCGCCAGCGGTTTTTCGCGGGAGGACAGCAGCGGGATGACGTCCTCAAAGCGCTCATAGGTGAGAATGGGCAGGATGGGACCGAAGATTTCTTCCTGCATGACGGGATCATCCATCGTTACGTTATCCAGCACGGCAGGCGCAATCTGCAGCGTTTCTCGGTTGCTTTCGCCGCCGTGCACAAGCTTGTTTTCATCGATCAGCGCAAGCAGCCGGTCGAAATGCTTTTCATTGATGATTTTGCCGTAATTGGGATTTTGCAGCGGATGATCGGAGAACTGCAGGCGGATCTGCGATATGATTTCCTTGACGAGCGTGTCTTTCACGGCGGCGTCGCATAAAATGAAATCCGGCGCGACGCAGGTCTGCCCGCAATTGAGAAACTTGCCAAAGACAATGCGGCGGGCAGCCAGGGCGAGATTCGCGGTGTCATCCACAATGCAGGGACTTTTGCCGCCCAGCTCCAGCACGGCGGGCGTGAGCGTTTCGGCAGCGCTGCGCAGCACCTCGCGGCCTACGCTTTGACTGCCGGTAAAGAAGATGAAATCAAAACGCTTGTGCAACAGATAGGAGTTTTCCTTGCGTCCGCCCGTGACGACGGAGACGTGCTCCGGCGGGAAAACAGCGCGGATGATCTTTTCAATGATGGCGCTGGTATGCGGGGAATAGGCGCTGGGCTTTACAAGGCAGGTGTTGCCTGCGGCGACGGCGTCGGCCAAGGGCTCGATGGTGAGCAGGAAAGGATAATTCCACGGGCTCATGATCAGCGTGCAGCCCAGGGGCGAAGCCAGCTGATAGCTGGTGGCGGCAAACTGCGCAAGCGGCGTATAGCGCCATCTTTTGCCGGCAAAACGGCGCGTATGGCGGATCATGTAGGAAATCTCCGTCAGCGACAAGCCGATTTCGCACATGTACGCTTCGTACTCGCTTTTGCCAAGGTCCGCCTGCAGCGCCTGGGCAATTTCGGGCTGATATTTCTGGATGACGGCGCGCAGCCGGCGCAGCGCATCGATGCGCTTGTCGACGTTCAGCGTGGCGCCGCTTTGATAGTAAGCGCGCTGTTTTTCAAGCAGCAGATCAATTTCATGTTCGGTCACGGCGTTTCCCTCCTGTCTCGAACTTTTTCATAAAAGACGGAAAGCTCCTGCGCGTCCATCAGCACGGGCACGGGATAGAGCGGATTGGCTTCCTTGGCGGCGTGCGCGGCCATGTGCGGAACGTCCTCGGGGCGGATGCCTGAAAGCGTTTGCGGAATGCCCATGCGCTGGTTTATCTGCCGGATGGAAGAGATGAACCGCTTCGCGGCGACATCCGGCGAATCGCTTTCCTTGGCGATGCCGGCAGCGACGGCAAGGGCGTGCAGCTTGTGGTGTATGGCGCTGCCGTAATGCTCTAATACATAAGGCAGCAGCACGGCGTTGGTCAGCCCGTGGGGGAGATTATACTGCCCGCCCAGCGAGTGTGCCACAGCGTGCACATAGCCAACGTATGATTTTGAAAAGGCAATGCCGGCGGCGTAGGCCGCGCGCAGCATGCGGCGGCGGGCAGTCATATCGCTGCCGTCACGGAAGGCGTTTTCCAGGTTTTCAAAAATGAGCTGAACAGCCTCTAATGCAAGCCTGCGCGTTTCCTTCGTGGTGGAGCGGCCGATGTAAGCTTCCACCGCATGGGTGAGCGCATCCATGCCGGTGGTTGCCGTCAGGTGCGGCGGCAGCGTGCGGGTGAAGGCGGGATCAAGCACGGCGTAGCGCGGGATGAGCGTAAAGGAGTTCATGGGGTATTTATGGCGCGTTTCGTGATCGGTCAGCACGGCGGCCAGCGTTACCTCGCTGCCTGTGCCTGCGGTGGTGGGAATGGCAATGAGCGGCGGAATGGGCTTGAGTACGCGCAAAAGCCCCTTGAGCTGAGAGAGTGTTTTGCGGGGATAGGCAATGCGCGCACCAACGCCCTTGGCGCAGTCCATGGCAGAACCGCCGCCCAGCGCGATCAGGCAGCCGCAGTTATTTTCCACATAGAGTTTGCGCGCGTCCTCTACATTTTTAACCGTGGGATTGGGCTGCGTTTCGTCATAGATAACGCAGTTTACCCCTGCTGTTTGCAAAACCTTTTCAATGCTTTGTGTCAGGCCGCTTTGGCGGAGGAAACGGTCTGTCACCAGCAGCGCGGCGGAAGGCTTGAGGGAGCGCATCAGCGGAAGCAGATCGTCCACGCTGTCAAAGCACTTTGGCTCCCGGTAAGGCAAAAACGGCAGCGCCAGACGGAAAACACCCTGATAGATACGGCAGAAGGCTTTATACACAGTATGCATGGCTGACCATCCTTTCTTCTTGTGGAGCACTTATAAATATTATACAGGATAAAAGCCGCGACAGCAAGAAATGCATTATTTCACGAAAATCCATGACATTTACCCTGCAGGTATGCTATACTATATTGATTGCACCGGATAAGGAGCTGTGAAATATGCAATACCATATTGATACTATACCCGTTTGGGATGCGTTGAAACTGGGCGGCGAATGCCCGCTGTGCGCATTGAGAAGAAAAATTGAGCTGGCGGATGTGGAGCGCTGCCTGGGCGGCTCGGTCATGGAGCCGGATACCCGCGTGCGCGTCAATGAAAAGGGCTATTGCCAGCGCCATCATATGCTGATTTTCATGCAGCAGAATAAGCTCGGTCATGCGCTGATGACGCATACGCATCTGCAGGAGACAGAAAAAAAGGCGCAGAAAATTTTTGCGCAGGCTGCGCAGGGCGCGCAGGCAGGCGCTGATGCGCCGCTGACCAAGCGCCTGATGAAAAAGGACGGCAGCCGCGAGGCGCTCAAGGAAGCGGCGGATCAGCTGGACAAGCTGACGGGCAGCTGCATTCTGTGCGAGAGCATCAACGAAAATATGCAGCGCTATGCTTATACGATGCTGTATCTGTACGGCAAGGAGGCGTCCTTCCGCAAGGCCTTTGAAGAAAGCAAAGGCGTGTGTCTCAAGGATGCGGCGCTGCTGCTGCGCATGGCGGGCGAAGCGCTGGATGTGAAAAAACAGGCGGATTTTGCTGCGACGCTGCAGAAGCTGATGGAGGAAAACCTCTCCCGCGTGGAAAAGGATCTGGAGTGGTTTACGCTCAAGTTTGATTACCGCAATGCCGACAAGCCCTGGAACAACAGCCGCGATGCGCTGGAGCGCGCTGTGACCAAGCTGCGCGGCTGGTGCGTGGGTGCAGAACCGAATCCGAAGGATTGATCAGCCGATGAAAAGATTTACGGGGCTTAAATGCCTTTTGCTGTGTGCACTGCTGCTGACGGGCTGCCAGACGCCCGCTGCCCAGCCTGGCGCCACGTCGACGCCGTCCGGCGCGCTGACGATCTCGGCGTATCCCGATGCAGCGGCTGTGGATGAGCGCCATGCGACGCTGTACTTCCGCTATCAGGATACGTCCATGCTCAAGCAGGAAATGCGGACGCTGGAGATATTGCCCAATGAAACGCGCGAGCTTGCGCTGGTCAATGCCCTGCTGGCGGGCTCCAAGGAGGGCGGCGAAGCGCTGTTTCCGCCGGGCGTAGCGGCGCTGAGCACACAGGTGCAGGGCGATGTAGTGTTTGTGACGTTCAATGAGGCGCTCTACGGGCGCTATGAAAATGAAAACGGCCAGACTGCCACGGCCGAGGCAGTTTTGCGCCGGGAACTGGCGATGGATGCGCTGGTGGCCACGCTGACGGAGAGCGGGCAGTACCGCGCCGTGCAGGTGCTGGTGCGTGCCGAGGCGCAGGTAGGTGCTTCCATGCGGCTGAAGAACAGCTATTTTCTGGAGGAGAGCGAATTGCCCTGCGAGGTGCTCACGCGCTGCGAGGAGCATCTGATGACGCCGGCCAATGTGGCGCACAGCCTGCTGCGCGCCTGGCAGCAGCGCAGCTTTGATACGCTGTATCCGCTTTTGTCCTCGCAGGAGGATACCAAGCTGTTGCCGGCGCAATCGCTGTTTTCCGAAGCCTTTGCGCAAAGCGATGCGCTGATTGCCTATACGCTCACGCCGGGCAGCATTTCGGTGGATGGGCAGAGCGCGGTGGTGTGCGTGGATATGACGCTGCGCCGCGCGGACGGCAGTGAATATGTGCTGACGGGCTGGCCGCTGCGCATCAAGCGCGAGATGGGCGCGTGGAAGGTATCGCTGAGCGCCTTGCAGGCGCTGATGCAGCTGTGATGGGGGATAAGATGAAAGGTAAGATCAAACGTGCCGGAGCGCTGTGCATGAGCCTGCTTGCGGCATGCATGCTGTCGGGCTGCACGAGCAATCTTGCGGCGCTGGATCATGACGACAGCGTGACGCTGCCGCCCGTGCAGGTGAACTGGAAGGCGCCGACGGGCGATACCAGTCAGGAGATTTCACAGACTGTGCTTTTGTATGTGCCGGATGTGACGGGCACCAGGCTGATTGCGCAGCCTGACCGCATCAGCTATTCGGCCTCGCGCCATCCGGCAGAGGCGACGCTGAAGCATCTGTTTTCCTTCGCGGGCAACAGTGCGGCGGCAAAGCTGACGCAGGAAATCACGCTGCAGCTGTCCACGGTCAATCCGGTGGAAATCTCAGGCGATACAGCGACGGTCAATCTGGGCGCGTCGGCGCTGACGCTGGCGCATCAGGAATTGTATGTGGTGTGTCAGGCCATTGCCAATACGCTGTGCCAGTGGGGCGATATCAAGTATGTGAATGTGCTGGTCAGCTCGTCCCAGCCCGGTCTTGACGTGGCGGCCAGCGTGCCGGCGGGCTGCTTTACGCAGAATTTGAGCGACACCATCGACACGCTTTCTTCCTATGCGCAGTCGCTGAGTCAATCCAGCGCAGACCGGCGCTTCAGCACGGCGGCAACGCTGTACTTCCCAACCTATGCCGGCAAGGGCATTTTGGCGGAAACGCGCGTGCTCAACTTCCCTTCGCGTGATAAATCGCTGCTGATTGAAGCGCTGCTGGACGGCTTGTCCTCCGGGGCGCAGACGCTGCAGGGTGTGCCGGCGGTGCCTGCGCTGGCGGGCTATCTGGAAAAATCGCCCGAGGTGGGCGATGTGGCGGTATCAGGCGGACAGCAGGCGGTATTGCATTTCCGTTCCTCCTTTAATGATGCGCTGATTTCTGCGGGCATTCCGCGCTCGGTGATGCTTTCTTCCCTGACCTATACCATCACCACCTTTGTGCCGGGCATCAGTGGGGTGACGGTGTATATCGGCGATGAGCTGATCACGGCCATTGTGCCCAGCGGCGTTTACGATGGCGCGGGCGAGACCATCAGCTTTGAAGGCGGACTGATGCGCCGCAGCCATTTTTCGCATTTCCTTTTGTCGCAGTGCACGCTGTACTTTGGCGATGATACGGGTAAGCTGGTAGCCACCGAGCGGCCGGTGCCCTACTATCAGGCGCGGTCGCTGCGCTATCTGATCAACTGCCTTTTGCAGGGGCCGCAGATGTATGACAGCGTGACGGGGCTTGCGGGTGTTATGCCTGTAGAAATGAAGGATGCAGATGTGCTGGGCGTGGCGGTGAAGGATCAGCGCGCGCTGATCAATCTGTCGCAGGCCTTCATGAACGCCTGCGCGGAATACAGCGAAACGCAGGAAAAGCTGCTGATTTATGCGCTGGTGAACACGCTGACTGAATTGCCGGGCATTTCGGCAACGGCGCTGTTTATTGCCGGCGCGCAGCCGCAGTCGCTGTGCGGATATATGTATCTGCCGGGTGAGTTTATGCGCAATACGGCGCTGATCCGTCAAAACTGATGCATGAATAAATATTGTACAAAGATTGTATTTGTGCATTTTTATGCTTGACAGATGCCGTTTGAGTGCATATAATCATTCCCATAAAAGCAAAGACCGGGAAACGTATTGCCGGGAATGCATTTTCACAGAGAGTCTCCGGGGCTGGGAAGGAGACAGAATGCAAGGCAAGGATTCATCCCGTGAGCTGCCGCCTGAAGGGATTGGCTTGGTAGGGCGCGCCGGAGTTCCACCGTTACAGGGAAGAGGCAATGATGGTTGCTTCGTGAGGCTTTGCCATTGGCTTAGCAAAATTGAGGTGGTCCCGCGGATTTGTTATTATCCGCCCTCTGTTATTCAGAGGGCGGTTTTTATTTTCCGTTCATTACCGGGAAAACCGGTTATGATAGATTATTTTTAGGAGGAACCAACTATGAAAAAGCTGCTTGCTACTCTTCTGTGCATTGTTCTGTGCATCTCTTGCATGACCGCTTTTGCGGATGAGCCCCTTTATATTGGCGTCATCCAGCAGATGGATCACGTGGCGCTCAATGCCGCGCGCGACGGCTTTATCAAGGCGCTGGAAGATAACGGCTATGTCGATGGCCAGAACATCAAGCTGAACATCCAGAACGGCCAGGGCGAAATGTCCAACCTGGCGACCATCGCCGATCTCTTTGTGGGCGATAACGCTGATTTGGTACTGGCGATCGCTACCAATGCTGCCACCACCATGGCTACCAAGACCATCAATAATCCCATCCCCGTACTGGGCACCGCCATTACCGATTATGTGGAGCCCGGCCTGGTTGAAAGCAACGAAAAGCCCGGTTATAATATTTCCGGTACTTCGGATATGAACCCCGTGGATGCGCAGATTAAATTGATCCAGGAGCTGTTCCCTGAAACCAAGACGGTCGGCGTTCTGTACACCTCCGGTGAAATGAACTCTGTGCTGCAGGCGAAGATGGCCAAGGAATCCATCGAAGCCCTGGGCATGAAGTATGTGGAAGTGACCGTTGCCAACACCAATGACGTGCAGCAGGCCACCCAGCAGATCGTCGGCATGTGCGACGCTATCTACATCCCCACCGATAACGTATTCGCGGCCTCCATGCCCGGCGTTCTGAGCGTGACCCAGAACAGCAAGACGCCCGTTATCCCCGGTGAAAGCGGCATGACGATGTCCGGCGGCCTGTGCACGCTGGGTATCAGCTACTACGACCTGGGCTACGAAACCGGCCTGATGGCGGTGAAGGTTCTGCAGGGCGCCAATATTTCCGAAATGCCCGTTCAGTTCGCCACTACCGGCTTTGAGTACTGCTTCAACAAGACCGTGGCGGATATGATTGGCTTCGAAATTCCCGAAAAGTACCTGCCCTACGCGCAGGAAATGACCGAATAAAAACGGTGAAAAATGCATATCTCCGGGCGGGAAATCCGTCCGGAGATTGCGCAGTTTATTGATTTTTTTGTAAGGACGGTTGAACTATGACACAGGTATTGCTGGGCGCGGTGTCGCTGGGCCTTTTGTGGGCCATCATGACGATTGGCGTGTATATCACCTATCGTGTACTGGATATCGCTGATCTGTCAGTGGAGGGCACGCTGCCGCTGGGCGCTGCGGTCGCCTGCATGCTGATTACCAAGGACACAAATCCCTATCTGGCTTCGTTGATTGCCATGCTGTGCGGCTGCGCAGCGGGTATGGTGACGGGTCTGCTGCATACGAAGCTGAAGATTCCCGCGCTTTTGTCGGGTATTTTGACGATGACGGCGCTCTATTCGATCAACATGCGCATTATGGGCAACAGTCCCAGCGTGTATATCCTGCGCAAGCCTACTGTCTTTAAGCCCTTGCAGAACCTGGGTCTGGATGCCAATCTGTCCATGATCATCGTGGGATTTGTCTGCGCGATGCTGATTATCAGCATTCTGTACTGGTTCTTCGGTACGGAGCTGGGCAGCGCTATCCGCGCAACCGGCAACAATCAGCGCATGGTGCGTGCGCAGGGCATCAATACCGATACGATGAAGATCCTGGGCCTGATGATCAGCAACGGTTTGGTGGCGCTTAGCGGTGCGTTCATTGCGCAGAACCAGAGCTTTGCCGACGTGCAGATGGGCACGGGCAGTATCGTAATCGGTTTGGCGTCGCTGATTATCGGCGAAGTGCTGTTTAACAGCCGCGGCTTCTACGGCAGACTGTTTGCGCTGATTCTGGGCGCGCTGGTATACCGCCTGATTATCGCCATGGTGCTGAAGTTCGGTATGAACCCCAACGATCTGAAACTGTTCACCGCCATTACCGTAGCCATTGCGCTGTGGCTGCCGCAGGGCAAGGAAATTCTGCGCACGTTTACGAAATCGCTCAAGAAGGAGGCGGCGTGATATGCTGGAAGTCAAAAAACTCAAGAAGGTATTCAACGCCGGAACCGTCAACGAAAAAGTGGCGTTGTCGGATGTGAATCTCACGCTCAATGACGGCGATTTTATCACGGTGATCGGCGGCAACGGCGCGGGTAAATCTACGCTCCTCAACAGCATTGCCGGCGTATTCCCTGTGGATGAGGGACACATTGTGCTGGATCATGTGGACGTTACGCGTCTGCCCGAGCATAAGCGCGCCAGATATCTGGGCCGCGTGTTCCAGGATCCCATGATGGGTACGGCGGCGGATATGAATATTGAAGAAAACCTGGCGCTGGCGTATCGCCGCGGCAGGATGCGTACGCTGCGCTGGGGCGTGACCAATGCCGAACGCGCGAAGTACAAGGAACTGCTCAAACAGCTGGATTTGGGTCTGGAGAACCGTATGAGCGACAAGGTGGGCCTGCTTTCCGGCGGTCAGCGCCAGGCGCTGACGCTGCTGATGGCCACGCTCAAGGCGCCGAAACTTTTGCTTCTGGACGAGCACACGGCGGCACTGGATCCCAAAACGGCGCAGAAGGTGCTGGACATGACGCAAAAGCTGGTGGGCGAAAATCAGCTGACGACGCTGATGGTTACGCATAATATGCAGGACGCCATTCGTCTGGGCAATCGCCTGATCATGATGAACAACGGCCACATTGCCGTGGACATTGCGGGCGAAGAAAAACAAAAGCTTACCCGCGAGGATCTGATGGCGCTGTTTGCCGCATCCAGCGGACAGGAGCTTGCCAACGACCGCATGCTTTTGTCATAAAAGCAACGCAAAAAATAGTTTTCAGGCACAGCCGGGCTTTGGCTGTGCCTGTTCTTGTGCAGCGTGCTTCTGTGTGCTAATATAAAAAAGCAAATGCGGATTTTGCGGAGGTGGGAATATGGCAATGTGGAATCCATGGAGAGGCTGCAAAAAGTGCAGTGAAGGCTGCCGCTATTGCTACATTCATAAAGGCGATATAAAGCGCGGCGTTGATACAGGCATCATTGAAAAAACAAAAGACTTTTTGAAACCCGCAGAGCAATTGAAGAATGGTCAATTCAAAATGAAGCCTGGCATTGTATATACCTGTTTTTCTACCGATTTTTTGATCGAAGAGGCTGACGCCTGGCGTCCTGAATGCTGGCAGATGATGAAAAAACGCCAGGATTGCACATTTTTGTTTCTCACAAAGCGCATCGACAGGTTTATGGATTGCATCCCCGATGACTGGGGCGATGGGTATGAAAACGTAGTGGTTTGCTGTACGATTGAGAATCAGAAGAACGCAGATTACAAGCTTGCCATGTTTAACCGCCTTCCGATCAAGCACAAATGCATCACGGCGCAGCCTCTTATAGAAGCGGTTGATATAGAGCGCTATCTGGACGGCATTGAGCTTGTGGTTGTCGGCGGCGAGTCGGATCAGGATGCAAGACCGCTTGACTATGCCTGGGTGCTTGATATTCGCGAACAATGTATCAGAAAAAACGTGTCTTTTGAATTCAGACAATGCGGAACGTATTTTATCAAAGACGGCAAGACGTATAAATTACAGACAAAAGAGCTGTGCGCGCAGGCGAGAAAGGCCGATATCAACTTTAAAGCCAACAGGTGATCAAATTTTCATTGGGAGACGCAAAAAAAGCCAGACTGCGAAATGCAGTCTGGCTTTTGAACTGTGTTTTTATTTGTGCGTATACAGAATACCCAGGGTGTTCGGGCCGCAGTGGCAGGAGATCACGCAGTAGGCGTCGGACTCGAGAATTTCGTCAAACTTTTTGCAGTTTTCCACTTCGGTACGCACGGTATCCACCACGCCTTCGCCCACGGGCGTGTGGGTGATGAAAATTCGGCGCGGATCGATGGTGTCGTCTTCCTTCAAACGGTCGCGCACGTACAGTTTCAGCGCCTTTTGGAAAGTGCCGCGGTACTTGCGGCCCACGCTCATTTTGCCGTCCTTCACTTCGATGCAGGGCTTGATGCCAAGCAGATTGGCGCCCAGCGCCGTGAGCGTGGAGCAGCGGCCGCCCTTGCGCAGGTATTCAAGGTTATCCACGATAAAGCTGGCGTCCACCTTGCTGGCAAAGTTGCGCAGATCGGCGGCAATTTCTTCGGCGGTCATCTCGCCCTTTTCGGCCAATTCCGCGCCGCGAATGACGATCAGACCCTGGCCGGAGGAAAGATTGCGGCTGTCGACGACATGCACGTTCTTAAATTTTTCGGCTGCGACTACGGCGTTCTGGTGGCAGGAGGACATTTCGCTGCTGAGGTTTACATGTACCAGCCCGTCATAGCCTTCCAGCTGCTTTTCAAAGAAATCCTCATACTCGCTCTGGCTGACGGCGCTGGTGGTGCACAGTGCGCCGCCGGCGGCAACGTGCGCAAAAATCTCATCGCAGGTGATGTCCTTGCTGTCGCGGTAGGCAATGCCGTCCTTGATCACATACAGCGGCACAACGCCTACATGGAAGCGCTTTTTCATCTCATGGGAAAAGTCGCAGGTGCTGTCGGAGGTAATCCTGATTTTCAACGGTATAGCTCCTTTCGGAAAACAGCGGGGCTGTCAATATTTTCTTGCTTATTTAGTATATTATCATAAACTCAATAAAACTTCAACTTTTCCCTTTTATGTTGGAATAATCAATTGAGAAAACACCCGTGATTTGATATAATCAGTATATCGTACACAGGAGGAAATGCGCTATGCCGCCTATCAATTTGCTGATTAAGCCCGCTTCCGGCCGCTGCAATATGCGCTGCCGCTATTGTTTTTATGCTGATGAGACTGCCCGCCGTGCGGTGAAGGACTACGGCATCATGCAGGAGGATACGCTGGAAGTACTGGTGCAAAAGGCGCTCAGCTATGCTGATTTTAAGTGCACGTTTGGCTTCCAGGGCGGCGAGCCTACGCTGTGCGGGCTCGATTTTTACCGCCGTGTGGTGGAACTGCAGAAAAAATATAACCACAAAAACCTGGTGATTGAAAATGCCCTGCAGACCAACGGCTTGCTCATCGACGACGAATGGGCGCAGTTTCTGGCGGAGAATAAATTCCTGGTGGGGCTGTCCATCGACGGAAGCTCCGCTGTGCATAACAAAAACCGCGTGGATGCAAAGGGCGAGGGCACGCTGCGCCGCGTACTGGAGGCTGCCGAGCGGCTGAAAAAGTATAAGTGCGATTTTAACGTTTTGACTGTTGTAACGGATGATACGGCGCAGAAAATTGATCTGATCTATGATTTTTTTGCGCGGCATGATCTGCGCTGGCAGCAGTATATTCCCTGCCTGGACGCTTTCGGCGAGGATGACGGCTGGCTGACGGGCAAGGGCTATGCCACCTTCCTCAAAAAGCTGTTTGACCGCTGGGCGGAGGATGTGTTAAGCGGCCGGTTCATTTACATCCGGCAGTTTGAAAATTACATTGGCATGCTGCTGGGAAGGCCGGCGGAAAGCTGTGGCATGATGGGCTGCTTCTCCATGCAGTATGTGGTGGAGGCTGACGGCGGCGTGTATCCGTGCGACTTTTATGTGCTGGATCAATATCGTCTGGGCAGCCTGAAGGATCAGAGCTTTGAAGAAGTAGATCAGAAACGCCGCGAGATGCGCTTTATCGAGGCGTCGATGGAAAAGGACGCCGATTGCTACAAGTGTCCGTGGCATCCCTTGTGCCGCGGCGGCTGCCGCCGCGACCGCGACGATGGAGACGGCGAGCTGAAAAGATCGCGTCTTTGCGGCGCGTATCAGGAGTTTTTCCCCTATGCGCTGCCGCGTCTGCAGCTGATCGCGCAGCGCGTGGCGCAGGGTAAATAAAGGAGGAAAATGATATGAAACTGCATTTTTACGGTACCAGCGGCGGCGGCGCGCAGCCCGAGCTTTATTGCAGCTGCCGCATTTGCAATTACGCGCGCGAGCATCGCGGCCCCGATATGCGCTCTCGCTCGCAGGCGCTGCTCAATGACGCGCTGCTGATCGAATTTCCTGTGGATACCATGATGCACTGCTTTTATGGCGGGCTGGATGTGCGCAAGTACCATCATGTGCTGATTACGCACGATCATTATGATCATTTTCTGCATCAGGAGCTGGTGGATCGTCCCATCGGCGCAACGCCTCATCATTATTACACCACCTGGGGCTCGGGGACGAAGATCCGCGAAAAGGAAGAGGCCGGCAAAAAGCTTGATCAGACAGGCCATCCGCGCCCGCGCATGTTCCCGGTCTGGCATGAAGTGAAATATTTTGAGCCCATTGAAATCGTGGGGCATACCGTGATTCCGCTGGTGGCACGCCATGTGGGCCCTGAACTGCAGGCAGCTATCTATATCATCAATGACGGCGAAAAGAACCTGCTTTGGGGCACGGACACGGGCTATTTCCCGGATGAGACGTGGGATTATATTGAAAACAAGTGGGATGGCGTGCTGGATGGCGTGGTGCTTGACTGCACGCTGCACGCTGTGGAGCGCATCACGCCCAGCCATATGTGCCTGCCCCAGTGCGTAGAGGTGATTGAGCGGCTGGAGAAGGCCGGCAAGCTGAAGGCGGACGCGGTCAAATATGTGACGCATATCAGCCACCTGACGGATATGACGCATGATGAACTGAGCGCGGAAGCGGCCAAGCACGGAATCAAGGTGGCCTACGACGGGCTGGATGTGGAGATTTGACGGGGGACGCCTATTTGCTGCGACAAAACGAGCAGGTTTGATTTAAAATGTCGCTACACTCTGAACATTCTTTGTCAAATTTGATATTTAAATAGGAAAAATGCGGCGTTTGCCTTGACAAATAGGTAATAACATATCTATAATACATAATTGGGTATAGTTGACCGTACTATGCTTTTCAGCATTGGATACATGCAACAAAGGAGGAACCCTACCATGTCTTTCAAGTACACGATCGACGGTAACGGCGCGGTTAGCCATATCGCGTACGCGTTCAGCGATGTTGCCGCCATCTACCCCATCACGCCTTCTTCTACGATGGCTGAGTATGTGGACGAATGGGCTGCCCAGGGCCGTAAGAACCTGTTTGGCCAGACCGTTCATGTTGCCGAAATGCAGTCCGAAGCTGGCGCTGCCGGCGCTGTGCACGGCTCTCTGAAGGCTGGTGCTCTGACCACCACCTTCACCGCTTCTCAGGGCTTGCTGCTGATGATCCCCAACATGTACAAGATCTCCGGCGAACTGCTGCCCGGCGTTTTCCACGTGTCTGCGCGTGCGCTGGCTGCTCACGCTCTGAGCATCTTCGGCGATCATCAGGACGTTATGGCCTGCCGTCAGACCGGTTTTGCCATGCTGGCCTCCGGCTCTGTTCAGGAAGCGATGGATATGGCGCTGGTTGCTCATCTGTCCAGCCTCAAGTCCAGCGTACCCTTCCTGCATTTCTTTGATGGCTTCCGCACCAGCCATGAAATCCAGAAGATCGATGCCATCGATTACGAAGACATCGCCAAGCTGGTTGACTGGGACGCCGTGAAGGCCTTCCGTGAGCGCGCGCTCAATCCCGAGCATCCCCATCAGGGCGGTACCGCTCAGAACCCCGATATTTACTTCCAGAACCGTGAAGCCGCCAACAAGCACTACCTGGCTACGCCCGCGATCGTTGAAGCGTGCATGAAGCAGGTGGGCGAGCTGACCGGCCGTCACTACAACCTGTTCGACTACGTTGGCGCTCCCGATGCTGAAGAAGTCATCATCGTCATGGGCAGCGGCACCGAGACTGTCGACGAGACCATCACTGCGCTGAACGCGCAGGGCAAGAAGTACGGCCTGGTGAAGGTACATCTGTATCGTCCCTTCTCCGCCGAGCACTTCCTGGC
Source organism: Clostridia bacterium (assembly GCA_017532155.1). Taxonomy (GTDB): domain Bacteria; phylum Bacillota; class Clostridia; order Christensenellales; family Aristaeellaceae; genus SFMI01. The sequence continues at coordinate 42,347 of JAFXJP010000008.1, read as the reverse complement.
CGCGATCCCCGAGACCAGCAAGAAGATCGCCGTTCTTGACCGCACCAAGGAGCCCGGCTCTCTGGGCGAGCCTCTGTACGAGGATGTCTGCACCGCGCTGCGTGAAGCCGGCAAGTGCTGCATCACCGTTGTGGGCGGCCGTTATGGTCTGGGCAGCAAGGAATTCAACCCCACCATGGTTAAGGCCGTGTACGAGAACCTCGAAGGCGAGTGTAAGAACCACTTCACCGTCGGTATCGTGGACGATCTGACGGGCACCAGCCTGACCCTGGGCGAGCAGTTCAACGCCGCTCCCGCCGGCACCGTCAGCTGCAAGTTCTATGGTTTGGGTTCCGATGGTACCGTTGGCGCCAACAAGAACTCCATCAAGATCATCGGTGACCACACCGACAAGTACGCTCAGGCTTACTTCAGCTACGACTCCAAGAAGTCCGGCGGCCTGACCGTTTCTCACCTGCGCTTTGGCGATACCCCCATCCGCTCCACCTACCTGATCGACGCGGCCGACTTCATCGCCTGCCACAACCAGGCTTATGTGACCGCTTACGACATGGTGTCCTCTCTGAAGGACGGCGGCACCTTCCTGCTGAACTGCCAGTGGGAGCCCGAAGAGCTTGACGCTCAGCTGCCCGCTTCCATGAAGCAGCTGCTGGCCAAGAAGAACGCCAAGTTCTACATCATCAACGCCGTGAAGCTGGCTGCCGAAGTTGGCATGGGCAACCGTATCAACACCATCATGCAGGCTGCCTTCTTCAAGCTGGCTGACATCATCCCCTACGATCAGGCGGATGAATACATGAAGGCGTATGCCAAGAAGACCTACGGCAAGAAGGGCGACGCCATCGTTAAGAAGAACTGGGATGCGATTGACATCGCCATCTCCGGTCTGCGCGAAGTGAAGGTTCCCGCTGAGTGGGCTACCGCTACCGTTGGCGCTGTTCCCGTAAAGGTTGAAGCGACCGAGTACTTCGACAATGTCATCAAGCCCATCCTGGCTCAGGCCGGCGATCAGCTGCCCGTGTCCGCCTTCACTCCCGACGGCGTTGTGCCCACCGGCACCACCAAGTACGAGAAGCGCGGTATCGCCGTGAAGGTTCCTGCCTGGATTGCGGATAACTGCGTGCAGTGCGGCCAGTGCTCTCTGGTTTGCCCCCATGCCTGCATCCGTCCCATCCTGGTCAAGGATGGCACCGAAGTGCCCGCTGAATTCGTTACCAAGAAGGCCATCGGCAAGGAAGTGGCCGGCTACCAGTATCGTATGCAGGTAAGTCCTCTGGACTGCACCGGCTGCGGCAACTGCGTGGAAGTCTGCCCCGCCAAGACCAAGGCCCTGACCATGGAACCCCTGGCCACCCAGAAGGCCGAGGAAGCGAACTGGGAGTTCGCCATGAAGCAGCCTGAACCCGAAATCGCGTTCAACAAGAACACGGTCAAGGGCAGCCAGTTCATGAAGCCCCTGTTTGAGTTCTCCGGCGCCTGCGCGGGCTGCGGCGAAACGCCTTATGTCAAGCTGGTTACCCAGCTGTTCGGCGATCGCATGATCGTTGCCAACGCTACCGGCTGCTCTTCCATCTACGGTGGTTCTGCTCCCACCTGCCCCTACACCGTGAACGATAAGGGCCATGGTCCTGCCTGGGCCAACAGCCTCTTCGAAGATAACGCTGAGTTCGGCTTCGGTATGAACCTGGCCGTCAACCAGCGCCGCGCCAAGCTGGCCGCTACCGTCGAAGCCCTGATCAACGTGGCTTATGCCGCCGAAGACATCAAGGCCGCCGGTAAGGAATGGCTGGAGAACATCGACGAAGCCGAAGGCTCCAAGGCCGCCGCTGCCAAGCTGGTTGCCGCCTGCGAAGAGAACATCGTCGATGGCTGCCCCTGCGAAGCCTGCACCCTGGCCCGCGAAGTGCTCGAGTCCAAGGATATGCTCGTCAAGAAGTCCATCTGGATCTTCGGCGGCGACGGTTGGGCTTATGACATCGGTTACGGCGGCGTTGACCACGTTCTGGCTCAGAACCAGGATGTCAACATCCTCGTACTGGATACCGAAGTGTACTCCAACACCGGTGGTCAGTCCTCCAAGTCCACGCCTACTGGCTCTGTGGCCAAGTTCGCCGCTGCCGGTAAGCGCACCAAGAAGAAGGATCTGGGCATGATGGCGATGAGCTACGGCTACGTTTACGTTGCCACCGTCGCTATGAGCGCTAACCCCGCTCAGCTGCTCAAGGCCATGAACGAAGCCGAAGCTTACCATGGTCCCTCCCTGATCATCGCCTACGCTCCCTGCATCAACCACGGCATCAACATGTCCCTGGCGCAGGCTGAGATCCGCAAGGCGGTGGCCGCGGGCTACTGGCCGCTGTATCGCTTCAATCCCGATCTGGCCGATCAGGGCAAGAACCCCCTGACCATCGACAGCAAGGATCCCACCGAAGACTACCAGGCCTTCATCCGCAGCGAAACTCGTTATGCGACCCTGCTCAAGCAGTTCCCCGAAGCTGCTGAGGAGCTGTTCAAGAAGAACGAGGAAGACGCTAAGGCGCGTCTGGACAGCTACAAGAAGCTGGCTGCTGAGTAATTAAGCAACAAGCTGCCCCGGAAGGTGTTTCCTTCCGGGGTTTTTGTGTGGGGGCGGGGACGATCGAGAGGGCGGCTTTGGAAGGCCAAAGCCCCCTCTCGAGCTCTCCCCGAAAGCCGGTTTTGTGGACGTAAAAGTTTGACGCAGGCTATACGAAAAAGAGAGCAGACCCCACGGGTGCAAGCAAGCTTGCCCCGATGGTTTCTACTTTCTTTTTCTACCCGCTTCGCGGGTGCGATTGCTGCGCAATCGGCCTGCTGCTCGGAACCGCCCGCGGGGGAACGCCGTTTCGCTGCAGCGAAACGAGCGCGCCAGCCGCAGCTGGCGTTCCCTAACCCGCTCGTTTTTGCCGCAGCAAAAACGGCGACACATTCGCATAAGTCAACAAAAGCGGCAGTCCGGACGGCTTTGCCGTCCGGGTTTGCGAAGCAAACTGAAAAAGGGCTTGGAAACCGAGCGTGAGCTTGCTCACAGATCGGATTCCAAACCCTTTTTCATATAGACTGCTGCGACAAAGGAAACAGCCAACTTCCAATGCCAAAACTGGCTTTCGGGAGAGCTCGAGAGGTGCTTTGGCCCTCCAAAGCAGCCTCTCGAACGTCCCTCTCACTTCTTGCAAATGGCCCGATATTCCGCCATAAACTTCTCTTCAAACGCCGCATCTACCGTGCCGCCGTGCCGCCAAACCGCCTCCTTGGCGCAGCCGAGAACGGGCGCAATGTCCGCGCGAATCAGCTTCATGCGCGGCGAGCCCTTGGCGACTACGGCCTCCACGTATTCGGGATAGCTGAGGAAAATGCCGCCGCTGAGCACCACAGAAAATTCCTTGCCGGCGTGACGATCTGCCGTCCAGGTGAGCTCAGACAGCGCCAGCGCGCCGCGCTCAAAAATATCGCGGGCAACCTTGTCGCCCATTTTGCGCGCTGCAAATACACAGCGTGCGAAGGAGGCGATGTATGCGCGGCCGCCGGCGTAAATCTCCGGGATGGCGTCCTCCGGATTCTTGCCCATCTGCTGCTTGATCAGATCGTACAGGATGGTCGCCTCGCCGCGTTCCTCTCTGTATTTCAGCGCCGCAAGAATCGCCTGTTGCCCCAGCCAGAAACCGCTGCCGTGGGTATCGATGAGATAGCCCAGGCCGCCGATGTGATATAGCTCGCCCTTGGTGCGCAAAAACAGGCTGCAGCCCGTGCCGCACACAATGCAGCCGCCGTCCTGCTGATCAAGCACGGAGGAAATCATGCCCGGGCCGTCGTCCTCCCAATGGATGTTCCAGCCGGCAAACGCTGCGTTCAGGCGGTCGGTGAGCAGCTTTCCGTAATAAATGACCGAGGATACGCCGCAGAAGGCGTAATCCGGCTTGCCGGAGGGAATGTGCGCAGCTACGCGGCGAAGGGATTCTGTTACGCGCGCAATGCAGGTGTCAGCGCCAAAATCCATGGCGGTGGCGCCTTTGTTGATGTCGCGCAAAAGGATGTGGCCGGTTTCGTCAAAGAGGATCGTTTCGGTCTTGGTGCCGCCGGCATCCATGGCAATATAGTAAGACATATTTGCTCCTTTGAAAAAACGCCGACAGTGGTCGGCGTTTGGAAATTTTACTTGAATTCGTGGCTGTGCACCTGGCCGCCGCCGCGCACGTCCTCGCGGCTGCCGTCCAGCGCGGGATCAACGTAGGCTTCAAACCAGCCGGTAAGCTTTTGCTGCATCTGCTGGATGCGCTCCTGCTGAGCGGGATCGTCGATCAGATTGTTGCGCTCGCCGGGATCATTGACAAGGTCATACAGCTCGTTTTCGTAGCCGTCCATGTAGCGGTGCACGTATTTCCAATCCCTGGTGCGGATCATGCGCACGGGGCCGTATTCGTCGTAAACGACCACGTCATCGCGGAAGGAATCGGTCTTGCCTTCCAGCACTTCTTTGAAGGACTGGCCGGGCAGACGATCGGGGCAGGTGTAGGGCACGCTGCACAGATCCAGCAGGGTGGGCAGGAAATCGTAATGGCTGACCATCGTCTGGCTGACAACGCCGGCGGGAATGTGATTTTTCCACGCGAAGATGCCGGGCACCTTGACGGAGGTATCGTACATGTTCATAGGATAGGTGCCGTTGCCCTTGCCCACGATGCCGTGATGGCCCATGTTGCTGCCGTTGTCGGAGGTGAACACGATGATGGTGTTGTCCATCAGGCCGTCTTTTTCCAGGCGATCGAGAATGCGGCCGAGGTTATGGTCCATGGCGCTGACGGCTGCGTAATAGCCCTTCTGGCTTTCGCGGCAGTATTCATACCAGGTTTCCTTGATGGGCGCATAATTGGCGCCGATGAAGCGCACGCCAGGATGGGGCTTTTTCTTCCATTCTTCAAAGGGCTGATCGGCGTGCGGCACCCACTTGTGGATTTCCTCGAAGGGGATGGAATCCATCGGGCAGTCGCGGTACAGATCGTAAAATTCCTTGGGATGGCACTTTTCGGCCCAGGGGGAGTGCGGCGCGGTGAAGTGCACGGACAGGCAGAAGGGCTTTTCCTTTTCGCGCACATCAAGGAAATTGAGCGCCTGATCGGCGATATAATCCGTCACATAATATTCGCGCTTGAGCACCATTTTCTGCTGATCCTGGTCAAACACGATGGGATAGAAATAGTTTTCGCCGCCGTTGGCTGTGGTGTGCCAGTAGGTGAAGCCTGCCTGCGGCACGGCGCTGTCGCCCATGTGCCACTTGCCGGAGAGGCCGCATTCATAGCCGGCGCCGGCCAGATAATCGGTAAAAGCATCCTCACCGCGCAGATAGTGGATGGGCTGGTCGGAGGAGAGGTGCACGCGCGGCCACATAAATTCAAAGGGCGCGGGCTCAATCTTGAAGCCCTCCTTCAATTCGTCGGAGAGGAATTTCTCTGTGTCAAAGTGGCCCTTGCACAGCCAGTCATGCACGCCGTGCTGGGAGGGAATCTGACCGGTATAGACCGATACGCGCGCGGGCGAGCATACGGGCGATACGCAGAAAAGGTTTTCAAAGCGCATGCCCATTTGGGCCAGACGGTCCAGATTGGGGGTATGGATTTCATCGTTGCCGGCGCAGTGCATGGCCCAGGCGCCCATATCATCGGTCATGACGAACAAAAGATTGGGATGCTGCGTGTTGGACATGAAATAATTCCTCCTGTATATAAAACTGCGATAAGCACAAATGAACACCTATATCATATCACGTTTTTGGGGTAATCTGCAATTGTTTCCGGGATAATTGCATGCTTCGTGCAAAAAGAAGCGGTTTTGGGGCGACCAAATGTATGAATTGTGCATTTTGAGTGATTTTTTGCAGAAAGTATGGTATGCTTAAGCTGCTTTCAGGAAAGGAGGAAGAAAAATGAAAAGCATCAAGCCTGGCCGCGGGCCCAGCATGCAGGGCGGGATTGCGTATATCTTTGGCGCGGTTTTTTGCGTGATCTGGAGCGCAAGCGCAGCATCGATGGGCGCGCCGTCATTTTTTGTTCTCTTTGGTGTGATTGGCGTGATCATGTGCCTGGTGGCTGCCGGATTCCAGTTTTACAATGCAACGGCGAAGAATCGTCACTCGGTGATTGACATTGTGGAGGATGACGAAGAGCCTGATCCGCTCAATGCGTACTTTGGCGCAGGCGGCGAAGGGCATATGCTGGAGGAAAAGACGGAAGAAAAGGGATTTTGTCCTTACTGCGGCGAAAGCGTCAAGCGCAGCTTTACGTATTGTCCCAAGTGCGGCAAAAATATGCATCAATAAAAAACAGCGAAGGAATAACATTCCTTCGCTGTTTTAGTGCGGCTATTATTCTTTTACATATTCCCAGGCGGTTACGCGGTTATCAAAGGAGGTGATCAGCAGCACGTCGTCTTCCTTCCATTCGGGGCGGGGGAAATTGGCGTCCATGTAGAACAGACGATGATTCTCTTCTTCCTTTTTGTCGCCAACGCTGATCATGAAGGGATAAAACTGCACGCCATCGCGCCAGACGGTCTCTTCTTCCATTGTCAGGAAGGCGCCGGTGATCTGGCGGGTGCGGCCATTGAGGGCATGATGGATGTGTTTGCCGTAGGCGCGCAGCGGGGAAATGAACATGCTGTAGCAGAAAATGGCCAGACCGAAGGCGGCAATGGACAAAATAACGGTGACAGCTTCCGGCCAGCGCACAAAGAAGGAAACAAGCATGAGAACAAACAGCACAAGCACAGGCAGGCCGATGCACAGCAGACGGCGCTTCAGCTGCTGACGATTTTCCTGATAGCTTTTCTCGGTATACATGATTTACCTCCGGGTTCAAAAATAACATATATTATTATACAGCATCAGGCGGGTAAATGTAAAGCAATGACGCATTTATGAAAAAGAAATTGCCGTTTTGCCTTTTCGATTGGGCACTTTTGCGATATAATATAATAGTTATGCTATGCTTTCTTAAAGAGGGAGAATGACTGTGGCTGAGAAAACAAAGTCGCTCATTGGCGGCATTTCCATCCTGGGCCTGGCCGGACTGATCTGCAAGGTCGTTGGCGTGCTGTATCGCATTCCGCTGGCGGCGTATATCGGCGGCGAGGGCCTTGGTATTTATCAGAAGGTATTTCCTTCGTATAATCTGCTGCTGACAATTTCGTCGGCGGGCATTCCGGTGGCCATTTCGCGCATGGTGTCGCATTATGTGACGTGCCAGGATCCCCGATCCGCGCGGCGTATTTTCCGTGTGGCAGCCTGGGCGCTGGGCGTGCTGGGCCTGATCACAACGCTGCTGTTGATGGTTGCCAGCGGGTATCTGGCCGAGCGCGTCGGCACGGCTGCGGCCAAGGCGGGCTTTATTGCCATTGCGCCGAGTCTTTTGCTGGTGTGCGTGATGAGCGCCTTCCGCGGGTATATGCAGGGGCATCGCAATATGCTGCCCACAGCTGTTTCGCAGCTGATTGAGCAGGTAGGCAAGGTGGCGGTGGCGCTGCCGCTGGCGGTGCTTGGCATGAAGCAGGGCGGCCCGGCCTGGGGCGCAGCAGGCGCATTGCTGGGTACCTCCATGGCGGAGGCGGCGGCGCTGATGTATATGATGATCACGCATACGCGCACGAAAAAGGAATTTGCCGCCATTGCGCAGGATGAATCCGCAGCGCTTTTGAGCAACAAAACGATTGGCAAGCGGCTGCTTGCAATCTCTGTACCTATCACGCTGGGCGCGTGCATTGTGCCGCTGGCTGGGCTGATTGACAGCTTTATGCTGACCGATCTGATGGAAGCGGGCGGCATGGACGCGACCGAGGCGCTGGTGCGCTACGGCCTGTACTCCGGCATGGTAATTACGCTTATCAACGTGCCTACGGCGCTGGCGATGGCGATGAGCACCAATTTGGTGCCGGCGATTTCGGCGGCGCTGGCAAAGCATGACCGCGAAGCGGCGGCGCGTGAGAGCGCAACGGGTTTGCGCGTGGCGGTGGTGGTAGGCTTCCCCTGCTCGGTGGGTATGAGTCTGATGGCCAAGCCTTTGCTGTATCTGTTCTATTCCAACAGCTATACTGCAGCGCAGCTGGATGTAGCCGCCTCGTTGCTCAATGTCAGCGCCATGACGATCGTACTGTTCACCGTTGTGCAGGCGACCAGCGGCATATTGCAGGGCTGCGGCAAGCAGCGCATCCCCATGTATACGCTGATGGCGGGCGTTGTCTGCAAGATTATCCTCAATTATGTGCTGGTGGGCATTCCGGGCTTTGATATTCACGGCGCGCCCATTGCCTCGCTGGTATGCTATACCGTCAGCATGGTGCCGAACCTTTATTATGTGGTCAAGTACACGGGCTGCCGCTTCTCTGTGAAGGATTTGATCCTGCGGCCGGGCGCCTGTACGCTGCTGATGGGCGCGGTGGTATTTGTGCTGTGGCAGTTCATTTTTACCGAAAAAATGCTTTCCGCCGGACGGCTGATGCTGCTTATTGCGGTGCTTGTGTGCGTAGGCGCGGGCGTGGCAGTATATGCGCTGTGCGCGCTGAAGTTTGGCGCGATCAAAAAGGAAGACGTACCCGCGCGGGTGCGCAGACTGATTTGGAGAAAGTGACGTATGCATAAGATAACTGTTGTATCGCTGGGGCCGGGCGCGCGCGCGCATATTACCCTGGGCGTGCTGGAAACATTGGAAAAGGCAAAACGGCTGATCCTGCGCACAGGTGAAGTGGATGCGGCCAAATATCTGCGTGAAAAAGGGCTTTCCTTTGAAACACTGGATGAATTGCACGAGGAGTGCGAGGATTTTGAGGAGTTTATCCAGGCGGCGGCTGAGACTGTGATGAAAGCCGCCAAGCGCGCCAATGTGGTGTACGCCGTGCTTGATGCTGCGGCAGACGCGACGGTGACGGCGCTGCTGGATCAATGCCCTGACAATGTGCAAATGCTGGGCGGCATATCGCTTTCTGCGCCGCTTCTGCAGGCGGCAGGCGCGAAAATGCCTGTGCGCATCTCATCTGCGATGGAACTGACCGTACCGCAGACGCAGGATGGCCTTTTGATCGTAGAGCTTAACTCCCGCATGCTGGCAGGTGAATGCAAGCTCAAGCTTACGCCCTGGTATGGCGATGAGTGCGAGGCGTATTTCTTTGCACCCAGCGAAAAAATGGAGCGCACTTATATTAAAATTCCGCTGTGCGAAATGGATCGCCAGAGCAAGTACAACCACACCTGCGCGCTGTACATTCCGCCGGTGGAGCTGGTCAAGCGCGAGCGCTTTGACGCTTACGATTTAAAGCGTGTGATGGATGTGCTGCGCGGCGAAAATGGCTGTCCGTGGGATAAGGAGCAGACGCATGAAACGCTGGCGCGCTATCTGATCGAGGAAGCGTACGAAGTGTCTCAGGCCATCAAGGATGAGGATTATGAGCATGTGGCGGATGAATTGGGCGATGTGCTCTTGCAGGTGTATTTCCAGGCCAGCATCGGCGAGCAGTACGGCACGTTTGAACTCAGCGACGTGACCACGGATATCTGTCGCAAGATGATCCACCGCCATGAACACATTTTCGGCGAAAAAACGCTCAGCAACGCCGACGCTGTGGGCGACAACTGGGAGCGCATGAAACAGGCAGAACGCGGGAATACCACCTTTGCGGCCAGGCTGAAGGATGTAAGCGAAGGGCTGCCCTCCCTTAGACGGGCAGAAAAGATGCTGGGCAAAATCAGCAAATTGCCCCTTGCGGTGCAAAAAGAATTGCGGGAAGCGTTTGGCGATACGCCGGAGGGGAGAATTCTTCTGGCGGTGGAGGAAATGCGCCTAAAAGACGCCTGTGCCGAGGAAAAGGTGCATCATGCGCTGCAAAATGTGATCAAATGCTTCGAAAATGCAGAAAAAGAGGCGATTTTACAAGGAAAATCGCTGGAAAACTTGACAAGTGACGAAATCCATGTATACTGTACAAGGAGCTTTTCCCGCTCCTAAATAATTGCTATTCAGCGGTGCAAAATGCACCATTAAAGGAGGAACCACAATGAATAAGACTGAACTGATCAACGCGGTTGCCAAGGCTGCCGATCTCTCCCGCAAGGACGCTGACAAGGCCGTTACCGCTCTGTTTGACATCGTGACCGACGCCCTCAAGAACGGCGATAAGGTGCAGATCGTTGGCTTTGGCGCTTTCGAAGCCAAGGAGCGCGCTGCCCGCACGGCCCGCAATCCCCGCACCGGCGAAGAAATCGAAATTCCTGCGTCCAAGGCCGTTTCCTTCAAGGTTGGCAAGGCGCTCAAGGATGAAGTGAACAAGTAATACGCATGGCGTTGAAAACGGAGGGCGGAAGGCAATTTCCCCTCCGTTTTTTCAATAGGAGGTACATGTGAATCGTAAGAAGCTGATCCTCATTGCCGATGATGAAGTGGGCATTCATGAGTCGCTCAGGCTCTATCTGACCCGCGAGGGATACGAGGTGTACTCTGTCTTCCGCGGCAGCGATGTGATGGAAGCCTTTACGCGCATGCGGCCCGATCTGGTGATCCTGGATATCATGATGCCCGGCCGCAGCGGTACGCAGGTATGCTCGGATATCCGCGCGGTGAGCATGACGCCGGTGATTATGCTGACCGCCAAGGGTGAGGAGGTAGATCGTCTGCTTGGCTTTGCGCTGGGCGCGGATGATTATATCGTCAAGCCCTTTAGCCCGCGCGAGGTGGTATCGCGCATTCAGGTGATTTTCCGCCGCCTCAATTCTCTGCAAGTGGCGCCGGAAAACAGCCGCTTGCAGGTGGGCAATACCGAGATTGATCTGCGCTGCTATGAGGTGCGCGTAAACGGCGAAAGCGTGGTGCTTTCTCCCAAGGAAGTAGAAATCCTGCATTTGATGGCCAGTCAACCCAGGCAGGTGTTTACCCGCGAGCAATTGCTCGATTCCATCTGGGGCTTTGATTTTGACGGCGACAGCCGCGTGGTGGATACCTCTATCAAGCGCATTCGCAAGAAAATGCCGCAGGATACTTCCTTGCAGCTGCGCGCGGTGTATGGCGTAGGATATAAAATTGAGGTAGAAGATGCGTAAACTACAGGCCTTTTTGCGCGGGCTGATGCTGATGGCCACGCTGTGCATCGTGGTGGTAACGGTGGTACTGTATATCATCTCCAACGCCATCACGCGCAATTCCTATGCCGATATGTCCCGGGAGGAGCTGCAGCACAACGTGCAGATGGCGCAAAAGCTGCTGGAGGAGTACACAGCGGGCGCGCTGACAATCGAAGAGCTAAACGATGCGCTGAATCCGCGCATCAATTCGGACGGCGCGTTCTTCCTGATGACGGATGCGCAGGAGCATATCCTGGCCTACTCGGCGCATGGCACAGAATATCTGAACGAGGCGATGATCGAAAAGCTGATGACTCGTCTGGTACAGGATGAGTATGTGTTTGTTGGCGAGGTGGAAACAGGCGACACCTGCTTTTTGCTGGCATTGCGGCAGGATAACGGCGTGATTGTGGCCGGCAAGCCCATGATGCCCTATGACAGCGCAGTGCGCGATTTTCGCTCCAAGCTGATTTCCTATATGGTGCCGGTGACCATTCTGATGCTGATCATTACTCTGGCGCTGTCCATGTACATGGGCAGACCGGCGAATGAAATTGTGGACGCCGTGCAGCGCCTCAGCGAGGGCGAGGACGTGCATGTGAGTGAATCGCTGCCCATGGAGATGGATAAGGCAGGCCGTGCGTTTAACCGCATTGCCCGCATGATGCGTAAATCCATGCGCGATCTGACCTATGAGCGCGATACCTTTGCCCTGGTGCTTTCGGGCCTGAGCGAGGGCGTGATTGCGATCAATGAAGAGGGCGCAGTGCTGCATGAAAACAAGGCGGCGCTCAAGCTGCTTGGCGGCCGCGACAGCGACGCCTATGCGCGCGTGCAGGGGTCGCTTTTCCATTCGCTGGGCGAAATGGCGCCCGATCTGCGCCTGAAGGTGGGCGACGCCACACTGCTGGTGATATTCAGCCCCTTGCCTGCCCGCGAAATGGAACGGCGCGGCGCAATCGCCATGATCCGCGATATCACCGAGCAGGAGCGTTTGGAAACAACCCGGCGCGATTACGTGGCCAATATTTCGCATGAGCTGCGCACGCCTTTGGCGTCCATGCGCGGCATTGCCGAGGGCCTGCGCGACGGGCTGGTGGAGGAAAGTGAAAAGCAGCGATATTATGATATGATCGTGGCGGAGGTGCGCAGGCTGACGCGCCTTGTGAATGATCTGCTGGAATTGAGTCGGCTGCAGGCGGCATCCTCTGCCTTTGAGATGGAGCGCGTGGATCCCGTAGAGACGCTTTATGAATTGCATGACCGCACGCAGGGGCTGGCGAAGGAAAAGGGCCTGGAGCTGAAACTCTACCTGCCCAAGGAAAACAGCGACGTGTATACCAATGAGGACAGGCTGCAGCAGGTGCTGACCATACTGCTTGACAACGCCATCAAATACACGCCTGCGGGCGGCAGCATTACGCTGGGCGCGGAGAATGCGCCGCAGGGCATGCGCTTTTTCGTGCGCGATACGGGCATTGGCATGAGCGAGGAAAATGTACGCCACGCCTTTGAAAGGTTTTATCAGGCTGATCCCAGCCACGGCGCCAAGGGCAGCGGGCTGGGGCTGAGCATTGCCAGAGAAATACTGCAAAAAATGAAGGTGAAGATCAGTGTTGTGAGCGCACCCGGCTGGGGCAGCGAATTTCACTTTGTTTTGCCGGAATATCAAAATCAGGAAAAGCCGCAGTAAAGCGGCTTTTCTTTTATAAATTAAATTAGATAAATATCTAAATAGATGTTGCAAATTTAAAAAGATTATTATATAATTAAAATGCAGCTGCAGAATATTTTGAGGAAGTGAATGAAATGGAGCACCTGATTAAGTTTTTGGAAGCGCGTATCTGCAAGTGCCGTGAGCGCGCTGCGGAATTGGAAAAGGATTTTCGCAAGGACGAAGCTGTATTTGAAAAAGTGCGCGAAAACGTGTTTGATATATTCAAAACTGTGCTGCATGTTGCAAATGCGCAGCATGGCGGGGATGAAGCGGCAGTCAGATTGTTTTTTGAAAGCCGCCTAAATCAGATTCCCGCAGCCTGGGCGGCATCGCTGGAGAAGGCGAGGCTGCATGGCGACGAAAACAAGGCGCTGATTGAAGAAATCAAATTGGCCGCAGTCAGCGATATCAAAGCAGCCCTGGAGGAAGCAAAATGACCGAGAACGAAGCGATTGCCCTGCTGAAATGCCTGGCGGATAAATCGCGATTGCAGATTTTAAAATCTCTGGCAATAGAGGATATGTATGTGGAGCGGCTGGCGGAAAGGCTGAATCTTACCGCGCCTACGATTTCCTTCCATTTAAAAAAGCTGCAGGAGGCTGGCGCCGTCAGCAGCTACAAAAACCAGTATTATACGATGTATTCGCTGAAAAAAGAAGTGTTTGAAGTGCGGCTGATGGATATCCTGCAGGAAAAATCCGCCGAGGCCGAAATGCAGCAGGAGCGTGACAGACAGTACCGGCAGAAGGTGATCGACACCTTCTTTGAGTACGGGAAATTAAAAGCCATTCCCGCCCAGCGCAAAAAGCGCCGCATCGTGCTGGAGGAAATCGTCAAGGATTTTGAGATGAGCCGCAGGTACGATGAGAAGGAAGTCAACCTGATCATCGCGGCCTACCACGATGACTTTTGCACCCTGCGCCGCGAGATGATCATGGAAGGGCTGATGCAGCGCGATCATCAGATCTATTGGCGCATGGAGTAATGAAAAACAGCGTCCTTACGGGCGCTGTTTTTCTTTGTGCAGTTTGTAGGAGTAAATCGTGGTCAACAGGCAAATGGAGAGCAGCACGACCATCATCAGCGGCAGCTGGAGGCCGGCGCCAAGGAAAGAGGACAGCAGCAGAAGCAGTCCGCCGATCAGGAAGGTATATCCGCCGAAACGATGGGTTTTGTTCCAGTTTTCTTCATCGGCAAGCGTCCAGGGCAGGCGGATGCCAATCGTGCCATTTTGCCGGCACTTGGGCAGGTAATTGCCCACGAGGATAAACAGAATGCCGAAGAAGAGATTGAGCCAGTTCATGGGCTGAAAAGTGCTTCCCATGGCGGTTCCAAGCACCATTATGCCGGCGAAAAGCGAGGTGAGCGGCATTGCCCAGTAGGCAATCAGCAGGGCTTTGGGGGATTGGTTTTCATTGTTGAAATCCAGGTGTGTCATGAACAGGCAGAACAGATGCATCACAAAGATGAAGCCCGGAATACTGGTGATGGCAGCCAGCTTGCTCATGCTGCCGTCCGCCTCGCCGCCCGCGCCCCAGTGCGTGGTCATGCGCTCAGGCAGGCGGTTCCACATCAGAAAGCCCGCGATCATGGGCAGGAAAATGACAATGGTCGTAATGATGAATTGCTTTTTATTCCACTTTTTCATGGGTATCTCCTTTCAGATCGCTGAGCCACAAGAGGATTTCTTCCAGCACGGAGGCATTCAGATCATAATAAATATATTTGCCCTCGCGCGTGTCGCGGATGAGATCAGCTTCCTTTAAGACAGACAGATGCTTGGAGACAGCGGCTGCCGTGATGGGAAAATGTGCGGCGATTTCCCCGGCAGAGAGGCGCTGATCCTTGAGGAGCGAAAGAATGCTCCGGCGCACGGGATCGCCCAGCGCGTGCATGGTTTGCTGAAAAGACATGCGGTTTTTCCTTTCATTTAACCAAATGGTTAAATGTATGATAGCATGTATTTCCCCCCTTGTCAAGCGACGGGAATATGTTAAAATAAGGGAAGAATCCCGAAAGGATGTGTTATATATGATTCCGCGCGTTACCGGTTTTTTACATGGCGGCGATTACAATCCCGATCAGTGGCTGGATCGTCCTGATATTTTGGAAAAAGATATTGAATTGATGCACGCAGCGCACGTCAACTGCGTGTCGGTTGGTATTTTCTCCTGGGCGCTGCTGGAGCCCGAGGAGGGGAGATATGATTTCAAATGGCTGGATGAGGTGATCGACCGGCTGTACAAGGGCGGCATTTATGTGATTCTTGCCACGCCCTCCGGCGCGCGTCCGGCCTGGATGGCGCAGCAGCATGAGGAAGTATTGCGCGTAAATGGTCAGCATCAGCGCATGCACTTTGGCCATCGCCATAATCATTGCCTCACCTCACCCTATTACCGTGAGAAGGTGCGGCAGATGAATACCGCCCTGGCGCAGCGCTATGCCGATCACCCGGCGGTGATCATGTGGCACCTGAGCAATGAATATTCCGGCCAGTGCCATTGCCCGCTGTGCCAGCAGGCCTTCCGCGACTGGCTGAAGGAAAAGTATGGCACGCTTGAAAACCTCAACAAAAAGTGGTGGACAACCTTCTGGAGCCACCGCTATACCGACTGGGCGCAGGTTGAAGCGCCCTCGCCCATGACGGATACCAGCAACCTGTCGATGCTGGTGGACTGGCAGCGCTTCACCTCCTGGCAGTGCAAAACCTTTATTGATAATGAGCGCGAATCGGTGCAGTCGGTCACCCCCAAGCTGCCCTGCACGGCCAATCTGATGGAGCGCTTCTGGGATTATGATTACTTTTCGCTGGCGGAGAGCATGGATATTGTCTCCTGGGACAGCTATCCTGAGTGGCACAATGCCGATAACGTGGCTGAGGCAGCGGACTTTGCCATGAACCACGATATCATGCGCTCGCTCAAAAAGCAGCCTTTCCTGCTGATGGAGAGTACGCCGTCTCAGGTGAACTGGAAGCCGCACAATAAACTAAAGCGCCCGGGCATGCATTTGCTTTCGTCTCTGCAGGCGGTAGCGCACGGCAGCGACAGCGTGCAGTATTTCCAGTGGCGCAAGGGCCGCGGCGGCGTGGAAATGTTCCACGGCGCGGTGGTCGGTCACGATGGCACGGGTGATACGCGCGTGTTCCGCGACGTGACGCAGGTGGGCATGGCGCTTGAAAAGCTGCAGAGCGCAGTCTGGCAAAAGCCCATTAAGCCCGAGGTGTGCATTCTCTTTGACTGGGAAAACCGCTGGGCGATTGACTTTGCGCAGACGGGCCAGATGGGCAACATGCGCTATTTTGACACGGTGAATATGCATTACCGCGCGCTGTGGGAGAAGGGCGTGAGCGTCGATTTCTGCGATATGCGGGCCTGCACCGATCTTTCCGGCTACAAGCTGGTGATCGCGCCGATGCTCTTTATGCTCAGAAACGGCATGGAAGACAAGCTGCACGCATACGTGGAAAACGGCGGCGCGCTGGTGATGACGTATTTCAGCGGTGTGGTGGATGAATATAATCTGGCGTATCTGGGCGAAACGCCGCATGGGCTGACGGATGTGTTGGGCATCAAAACGCTGGAGCTGGATGCGCTCTATCCCGGTCAGGGCAATGCGCTGGTGACGGAGAACGGCCGCTATGAAATCGGGGAATTGTGCGAGCTGATCGCGCCGCAGGGCGCCAAGGTGCTGGGTACGTATGAGAGCGATTTCTACGCGGGCGATGCGGCATTTACGCACCATGCGTTTGGCAAGGGCCAGAGCTGGTACATTGCCGCCAAGCTTTCGCAGGAGGGCCTGAACGCCATCTACGGCGATGTGATAAAGCAGCTGAACCTTGCCGTCGCGCTGCAGACAAAGTTGCCTGCGGGCGTTGTGACCACGCGCCGCGGCGAATGCATATTTGTACAGAACTATACCGATCAGGCGCAGCGCGTGACACTTGACGGCGCATATACCAATCTTCTCAACGATGAAGCGCTGCAGGGCACGTGCACCATTGCGCCCTTTGGCGTGTGGGTGCTGAAAAAGTAAAAAATGAAGCGCTGTGCGAACAAACACAGCGCTTTATTTATCCTTTGCAGTGCATGCGGTATTGCCCTGGGCTGACGCCGAGCACCTGATGAAATTGACGGATGAAATGAAAAATATTGGCATATCCCATCTTTTCGGCTGTTTCTGCCACCGAGGTACCCATTTCCAGCATCGTCTTGGCTTTTTCAATGCGGATTAGGATAAGATCACGGTTGGGGGAGATGGCGAACATGCGGCGATACAAAGGGTATAACCGGGAGGTGCTGATATTGACCATGCGTGCCATGTTTTCAACCGACCAGTCTTTTTCGGGATGCATCAGCATGGCGGAACGCAGCTCGCGCAGACGATCTGCTGTTTGATTGGCGACGGGCTGCGGCTGCGCGTTGGACAAATTGTAGGAAATCAGAATGAATAACTCTGTCAGCAGTGCGTTGCTGTGCGTCGGCCAATAGGAACGCTGGGCGAAAAATTCTGCTTCCAGACGGGCGGTAAGCTCGGTGATGGCGGCATTGCAGGTGGGATGATAAATGACGTCGCAGGCGAGGCCGACGGTGTGTAGCACCTCTTCCACATTGCCTGTTAAATGCATCCAGTCGTGCATCAGCGCACCGCGACTGAAAAAACTGTGTCCGGTGTCAGGCCGCAGAATGATCATGGAGCCGGGCGGAAGTGCATGCTGCTGCCCATGGAAGGTCATATCCACCGCGGTATGAAAATGCAAAAAGATATAATGCCCGGCGCCGGCAGGGCGATCCAGAAAAAATCCAGCGCGTTCGGGCCAACTGTGTCTAATTCTGACAAGCTCCATAAGCAGCCTCCTTTTTGTTCATTGTACGCGCGGACGATAGGATATGTCAAGTTTGAGATACGATATTTGCTTGAAAATGCGTCGGAGGCATGACATAATAAAGACAGCTATTATCTACATGGGAGGAAAATTGTGATGCACGATATTCCCCGCAGTGAATATCCGCGCCCGCAGTTTCAGCGCAAGGCGTATCTGAATTTGAACGGTGCGTGGCAGTTTGAGATTGATCACGGCGCTTCCGGCCGCAAGCGCGGCCTTCTGCACAAGGAAAAGCTGGATGGCACGATCATTGTGCCCTTCTGTCCGGAGAGCAGCCTTTCCGGCGTTCAGTATACCGATTTTATGGCGGCGGTGTGGTATAAGCGTACCTTTACGCTGCCGGAAGAAGCAAATGGCAAGCGCGTTTTCCTGCATTTCGGCGCGGTGGATTACCGCTGCGAGGCATGGGTGAACGGGCAGTCCGTCGGCGTGCATGAAGGCGGCTTTGCCTCCTTCACCTTTGAAATCACCGCCGCGCTGCAGATGGGAGAGAATACGCTCGTCGTCTGCGCCGAGGATGACACCCGCAGCGGGCTGCAGCCGCTGGGCAAGCAGTCCATGCGCTATGAATCCTACGGCTGCCACTATACGCGCACCACGGGCATCTGGCAAACGGTGTGGCTGGAGTGGACGGAGGAAACCTTCCTGCGCCATGTTAAAATGATCCCGGATGCACAGAACGGTTGTGTATATCTGGATGCTGTAATTGACGGTAATGCGCATGGCTGCATGCTCAAGGCAGAGGCGTCTTTTGCCGGGGAAAATGAGGGCTGCGCGCAGACGCTGGCAGACGGCGGGCATGCAAAGCTGATGCTGGCTGTGCGCGACCGGCATCTGTGGACGGCAGGCAAAGGCAATCTCTATGATCTGAAGCTGACGCTTTTGAAAAACGGCGAAGCGATAGATCAGGTGGACAGCTACTTTGCGCTGCGCACGATCTCCTTTGAAGGCAAAAAGTGCCTCATCAACGGCAAGAGCGTATTCCAGCGCCTGGTGCTCGATCAGGGATTTTATCCCGATGGCATCTGGACGGCGCCCAGCGACGAGGCGCTGCGCGGGGATATTGAAAAATCCATGGCTATGGGCTTTAACGGCGCCAGACTGCACCAGAAGGTGTTTGAGCAGCGTTTCCTTTACTGGGCGGACAGGCTTGGTTATCTTTGCTGGGGCGAGATGGGCAACTGGGGCGTGGAGCCCTCCAATCCGCCGATCATGAACATCTTCCTGCGCGAATGGCTGGAAGTGGTAGCGCGTGATTTCAACAGCCCCTGCATTGTCGGCTGGTGCCCGTACAACGAAGTATGGAAGGAATCCAACTTTGGTCTGCGCGAAATGGCGCTGGCGATGACCTATCGCGTGACCAAGGCGATGGATGAAACCCGTCCGGTCATTGACGTGAGCGGCGGCTTCCATGCCGAAACGGATATCTATGATACACACGATTACGAGCAGGATCCTGCTGTGTTTGCCGAGCGCTATCAGAAAGGCGCACCGCTGTATGATCGCTTTGAGGGCAAGCAGCATTATGATGGCGTTAAGCCGATGCTTGTCAGCGAGTACGGCGGCATCCGCTGGACGAACGACGAAAGCGGCTGGGGCTACGGCAAGGGGCCGGAGAGCGAGGAAGAATTTATCCATCGTTATCGCGGGCTGACGACGGCGCTGCTGAATAACCCCGAGCATATGGGCTTTTGCTACACGCAGCTGACGGATGTGGAGCAGGAGCAGAACGGCCTTTATACCTATGATCGCAAGGCAAAATTTGATCCTGATGTAATCCGGCAAATCAACAGGCAGAAAGCGGCCATTGAGGAGGAATAAGCATGCAGATTAATTATAAGCTGGCAGCATATCCGCTGCTGACCATCGATCCTTTCATTTCGATCTGGAGCTACACCGAAAAGCCCTATACCATGGAGACGCGTACCTGGTTTGGCCAGAATAAACCGCTGACGCTTACGGCGACGGTGGATGGTACGCTCTATTCTCTGATGGGTCGCTGCAAGGGCTTGCCGCATGGCGAGGTGGAGACAATTGACGTGACGCCGACCTGCACGCGCTATGGTTTTGCCTGCGGCGGAGTGAAGGTGGAAATTTCCTTCCGTGCGCCGCATCTGCTGGACGATCTGGATCTGCTGAGCACGCCGGTCAATTTTGTGGATGTTTCGGTTGTGTCTGCGGATGAAAAAACGCATGAAGCTGCGGTGCGCTTTGTCTGGCATGATGAGATCTGCCGTGCGGGCGAGCAGACGGAACCCATGCTGGGAAAGGATTACCAGGCGAAGGAGCTGCATATTGCCTGGATGGGAAAAGCACAGCAGAATTTGCTGTGTCATTCGGGCGATCACGTGAGCATTGACTGGGGCTATGCGTATATGGCGGCCGATGCAGACGTGCGCTTTGCGCGCCTGGGCGGGCACTGGGGCCTCAGCTTTGAGCGCGTTTGGCAGGTGAATGGCGATAAGCAGACCGCGCACCTGCTGCTGGGCTACGATCAGGTGGCGGATATTCAGTATTTTGACCTGACTGCTAAGGCCTATTATGCGCGGGGCGGCAAGACGATCGTGCAGGCGCTGCACGAAATGCATGCCCGCCGCGCGGAGATTTACGGGCGGCTGGATGCGCTGGATGCGCAGCTGCTTGCCGATGCGCTCCGCGTGGGCGGCGATAGCTATGCCGCGCTGGTGGTGGCCTCCTACCGCCAGAGCATTTGCGCGCATAAGCTGATTGCCGACAAGGACGGAAAGCCCGTCTTCCTCTCCAAGGAGAATGACTCTAACGGCTGCATCGGCACGGCGGATGTGAGCTATCCCTCCATGCCGCTGTATCTCATCTATCAGCCAGAGCTTGTGCGCGGTCTGTGCCGCGGCATTCTCAAGTTTGCCAATATGCCCGCATGGAAGTATGATTACGCGCCGCATGATATCGGCCGCTATCCGCATGCTACGGGCCAGGTGTACGGCCTGGCGGCGGACGCCTATGGCATGGGCGTGTGCGATAAGGTGCGCCAGGCGCAGTGCTATCCGCCGTTGTATCTGGACGAAGGCGAGGAGAATATCTACGACCATCACATGCAGATGCCCGTGGAGGAATGCGGCAACATGATCCTGATGCTGGCGGCGGCTGCCAAAGCGGACGGAGATTTGTCGCTGGTGCGTGAGTATCTGCCCACGCTTCGTCAGTGGGTGAAATATCTGAAGGATTACGGCGAGGATCCCGGCGAACAGCTGTGTACGGATGATTTTGCCGGCCACCTGGCGCATAATGTCAACCTCGCCTTCAAGGCGGTGTATGGCCTGGCGGGCTATGCCTATCTGATGGAAAAGCTGGGCGACAAGGCTGAGGCGGAGGCCTATTATGCCGAGAGCCGCCGCATGGCGAAGGCTGTGTACGAAAAGGCGAAAACGGCGGACGGCACGGCGCTGACGCTGGATAAACAGGGCTGGAGTCTGAAGTACAACGCGGTGTGGGATGTGCTGTTTGATCTGCACTATCTGCCGGAGGAATTCTTTATCAACGAGCGCGAAACCTACATCAAAAAGACCAATACCTACGGCGTGCCGCTTGATTCCAGGGCTGATTACACCAAGTCCGATTGGATTCTCTGGTGTGCGGCGATGAGCGATGACGAAGGCACGGTGGAAGCGTACTCCGCGCCCATTGCGCGCTACATGGCGGAAACCAGCACCCGCGTGCCCTTCGGCGACTGGTACGATACCAAGACCGGCCGCATCGAGCATTTTATGGGCCGCAGCGTGCAGGGCGGCATCTTCATGCCGTTGCTGAAGGACAAGTGGCTGAAGAAATAAAAAGCAAGCGGTCAAAGCGCAATCTTTGGCCGCTTTTCGCCATACTGGGGGATGAAAAAACGCCGCCCGTGCGTTACAATAGCAGAGGAGGCGAATGCGGATGAAAAAACTGCTGTTGATGATTTGGGCGCTGTGCTGTCTGTTTTTTAACGCAGCGCTTTCGGAGGATCTGACAGGCACCTGGGGCTTTGCCGGCGGCGCGGAGGTGCACGGCGACGGCTTTATTCTGCATGCTGACGGCACGGGCGAATGGCTGGAAGCGATGAATTATGACCTGTTTCCGCTGCGGGAATTTTTGCATACAGGGGATACCTTTACCTGGCGCGTGGAAGGAGAGGGGGACAGGCAGTACCTGATCGAGAATTACCCCGACGGCCGCGAACACAGATGGGAAATCGAATTGTACGAGGACGGCCGCATTCATATCCCCGAGGGCGACGGCGGCGGCTTTTACTGGCCGGTCAGCGCGGAGGAGACGGTAATCGCTGACAATCCTTTTGATGTGATCCTGACGCTTCAGACAAAGACGGGCAGTTTTACCAAAAACAAAAAGTATGAAGTGTATCAGGGCCCGGGCGAGGAATATGGCCGCTCGGGCGGCGGCAAGGGTACGGTGTCGACCAACGGCCCTATTGATTGCTACGGCACGTGGGATGACTGGCTGCTGATTGAATACGAAATCAACGCGGACAAGCATCGCTACGGCTGGATCAGGCTGGACGATCTGCCGCAAAAGCAGCGCGATGATTATGAGCCCTTTGCCTTCAGCAACGAGTACGGCGAATTCAACTACGGCGTGCTTATCGCCGGCGCCGCGCTGACGGATGATCCGTTTTACAGCAAAAATACCATAGCACAAGTGCCTGCGGGCACGAGCGTGCGCGTGCTGGCGAAAGCGGATGATTATCTGCTGGTGAACGGCTTTGTCGGCCGCGACATGCACATGGGTTTTGTGCATGAAAGCTATGTGGATATGAAGTTCGGCTATGCGGAGAATACAATCCTCACCATCGACGAAGCCAAAACATATGCGCGGGCGGATATTCTGGCGGCTGCCGAGGCTGTTAAGGACGCTGTGCGCAAGTGGTTTCCCGGCACAAGCGTGGTGGAGATCAAGTACATCGAGGCCGAAAGCGCCGATGCTGACGACTGGTGGCAGCCTGAGGAAGAAAACCGCGAGGGCATGCAATTATTTGCCGATCTGAACGGCATGAGCTTTTACGATTTCGAAATTGCCACTTACGGCGTTGCCGGGGATTACGGCTTCATCCTCTACCGCGATAAGGACGGCGGCGCGTGGGAAGTGTGCAACTGGGGATATGAATAAAGGAGAGAACATGCATAAAATTTTGTTTGTGTGCCTGGGCAATATCTGCCGCAGTCCCATGGCGGAGATGATCCTCAAGGACATGGTGAAAAAGCGCGGGCTGGAGGAGCAGTTTGAGATTGCGTCCTGCGCGACCAGCACGGAGGAGATCGGCAATCCTGTGTATCCGCCGGCGCGGGCAGAGCTGGCCAGACGCGGTATTCCCTGCGAGCATCGCCGCGCGCGGCAATTGACCAAGGCAGATTACGACGTGTACGATCTTCTGATCGGCATGGATGAAAGCAACATCCGCAACATGCATCGCATGCTGGGCGGCGATCCCAAGGGCAAAATCCGCAAGATGATGGAATTTGCCGGAAGCCGCCGCGATGTGGCCGATCCCTGGTACACGGGCGGCTTTGACGTGACGTACCGCGATATTACGGAGGGCTGCGAGGGATTACTCAAAGAGCTTTTGTAAGCAACAAAAAAGAACCTCTTTCGAGGTTCTTTTTGCGTGCAATTACTTGAGGATCTTCAGGAAATCCAGCACAGCCAGCACGATGCCCACCAGGCAGTACAGGCCAAACAGCGAGCCGATCAGATCAAAGATCACGCCCAGCAGCGGAATGCCGCCCAGCAGGCCCAGCAGCCAGCCGCCCACGATGCTGGCGACCAGATAGATCACGATGTTGATGACCAGGTCCTTGACTTCCTTGGACTTGAAAGAGAAGGGGAAAATCTTCTTGACCATATCCATAGCATTCGTCTCCTTTGTATGATGTTGTTTTTTATATATCACAAAGTGATTTTTCTGTCAATAAAGACATTTTTTATTCCATTTCTCCGTCTACCAGATAACGCAGCCGCTTGACCGCGCCGGCAGCGCGTTCCACAAAAGCCAGATAGCTCAAATCCCCGTACAGCTCGGGAGATTTTTTGTAATCTACCTCAAGCATCAGAGAGCCCTTGTAGTCGTATTCGTTGATCTGCCGCGCGAAACGGTGGAAATCAAAGGTGGCGTCAAAGGGCAGCCTGTGCTTGTCCTGCTGGAAAACGCCGAAGTTGTCGTGAATGTGCGTGCAAATCAGCCGGTCGCCAAACAAGGGCATGTACTGCCGGCCGTGGGCGAAGGCCGTTTCGTGGCCGCAGTCCCAGCAAAAGCCCACGTTGCTTTCCTTGGGGAAGGTTTCAAAGGCCCAGGCGATGTTGGATACCTTGCGCTGGTTTTCAAAGGCGATGCGGACATTCTGCGCAGCGGCATGCTCTACCAGGCGGGTGAAGCGCTCGCGACCGATGTCCGTTACCGGCGGGGCAGCCTCGCCCGAGGACAGATGCACAATGATGATGCCTGCGCCGGCGGCGTGCGCGTGATCAGCGCACTGGCACAGCTGGCTGAGCTTCTGGTCGCCCTCTTCGCCGGACAGCCACATGTTGTTAATGCCGGCGCTGGGCGCGTGCAGCGTTTCATATTCGATGCCGTGCTTGCTGAGTAGATTGGCAATTTCCATTTGCTTTTCCATCTCAAACATGCCGGTGAAGGTGGCGTTAAAGCCGCACTCTGCCATTTTTTCGATGACGGCGGGCATTTCATTTTCAGAATTGACGATCATGGCCGCAAGGTTCATGCCGATTTTTCTCATCGTTATACTCCTTTTTATGTCAAAGAGATGGATATCATTATATCACACAGCGGGCGTCTTCGTAAATGCAGTATTGCTTGACAGATATGTTTTTAGAGAATATAATAGCTTGAAATTTTCAAAAGGAAAGATGACAAATGGGAAAAGTGTATCGTGTATTGCCCGGCGTTTTGCTGTCGGCAGCAGTGGCGCTACTTGCGCAGTTTCTTGAAAGCCTTCTGCCCATCCATTTGATTGGCGCAGCGGTGATTGCTATGTTTATCGGCATGCTGATCAATTATTTTGTGAAGCCTGCCGGCAGGCTTGCACCGGGACTGAAATTCACCTCCAAGAAGGTGCTGAAGTTTGCCATTATTCTGCTGGGCTTGTCGCTGAATATCACCACCATTCTGACGGTGGGGCGCATGTCGCTGACGGTCATGGTTTTTACTTTGCTTACCTGCTTTGGCGGCGGCTATTTTATTGGCCGGGCACTGGGGCTGAACTGGAAACTCTCCAATCTCATTTCCGCTGGCACGGGCATCTGCGGCGGTTCGGCGATTGCGGCGATTGCGCCTACCATTGACGCGAAGGATACGGACGTGGCCTACGCGATGAGCGCCACTTTTCTGTTTGATATGGCGATGATCGTGCTGTTTCCCATCATGGGCCGTGCCATGGGAATGGGCGATCAGGCCTTTGGCATTTGGGCGGGTACGGCGGTGAATGATACCTCCTCTGTTGTGGCTACGGGCTATGCCTATTCGGAGGCGGCGGGGGATTTCGCCACCATGGTTAAGCTGACGCGCACGCTGGCGATTATCCCTACGGTGATCGTGTTTGCCTTTATTCAGCTGAACATCAAGCGCCGCGAGGCGATTGCTGCTGCGCAGGATGGCAGCGCGCTGAAGGCGGATTTCAGCATCAAAAAGATTTTTCCGTGGTTTATTCTGGGTTTCCTTGCCATGGCGGCGGTGGCCAGCGTGGTGCCGATTCCTGCGGGCGTGGTGAGCGCTACCAAGAAGCTGAGCAAATTCCTGATGGTTTGCGCACTGGCGGCTATCGGGCTGAATACCTCATTCAAAGATATGAAAAAGGCCGGTATTCGGCCCATGCTGCACGGCTTTATCATCTCTGCGCTGGTGGTTGTAGTGGCGCTGCTGGTGGAGATGTGCATGGGCCTGGTATAAATGAAACATACCTGAAATATAAAAACGCTCTCCGGAGAGAGCGTTTTTTGCTGGCTTATTTTGCGGTGTCAAGGCTCTTGCCAAACACCACAAAGCGCTGGTAGAGATATTCGCTGACAAAGTTGATTACCATCGTGCCGATCTGCACCACATAGGCGTTCCACAGGAGATCCTCCGTCAGTACCTTCGTCCACCAGGTGGAAAGGGGCGTGAACACCACATAGAATAGCGCGACCTTCAGCATGGCTACGGGCACGTTGGCGGCCGACTGGAAGGTGAACTTGCGGTTGAGGGTGAAATTCCACAGCACCGACAGAATCAGCGAGATAAGATAGCTGATCCATTCGGGCAGATGCAGCAGCTCATACAGCAGGGCGTAGGAAACCAGCTGAATGACGCCGGCGCTGATGGAGAAGAGCGTGAATTTAATGGAACGGAGCAGTTCCTTTTTCTTGTTATCCATGCGTATTGCCTCCCGCTTTGGTTTTATTCAGTGTATCACGTTGTGGCGCGAATGAAAAGAGGACGACACATTTTCGCCGGGATTGACAGTCATTGACAAGACAGAGAAACCGGTTTACAATAACAGGGTGCGCGCAAAGCGCGAAAGAGGACATGAATGAAAGATAAGCTGAAAAAAGCAGCGCAGTTTTTGCTCAACCCGCATCTGGTGATTTGCCTGGCCATTGCCTGGATGATCACCAACGGCTGGTCGTATGTGCTTTTTGCGCTGGGCACGCTTTTTGAGATCAATTGGATGACGGTGGTGGCCGGCGCATATCTGGCCTTTTTGTGGATTCCTTTTACGCCGGAGAAGCTGATTACATTTACGATTGCCATTGCGCTTTTGCGCTGGCTGTTTCCTAACGATCAGAAAACGCTGGCCGTTTTGCGCCGCTGGTATGATAAAGCAAAAAATGCTGTGCGCCGCAAGTGTGCCGAGCATCAGGAAAAGAAAAAAGAAAAAGAAAACCACCTCGATTGAGACGGTTTTTTATGCAAATAAAATTTGACCTTTCAGCGAGCTGCGATGATACAGTTTTGCTGAAGGGAGATGGAAGAAAATGCCAATTGCGATTTCCGCGCGGGCTTATTTCTGCGCGATGTTTTTCGCGACGGTATATTCCATTTGGTTCATGCTGCCGACAGCGTCACAGGGCAGCGCATCTGCATTTCCAACGGAGCCCTCGTGGGCGTTATTATACCAGCATTCCTGTTCTTTTTCCTGCTCAGTTTTTTTCTTTTTGCTGAAAAGGAGCTTAAGAATATTCATGGATATCCTCCTGATTGGATGTGCAAATATCTTGTGAATATCATTATATAACACAATGATGCTTTAAACAAGCATAATTGGGGAATGTTTTTTGCGCCGCGGCGGGAGTTCCATTCGAGCGCATTACTTTAGCCCGTAATGATTCTTGATGGATTGGTCGCAGATCACTTTTCCTTTGATCTTTATGCTTTGAACCACGCTGAACAGCAAGTCTGCGTCAATATCCTTATCCATGACAAGGACGCCGTATCCCGTATAAGTCAGGATTTGTCCTTGCGCTTTTGCTTTTTTCAGTTCATCATTTCCCATGGAGCATGCACCCAAAAACCAGCGGTGAGGGCTTGCTTCCTTTTCACGCATCTGTTGGTCGATAATCCGGTCCAGCGTTGTCTGGTGCTTTTGCAGTCCGTCTCGCAAAGCCTGGTTGATGAAATCGCTTCGATTGGAATAATAGCCGTTATCAACCAGAATGTCGATGCTGGATAAGGTAGAGGTGTTAATGTTTACAGATACCTTTTCGCTGAAGTTCTCATTTGCCATATACACACCAACTCTCTTCTGATTATGCTCTGATTGGAGTATAAATAGAATATCATGGCCTTGGTAGCCTGTCAAGAAGAAAGATAAAACAAATAATCCGAACCCATATCCCGCAGGGGAAAACTGGGTTCGGATTATATTGTTTGGTGCCGAAAACGGGACTCGAACCCGTACGGTCAGAGACCGGGGGATTTTAAGTCCCCTGCGTCTGCCATTCCGCCACTTCGGCAACTATTACATTATATCACAGGATGCAAAAAAAGAAAAGCTTGCGATTAGAAGTAAATTGCACAGATTATTCGGCGGCTTATATATCAGAAAATATACAGTCATACATCATATCATATTTTACAAGCAATGGACAAATCGCTATAATAGAGAAAGAATGAGACTTGTCCGGCTGAAGCTGGCAGATCATGATAATTAAGGAGGATGTTTGACATGAGAGAGCAAATCATTGAGAAGATTCTGAACGATAAGGTGATTGCGATTGTTCGCGGTATTTATGATGAGGATTGCCTGAATCTGGCCCGTGCCCTGCATGAGGGCGGCGTAAACCTGCTGGAATGCACCTTTGACCAGAAGAGCCACGAAGAGCGCCTGCGCACGGTGGAAACCGTAAAGCTGCTGGTGAAGGAACTGGGCGATGTGATGGCCTTTGGTACCGGCACGGTTACCACGGTGGAAATGGTCAACCTGGCCAAGGAAGCCGGCGCGCAGTTCATCGTATCTCCCGATACCTGCGAAGAAGTGATCCGTGCCACCGTGGCTGCCGATATGGTGTCCATTCCCGGCGCGCTCACGCCCTCTGAAATGGCCAATGCGCACCGCTACGGCGCTGACTTTATCAAAGTCTTCCCCGCCAATCTGGTAGGCCCTGCTTACTTCAAGACCGTTGCTGCTCCCCTGAGCCAGATTCGCATGCTGGCCGTTGGCGGCGTGGACGCGAGCAACATCAAGGACTATGTGGCTGCCGGCGCGGTTGGCACTGGCGTTGCGGGCTGCCTCTTCAAGAAGGAATGGGTAAAGGCTGGCGAGTGGGACAAGATCACCGAAGCCTCCAAGAAGTTCGTTTCTCTGCTGTAAGTAATGGAATAGAATCATTGAGCCTGGAGTTAACAAACTCCAGGCTCAAGTAAAATAGGAGAAGGGAACTGGCTATGCGATTGGAAGTTCAGATTTTGCCAAAGAAGCAAATTGAGGTTTGCTGTAAATTGGCCGTGCATTCATCTGAGTATTGTTTTGCTATGCTTGATTCCTTGCATGTTTGTTCTTTTTTCAATAATGGCAGAAGGATCGATCCAATCCTGGTGGAAGCATGTCGGCTGCATTTTCGTCCGCCGATGAAAAAGTATGCGTTTTCGGGGCTGCAGCCGGGAGAATTGACATTTTGTTATACAGGAGAGCTGAAAGGATTTTTCCTGTTTATGCAAGATGCTCTGTGCCATTTCAGCTTTTACAATGCGTGGTATCCGATGGGATTTGACGCGGAGGAAAGCTATGAGGTGGTTATCCGGCAGGATCAATCAAAAACTCTGCTGAACGGCGTATATGAGCAGGCGTCTTCCTCTTGGCGCTATTGTGCCGAAAACCAAGCATTTAGTGATTGCAATATACTGCTGTATGATCCACAGCATTGTACTTGCATTGAAAATGATGCTGTTTGCATGCTGTTCTTTGATAAACAATTTCAGTCCATGGCGTCGACGATTGCTGATTCTTATATGGCAGTTGTGCAATTCTACAGCAAGCTTTATGCGCGTTCACCGGGAGCTCGACACACAATTGTCTTTTTGCCACAGGGAAAGAATTGCCCTGGCGCGTATATACGCGAGAATATGATTGTGCTTGGTGAGACGTATCAGGATGCGAGGCGCATTCTGCACCTGTTGGCACATGAGTTGGGCCATACATATGCTGCGGGTGCGGACACAGAAAGCTGGGAAGACTGGCTGAACGAAACACATGCCGAATGGAGTGCGCTGCTGTACACGCTGGAAACTGCGCCGGAACTATTTGAAATTTTGATTTCGGAACTGCGGGCTTGTGAAGATGGGAACGGCTTTTCGTTGCGGCCGAATGGCGATGACAGACCTCAAAATGTGCATACATGTGGGACGCGGCTTTATTATGATATTTATCAGCAATACGGTTGCGATGCCATAAAAATGCTTCTTCGCACTTATGCACAGTTGAAAACGAAAAAAACGGCTTGCTTTTTGAAGGCAGTGTTGGAGAAGTCAACTGAAATAGCGGCAATTATAGGCACTGCTTGTAAATGATAGTAGAAGGATCGGAAAACTCCGGTCCTTTTGATATGCAAAAAAATGCAGGAACGCTGCCATTCATTGATTGATCCCTGAAGGTTTCTATTCAGGTTTGCGGCGGGGGGATGAGCGATAGCTTTTTGGCAGAATAAAAAGGAGATCATTTGTGCTTGAGGAGCGGGAAAAGGGTTTGCTCCATCATGCGGCCAACGTCATGATCGATATTGCTTGCAATGGCCATGTACAGGGCGTCTCCATAAGCAAACTGCGCCATGCGCGTTGTCAGGCCAAGGCGATTGTTTGTGACTTCCGGCGCATGTGTCAGGAGAACCAGATCGCTGCTTTGCGCAAGCGGACTGTCCTTAAATGCTGTAATGCTCAGAACGGGGACGGCTGTATCATAGAAAGACTTTGCAATCCCAACAGTTTCTTTTGTGGCTCCGGATTGGCTGATGCAGATAAGAAGATCTTCTGAGGAAAATGCGGTTAATTGAACTGTTGCATCATGAATTTCATTATAAGACCAGACGTTTAAGCCTAAACGGGAAAGCTTGCGCTGAAGATCTCTGCATACATCATAAGAAGTGCTGACGCCAAACAGGCAGATGCGCTTTGCATTGAGCGCTTTTTGAGCAGCTTGCTCGAGGATATCAAAGTTCAGCAAGCTGAGTGTTGCTTCGATGGCGTCGCGTTCGCTGAGCAGAAGCTGGCGGACGAGCGCATGCGTGCGGCTTTCGTTTTCGGTGGATTCAATCGTAAAATAATCCGAAAAGGTCGGCGCTTGTTCGGCAAGGGAAATTCTAAATTCTTTATAGCCGTTAAAGCCTAATGTTTTGCAGAATCTGTGAACAGTAGGAAGGCTGACGCCCGCCGCGTCTTTTAGCTCGCTTATAGACATGCGAATCACCTGCGTCAGGTGATTGCACACATAATCAGCGACATAGCGTTCGCTTTTGGAAAAGTCTGAATAATGACTGCGGATGTGCTCAACCAGGGTGGATTCAGGCATTTTGATTTCTCCTTTCGAAGGATAAACAACGATAGTCTATCATAGAGAAAAATGATTTGTAAAGATTTTTTATATCAGGAGCTGTGGCTGAAAGTTTTTTCCTTAAATTTCGTAAATAATTTACATAAATAATCCATAATGTTAATTATTATACAAATTCTGTTGACAGCAGTAAGACGGAACAATATAATAGAATCACGTTCGAAGTAAACGGTGTATTTAAATCAGGTTAGCGCTGCTGATGCTTGCATCGATAAAGGAGAAAAATTTATGCGTTACATGCTTGCGAAAAACGGAAGCTCTCAATGGCGTATCATTATGCCGCACCCAACACATGAAACGGTAAAGCTTGCCGCGCATGAGCTGCATCATTTTTTGATGGAAGTCTGCGGCGCATCCCTGCCCACGCAAACGGATATGCAGCCTTATGCTGAAATGGAACTGCTTGTGGGTAGGAGCACGCGATTGGAGCACTATGGAATTGAGGTGGATTGGGAGAGTCTGGGAGAAGAAGAATATGTATTTAAAACTGGAGAGCATTATATTCTTCTTGCTGGCGCAACGCCGCGCGCTACGCTTTATGCTGTCTATGCCTTCCTGGAGGAAGTGATCGGCATTCGCTGGTTTGCATCTGATTGCACGAGCATCCCCAAAACTGCCTGCCTTGAGATTGAAGTTTCTGATCGGCAGGAGGGCCCGGCTTTTGAAAGCCGCGAAGCTTATTGGTCTGATGCATTTGACGGAAAATATGCCGTGCGCAACCGGATGAATTCCAATAAAGCGGATATCAGTATCCGTCAAGGCGGACGGATGAAATTCCATATGTTCCATCACTCTTTTGATGAACTGCTTCCGGCGAAGGAATACTTTGCTGAGCATCCGGAATATTACGCGCTGGTTGATGGCAAACGCCTTGGAACAAAAACACAATTGTGCCTGACAAATCCCGATGTTGTGCGCCTTTCCATTCAAAAGGTGAAACAGTGGATCCGGGAAAACCCGGATTGCCGCGTGTTTTCTGTGGCGCAGAATGACAGACGCAATTTCTGCACCTGTCCTGCCTGCGCTGCACTGGATGAGCGCGAGGAATCGCATGCCGGCACGATGATCGCTTTTGTCAACCAGATTGCGGAGGCGATTGAGGGAGAGCATCCGGATGTGCTGATTCATACCTTTGCTTATCAGTATACAAGAAAAGCGCCCAAGACAATTAAGCCACGTAAAAATGTGATTGTCCGGCTGTGCTCTATCGAATGCTGTTTTTCTCATCCGCTTGACGGAGGCCTGCTTGAACCGCTGCATCAGGACAGCAATATTGAAATTGGCAGGGCCAAACAATGCGCAGCGAGAAAAGAAACGGCATTTCTTGAAGATCTGAAAGACTGGAGCAAAATATGCCAGCATCTTTATGTTTGGGATTATGTTACTATGTTTTCAGAATACCTGATGCCCTTCCCCAATTTTGATGTGCTTGCAAAGAATCTGCAATTGTTCAAGAAAATCGGCGTTGCAGGTGTTCTTGAACAGGGCAACTTCAGCCAGGGCGGCGGCGGGCATTTGGCTGAACTGCAGGCTTATCTTCAGGCAAAGCTGATGTGGAATCCTGACTGTGATATGGAACGGCACATGAATGAATTCCTTCATGGGTATTATGGCGCAGATGCTGCTCCGCATATCAGGGAATATATTGAGCTTTGGCAGCGCGCGGCACGGCCTTGGCATGTGGGCATTTTTGAGCGGCCCAATGCAAAGTGGGTAACGGATGAAACGATAGAAAAAGCCATGGAGATTCTGGGTACAGCGTCCTGGCTGACAAAAAATCCAGAGCAAAAGGCGCGTATTGAAAAGCTGATTCTTGGCATGGATTATCTGATCATTGCCCGCATGCCGGTGAATACGCCGGGAAGAAATGCATTGATTGCCCGTTTTGGCTGGAAACAGCGTATGCTTGGCATTACAGAAATCCATGAAAGATGGCCCCTGGAAGCCGCGCTTGATTGGCTGAAGACGCATGAGCTGGACGAAAAGCGCGAGCGGCTGCTTACAAGCGATTATAAAATGTGACAAGGAGCGCCCATGGAAAGAAAGTATGTGCTGGGCCTTGACGGAGGCGGAACCAAGACAGATATCGTGTTGTGCCAAACAGACGGCCAGATTGTAGCAAAGATAAAAGCCGGCCCGTCGAGCATGACTGGCCAGCGTGTTGAAGCGGTCAGAAGCTGTCTGCAGGAGGCCCTTGACAAAATAATCCCCTATAAGGAGGGCGTCATCGGGTGCTTTGCGGGAATATCCGGCGCCGGGCTGACCGCCAATCGAAAGCGCTATCTTCAAATCTTTTCTGATATTTTTCCGCTTGAAGGGCGCATTGATGTGGGCAGCGATGCGGTGAACATGCTTTGCTCCGGCATAGGCAATCGGGACGGCATGGTGGCAATTGCCGGGACCGGCGCCTGTGTATATGCCAGGAAAGCAGGCGTAATGCACCGGGTTGACGGCTGGGGATATTTGCTGGGCGACCGCGGAAGCGGGTTTATGCTGGGCCGCCGGGCGCTTG
Organism: Clostridia bacterium; assembly: GCA_017532155.1. Taxonomy (GTDB): domain Bacteria; phylum Bacillota; class Clostridia; order Christensenellales; family Aristaeellaceae; genus SFMI01. The sequence goes on along the minus strand of JAFXJP010000008.1, from coordinate 9,062 downwards.
TATCCGCCCTGCGGGCGCTGGACGGCGTTGACAAGAAAACGCTTCTGACGGAAATGTGTGAGAAAAAGTGCGGGATGCCGCTTGCTGATTTTGTATCCGAAATATATCGGATGAACGCCAAAACAGTCATTGCGGATTTTGCGCCGGTATTGCTGGAGGCAGCCGGTGCGGGCGATGAGATTGCCATGCGGGAATTGGATGATGTGGCAGCGGGGATGGCTGAAAATCTGCGCACAGCTGCAGCAATCAGCGGAAGCCGGGAGGTTGTGCTTGGCGGCAGCGTTTGGAAAAGCGGCATATATCAGCAGTATGTAAAAGCGCATCTGAACGGAGAATGGCGCTTTACGCTGCCCAAGCTTGCGCCTGTATATGGTGCTGTTATTGCAGCGATGGGAATAGCAGGCTTAGCGGTAGACTGCACATTTGCAGAGAATTTTGAGCGGACATATCAGGAGGGAAACAAATGAGCGACGTAATCAGCTTGCTTCATACAGAGCAGCGCAATCACGAAACGAAAGAAATCTCCAGTGCATCCACACGGGAAATGCTGGAAATGATTAACCGCGAAGATCAGAAGGTGGCGGGCTGCGTATACGAAGTTCTGGATGCTGTTGCCAATGCGGTAGACAGCATTGTGCCGAGAATGCGCAAAGGCGGCAGGATTGTATATGTGGGCGCTGGTACAAGCGGAAGACTGGGCTATATGGATGCTGCTGAATGCCCTCCTACCTATGGCGTAGCGTCTGACACGGTTTCCTGCGTGATGGCGGGAGGCCGTGACGCCGTCTTTTCTGCGCGCGAAGGCGTGGAGGATTGCCCGGATCAGGCTGTTGCGGATTTGAAGGAGCACGGCTTAACGGCTTTGGATACAGTAATTGCTATATCTGCAAGCGGCAGAACACCTTATTGCGTTGGCGCGCTGGACTATGCAAGGAAAATCGGCGCAGGGGCAATTGCTGTTGCATGCAATCCCGGGTCTGTCATGGGACAGCATGCCGATATAAAAATTGAACCCGATACCGGGTGCGAGGTCATCATGGGATCTACCCGCATGAAAGCGGGCACCGCGCAGAAAATGATCCTGAACATGATTTCGACGTCCGTCATGGTGCGCCTTGGCAGAACCTGCAGCAACCTGATGGTGTGTTTGCACTGCAAGAATGAAAAAATTTCCAATCGTATTGTCCGCCTGTTCCAGGAAGCGACTGGCTGCAAGGATGCACAGCATGCAAATGATATGATTCTCCGTGCGCAGGGAGATACTGCGGTGGCCGTGCTGATGGAACGCACGGGCTGCTCGTATGAAGATGCAGCGCAGGCGATGGCGTCATTGAAGCACTTTGGTGAAGCGGAAAAGCATTTGACAAGATAAAACTGCGAAGGGATATCTGGTCGTATCAAAAAAGGCAGAAAACTTGTCCGAAGCATGGTGAAAACACGCTAAAAAACAATAAAGATAAAAACAAAAAAGCAATCAACGCTGATCATTCATTGAGCACTTCCAGGAAAAATGGAAGAAAACTGTCAATGAAAGAAGCTGATTGCTTTTTTGTTTATACAGCAAAAGCGGCTTTTATAGAACGGATTTGCCGCCCGCAAATACAGCCTTTATGGAAATGTCATCGTCGAATACCACAATGTCAGGCAGATAACCGAACGCTATGGCTCCGGCATTTATGCCCAGAATACGGGCGGGATTGGCTGTAATCATGCGCAGCGCATCCTGCACAGAGAAGCCGGCTTCTTTAACGCATACGTACAGTAAACGGTCGGCTGTGGCAATGCTGCCGGCAAATGCGCTGCGGTCAGGCAGCTTTGCAACGCCATCCTCTACAATGAAGTGCACACCGCCGATATTTCCCTGCGTTTGGGTGCTGCCTGCTACGCGGATAGCATCTGTTACAAGGCTGACGCGGTCGAAGCCTTTGATTTTAATGATCATGCGGATCAGGTCTTTGGGAAGGTGTTTGCCGTCTGCGATAATTTCTACATCCAGATCATCCAAAAGCCAGGAAGCTTCGATGATGCCCAGCTGGCGGAAGCCGCCCCGGCGTGTAATGGTGGAAGTACAGGAAAATAAATGCGTTACCAGACGGCAGCCTGCGTCATAAGCAGTCAGGCAGTCTTCGTACAGGGCGGCAGAGTGTCCCATGGAAGGAATGATGCCGTGTGACGTAAGGTATCTGGCAAAACGTGCGTCGCGATCGTATTCGGGTGCATAGCTCCAGCGGCGGATCAGATCTCCATATTGTGTAATCAGTTTGGTATATTCCTGGGAATCGGGCGCTTTTATGCTTTCGGGATTTTGCGCACCGCACATTTCAGGGGAAAAATAGGGCCCCTCCAGGTGTACGCCGCCAAATCTTGCCTGAAAGGCTCCAGAAGAAAGGCTTTCGCGCATGGCGTCCAGAGAGCGGCAGATGGCGTCATAGGTTACGGAAGTAATTGTGGGCATGATTGTTGTTGTGCCGTGACGCAGGTGCAGGTTTGCTGCGCGGGCAATGCCTGCTGCATCTGAAGAACAAAAATCCTCGCCATCACCGCCGTGTACATGCATATCAATAAAGCCTGGGCTGACATAGAGCCCCGAAAAATCATATGCGCAATCATAATTTAATTCATCCTTGGTGACACACAGGATTTTGTTTTCATCAAAATATAAATATCCTGCAAACCAACCATCCGGAGTGAAGATCCGATCACTTTTGATTCTTGTGATCATAACAGTATACCTCCTGTTGCACGGTTTGCAGCCTGCTGAATACGCAGCGCTGTATGCGTGGCGCAAAGCACGCGTTCTGTCATTTCCTGTCCGCCTGCGCTTACTGCCTGCAGAAATTCATCCAGCATAGTTACAGCATGATCCTCTCCGGGTAAAATCCGAATGTCTATCATACCCTTTTCATATACGGTGACTGTTGGTTCAGCTGCGCACAGGGAAACAAGCCCGCGTTCGCACCAGATTTCAAAACGCCAGTAGGTAGGCAGCGTGCCTTGCTGAGGCGCGGCATAGGAAACGTCGGCCAGTACGCCTGCGCCTTTGTTTGTACGCCCCATAAAGATGGCGCAGTCATCAAAATGCGGATGCTCTGTGGCATAGGCGTTCCAGGTGCGGGCAGCGTCAAGTACGGCCAGGCGATGCCCGGTCAGATACGGAAGAATATCAATGCCGTGGATGGCGATATCGTTGATAGTGCCGCCGTGCATGCCTTTTTCAAAATACCAGCTGGGGCGCTTGCCGTAATTCAAACAATGCTGGGCTGTAAAGGAAATGTTGTGAATCGGCCCCAGACATTTGCTGTCCAGAAGCTTTTTTGCGGGCAGGATGCAAGGCATGTATTTCAGGTCAAGCAGGCAGCCGACCGTCGCGCCTTTTTCAGCAGCCAGCATGCGGATGGCTTCAAGCTCCTCCAGCGATGTGCAGATGGGCTTGTCGCACAGTACGTGTTTTCCATGTGACAGCGCCTGTATAACCGCACGACCGCGATCGCCGTAAGCCGTGCCGATGGCCACGGTTTCTACTGTCGGGTCATTCAACCATGCTTCATAGGATTGATCGCTGAAGGCGACGCCCAGCTGTTCACTGGCTTGGGCACGTGCAGCTGCATCTTCTTCCACGGCCGCCAGAATATGAATGGCGGGATGCATGACTGCTTTTTTGTAGTAGCTGAGCAGGTGGCTGTGACGAAAACCATAGAATAGAATATTCATCGTTTATTTCCTTCCTGCACGCGCTGATAATCAATATATAGTCGGCAGCGGATTTTGTGCGTGAACTGTTTCAATCACGCGGATGATCTGCGCGGCATGCTCGGGCGTGATGGCAAGCGGTGCGCCGTGCGCCAATGTTTCATACAGCATCTGATAGAAATACTGGGTGCCGGCCTTGAAAACTTCACCGTCAAAGGCTGCTTCCTCCTCGTGAACGACAAGGTTTTCGGAGCAATAGACAGGCAGGCCATCCTGATCCTGCAAGAATTCTTTGACAGGAGCGTGAGCGGGATTTTCGCCCGGAAGGATATACTTGGCTTTGTAAGTATTCATGTTGCATTGGTAGGTTCCGCGGGTGCCGAAAACTTTCAGCGTATAGCCTTCGCCGAAAGCGTCGTTGGAATTGATTTCAATGTCAACAATCGCTTTTCCCGGCGCCGTAAGAATGATCTTGGCGCAATCTTCGCCATCGCCGCTGGTGAAGGCGCGGGCAAGCCTGGAGCAGGCTACGCAGGCATTTTCATCAAAATCCAGAAGATCCAGACCTAATCCGATAGGGTGCGGGCCGGTGTTATATACGCTGCCGCCCAGCTTGCACTGGAGCGTCTGCCAATCCCAGCGGCGGGCAAAGCCGCTGAAACGGATATTCACCTGTATAATATCGCCGATTTTGCCTGTTTTTAAGAATTCTTTGGTGCCCGTGTAATAGGGGGCAAGGAAGGATTGCTGGAAAACGGCGAGTACCACGCCTTGTTCCCTGGCGATGCGCATCAGGTCTGTGCATTCATAATAATTGCGGGCGAAAGGCTTTTCTACCAGTACGTTCATGCCGTGCAGCAGCAGATCGCGTGTAATATCATAATGCCGGTGGGAATATGCGGCGTTCACGACCAAGTCGATGTCCTTGCGCGCAAAAAGCGCAGTATAATCCGCGCAGACTTCACAGCCGGGATATTCTTTCAGTGCGCGTTCGCGACGAGCGGCAGATGTTTCGATGACCAGCGCCACATCATATAGATCATTGTCCGGACGTTTGAAATACGCGCCGTGAATATTGCGTCCGCTGCGTCCCTGACCAATGATGGCTACCTTCAGTTTTTTCATGTGCTTCCCCTTTTTCATTTAACAGTCGTCAGATTTCAGGTGTTGGTTGATCAGCGCGGTAACACTGGAAGCCAGCCACAGATGTCCGGCATCGTTGGGATGTACGCCATCGGCAAAGAAAGCGCCGGTACAGGGCATGAGGCTAAAACCGTTGAAGCATGTAATGTTGGGGTAGGCGCTGCAATGTGCACGCATCATATCAAACAGCTCGTCTTCCCGATACATTTCAGGGCGCTCTGCTGTGCCGTCGCAGCGTTTCATGGGAGAAAGCAATATCACTGGCACAGCGGGGAAGCAGACAGATAGATGTTTAAGATAGGATGTCATGGCCTTGTCAAAATCGGCTCTGTCCGGGCGACGCTGCCAATCGTTGGTGCCAATCTGTACGACAATCAGTTCGGGCGTTGGTACATTGGGATCTACGCTGGGCGTATCATAGCGTAGTCCGCCAACGCATTGATTGAGCACTTCAAAATCTTGCAAACGCAGCATAGCTTGCATGGTGTAGCCTGTAGAAGCGCAGGATGCGCCAATGCCCTGCCCCAGGGAATCGCATAGGAATAACAGGTTTCTTTTTCGACGGGGGATGGGTGAAAGATTGCTGCCTTCCGGTACGGACAGTTCTTTCAGAATGAATTCATAGGTTTGTGGCAGCACCAGACACAGACGCTTTTCGCCTGCGGGTAAGGGAATGTGCGTTTGCTGCCATTCGCGGTGAGGGCAGATGACGGGATGCTGGAAAATGAGCGTGCCGTTTACATACAAGTCAAGCGTAGTTTTGCGGTTTTGCATGGCGTCGGGATATCCGGCATCAATCATCCAGCAGATGTCCAGCGCAGGCGCGTCCGTTGTGCATTCCACAGTAATGCCCGCGCTGCATTTGGCCTTGCCAAGCATGTGGCTGCCGTAGGGGATTTTTTCGTAAAAGGCCAACTGTTTATCTGTCAGACGGCGAGGAATCATTCCTTCGGAGGTTTCGATGACCTGCAGGCAATGATGAAACAGAGGCGTGAGCTGAGATCCTTTCATGGGGTATTAGCCCTCCTTTGGGCAAGAGATATATTCTGGCTGTGCAGATGCGCTGCGATCTGTTTTCTGTGTAAACGATTGACTGGATGATACCAAATCATCTCTAATAAAAATATTATAATTCCCATCTCCTGACAATACAATTGCAAATAATATTGAAAAACATTGTAAATCGTTTGCGAAAATGCTATACTTAATTCAAAAGGGAGAAAGGGAATAGGGAAATATGAAAATCTCCTCTTACACTTATGATGATTTTTATGTGCATTACTCGCTGGATCAAAAGCCCAATCCCTCCAGCTTTAATATGCACGCGCATGAACAATACGAATTGTTTTGCTTTTTAGGCGGAAGCGCTACCTTCTGGGTGGAAGGTACGCCTTATCCGCTTGAACGCGATGATATTATGCTGTTCAACATTGCCGAATCTCATCGCATTTCTGTGGATCCGGATGTACCCTATGAGCGCATCGCGCTTTTGTTTACGCCTGATTTTCTTGAGAAAATTGATCCGACGGGACAATTGCTCAGACCGTTCACAACGCATGGCCTTGGAAAAAACAACATTCTCCATTCCAGTGATTTTTCCAGCCGCTATTGGAAAAGTTGCCTGACGAATATTTTTGCAGACAACGCTCATGACCGCCGGCTGCGCATTCTGACCAATCTGCTGCCGTTGCTCAATGAGGTAAATGATGCATATGCGCACCGCTCGGAAAAACAAGAAACGGGGGATAATCTCTCCCAGCGCATATTTGAATATATCAATTCAAACCTCTCCAGCGATTTGTCGGCTGACATGGTTGCGGCGGAGTTTTTTATCAGTCGATCTTTTCTGTTCGCACTTTTTCAGAAAACGGCAGGAACGACATTCTGGAGCTATATTACGATCAAGCGACTGCTCAAGGCAAAGCAACTGCTTATTGCCGGAATAAAGCCGACAAGAGTTTATGCCATGTGCGGCTTTAAGGACTATTCCACTTTCTATCGTTCATACCGCAAGCATTTTGGCACGTCGCCCAAACAGGACAGCACCAAGGCGGTTTTCTGAGGAAACTGCTGATGCAGACAGAGAAACAAAAAGCGCTCCGCAGCGAGTGTGATGGAAAGGAAGGAGTTATCCTTCACTTGCTACTATGCAAATAAAGTAAGAGCAAGCCTTAGCTGGCTTGCGCCTATTTGTACTGCTGTGATAGAATGAATGCAATAAATTTGAATTTACCGCATGTCGGTTATGTTCAGAAAGAGCAAGTATTATGGAATTCAACGAAAAATTACAGGAACTCCGAAAGCAGAAAGGACTTACTCAAGAAGAACTTGCGGAGCTTCTTTTTGTGTCACGAACTGCTATTTCAAAATGGGAGTCGGGCAGAGGATATCCAAATATAGATTCTTTGAAAGCAATATCAAAGTTTTTTGGGGTAACAATTGACGAGCTGCTGTCGGGTGATGAATTACTGACCATAGCAGAAGAAGATACCAAACAAAAGAAAAAGCATTTTTGCGACTTGGTATTTGGATTGCTCGATTGTAGTATTGCGATGTTTTTCTTTCTGCCGTTTTTTGGGCAGAAAGCAGATGCGATGATACAGGAAGTGTCTCTTTTATCCCTTACCGAAATCGCGCCATATTTGAGGACAGCATATTTTGTTGTTGTCATTGGAATGATCGTATCTGGAATTTTAACCCTTGCTCTGCAAAATTGCTGTCACGCATTTTGGGTGAAGAATAAAAGTAAAATATCGTTAGTGTTAAATGCAGTTGGTGCACTTCTTTTTATCATTAGTTCGCAACCGTATGCGGCAGTATTTCTGTTCGCATTCTTGTTAATAAAGGTGCTAATGCTCATGAAATGGCAATGATACGAAGCGTATCATCGTTGTGATGCCCCGTTTCTTGCGGTTGTTTCTGCCTTCTCTTAAAATGTGTTTCGGCGAGAGCCAAATACAAAAAGGCAGGTTGAACAAATGAAAAAAGAAGACCATAGAAACTTTTGCATTGCGGCATGCATGCTTTTTGCATTTTTGCTATGGACGGCAGCAATTCAATTTATTGACGTGCAAGCAATCGGACCACAAGAATCATCCGTTGGATTTGCAACGATTAACCGGTTCGTTCATAACCTTACAGGTGTGCATATGCTCCTGTATACTATCACAGATTGGTTGGGGTTGGTGCCACTCATTTTTGTAATTGGGTTTGCGTTGCTCGGACTGATTCAATGGATTAAGAGAAAGCACCTGCTGAAAGTGGATTACAATATCCTTATTCTTGGCGGCTTCTATATCGTTGTGATGGTGGTATATGTGCTATTTGACATGCTTGTTGTAAATTACAGACCTGTGTTGATTGGTGGGATTTTGGAAGCCTCTTATCCATCCTCAACAACAATGCTCGTAATGTGTGTGATGCCGACTGCTATCATCCAATTGAATGCTCGGATCAAAAACAATGTTCTCAAACGATTTGTTGCTTCAGCAATGATCGCTTTTATTGCTTTCATGGTGATCGGCAGACTTGTTTCGGGTGTACATTGGTTTACCGATATTATCGGCGGTGCTTTGCTCAGTGCAGGACTTGTTCTGATGTATCGTGCTATCATTGGCTTGGAAGTTAAATAAAGTCCAGTATGTCGAACAGATTGCGACTCAAAAATCATTGATAAAAAAAGCAGGGGCTGTTTTTTACAGTCCCTGCTTTTTCAGGATGTGGAGGTCTTACACGCAGAGGGATGCTTTGCGGGGAATCGGTTAAGCCTTCCGGTTCACATGATCCACAAAGCGCCGGAAAGCCTGTTTGCCTTCCGAGGTGTTCTTGTAAACGCCAGCGTCCTCCAGAACAGCGGCGAACACCTTGCCGGTTTCCTGCAGGATAATATTCATGGCGTTTTCCTGGGTGAAGGTATAGGTCTGCTTCAGCGCTTCCAGCCAGGGCGCGTGTTTTCCCAGGGTTTCGTCCCCGGAAACGTCCAGGCCCTTCCAGGCGGCTTCCGCCAGGTCGGTCAGTTCCTGCTTCAGACGGCTGGGCAGCACCGCAAGGCCCATGACCTCGATGAGGCCGATGTTTTCCTTTTTGATGTGATGTTTTTCCGCGTGGGGATGGTACACGCCCATGGGATGCTCCTGGGTGGTGATGTTACACCGCAGCACCAGATCCAGCTCAAAATCTTCCCCTCTGCGGCGGGCAATGGGGGTGATGGTGTTGTGGGGCTGACCCTC
>JAFXJP010000007.1 GCA_017532155.1 Clostridia bacterium | reverse complement strand
CTGACCGCCGGCGGCGTCAATCTGCGCGAACAGGCCAGCACGGGCGCTCAGACCCTCGGCCAGTTTGACAAGGGCGATGTATTCCCCTACTACTCCACCACCAAGAAGGGCGACGTAACCTGGTACAAAGTCATGACCGAAGAAGGTCAGGGCTATTTCCACGGCGATTTCTGCACGCCGTCCGATTCTAAGGGCAACCCGCTGGAAGGCGGCAGCACCACCGAGGAAGCCAGCGGCTATGTGCTCACTACCGTGGATAAGCTGTATCTGCGCAAGAGCGCTTCCACCACGGCCGGCACGCACAGCCAGATCAAGAATAAGGGCACGCTGCTGGAGATCGTTGGCGAAAAGAAAAAGAACAACGGCTACACCTGGTATAATGTCACCTACGGCGGCGACGTAGGCTATGTCCGCGGCGACTGCGTGCAGGTGCTCACCGAGGAAGAGGCGGAGGAATACAAGAATTCCGGCAAGCTGCCCACGCCCACGCCCTCTCCCACGCCCGAACCCAAGCCCACTGAATACATCATCACCATCGTGGATAAGGTATGGATCCGCAAGTCCCCCTCCACCCAGGCCAATACAGCCGGCCAGGTAAAGAAGGGCACTGTGCTCCAGTTCAATGCCGTCAAGACCGTCAGCGGCTCCAAGTGGTACGAAATTACCTTCGACGGCGCTACTCGCTATATCAAGGGCTCCTGCGTTAAGGTCATGACCGACGCCGAATATAACGAATATCTGGCGAATCTGCCCACGCCTACCCCCACGCCTTCGCCCACGCCCACGCCCGATCCGGCCACGCTGAGCAACATTGCGCTGACCACCATGGAAAAGGTCATCGTGCGCGGCTCCGGCAAGGCAAACGGCAAGCAGCTGGCCCTCATCTATCGCGAGGGAACTGAGTGCAAGCTTCTGGGCGACACCAACAAATCCGACGGCTACACCTGGTACTATCTCAAGGTGGATGGCACCACCGGCTGGATTCGCGGCGATCTGATCCGCATTCTGACCAAGACTGAAGCCGAAATGTATGAACAGCTCGGCGATCCCGACGCCAAGCCCGAAGCCTCCTACACCACGCTGCAGATCGGCTCCACGGGCGAAGCGGTGACCAATCTGCAAAAGCGTCTGGCCGCGCTGGGCTATCTCACCTCCGCGCAGGTAACCGACGTATACGACACCAACACCAAAAAGGCCATCGAAAAGTTCCAGCAGGATAACGACCTGACGGTGGATGGCATCGCCGGTTCGCTCACGCAGCATGCGCTGTTTGGCACGGTGGAAGAGGGCTATTACGGCCAGAACAACGGCTCCAGCACCTCGGTGAAGCTCTATAAGCCTGAGCTGATTGACTGGTACAAGGGCGGCATCCAGAGCATCTTCTACAAGGGCGCTGTTGCCATCGTTACCGACGTTCGCACCGGCATTTCCTTCAAGGTCAAGCGCTGGTCGGGCGGCGACCATGCCGACGTTGAGCCGCTCACCGCGGCCGATACCGCTGCCATGTGCCGCATCTACAAGGTGGATGACGCGCAGGAGATCAGCGATAAGAACTACTATCAGCGCCGTCCGCTGCTGGTTACGATCAATGGCCACAGCTACTGCGCCTCGATGTACGGCATCCCCCATAACTATCCTGCGGGCGATACCATCTCGGGCAACGACTTCTACGGTCAGTTCTGTATCCACTTTACCAACTCTCAGCTGCACGATGGCAAGGGCATCGACAAGCCCAGCGCCAAGAACGGCTACTTCAGCCACACCAACGCCATTGAAGAAGCCTATGAGACGGCTGAAAAGAAACTGAACATCAAGTAAAATGATGAAGCAAATTCTCATTCTCGGCGGCGGGGCGTCTGGCCTCGCCGCCGCTGTCATAGCAAGTGAATTGGGCGCGCAGGTAACACTCCTTGAGCGCAGCGACCGCGTGGCAAAAAAGCTGCTCGCCACCGGCAACGGCCGCTGCAATCTCGCCAATGTGGGTAAAAATGCGTACTACGGCGATGAGAATTTCGCCAATGAAGTACTCTCCCGCATTGGCGCAGAGGATGTGCGCGCATTTTTTGACCGTCTGGGCGTGCCCACGCGCCCCGACAGCGCCGGGCGCGTATACCCTGCCTGCAATCAGGCGGCAGCGGTCGTCGATGCGCTGCGGCTGCGTCTGCACCAAAGCAGCGTGCGCGTTGTAACGGGCGCGCAGGCAACCGCCATTGAAAAGGTCGAAAAAAAGTATATCGTCAAAACCTCTGCAGGCAGTTTTTCCGCCGACAAGGTGATCGTCTGCTGCGGCGGTCTGGCAGCACCCAAGCTTGGCGCGGTTAACGCATATTCCCTGCTGACCAATCTGGGCTGCAAACTGATTTCCCCCGGCCCGGCGCTCACGCCCATTGAAACGGAAAAAGCGCCCATCAAAGGGCTTTCCGGCTTGCGTCTGCCCGTCACGCTGACGCTGTGCGACGGTGCAAAGCCGGTCGCAGCCACGCAGGGCGAGATGCTCTTTGCCGATTACGGCGTGAGCGGCGTATGCGTGATGCAGCTCAGCCGCGACGCGCATCATCTGCTCAAGCGTCGCGCCAAGCCCATCCTGTATGTGGATTTTTCGCCCGCCATGGGCCTTGGCGATTATCGGATGGAGCGCCTTCAGCCGCGCAATCCCTTCGCAAACGAAGCACGCATGCTGCGCTATTTGCAGGAGCGGGAAGGCTACATGCCGGAAAATGATCTGCTGCTGGGCGCGCTGCCGCGGCTTTTGCGCGAGCGTTTGCCCAAGGCGTCTGCCGAAGAGCTGGCGCATTTGCTATGCGCCTATCCCCTGCCGGTCACCGGCGTGCGCGGCTACGATCAGGCGCAGGTCACGCAGGGCGGCATTGATACGAAGGATTTTTCCCCCGAAACACTGGAGCACCATCAGCACAAGGGTTTGTACGCCTGCGGCGAAATTCTCAATGTAGACGGCGATTGCGGCGGATTTAACCTGCAGTTTGCCTTTGCGTGCGGGATGATCGCAGCCGAACATGCAGCGATGGCGGAGTGACAAGGGGAGACGTTACTTTCTTTGCGTCAAAGAAAGTAACAAAGAAACCAATCGGTTATGCTGCTTGGCGGCATGCTTGTCGCGGCAGTTAATTGAAAAAGGTGAGGAAGATCACGGATGCGAGCAAGCTCGCCCCGATGACTTCTCTCACCTTTTTCAGTTTGCTTCGCAAACCCGGACGACTTTGCCGTCCGGACTGCCGCTTTGGTACGGAGTGCGTCAGTTCCGCCATTTTGCTGCGGCAAAATGAGCGGAGAAGGATGCGCCGCTGCGGCAGCGCGATAGTGAAGCCCGCTCGTTTCGCCGCAGCGAAACGGCGATCCCCCGCAGGCGTTTCCACACAGCAGGCCGATTGCGCTCGCGCAATCGCATCCGCGAAGCGGATAGAAAAAGAGCCTGAAAACGATGGGCAAGTTTACTTGCACATTCGATTTCAGACTCTTTTTCGTATAGCCTGCTGCAACATTTACGTCAGCAAAACACAGGCTTTCGGGAGAGCTCGAGAGGGGCTTTGGCCTTCCAAAGCCGCCTCTCGATCGTCCCCTCGTCTTTTTTACTTAACGCCAGCGTACTTGTCGCGGGCAACATAGTGCGTGTGCAGCAGATGATGCGCGCGCTCGCCGCCGATTTCGCCGAGGTAATCCGCATACAGCGCCTTGATTTCCTCGTTCTCCTGGCTCTTGCGATGGGCCTTGCCAGCGTCCTCAGTATACAGCGCCTTGGCGCGTTCAGCGGAAATATTCACGCTGGCACGCACGTCAGCCTTCACGATGGGCTGGCCGCCGCCGGTGACGCAGCCGCCGGGGCAGCACATGATCTCGATGAAATCGTAGTGCTTTTCGCCGGCGCGGATGCTGTCAAGCACCTTCTGCGCGTTGGCAGTGCCGTGCGCCACGGCGATATTGAGCGTCAGACCGCCCAGATCGATGGACGCTTCCTTGACGTTCTCCAGGCCGCGGACGGCTTCGAATTCCACCTTGTCCAGTTCCTTGCCGGTGATGGCTTCGTAGGCATAGCGCAGAGCAGCTTCCATAACGCCGCCGGTCGCGCCAAAGATGACGCCAGCGCCGGTGGATTCGCCCAGTACCTTGTCAAAGTCCTCATCGGGCAGGTTGGCAAAGTCAATACCGGCGGAGCGGATCATCCTGGCCAGCTCGCGGGTGGTGATAACTTCGTCAACATCCTGCATGCCGTCGTGGCCCAGTTCGGGACGCAGCGCCTCAAACTTCTTGGCCGTGCAGGGCATGACAGAAACCACGCTCATGTCCTTGGGGTTGATGCCGGTCTTTTCAGCATAGTAGCTCTTGACCATGGCGCCCAGCATTTCGTGGGGGCTCTTGCAGGAAGACAGGTTGGGGATGAAATCGCTGTTGTAGGTCTCGCAGTACTTGACCCAGCCGGGGGAGCAGGAGGTGATCATGGGCAGCACGCCCTTGTTCTGGATGCGATGCACCAGCTCGGTCGCCTCTTCCAGGATGGTCAGATCGGCAGCCCAGTCGGTGTCAAATACCTTTTCAAAGCCCAGACGGCGGAGAGCCGCGACCATCTTGCCGGTGACGGGGGTGCCCATGGGCAGGCCAAACTCTTCGCCCAGCGCAGCGCGCACGGCGGGAGCAGTCTGCACGTACACATGCTTACCGGATTCCAGCAGATCGTTCACCGCATGGATGGAATCCTTTTCCTTCAGCGCGCCGACGGGGCAGACAGCGATGCACTGACCGCAGCCCACGCAGCCGGTCTGCGCCAGCTTGAGCTGCCAGGGAGAGGTGATCTCCGTGGTGAAGCCGCGGCCCACGGGGCCGATAACGCCCACGTGCTGCTGATTGTGGCAGGCAGCCACGCAGCGGCGGCACAGCACGCACTTGTTGTTGTCACGCACAACGCTGGTGGACAGGTCATCGATTTCATATTCGATGCGCTCACCGGCGAAACGGTTATCATCTTCAATGCCCAGATCGCGGCACAGATCCTGCAGTTCGCAGTTGTTATTGCGGGTGCAGGAGAGGCACTTGCGATCGTGGATGCTCAGCAGCAGCTCCACAACAGCCTTGCGCGCGCGGCGCACGGCGGGGGTGTTGGTCTTCACGACCATGCCCTCGGACACGGGGTATACGCAGGCAGCCTGCAGGGCGCGGGCGCCAACGTCCACCACGCAAACGCGGCAGGCGCCGATCTTGTTCACGTCCTTGAGATAGCACAGCGTGGGAATGTGGATATGCGCCTGACGGGCAGCCTCCAGCACGGTAGAACCGGCGGGAACGGAGACCTGCACGCCGTCGATCGTCAAATTAATCATATCAGCCATGGTTTGCAGTCCTCCTCATTACACGCGGGAAATAGCGCCGAAGTGGCACTTTTCAGCGCAAGCGCCGCACTTGAGACACTTCGCGGTGTCGATAGTGAAGGGCTTACGCAATTCGCCGGAAATCGCCTCCGCCGGGCAAACCTTGGTACAGGCCGAGCAGCCGCGGCACTTTTCGGGATCGATGTGATACTGCAGCAGCGCCTTGCAGTGATGCGCGGGGCAGACATGATCCTTAATGTGGGCGATGTACTCATGACGGAAATAACGCAGGGTGGACAGAACGGGGTTGGGAGCGCTCTGGCCCAGGCCGCACAGGGCGGTCGCCTTGATGGATTCAGCCAGCTCTTCCAGCTTGTCCAGATCTTCCATCGTGCCCTTGCCCTCAACGATGCGGTTGAGGATCTCCAGCATACGGCGGGTGCCGACGCGGCAGGGAGTGCACTTACCGCAGCTCTCGTCTACGGTGAACTCCAGGAAGAAGCGGGCGATGTCAACCATACAGTTGTCTTCGTCCATAACGATCATACCGCCCGAGCCCATCATGGAGCCGGCAGCGATCAGGTTGTCGTAATCAACGGGGGTATCCAGCAGTTCGGTGGGCAGGCAGCCGCCGGAAGGACCACCGGTCTGCACGGCCTTGAACTTCTTGCCATTGGGGATGCCGCCGCCGATATCATACACGATGGTGCGCAGGGGCGTACCCATGGGTACTTCGACCAGGCCCGTATTGTTGATCTTGCCGCCCAGCGCGAATACCTTGGTGCCCTTGCTCTTTTCGGTACCCATGGAAGCGAACCAGTCGGCGCCCTTCAGAATGATCTGGGGCACGTTGGCGTAGGTTTCCACGTTGTTGAGCATGGTGGGCTTGTCAAACAGACCCTTGACAGCGGGGAAGGGAGGACGCGGGATAGGCTCGCCGCGCTTGCCTTCGATGGAGCGCATCAGAGCGGTTTCTTCGCCGCAGACGAAGGCGCCGGCGCCCAGGCGGATCTTCAGGTCAAAGCTGAAGCCGGAATCGAAGATGTTTTCGCCAAGCAGGCCGTATTCTTTGGCCTGTTCGATGGCGATCTCCAGGCGCTTGACGGCGATGGGATACTCCGCACGCACGTACACATAGCCCTGGCTGGCGCCGATGGCATAACCGGCGATGGTCATGGCCTCGATGACGCTGTGGGGGTCGCCTTCCAGAACGGAGCGGTCCATGAACGCGCCGGGGTCGCCCTCGTCAGCGTTGCAGGCCACGTACTTCTGGTCGGCCTGGGAATTATAGGTGAACTTCCACTTGAGGCCGGTGGGGAAACCGCCGCCGCCACGGCCGCGCAGGCCGGACTTGAGGATTTCCTCGATGACCTCTTCGCGGCTCATCTTGGTCAGCGCCTTTTCCAGCGCCTTGTAGCCGTCAAACGCGAGGTATTCATCGATATTTTCAGGGTCGATCACGCCGCAGTTACGCAGCGCGATGCGCTTCTGATGCTTGTAGAAGTTGATGTCTTCCAGAGACTTGTTTTCGTTCTGCTCGTTGGTGGCATGGTCGGTGTACACCAGATGATGCACCTTGCGGCCCTTGAGCAGATGCTCGGTGACGATTTCGTCAACGTCTTCCACCTTCACGCGGGAGTAGAAGGTGCCTTCGGGATAGATGATCACAACGGGGCCGGCTTCGCACAGACCGAAGCAGCCGGTGCGGATGACCTTTACTTCATGCTCCAGGCCCGTTTCCTTGATTTTCTGCTCAAAGCGCTCGATAATCTGCGCAGAACCGGAAGACGTGCAACCGGTACCGCCGCAGCAGAGCACATGTGCGCGATAGATATCCATGAGCTATTCCTCCTAACAGCGGTTATTCTTTATCCTCGGTCGCGCCGATGGTATATTCCTGCACGGGACGGCCGTTAACGATATGCTCGGCCACCACGCGGGCAACCTTTTCAGGGTTCATATGCACATAGGTGACCTTTTCCTTGCCGGGCAGATAAACATCCACCATGGGCTCCAGACGGCACATGCCGATGCAGCCGGTCTGAGAAACAGTCACATGAGAAAGGCCGCGCTTCTGGGCTTCTTCCATAAAGCTGAGCATTACGGGGCGGGCGCCGGCAGCGATGCCGCAGGTGGCCATGCCGACCACTACGCGCACGCGCTCATTTTCATCATCCTTGCGCAGGTTGATGCGTTCCAGCGTCTTTTGGCGGATGGCCTCCAGTTCAGCCAGAGATTTCATAGGATTACACCTCCAAAAATCGGTTCGATTTCTTCCTGAATAGCGCTTAGCATCCAGGCAGTGATTTCAGGTTCGTTCAGGGAAACGCCGGAGAGAACCTGCCGCACCTGCCGCGTATCAAAAAGCATTTCGCCCTTCACGCTTTTGCAGGTCAGCACAAAATCCGGCTTATCAGGATTGGCGCTGATAAGCGTAGTCATCGTGCCCGCCAGATCGCCCAGCGGCAGACAGTCAATACTGCCGCCGTCCAGCATAACGGTAAGCACCGTGCCCTTGCCCACTTCGCTCTCAAGCGTTACGTCTCCGCCCGTCAGGCGCGCATTCTGCGCCATCAGCGGAATCCCCAGGCCCACCTTGCGGGTGGTGCGGGTGGTGGCAAAGGGGCTGAGCACACGCTCTTTCAGTTCTGCATCCATGCCGCAGCCGTCATCGGTGATGCGAATGGTAATCCATTTACGTTCATCCACCGTGATGTCCAGCTGCACCAGCGTTGCATTTGCGCGCACGCTGTTTTGCGTCAGATCCAGAATATGCAGCGACAAATCCCGCATGGCTTTCCTTATTCCTTATACTTGGCGATGATGCCGGGAATATCATCGGGAACCAGACGGCCGTACACTTCGTCATTCACAGTGATAACGGGAGCCAGACCGCAGGCGCCCAGGCAACGGGTGGCCTGCAGGGTGAACAGACCGTCCTTGGTGGTGCCGCCCACCTTCACGCCCAGCTCTTCGCTGAGCCTATCCAGTACCTTCTGCGCGCCCTTTACATAGCAGGCAGTACCCAGGCAAACGCTGATGACATACTTACCGGCAGGCTCCAGTGTGAACTGCGCATAGAACGTGGCCACACCATAAACCTCACTGAGCGTGACGTTCAGGCCTTCGGCGATGTGCTTTTGCACATCCAGAGAAACGCAGCCAAAGATACTCTGCGCCTTCTGCAGCACGGGCATCAGAGCGCCGGGCTGATCTTTAAGCTCGCTGATCGCAAGATCAAGCTGCGCAAACTTTTCTTTCATGTCCGACATAGCAGGACAAGACCTCCTCCAATGAATTGAGTATCATTCCTTAATACCCAGCGTATATAATAACACGTTTGCGCTGCAATTGCACGCACAAATTGCAAAAAATCTGTATTTTTTTATCGATATTTTCGTATTTTTTGTTTCTAACAGAAATTATTCGCAAAATGCTGCCCACGCGCTGCCAGATTTGCCGTTTTTTCTCAAAAAAAGCACGGCAGCCCGGGGGCAATTTCTCCCCAAGCTGCCGTACAAACAAACGATTCATCATGCATCTTCCTTGCGCATCCGCATCCAGCGCAGGAGCTCCTGCACGGTGCCCTCTTTGAGCTGCAGCGCATGCTCGCGCTCCTGAATATCCCCCAGGTAGTGCGCATCCGACGAATGCAGCACATGCCGCCCGCGCAGCGCGCTTTCCTCGCAGGGCAGGTGCCGCGCCGCCTCCACCGTAGTATAAAAAGGCTCCGGCGGCATCAGGCCCAGATTGACAAGCAATCCGTTGGAGCCGCGATTGATATGCGCCGGCACAGGCACGCCGCCAAAGGAAATGACCATCTCCGCCGCCGCCTTAAGCGAAAGATCCGTCGCGCCAATCAGCAGCGCCTCTTCTTCATCGAGGATTTCTTCCTCCTCATTCATCACCAGCTGCCGGCCGAAAAAACGCGGATTGTTTTTCTTTTTCGGCAGGTGGCTTTTCAATGCCTCGCCAAACTGCAGCGCCGTATCGACCGAATCAAAATAGCCCAGCAGATGCACTTCTTCCTTCGTGGTGATCTCCATTCCAGGCAGCAAAAGCAGCCCGTACGCCTCGCAGCACTTTTGCACCGCAGGCAAGTTCCGGGCAGCATTGTGGTCAGTTACGGCAATGATATCCAGCCCCTTGATTTTCGCCATGCCGGCAATGTTCGCCGGCGTCATATCGTCATCCCCGCAGGGCGACAGGCAGGAGTGGATATGCAGATCGGCAAAATACGCCATCTTTACGCGTCCTTGTCGGCAACGCCCGCTTTGTGCATGCGGCCGCAAATTTCATAGCTGCTAAGCTTTGTTTTCATCACGCACAGGCCTTCTTCTTCGGCCTTTTTGAGCACGTCCGGTTCCATATCGATGCCCTCAGGCAGAATAACGCACGCCATCTCGGCCAGCACAGCCACGGCGATAACATTCATATGCGTCTGCACCGTCACCCAGGCCATGCCCTCCTGGCCGTTTTTCATCACCCAGCTGAGCAGATCACAGCTGTAGCCGCACAAAACTTCTTTGTCCAGATCAACGCCGGGCGTCAGATTTTCCGCTTCAATCAGCGGCAAAAGCGCATTTACTTTCATTCTTTTTTCTCCTCATACGAGCTGGTCTTGGCCAGATCCACCATCTGCTGCGCCATCACCTTCAGCTGCTTGCGCAGTTTATGGATGCACGCTGTTTCGGTAAAGTAGCCGCGCACGATATCCTCTGCAAAGGCGCGGCAGGTGGGCGAGCCGCAGGAGCCGCAGTCATAGCCGGGCAATTCGTCAATCAGCTGGTTCATGCGCTCCATTTTCTGCATGGCCACCTGAATATCGTCGTCCAGCTTCATCACAGGGTTGGGCTCAATGGGCGCGTCCATATACAGCGGATACTTATTCATCACGGAAACGGGCACGCTCTCAACGGGATTGATATTTTCCTTCGCCTTGATGGCGCTGACCAGTTTGCGGATGTTGTTTTTCGCAACGTAATTGTTTTCATATACCAGCGGGCCGCCTACGCAGCCGCCCACGCAGGCATTGCCTTCAAAGAAAACCAGATCGCTGAACTTGTCGTTCTCAATCTCCTCCAGCACGCGGATGCAGTTATGAATGCCGTCCACCGACAGCGAATCATCCGGGCAAACAACCTTCGATTCACCGTTGCTGGACGCCCAGCCCACGCCGTAGTGCGAAGACTCGCCGTGCAGGTCTTCTTCATTCTGCATTTTCGCCACATACGGCCGCAGCGCGCGGTAGATTTCCATCATGGAAATCGCGCCGTCCACGCAGCTCTTCTGCTGGCCGATGGGCGAGCGGATGGCCGTCATCTTGGCCGGGCAGGGCGTGATAAAGAATACGCCCACATCCTCAGGCGCGCAGCCCGTCTTCTGGCAAAATTCCTTGCGCGCGATGTCCGCCGCCACTTCCATGGGCTGGCGTATATCGCAGATGTTGGGGATCAAATCGGGAAAGCGCACCTGAATAAGCCGCACCACCGTGGGGCAGGCGGAGGAAATCAGGGGCTTGGGCAGATTGGGATCCCGCAGCTTTTCGTGAATGGCGCGGCTGACAATATCCGCTGCGCGCGCCACCTCAAACACATCGTCAAAGCCTATCTTCTTCAGTCCGGACAGCACATAGCCGATGTCCTTCAGATTGCGGAACTGCGCATAGAGGCTGGGCGCCGGCAGCGCAATGCTGTATTTGAATTTTTTAATATCGCTGAGAGAATCCGTTTCCACAATCTTGGCATGATACCCGCACACCCGGATGCATTCGCCGCAATCGATGCAGCGCTCATCGATGATGTGTGCGCGGCCGTCATGCACGCGGATGGCCTCCGTGGGGCAGTGCATCAGGCAGTTGGTGCAGCCCTTGCACAGATCCTTATCCAGTCTTACGGAATGAAATCGCTTCACTTCGCTCATGGTGCTTATGTCCTTTCCCGTCAGGCCAGTTTGAAGGTCATTTCAATGGTCGTTCCTTTACCCACCTGACTTTCAATGGCAAACTGATCGGCATTGCGCTTCATATTGGGCAGGCCCATGCCTGCGCCAAAGCCCATGGAGCGCGCCTCTTCATTGGCAGTGGAGTAGCCCTCGCGCATGGCCTGATCAATATCCGGAATGCCCGGGCCCACATCCTTGGAGATCAGATGCACGCCGTCCTGATCGACATTGAGCGTCAGTTCGCCCCCGTCGGAATGAATCACCAGATTGAGTTCCACCTCATAGCTGGCCACCGCCACGCGGCGCAGCACGGCGCTGGATACGCCCAGCTGCTTCAGCCGGCGCTTGATATCCGCCGACGCCTCGCCCGCGCGGGTGAAATCATCCGCCGCCACAGGATACACCTGATGCACCATACTCATGTTTCGTCCTCGCTTTCCGGCCACTCAATGGCAACGCCGCGCAGGCCCGCCTGATACAATTTTCCGCAGGTGGTAAAGGCTGCATCTCCGGTGGTAAGCACCGTGATGCCCAGTTCCTTTGCCTGCGAAAGCACCTGCTCCCCCGGCTCCTTGCCGCGCACAAAGATCAGGCAGCGGATGTCGAGCATCTCTGCCGTGCGGATCACCTGCGGGTTGATAATACCCGTAATCAAAACCGTTTTTTCATTAACAAAAGCCAGCACATCGCTCATCAAATCGGAGCAAAATGCCGAATGCACCGTGCGGTCCAGACGATTTTCACCGCACAGAACACGCGCATTCAAAATCGATACAATATCGGCAACCGTCATAAACAAATCCCTGCCTTTGGCGAATTCTCCTCTTATTGTATCCTTCCAGTATCGATTCTGTCAATATTAAAAAAGCAACGGGCTGTCCGCCCGCTGCCTGATTATTTCCTTTATTCTTCCACCGGAATTTCGCCCATTTGCCTGGCCAGATGATTGGAAAGCAAGGCAAAGGACACGGCCATATCCTCATTTTGAACCAGCACGCCCTTGGGCACATGCAGATAAATGTGCGCAAAATTCCACACAGCCTTTACGCCGCCCGCCACCAGCTGATCACAGATTTCCTGTGCATATTCCATGGGGGTGGTGATGATGCCGATTTCGATATTCTTTTCGCGGCACAGGGCGGTCAGCTGCTCTACCGGATGTACTTCAATGCCGTGGATATTCTTGCCAATCAGCTCCGGCGACACATCAAAGGCCGCTTCAATCTTGAGTCCGTAATGGGAAAGCTCGCTGTAGCTCATCAGCGCCTGGCCCAGATGGCCCGCGCCCACCAGCACGGCGGTGTTGGGATTATCGTAGCCCAGGAAATGCTCCATATCCTCAATCAGCGCATTGACGGTAAAACCAACGCGCGGCTTGCCGGGCTGACGGGAAATGGCGGCCAGATCCTTGCGAACCTGCACCTCGTAAATATCAAGCGATTCTGCAATCGCGGCTGCCGGAACATATGTAACACCGTTTGCCTGTAGCTCCTTGAGGAACTTGAGGTAATACGGAAGGCGCTTGACGCCCTGAATGGACAGAACGCGCTCCTGCATCGGACAGCGCCTCCTTTCAATGGAAATAATATTGATTGCATTATTAGGTAGTAATTGTACCATAAATCACGCCATTTGTAAATAAATATTACAAATTTAACAATGTTTATTAATAGGAAATAATTGCAGATCATCATGTTTTGTGGTATCTTAAACTGTACAATTGAACGGAGGTTTTTCCATGCCCGCACGTGCAACAAATCCCCTTTTTCATGATCTGTCAAGCGAAGAAATGGCGCAGGCGCTGCGTTTTTTTGACGCGCAGGAGATTTCCTATCCGCGCGGCACAGTCATCAAATCTGCCATGGACCGCCTCACGCGCTTTGCGCTGGTGCTCTCCGGCAGCGTGCAGGTGAGCATGGACGATATAAACGGCCGCCAGCTGGTGCTCAATTGCGTACAAAGCGGCCAAACTTTCGGCGAAGCGCTGTGTTTTCTGCAAAAAGAAGCGCCGCTCACCTTCCTGGCGCTCAGCGACGTTACGCTTTTATGGCTGCGCTGCGACAATCTCTATCACGCCCAGCCCTGCAGCATATCGGCAGATCTGTGCAGCAAAATGCACCGGCGCTTCACCGCGATGCTGGCTGAACGCACGCTCAGCATGAACGACCGCATTCAGATTCTCTCGCGCTCGGGCATCCGCGAAAAGCTGCGCGCCTTCTTTGCCGAGTGCGCGCGCGACGCCGGCAGCAATCGCTTTGCCGTGCCTTTTGACCGCGCAGGCATGGCGGCCTATCTGAATGTCGATCGCAGCGCACTCTCGCGCGAATTATCCATGATGCAAAAAAGAGGCGAAATTCGCTTCCATAAAAATACATTTGAGCTCAATATCGATCATTTTGTTGCAATTGCAACAGACAACGAGGTATAATTCCATTACAATATCCTCGATCCAACAGGATCGAAAGGAAGTATTTGAAAATGAAAAAACTGTTTTGCCTCGTTTTGTCCCTGATGCTTTTGCTCTCCATGACGGCCTTTGCCGAACCCTCCAAGCCCGCCGTGCGGCTGGCCGCCATGACCGGCCCTACCGCTATGGGCCTTGTAAAGCTGCTGGATGACGCCGAAAAAGGCCTGTCTGCCAATCAGTATGATTTTCTGCTGGCGGGCGCTGCCGACGAAATTTCCCCCAGCCTGATTCAGGGCAAGCTCGATATCGCCTCCATTCCTGTAAACCTGGCGGCGATCCTCAATAATAAAACCAATGGCGGCCTGACACTGCTGGCCGTCAACACCCTGGGCGTAATTTACATCGTCGAAAAGGGCGGCGAGAGCATCCAGTCTCTTTCCGACCTCAAGGGCAAGACGCTCTATGCCACCGGCAAGGGCTCCACGCCCGAATATAATCTCACCTATCTGCTCAAGCAGGCAGGGCTGACGCTGGGCGAAGACGTAATCGTTGAATGGAAGAGCGAGCCCGCCGAGGTGGTCGCGCTCATGTCCCAGCAGGAAGAGGCCTTCGCCATGTTGCCCCAGCCCTTTGTGACCGTGGCGCAGACCAAAGTGGAAAATCTGCGCGTGGCGCTGAACCTGACTGAAGAGTGGGACGCGCTGCAGCTCGACAGCCGCATGATTACCTCCGGCATCGTGGTGCGCACGCAGTTCCTGCAGGAAAATCCCGAAGCGGTTGAAAACTTCCTCAAGGAATTTGCCGCCTCCGCGCAGTATGCCAATGAATCCGTTCCCGAAACCGCTGCGCTGATTGGCGATCTGGGCATTGTCCCCGCGCCGGTGGCCGAAAAGGCGCTGCCCTTCTGCAACATCGTATGCCTGACGGGCGAGGAGATGCAGACCGCGCTGTCCTCCTACCTGCAGGTACTCTACGATCTCAACCCCGCGTCCGTGGGCGGTGCGCTGCCCGCAGACAGCTTCTACTATGTGAATGAAGAAAGCAAGTAACAAAACAACCGTATTTCTATACCGCCTCTCCGCCGTGCTGCTGTGGCTGTTTGTCTGGCAGGCGGCGGCGATGGCGCTTTCTCAGCCGCTGCTTTTATCATCGCCCATGAGCGTGATTCGGCGGCTTTTTGCGCTGCTTCAGGAAAAAACATTTTACCGCGCGCTGCTGTTCAGCTTCAGCCGCATTGCGCTGGGCGCGCTGGGCGGCCTTGTGCTGGGGCTCGTGCTGGCTTTTCTGGCCGCACGGCTGCGGGCGGCAGAGTTTCTTTTGCAGCCGCTGATGCTCACCGTGCGCACAGTACCGGTCGCCTCCTTCATCATTCTGGCGCTGATGTTCCTGTCATCGCGTGAGTTGTCCGTCTTTATTTCCTTCCTGATGGTTCTGCCCATCGTATATGCCAACCTCCTGCAGGGGCTCAAATCCGTGCCCCGGCACATGCAGGAAATGGCGAAAATGTATCAGCTTTCCCCGCTGCGCCGGCTTTTGCTGGTAGACTTGCCGCATGTGAAGCCGCATCTGCTCTCGGGCGCTGCCACAGCGCTGGGCATGGCATGGAAATCGGGCGTCGCAGCCGAAGTCATTGGCATTCCCACCGGCTCCATCGGCGAAAACCTGTACCAGAGCAAGGTTTATCTGGACACCTCGTCGCTTCTGGCCTGGACGGTGGTGATTGTGCTGCTCAGCGTTCTTTTTGAAAAGGCCGTTCTCTTTGCAATCAAAAGCGGTTACCGCAGATTGGAGCGTTTGTAATGATCACACTATCGCACATCAGCAAGCGCTTTGAAGAAAAAGAAGTTTTGCGCGACGTATCGCTGCAACTACCGCCGGGCATTACCTGCCTGATGGGCGCCTCCGGCATTGGCAAAACGACGCTGCTGCGTATTCTCACCGGCCTCGAATCGCCCGACAGCGGCGAAATTGGTGGCGTGCCCAGGCGCATTGCGATGCTCTTTCAGGAGGATCGTCTCACCGAAAGCCTGACCGTGCGCGGCAATCTGAGGCTCGCACTCGGCAAGCATTACAACGAGCAAAAGGCACAGGAAATGCTGTCGCTCTTGCTTTTGCCCGACGTTTTGCCGCAGACCGTTTCCTCTCTCTCCGGCGGCATGAAGCGCCGTGTGGCGCTGTGCCGCGCGCTGCTGTTTGACGCGGATTTGATCGTGCTGGACGAGCCCTTCAAGGGGCTGGACGAGGACACGAAGGCGGCGGCGATGGACGCAGTGAGGAATTATGCGAATCGTCCGGTGCTGGTTGTGACGCACGATGAGGATGAGGCGCGGTATCTTGGAGCGCGGGTTATGAAGTTATAAGAGGGAGACGTTACTTTCTTTGAGTCAAAGAAAGTAACAAAGAAACCAGTCGTTGCGTTAGTTGGCCGCGTTTTTGTCGCGGCAGTCTATATCGAAAAAGAAAACCGGAGAAAACGGATGCAAGCAAGCTTGCCCCGATTTTCTCCGGTTTCTTTTTTAGTCTGCTTCGCAGACCCGCAGAGCATGCTCTGCGGACTGCCGCTTTGTTGACTTGTGCGTCCGGCGCACGTTCCCCCGCGGGCATTTCCGCGCAGCAGGCCGATTGCGCAGCAATCGCACCCGCGAAGCGGGTAGAAAAAGAGACGTAAGCCGAGGGGCGAGCTTGCTCGCACATTCGGGTTTTCGCCTCTTTTTCGTATAGCCTGCGCCAAACTTTTACGTCCACAACGCAGGTTTTCGGGAGAGCTCGAGAGGGGCTTTTACCCTAAAAGCCACCTCTCGATCGTCCCCCGTCACTTCTCATCTTCCCCAAACAGCGCCTTGACAAACTCCTTGGCTTCAAACGCCTGCAGATCGTCAATGCCCTCGCCCACGCCAATGTACCACACCGGCACGTTCAGCTCACGGCGAATGGCGATGGCCACGCCACCCTTGGCGGTGCCGTCCAGCTTGGTGAGGATAATGCCGTTGATTTCGACGGCTTCCTTGAACATCTTCGCCTGATTGAGGCCGTTCTGGCCGGTGGTCGCATCCATGATCAGCATGCAGCGCACCGTCGCCTCGGGGAAGTCGCGGTCAATGATGCGGCGCATCTTCGACAGTTCTTCCATCAGATTCTTCTTATTATGCAGTCGGCCGGCGGTATCGATGATCAGCAGATCCGCCTTGCGCGCCTTGGCCGCCTGAACAGCATCATATACCACCGCGGCAGGATCGCTGCCGGGCTGATGCTTGATGAGCGGCACCTTGGCGCGCTCGGCCCACACAGCCAGCTGATCATCCGCTGCCGCGCGGAAGGTGTCGCCTGCCGCCAGCATCACGCTGCGGCCAATCTCCTGGAAGCGTAGCGCCAGCTTGCCAACCGTCGTGGTCTTGCCAACGCCGTTGACGCCCACCACGAACATGACCATCGGCCAGCCCAGCGGCGGACGGGGAATGTTCATTTCCTCAACCAGCAGATCCTTGAACATCTGGCGGGCAACGGCAGCATCCTTGATCTTCTGCTCCTCCACGCGGCGGCGCAATTCGTCAATGATCTCGGTGCTGGCGCGCACGCCAACGTCGGACAGGAGCAGGATGTCCGTCAGTTCCTCATAGAAGTCCTCATCGACCTCTACGGTATTTTCAACCAGCTCGTCCACGCGCTCGGTCAGATTGCCGCGCGTCTTGGATAAGCCCTGCTTGAGTCTTGCAAAAAAGCCCATATTTGCGCCTCCTTATTAACTATAATTCTCCAGATTGACGCTCACCATGCTGGACACGCCCTTTTCCTCCATCGCAACGCCGTACAGCGCATCGCAGCGCTCCATGGTGCCCTTGCGGTGGGTAACGACCACAAACTGCGTGGTCTTGGCGAATTCCACCAGATAATCGGCAAAATAGCTGATGTTGGCCTCGTCCAGCGCCGCCTCGATTTCGTCGAGAATACAGAAGGGCGTGGGCTTGACCTTGAGCATGGCAAAGAGAATGGCAATGGCCGTGAGCGCGCGCTCGCCGCCGGAGAGCAGCGACAACAGCTGCAATTTCTTTCCCGGAGGCTGGGCAACCACCTCAATGCCGCAGGAAAGCGGATCGTTGGGATCGGTGAGCTTGAGCTCCGCCTGACCGCCGCCGAAGAGGCGCACAAACGTCTCCTTGAAATTGTCGTTCAGCTTGTCAAATTCCGCCACAAACTGCTTTTCCATCTGGGAAAGCAGGCGCTTGATCAGACCGCGCAGATCGCTTTCGGCCTGCGTCATGTCTTCCTTCTGGCGACTCATTTCATCAAAGCGTTCCTTGGTCTGGGCGTATTCCTCCACCGCATGCGCATTGATGGGGCCCAGATCGCGGATCTCGCGGCGGATACCGCCGGCCTCGCGCTCGCCCGCCGTGAGCGAGAAGGCACCCTCGGGCAGGCGATATTCCTCAGCGGAGGACAGCGTCGCCTCGTAGGTATTCCACATGTGCTCAGTCAGCGTGTTCATTTCGTTTTCGGCGCGGGCGAAGAGAATTTCCGTACGGTGCAGCTTGTCGCCGTCCTGCGTGTGGCGCTCGTGCAATTCTTCGTTTTCCTGCATCAGCTTGCGCTGCATATTAAGCCGCTGCTGACGCTCGCTCTCCAGCTGCACAGATTCATTCTCCGCCTGCTCTGCGGCCGTTTTCTGCTCAGCCACAGCGCTTTCCAGCTGCTGCATCTGGCTGCGCGTATCCTCCGCCTCAGCCGTGCGCTCCTGCGCCTTTTGCTCAATACGGCTGAGCGCTGCCAGATGATTCTGGCTTTCCTCGGCCCAGCGCGCCTTATCGCGGCGCAGCGTTTCGATGCTGTGCTCAAGCTCGGCATAGCGCAGCTTTTCCTGCGTCACGCGCTCGCGCAGATCGTCGGCCAATTCACGCGCCTTGCGCATGGCCAATTGCAATTCCTCCGTGCGGCGGTCGAGCTCCTCGCGGTCGACGGTGGCCGACTGCGTGCCCTGGCTTAGGTGCAGCAGATCCTGCTTGATTTCTTCAATGCTGTCGGTCAGCTGATTGATGGCCGTGCGCGTCTTCATCAGGCGCTGCTCGTGCGCCTGCAATTCGGTGGAGGCGTTATATACGCGCTCCTGCTCGCGGGCAACGGCGATCTCCTGCTGATGCATGGCGTGCGTTGCCTCGTCGCGCAGGCGGCGCGCTTCAGCCTGCCGCTCCTGCATGGTCTTCATATCTTCGCGCAGGGTTTCCAGCGTTTTTTCATCCTGCGAAAGGCGCGCAGTCAATTCCTTGATCTCGCGCTCACGGGAGAGGAAATTGCTAGTCTTGCCGCGCATGGAGCCGCCCGTCATCGAGCCGCCGGAGTGCATCACCTGGCCGTCCAGCGTGACCAGACGGAAGGCATAGCGCCCCGCGCGCATGATGGGCAGCGCGCTGTTAAGATCCTGCGCAATCACCGTGCGGCCCAGCAGATTTTCCATCACGGGCTTGTAGCGGCTGTCGTAGGTGATCAGTTCACTTGCCACGCCCAGACACCCGGGCATAGACAGCACGCGGCGCTCTTCGCTACTTAGCGTATGCGAGCGAATATTGGAAATGGGCAGGAAGGTGGCGCGGCCGCTCTCGCTGCGCTTCAAATACTCAATCAGGCGCTTGGCGGTCACGTCATCGGTGGTAACGATATTTTGAAGACTGCCGCCCATAACGGCATCCAGCGCTACTTCCAGCTCCTTGGGCACCTGCATCAATTGTGCGACAACGCCGCAGACATTCTTATCGCCCTGTGCAAACTGCAGCGCACGGCGTACGGCATTGGCATAGCCCTCCATATCGCGCGCCATTTCGGTAAGCACCTTCAATCGGCTGCGGGCAGACTGCATGCCCATGGCCAGCTGCTGCATGCGGGAAGTCTTTTCTTCGCCCTCGGCGACCAGATCGCGCACATTCAATTCCAGCCGCTGCGCTTCGCTGCGAATCTCGCCCAGTTCCTGCTGGGCGCTTTCCTGCAGCTTCAGCGCTTCATCGTACTGCGCTTTGATTGCATCGCCCTGCGCGGCAAGCTCGCCCTCGTTGCCCTGCAATTGCTTGAGATACGTTTCCATCTGCTGGCACATGGCCTGCTTCTGGGTCTGGGTGTTGCGCGCATCGCTTAAGCGATTGACGGCGGAGAGAATATCCGCCTTGTGCTGGTCAAGCGCTGCCTCGGCTTCATCGGCGCGCTGCGCGGCAGCATCTGCTTCCTGCTGCGTCTTTTCCAGCGATTTGCGGGCATTTTCCAGCGAAAGCGCAGCCGCTTCATCCGCGCCCTCACCCTCGCGGGTCATCTTTTCCAGTTCGCTGAGGCGTTCTCTGCGGCTGAGCGCATCCTCCTGCAGACGGGAAATCTCCCCGCGCAGCGATTCCTCGCGCTGCTGGGCGCGTTCGCAGGCAGTCTGCAATTGATGCAGCTCCTCCGTGCGCATACGGCTTTCCGCGCGCGCCTGGCCGATTTCATCGTCCAGCATTTTAACCGCTTCGTCAATGGCGGCGCGCTCGCGGCTGTTTTCCTGCAGACGCGCTTCGTGCTGGAGCAGTTCGTCGCGCAATTGCTCCATCGCATCGTGCAGTTCATTCATGCGCTCGGTCAGTTTTCCGTGCTTGAGCAGGAAAATATTCATTTCCAGCGACTTTAATTTGCCCGACAGCTCCTGGTATTTCAGCGCCGACTGCGCCTGCTCGTGCAGGGGTTCAATACGGCTGCCGAGCTCCTCCAGGATGTCGTTGACGCGGTCGAGGTTTTCCATCGTGCGGGTCAGCTTGCGCTCGGCCTCTTCCTTGCGCACACGGAAGGTCGAGATGCCCGCCGCCTCCTCAAACACCTCGCGACGATCCTCGCTGTTATTGGACAGGATGTCGTCGATGCGGCCCTGTCCGATATTGGAATAGCCGTCCTTACCGATGCCGGTATCATAGAACAGCTCCTTGATATCGCGCAGACGGCAGGCGGTTTTATTGAGATAGTATTCACTTTCGCCGCTGCGGTACAGCCGGCGGGTGACGGCGACCTCGGCAAAGTTGGTCTTGAGCGCGCCGTCGTCATTTTCAAAAATCAGCGTCACCTCGGCATACGCCAGCTTCTTGCGCTTTTCGGTGCCGTTGAAGATGATGTCCTGCATGCTGCCGCCGCGCAGCTGACGGGGATTTTGCTCACCCAGCACCCACTTGACGGCGTCGCCGATATTGCTCTTGCCCGAGCCATTGGGGCCGACAATGCCCGTAATGCCGCCGTTAAAGACGACTTCTGTGCGCTGTGCGAAGGATTTGAAGCCGTAAATTTCAAGCTTTTTCAGCCTCATTCCTTCACCCCCTCCAGCGCCATGCCGGCAGCGGCCTGCTCCGCCTTCTTTTTGCTGTTGCCGACGCCGCGGCCAATTTCCTCGCCCTGCGAATACACCGCCATGGTAAACACGCGCAGGTGCGGCGGGCCCTCCTCGGCGATCATCTGATATTCGGGCGCAGGCAGGCCTTTTGCCTGCAGCAGCTCCTGCAGGCGGGTTTTGTTATCGGTCACAGGCGGCAGCGCCACTTCGCTTTCTTTGGGCCAGAGCGTGCGCACCAGACGCACGGCCTCAGAAAAGCCGCCGTCCAGATATACTGCCGCCAGAATGGCTTCCATCGCGTCAGCCAGCACGGCCGGACGCGTGCGTCCGCCGCCCATTTCGCAGCCGTGATCCATGCGCAGATTTTTGCCCACATTCAGTTTTTGTGCCACAGCGCTGAGCGTTTCCTCGCGCACCATGCGCGCGCGTAAAAAAGTCATGCCGCCCTCTTCCATATCCGGATGTGCGGCATACACCATATCGCTCATGGACAGCTGCAAAACGGCGTCGCCCAGAAATTCTAGGCGCTGATTGTTATCACTCCCGCAGGAGGGATGCGTCAGCGCGCGTTTCAGCAGCCCAACGTCCTGAAAACGGTATCCCAGCGCCTCTTGCAAGGCTTTCAGATCCACTGTTTATTTCTCCTTATTTCCGCGCGCAGAAAACGGGCTGCACGCTTTGGCAGCCTGTTTTCCACCCGCGTAATATGATTACACCTTGGATTCGATGTACTTGACAACGTCATTGACTGTCTTGAGGGTCATGATCGCGTCGTCATCCACCATGATACCGAAGTTGTCTTCCAGCTCCATGATCAGCACCATCACGTTGGCGCTGTCGGCGCCCAGATCTTCCACCAGACGGGATTCCAGGGTGATTTTGTCCTCCGCCACCTTCAGGTGGGTGTTGATCAGGCCCTTCACTTTTTCAAAAACCATAAATGTATCCTCCTTTGTAAAGCACAATATGCTTGGATTGCTTTTTTATTCAGCTGCCTTCGGGGCGATGGCAGCCTCGATGGCGCCGGCCACATTCTCGCGCACCATGGTGGTGCACTGGCGAATAGCGCAGGCAATGGCATGGCCGTTGGAGGAGCCGTGCGCCTTAACCACAGCGCCCTTGACGCCCAGCAGCGGCGCGCCGCCCACCTCGGTGTAATCCATGCGCTTTTTCACGCGGCGGAAGGCCGGCTTAGCCACCAGACCGCCCAGTTTGCCGCGGGTATCGCTCATCATTTCCTTCTTGATGATGCCCATCAGCGTTCCGGCAACGCCCTCCATAAACTTGAGAATCAGATTGCCGGAAAAGCCGTCGGCCACGCACACATCCGCCACATCCGCGGTGATATCGCGGCCCTCGACATTGCCCACAAAATGGAAGGGCGCATCCTGCATCAGCGGATAGGCCTCCTTGGTGAGCGCATTGCCCTTTTCGGCCTCAGCGCCGATGTTGATCAGGCCCACGCGCGGCTGCTTGATCCCGCGCACACAGCGCATATACGCATCGCCCATGATGCCAAACTGGCGCAGATATTCAGGCTTGCAGTCCACATTCGCACCGCAGTCGATCAAAAGGAAAAAGTCCTTGCCATTGGGCAGCAGAGGCGCCAGCGCAGGGCGGTCAATGCCCTCGATGCGGCCCAGACGGAACATGCCGCCCGCCAGCACAGCGCCGGTAGAGCCGGCAGAAACAAAGCCGTCTGCCGTCTTATCGCGCACAGAAAGCATGCCCTTGACCACGGCGCTGTCCTTCATCTGGCACACTGCCATGACAGGCGCATCGTGATTGGTAATTACCTGGGAGGTATGCTCAAGCGCAATGCGCTCCTTCACATCGTCACAGTCGTTCAGCAGCGGCTCGATCTTCTTCAGATCGCCCGCCAGCGTAATTTTCAGTTCTTTATCTGCGCGCAGCGCTTCAATAGCGCCTTCCACAGTACAATTGGGCGCATTGTCGCCGCCCATGGCGTCCAGATAAATGTTGATCATGCTATCGCCGCCTTTGTTTTTGAATGACACTATATTTTAGCATATATACGGTTTTTTAGCAAGCGATGACACACTTGCGACAAAAATCACTTCCGTATTATACGCGCTTGCAGGAAGCAATGCACTATGATATACTGAAAGCAACATTTTTCGGCAGGAGGCCGCACGCCATGATCAGTCAGCATATCCGCAAAATTGCCCCTGAACAGGATCCCTTGCGCATCGGCATGGGCTGGACAAAGGACGATCTGTCAAAGCCGCAGATCATGATAGAATCCACCTTCGGCGACAGCCATCCCGGCAGCGCGCATCTGCTGCAGCTCGTGGAGGAGACCGTCGCCGCTGTTGCAGCCTGCGGCGGCAAGGCCGCCCGGTATTTTGCCACTGACATCTGTGACGGCATGGCACAGGGCCACGACGGCATGAATTATTCCCTTGTCAGCCGCGATATGATCGCCAATATGATCGAAATTCACGCGCTGGCAACGCCCTTTGACGGCGGCGTGTTCGTATGCAGCTGCGATAAAGGCGTGCCCGCGCACTTGATGGGCATAGGCCGCGTTAATATGCCATCCATCGTGCTGACAGGCGGCGTGATGAACGCAGGGCCTGATCTGCTGACGCTGGAGCAGATCGGCATCTACGCCGCGCAATGCGCCCGCGGAGAGATCACCAAAGAACAGCTCGAATGGTATAAACTCAACGCCTGCCCCTCCTGCGGCGCATGCTCGTTCATGGGCACGGCTTCCACCATGCAGATCATGGCTGAGGCCCTGGGTCTGATGCTGCCCGGAACGGCGCTTTTGCCCGCCGAGAGCGAAGAACTGAAACAGGCGGCCAGGCGCGCGGGCGAGCAGATTATGCATTTGGCCGAAATGCACCTTTGCCCGCGTGATATTGTCACGCGCAAATCCTTTGAAAACGCCGTGATGGTGCATGCCGCCATCTCGGGCTCCACCAACAGCCTTTTGCACCTGCCTGCCATCGCGCGGGAGTTTGGCATTGCGCTTTCCGGTGAGGACTTTGACCGGCTGCACCGCGGCGCGCATTATCTGCTGGATATCCGCCCGGCCGGCCGCTGGCCCGCGCAGTATTTCACCTATGCCGGCGGCGTGCCGCGCGTGATGGAGGAAATTCGCAGCGTGCTGCACCTGGATGAAATGACCGTTACCGGCAAAACGCTGGGCGAAAACCTGGAGGATCTCAAGCGCAGCGGCTATTATGAACGCTGCGACCAATTGTGCGCCGGGCACGGCGTGCGCTGGCAGGATGTGATCCGCCCCTTTGATCGGGCCATCGGAATGTCCGGCGCCATTGCCATCCTCAAGGGTAATCTGGCGCCGGACGGCGCGGTTATCAAGCATACCGCCTGCCCGAAGGAAATGTTCCGTGCCACGCTGCGCGCCAGGCCCTTTGACAGCGAGGAAGCGGCGCTCGAAGCCGTGCTGCGCCACGATATTCAGCCGGGCGACGCCGTGATCATCCGCTACGAAGGCCCTAAGGGCTCGGGCATGCCGGAGATGTTTTACACCTCCGAGGCCATTTCCTCCGACCCTGCGCTTGGCCGCAGCATTGCGCTGATCACCGATGGCCGCTTCTCCGGCGCATCAACCGGCCCCTCCATCGGCCACGTATCCCCCGAGGCTGCCGAGGGCGGTCCCATCGCGCTGATTGAAGAAAACGACCTGATTGCCCTGAGCATTCCCGAAAGAAAGCTCGAAATCATCGGCGTTCAGGGCGAAAAGAAAACGCCCGCAGAAATGGAAACCATCCTCGCCGAGCGCCGCAAAGCCTGGAAAAAGCCCGCTGCCCGGTACAAATCAGGCGTTCTTAAGCTTTTTTCCGAGCGCGCCAGTTCCCCCATGCAGGGCGGCGGCATCATTTAACAAAAAAAGCTGAAAAAACCCTTGATTTTATACTTTACTTATGGTATTATAGCTGATGCTGGATCGTAGCGTCCGGCACCAAGACTTACAGGAGGCGAAGGAAGTGCCGAACATTCAGTCCGCCAAGAAGCGCGTAAAGGTGAGCGAAAAGAAAAATCTGCGTAACCGTATGGTGAAGAGCGGTGTGAAGACCTCTGTCCGCAAGCTCGCTGAAGAGGGTACCGTTGAGCAGTATGCCGCCACCACTTCCGCTATTGATAAAGCGGTCGCCAAGGGCATCATCCACAAGAACGCTGCCAACCGCAAGAAGGCTCGTCTTGTCAAGATGGTAAAGGCGTAATAGCTTCAAGTTATCATCTATTGCACATGTGTTGAATAGTACGGCGCGCGGGCCGAATAGCCTTGCGCGTTTGTGCTACGCTTCAAACCTTGCAATGACGGAGAACAACCCCCGTTTGCATGCAGCGCGAAAGAGAAGGCGTGTCACCGGCTGAAAGCCGCCTGCGCTGATTACGGGGCATTCGCTCCCGAGCAGACCGCCTGAAGAATTCAGTAGGGCGTCCGTGTAGCCCGCGTTACAGGGCCATGAGCGCAGGAACACATCCTGCGGAATTTGGGTGGTACCACGTTCACAATGCGTCCCATGCTTTGGCATGGGATGATTTTTTTGTTTTGGAGGATACGATGGACATCAAAACACAACTTGACGTCATCCGCGAAGAGCTTGAAAAAGAGCTGGCTTCGCTTACCGACATTCGCCAGCTGGAAGAAGTAAGGCAAAAGGTGCTGGGCAAGAAGGGAACGCTCACGGCGCTGCTGCGCTCCATGGGCAGCCTCTCCCCTGAAGAGCGCCCCATCGCCGGCCAGATGATCAACAAGGGCCGCGAAGAAATCGGCCAGATGATCGACGCGCGCATGGCAGATCTCAAGGCCAAGGAGCGCGAGGAAAAGCTGAGGAAGGATACGATCGATGTGACCGAGCCGCGTGAGCTGCCCCGCGTCGGCGTGCCGCACCCCACCTCCCTGGCGCTGGAAGAGGTGCTGTCCGCACTGACCGGCCTTGGCTTTGACGTGGTGGAAGGCCCCGAAGTGGAGCTGGATCATTATAACTTCGAGCTGCTGAATCTGCCCAAGGATCATCCTGCCCGCGACGCGCAGGATACCTTCTATGTAGATGACAACATCGTGCTGCGCACGCACACCTCTCCCGTGCAGGCGCGCACCATGCTCTCCCGCAAGCCCCCCATCCGCATCGCCTGCCCCGGCCGCGTTTTCCGCGCGGACGAAGTGGACGCAACCCACAGCCCCGTTTTCCATCAGATCGAGGGCCTGGTCATCGATAAGGACGTTACGATGGGCGATCTGAAGGGCACGCTCGATACGCTGTTCAAAAAGCTGTACGGCGATGACATCGAAACGCGCTTCCGTCCCTCCTTCTTCCCCTTCACCGAGCCCAGCGCCGAGGTGGACCTCACCTGCATCACCTGCCGCGGCAAGGGCTGCCGTATGTGCAAGGGCACGGGCTGGATTGAAGTGCTGGGCTGCGGCATGGTCAACCCCAAGGTACTGGAAATGTGCGGCATCGACTCCAACGAATACCGCGGCTTTGCCTTTGGTATCGGTCTGGAGCGCATCACCATGCTGCGCTACGGCATCAAGGATATGCGCCTGCTGTATGAAGGCGACGAGCGCTTCCTGCGCCAGTTCCGCTAATAAGGAGGATCGGGATCATGAAAGTATCGATGAAATGGATTAACCAGTACGCCGAAATCCCCGTATCCCCCGCGGAATACGAAAGCCGCATGATCATGCGCGGCACGGGCGTGGAAGGCGTCGAATATCTGGGTGAAAATCTGGAAAATGTGGTTGTCGGCCGCGTGCTGACCTGCCGCGATCATGAAAACAGCGACCATCTGCACGTATGCACGGTGGACGTTGGCGAAAATGAGCCTCTGCAGATCGTCTGCGGCGCGCCCAATGTAAAGGAAGGCATTCTCGTGCCCGTGGCCAAGGTGGGCGCCAAGCTGCCCGGCGGCTTCCAGATCAAAAAGGGCAAGCTGCGCGGCGTGGAAAGCTACGGCATGCTCTGCTCCGGCCCCGAAATCGGCGTGCCGGTGGAGCTCTACCCTTCTGTCGGCGACGAGGGTCTGCTGATCTTCAACGAGGAATATGCCCTGGGTACCGACGTGCGCACGATCTTCGGCCTTGATGATTACGTGGTGGATTTCGAAATCCTCGCCAACCGTCCCGACTGCCTGTGCTGCTGGGGCGTGGCCCGTGAGACGGCTGCCGCCATGGATACCGAGCTGAAGCTCCCCGAAATCAAGGTGACAGATGTGGGCGGCGATATCGCCGATCACGTGAAGGTGACCGTTGAAAACTTCGACCGCTGCCCGCGCTACGCTGCGCGCGTGATCAAGAACGTACGCGTTGCGCCCTCGCCTGCCTGGATCCGTCAGATCCTGCACGCCGCCGGCATGCGTTCGATCAACAATATTGTAGATATCACCAACCTGGTGATGCTGGAAACGGGTCATCCCATGCACGCCTTTGACCTGGATAAGGTGCGCGGCCGCCACATCATCGTGCGCAACGCCAAGGCCGGCGAAACCCTGCGCACGCTGGACGGCAAGGATCATGAGCTGCTTCCCAGCGATCTGCTGATCTGCGACGCCGAAGGCCCCACGGGCCTGGCCGGCATCATGGGCGGCGAGGAAAGCGAGATCACCGAGGGCACCCGCGAAGTGATGTTCGAGTGCGCCACCTTCGATCGCGCTGGCACCCGTCAGTCCACCCGCCGCATGGGCATCCGCACCGAATCCAGCGGCCGCTTCGAGCGCGGCGTATCCAACCAGACCATCATGACCGCCCTGGAGCGCGCCTGCCAGCTGGTAAATGAGCTGGATGCGGGCGATGTGGTCGGCGGCCATTACGACTATTACGAGTCTCTCGAAGCGCACAAGCCCATCGTTTGCTCCGTCAAGCGCATTGCCGCCCGCACCGGCGTTGAAATCACCGCCGAGCAGATGGTAAACGCGCTCAAGAAGCTCAATTTCACCGTGGAATTTGACGGCGGCGATGTGCTTACCGTCACCGCGCCCGACTATCGTCAGGACGTGGAGCTGGAAGCGGACATCTGCGAGGAAGTGCTGCGCATGGTGGGCTATGAGCATATCCCCTCCACGCGTCTGCGCGGCGAAACCACGCAGGGCGGCCTCAATCCCCTCATGCAGCGCAAGAAGAACATCCGCCGCGTGATGGGCGGCCTGGGCTATGACGAGATGATGACTTTCTCCTTCGTGAGCAAAAAGTCCATCGCCTCCCTCGGCCTGCCGGAAGATGATCCCCGCATGCAGCCGCTGATGCTGCGCAATCCCCTGGGCGAGGATACCGCGTGCATGCGCACGACGCTGGCGCCCGATATGCTGCGCATCCTGTCCGGCAACTACAACCACGGCAACGAATGCGCCATGCTGTACGAATTCGGCACGCTCTTTGACGCGACCCGCCGCACCGAAGAAGGCCTGGTGACCGAGTCCCCCGCCCTCAGCATCGGCGCGTACGGCAAGGACCTTGATTTCTACGCCATCCGCGGCGTTGTGGAAGCGCTGCTCAAGACCGAAGGCATCATATGCAAGATCGTGCCCGGCGCGGATTGCTATTATCATCCCGGCCGCAGCGCCCGCCTTGTGTGCGGCGATACCGTGATCGCCCAGCTGGGTCAGGTGCATCCCGACATCACCGCCGCCATGGACCTGCCCGAAGTCACCCTGCTGGCCGAAGTGGACATGGTAGCCATGTACGATTGCGCCACCGTGATGGGCCATGTGCAGTCCATCTCCCGCATGCAGGCCGTGTCCCGCGACATCGCGCTGGTCATGAAGGAAGAAGTGAACCTCGGCCCCGTGATGGATACCCTGCGCGAAGCCGGCGGCGCGCTGCTGGAAGACATTCGCCTGTTTGACGTATTCCGCGGCAAGCAGCTGGGCGACGGCCTCAAGAGCTGCGCCTTCTCGCTGATCTTCCGCTCCCCCGACCAGACGCTGACCGAAGAGCACCTCGCGCCCATCATGAAAAAGGCGCTGAAGCTGTGCAAAGAACGTCACGACGCGGAGATTCGTTCGTAAGCTCGCAAGCTCGCTCAAAAGGGAACAGCTTTTGCTGTTCCCTTTTGCAGCATCATTTTCTTGTGCGGCTGCGCCGCACGGTCAGAAAATGATATCGGAAGCGGTATTCCAACCGCTCCTCGCGGCGTACACGCCGCCGCTGCGGATTTTAAACGAGGGCGCTGCGCCCCTCGTTCCTCCCGGCAAATTACCCTCATCCCGTTTTCAAAATACACGCTATCTTTCTCAGGTGACTTCATGCAAATTCTCTATCATGACGCGGATTTAGCCGTGATCGTTAAGCCCGTTGGCCTGGACAGCGAATCCGCCGTGCCGCAGGAAATCAAACGGCTGCTCGGCGGTGAATGCTTTACCGTGCACCGGCTGGATCTCAACGTCGGCGGCGTGATGGTCTACGCCCGTACCAAGGCTGCAGCAGCGGCGCTCAGCCGCGCCATTACCGAGAGCACAATGATCAAGGAATACGTCGCCCTCGTGCACGGCGAAACGGAGGAAAGCGGCGACTGGGAAGATCTTTTGCTCAAGGACAATCGAAAAAACAAGGTCTTCGTCGTCTCTCGCGAGCGCGGCGGCGTAAAGCGCGCAAGGCTCGCTTTCACGCGCCTTGCTGTGCGCGACGGCCATTCCCTGGTGCGCATCCGCCTCTACACCGGCCGCAGTCATCAGATCCGCGTGCAGTTTGCCTCGCGCAAGCATCCCTTGCTTGGCGACCACAAGTACGGCGCGCGCGACAATCTGACCGCGCCGCAGCTGTTTTCCTGCTGTCTCACCTTCCCCTGGAAGGGCCAGACCCTGCGTTTTGAGCAGCTGCCGGAATGGGGAATATAAACAATCGTTTATATAGCATTCACAAAACATTCATATATTTTCTGTGCAATAATTCATATTCAATTCACATTTCTGTTGTTTAATATACCTGCAGCATAAAACTGCTGCAGCGACGGACCGCTGTGCATGCCTCTCCGCGCAGCGGTCCGTTTGCTATTTACAATATTTGAAAGAGGGTTTTTATCCATGATTCTCGGCGACAAGATGAAGCAGGTGGAGCGCGCCACCGAAAAGAGAAAGAGCAGCAAGCTCATCGAACTGGCGCAGTGCAAAAAGGCTGACGTGCAATTGGCGGCTATCCGCGGTCTTGGCAAGGCTGGCGGCGAGGACGCTGTCAATTTCCTGGTCACGCAGCTGCGTAATATCTCCCCTGAATTCCGCGCGGCAGCCGCAACGGCGCTTGGCGAAATTGGCGATCCCCACGCAAAGGCGCACATTCACGGCGCGCTGAAGTTTGAAAAGGACACCGCCACCGTTCAGGCTATGCATGCGGCGCTGGCCAAGATCGCCGACTATTAATCCCCAAGGAGGTTGAACGGACGAAATGAAAGCTGAACGTCTGGTGGGTGAAAGAATTCACCATGTCGTCTTTGGCTGCGGCCTTGTCACCCGCACGCAAGGCGAAGATTACATCGTAGCAGATTTTGACGGCACGGAGCGCATGTTTGAGTATCCGGCCGCCTTCACACAGTACCTGACGGTAGACGCGGAGGATTTGCGCCCCTTCCTGCCCGTATGCACGCCGCCCGCGCAGAACAAAAGCGCCGACACCCCCCGGCGCGGTCGTCCTGCCAAAGCGCGCAAAGGCAAGAGCGAGGGCTTCATCCGCGATGAATACGACACCTATATTCTTGCAGATATTCTGGGCTGTACGCTGTAAAAATCATTGTTTTTCCGTTTTGCCTATGCTACAATAAACGCACCGGACGCATGTCCCGTGCGTTTATTTTTTGCATGCAAAGGAGAATATCACCATGATCCGACAGTCTGCATTCGAAAACGTAAAAAAGCATCTCAAGGGCGGTTTGCACTGCCACACCACGCGCTCTGACGGCAAGGCCACGCCCGAAGAAACCATCGCCATTCACGAGCAGAAGGGCTATGACTTCCTCGCCATCACCGATCACCGCATTTATAACTACAAGAATTATCTGCCCGAAAGCCGGCTGACCATCATTCCCGGTATGGAAATGGACGCGCATATTGCGCCCATGCGCCGCATTCACTGCTTCCATACCGTGTGGCTCGGCCCCGAAAAGCCCGAAAACCCCTACGAGCAGGATCAGGTTTTTGAGCGCGAGCTGGTTAAGGATCAGTTCGATTTCCAGGAAAAATACCTGAACCAGGCGCACAAGGATAAGCAATTGACCATCTACTGCCATCCCCAGTGGTCCGGCACGCCCGCCCGCGAGTTTGAGCAGATGGAAGGCAATTTTGCCATGGAGCTGTGGAACACCGGCTGCGCGCTGGGCTGCGATTATGACGTGAACAACGGCTGGATCTGGGACGAAATCCTCATGCAGGGCAAAAAGATCTTCGGCGTTGCCACCGATGACGGACATCCCGCCACGCAGCACGGCATGGGCTGGGTGATGGTTAACAGCGAAAACAATGTTTCTTCCATCCTCGAGGCGCTGGAGAAGGGCGCGTTCTATTCCTCCACCGGCCCCGAAATTCACGATTTCTACATTGACGACGAAGGCTACGCGCACGTCAAGTGCTCCACCTGCGTCAAGTGCCGCTTCATTTGCGGCGCGATGCGTCCCATCGTGCAGCGCGGCACGGACAACGGCGGCGCATTCCTGGAGATGGTTTCCCGCGATCCTGTGCCCGATTACTTCCCCTACCTGCGCGTGGAAGTGACGGATATCGGCGGTCGCGTGGCGTGGAGCAATCCGATTTTTTTGAAGTAAGAGAGAACGTTAGGGAGGCAGCTTTTCCGGGAAAAGCTCCTCCCTAAAACCCACTCGAAAACCTGCGTTTTGTCGACGGAAATGTTACGGCAGGCAATACGAAAAAGAAGCGTGAAATCACGGCTGCGAGCAAGCTCGCCCCGATGATTTACACGCTCTTTTTCTTGCCCGTTTCACGGGCGCGATGGCTGCGCCATCGGCCTGCTTTGTATAGCCTCCCGCGCCGCAGCGCGAAACCCGCTCGTTTTTGCCGCAGCAAAAACGGCGGCACTTGCACACAAGTCTACAAAGCGGCAGTCCGGACGGCTTCGCCGGCCGGGTCTGCGAAGCAGACTGAAAAAGAAACCGGAGAAAAATCGGGGCAAGCTTGCTTGCAGCCGTTTTCTCCGGTTCTTTTTCAATTAATTGCCGCGTTATTCACGCAGCCATCTTCCAACGCAAACGCAGGTTCTTTGGTACTTTCTTGACACAAGAAAGTACCGTTCCCCCTCGTCCTCCCTTAATAATCCTTAAACTCAAACCTTCTGCAGTGCACATACTTGCTGATCGCGCTCTGCACCGCGCCGTCGCGCAGCGCGTAGGAAAGAATATGACTGATGTACACCGGCAGCTCGCGATTGTATTTCACCTCGAGGATGATCTCCTCGTGATCAAAAGGCGGCACGGTGGGAATATGCGGATTGAACATATCAATGCTGTTAAGCCCCGTGCGCAGCTGGCGGTCAAAGGTGATGCGCACATCCTCCACCGGATGCAGATACGCTTCGCGCAGATAGTCAACGATCACCACGGGATGCAAAAGATTGGTGCGCATTTCGCGGTACACGTCGCTGACCAGACCGGAGGCGGTGCTTTCAAGCCCCGTGGGATCGGCGGAGATCAATTGCTCTGCCAGATCGCGCGTGATGCGCACCGAGCGCTTGGAGATCAGATCGCGGAACTTGCTTTTGCACTCCAGACGGATCATCTTATCGCTGAAATTATAAATGCGGATGCGGTACTTGTTACGGTTGGCCACACCGCTGATCTTGTCGTTCAGCGCGTCGTCAAAGGCCGTATCAAAGTACAGCGAGCGAATGTGATACTGATTGTTTTCATCACCGTTGGGATCGGGGTGCAGCACATTTTTGAGCATGGAGGACAAAACGTGGTACTGCACGTCCGTGATGAAAAACTTCAGCTCATGTCGAAGCGGCACTGCCATGATCAGGCACCCGTTTCATTCTGGCAGGCAACGAGGGTAGCGTCCTGCACACCGTTGACGCCCAGCATGCGGCCGACGATCTTGGTATCGTTGCCCAGGCGCACTTCAACAGTCAGCTCCGCGCCGCCGCGGGTGACGGTCTTGGAGCGGATGCGGTACTTGTGGGAGGAGGAGCGCAGCACGGCCTCCACATTGGCCTCCACATTTTCGCGCTCGTTGTCGCTGAGCTGATAGTGCACGACCAGAAGATACGCATTGGGATGGCGGAAGCGCATGTAGCTCATCAGGATCAGGATCGCGCCAATGCCGATGACAACCACCAGCGCGATGACATACTGCTGCGCGCCCAGGAGAATGCCCATGGTGATGGCCCAGAACATGTAGCAGGTATCCAGCGGCTCCTTGATGGCGGTACGGAAGCGCACGATGGACAGCGCGCCTACCATGCCCATGGAGAGCGCTACGTTGCTGCCAATGGCCATAACAACAGGCGCAGTGACGAGGGTGAGCATGATCAGCACCATGCTAAACTGCGGGCTGTAGAGCACGCCGCGGTAGGTGAGCTTATATACGAAGGAGATGATCAGGCCGATGACAACAGCCAGGATCAGCACCAGCGCCACGTTCATGGGCGTGAAGGAAGAAAACTGCGAGGCCCAGAAATCGCTGGTGATAATGTCCTGCTTATCGAGGTTTGTCAGAAGAGCGGGAATGAAATTCATGTGCGTGCCTCCATTTAAATTTCGGTACATTATTGTTATTATACAATCCGCGGCGGGATTGTGCAAGAGATAGCGTTATTCGTACAGCTTTTGCCAGTTCTTGCCGTACAGGTAGGTCATGTCAGTGTCCTTTAACTTTTCAGTCTGCCAAGTGCATTCTTCGGACAGCAGCGGCAGCGGGCCGAAATACGCTTCCATCTCCGCATCGCTGAGTTTGAACCAATCCTGCACCTGCCGCCAGCAGAAAGCCGGGCGTTTGCGGACGACATTGCGCAGACGCTCCACGCGGGTATTCCAGTAGCGCAGTGCGCCGTCCTTGGATTGGGGCTGGTCAACGTCAATGGATTTGAGGTTGCTCTCCGCCCAGCGGGCAAAGTGCATATCCATTTCGGGCTCGAGGATGGCGTAACAGGCGTTGATTTCATTGAGCATCACGTCTGTGGTGAGCGTTTTATAGATCTCGCCGAAACGCTTCAAGAACTTGTCAAGCATCTCATCATTCTCAAGCAGCTTGCGGATGAGCGTGTTGTCGATGGCGTTGTTGGCGCCGTGGCCATTGGGATTCAGGTAATTGGAAATGCCGTTGGCCGAGGAGTTGAACAGGCCGTAGTCCATATCGTACAGGATCCAGCGCCATTTTCCGCCCGGAACTTTGTAGTAACGGATGTTACCTGTGTCGGTGTTGGCGAAGTAGACTTCAAAGATCACGTAGTCAAAGTAATTGTCCACGTCCACGCGGTCGAGGATGTATTGCAGATCCTCGGGCTTTCTGGCGGGGTCGAGCGTTTTGACGGTAGAGATGAATTCCTTCCATTCGGCGTTGGAGCCGTTGTTGACTTGGGTGGAAGCGGTACCGTTGCTTTCGAGCACGTCGATGGACTGAGCGTCTTCCAGCGCCAATCCCTCATGCTGGGCGACAAAGTGTTCGCCTACGCGCTCGCGCAGGTTGTAATGGCCCCAGTAGCGGCCGTTGATGTAGACGATGACGGGCCGCCAGGCCTGATGGATGACGGTGGTATCGATCTTGTCCACCAGACGGGACTGCACGCCGTCCACCATGCGCGTCCATACGCAGTCGTTGCCGCTGTTGCGCAGCACGAAGGCGCGGTACTGGGTGAACTCGCGGTCGTCAAAGAGCTTGCCGTTGATATATTTGCTGCCGTAGCGCGCCTTTGCGACGACTTTGAGCGACTTTTGCGGCATATCCAGCGAATACTGACCGATCAGGCCAAATTCCACGCCCTGGCTGAAGATCGTCTCGCCCGTTTCATTGTGGAACATTTCTGCATAAGCGTCTACACGCACGCCGGCTTCTTTTTGCGTACGGTACAAAGGCGTGGGATTTTTGAAGGTGATTCTCTCATATTGCCGGACGTCGATGCCCTCGCCTGCGGAGAAAATACCCGTCTGCTCGTTCCACAATCCGTCCGGATCGGTGACCAGACATACCACCGGCAGCGAATAGAAGGTCTTGAGCACATAGGTGGCGGAAATGACCGATGAGGGCTGCAGCTCTGCACCAAAGGCTCTTGCGCGCACAGCGGCGGTATCCTGAATGGTGAAGGGGCCCGTGTATTCGATGGAATTTGTAAGCGTGGGAACAGATCCATCCAGCGTATAGCGCACGGTGGTGCCAAGGGGCACGGTAATTTCTACCTGCACGTCGGTGGAGTAAAGACCACTTGCCGTCACAAAAGAAGGCGCCTGGGTAAAGCCGCGAAAGCCCACGGTATTGGCTGCGCCGGGCGTGGGACCGTCATAATAAAAAAA
This sequence comes from Clostridia bacterium, assembly GCA_017532155.1. GTDB lineage: Bacteria > Bacillota > Clostridia > Christensenellales > Aristaeellaceae > SFMI01. The sequence goes on along the minus strand of JAFXJP010000007.1, from coordinate 30,397 downwards.
GCCGCCCATGCCCCAGGTGCGTCCATAGCTGTAATCGGTGGGGATTTCCGGCAGGTACAGTTTATCCAGCACATAGCCGGAGGAATCGGAAAGCGTCAGCGTTTCGCCGCCGGCGCGGGCAAGCTTGATGGAGGAATGCAGCCGGCTGGCGTCATCGCCGGCCTTTACGCTGCCGTCCAGCAGCACGATTTTATATTCGCCGGGAAAAATGGTGGTGCCTTCTGGAAACTGCCATTTGCGCGGCCAGTTGATGTTATCCGAAAGACCCCAGCCCGACATGTTGATAGGCTCGGTGCCGGCATTGAAAATTTCCACCCAGTCGGTGTTCTCCTCGCCGTAAACTGCTACGACATAATCGTTGGAGGACATCACTTCACTGATATAAACGCGGGAGTTATTGAGCGCGCGCAGGTAATCGTCTGCGCGCGCAATGCCGTTGTCATCATTGGCTACGCCGGGGGTAGCCAGAGTGTATACCTTCCAGGTGTTATTCTTGTCATCGCGGCCGTAGCTGCAATCGACGGAAAGGTTTTCGTATTTGACGCGGTCTACCAGCTGGCCCAGCACATTGCTCAGCGTGACGGTTTCACCCTCGGCAGAGAGGCCGAAATTGGTGTGCGGATAGCCCGTCTGCGCGCCGTCAAGATCAAGGCCGGAGCAGAACACGATATAATACTGGCCGGGCTCGATGTAGGCGTTTTCAGGGAAAATCCACTTGAGCATATTGTCTTCATTATCGCTCAAAGCGTAATTTTTGAGGTAAATGCGCTCGGACGAGGCATTGTACAGTTCAATCCAATCCTGTAATTCGCCGTTCTCATCGCGCAGGCCGCTGCGGGGCGCAGCCATCACTTCATTGATGCGCAGGGCGTTGGCCTCGATGGTGTGCGTAGCCAGATACGCAATGTGGCCGTCCTCGGTGTTATCAAAGCCGGGGGAATACTGATCGGTCAGCGTAAATGTGCCATCCTCCATGCGGGCGTATACTTCGTTCATGTTGAGGGTGGGGAATTCGACGCTGTCAATCACATAGCCGGTGGGATTAAAGATGAAGACCGATTCACCGATGGAGGAAAGCTTGAACTTGGCGTGGTACGCGCCGTTATCCAGCGTATTCTGGTTCACGCCGTCGCAGAAGACAAGCACCTTTTCGCCGGGCTGCAAAATATGCTCCGGGAAGAGGAAAATAGCCTTATCGCTGCGGTCGGACATTGTTACGCCCTTCAGATTGATGGGCTTGTCGGAAATATTGGCAATCTCCACCCAGTCGGCAAAGGCACCGTGATCATCGGGCAGGGCGCTGGAATTAGAGGCCATCACTTCGCTGATGACCAGGCCCTTGTATGCGCCGCCGCTGGTGCCATCAGCATTGAAGGCCTGCTGCACGGGCGTTTTGGGTGCAAGAAGCACGGCGATGATCACAAAAGCGAAGAAAAAGATCAGCGCCGGGATGCGTTTATCTGCTCTGCGGCGGCGTTTTCTGCCGCGCGTACGTTGAACGGTTTGAGGCATGTGCGTCTCCTTTAGGGTAGGTTTCAAGCATACACAAGCATTATATCATAGAATATACAAAATAGGAAAGTTAATATTTGTGAAAGGGCAATTTGTTTACACTTTGGCCTTATCCCGCGCTTCAATTTCGTCCATTTTCTGCGTGAGCTTCAGCATTTCACCGCAGGCGATCTTCAGCGCATCCGCGTCCGTTGCCTTGACGGGCAGCGGCAGGAAAAGCCCGGGAATGCGCGCGGCGGAGAAGCGGATCTCACTGCCCTCCATCGCCTCGCTCAGGCTGTTGAGATCGGGCACATAGCGCATATCAAAGCGGAACAGCACGCCCAGCGGCTGCCGGATAACCACCGACACGCCAAAGCGCGCGCACATGGCGCGCAGATGCGATACATCCAGCAGCGTCATCACGCTGTCCGGAATCTCGCCGAAGCGGTCGATCATTTCATCAATGATGTCCGCGCGGTCAGAGAGCGTACGCAGCATGGAAATACGCTTGTAGATTTCCACGCGCTGGCCGCCGCCGCGCACATAGCTGTCGGGCAGGAAGGCGTTGACCTTGAGCTCCACGCGCGTTTCCAGTTCATCCGGCTCAGGCTTTTCGCCGCGTGCCTCGCGCACGGCCTCTTCAATCAGCTTGCAGTACATATCGTAGCCGACCGTGGAAATATGGCCGCTCTGCTCGGGCCCGAAGATATCGCCCGCACCGCGGATTTCCAGATCGCGCATCGCGATGCGGAAGCCTGCGCCGAACTCCGTAAACTCGCGGATAGCGGCAAGGCGCTTTTCGGCGTTCTCAGACAGCGCCTTGGCCGGGCGCACGGTGAAATAGGCATAGGCCACGCGGTTGGAGCGGCCCACGCGCCCGCGCAATTGATACAGCTGCGACAGGCCGAAGCGGTCGGCGTCATAAACGATAATCGTATTGGCAGAAGGCACGTCCAGACCGTTTTCGATGATCGTGGAGCACAGCAGCACATCGTACTTGCCGCCGTAAAAGTCCAGCATCACGTCTTCCAGCGCGCTTTCCTTCATCTGCCCGTGGCCGATGCCGATGCGCGCTTCAGGCACCAGCTGGCGCAGCCTGGCGGCAAAGGCGTCGATATTCTGCACACGGTTGTAGAGGAAATACACCTGCCCCTCGCGCGCCATTTCGCGCAGGATGGCGTCGCGGATGACGCTTTCGTTGTAGTCCATCACGTACGTCTGCACGGGAATGCGCTGCTCAGGCGGCGTTTCCAGCAGGCTCATGTCGCGTACGCCCACCATGCTCATGTGCAGCGTACGCGGAATGGGCGTGGCGCTGAGGGTCAGCACATCCACGCTCTTTTTCATGTTTTTGATCATTTCCTTGTGCGCTACGCCAAAGCGCTGCTCTTCGTCGATGATGAGCAGACCGAGGTTTTTAAAGCACACGTCCTTGGAAAGCAGCCGGTGCGTGCCAACAAGGATATCCACCTTGCCGGCTGCGAGCTTACTCAGCGCCTCACGCTGGGCCTTGGGGCTGCGGAAGCGGCTGATCACTTCGATATTGACCGGGAAATCCGAAAAACGCTTGAGGCACGTGTAATAATGCTGCTGCGCGAGAATGGTGGTGGGCGCCAGCAGCGCGACCTGCTTGCCGTCGTTGACGGCCTTGAACGCCGCGCGCATGGCCACTTCGGTCTTGCCGTAGCCCACGTCGCCGCAAAGCAAACGATCCATGTTGCGATTTGATTCCATGTCGCGCTTGATGTCCCTGACGGCGCGGTCCTGATCGACGGTCAGCTCGTAGGGGAAATTTTCCTCAAACTGCATGGAAAAGCTGTTGTCTTCCGAGAAGGCAAAGCCCGGAGTAGACTCGCGCGAGGCATAGAGCTGCACAAGGTTAAAGGCCAGCTTTTTGAGTCCTGCCTTAACCTTGGCCTTTTGCTTTTGCCATTCGCCGCCGGACAGGGAATTGAGCGAAGGCGCTTCATCGACCGAGCCGATGTATTTCTGCACGCGGTCGAATTGATCGGTCGGTACGTAGAGTTTGTCCGTGCCCTTGTACTGGATGAGCAGATAATCACGCCACGTGCCCTCGGTCTGGATGCGCGTAACGCCCAGATACACGCCCACGCCGTGCATTTCATGCACCACGTAATCGCCTTCCTTGAGGTCGGTGAAGGCGGAAATACGCTCGCCGGAGGTTTTCTGGCTGCGCGCTTTTTTATAGCTTTTGCCGTAAATATCAGCATCCGAAATGACATGCAGGCCGATTTCGGGCCAGGAAAAGCCGCGCGAAAGCGAAAGCGGCGAAATATGCACGCCCTCATCCATCCGATAGCCCACGCCCAGCAGCGAGTCAAGCAGACGCTCGCCGCGCGCCTGTCCGCCGGCAAAGAGATACACCGCATCGCCGTTTTTGCGCCAGGCGGCGATGTCATTATTCAGATCACGGATGGAGGAATGATACTGCGGTGCGGAAAGCGCCGTCATTTTGACAGGCTTCCCCTGCTTGAATCCCGCGAAGCCGCGCAGAAAATCCTGCAGCGTCATCATGGGATGGCTGTTAACGAAGGTAAGCACGTCCTCGGGCATGAGCAGCAAATCTTCCTGCTCCTTGATAGCCGTCAGACGCTCTGCGGCCAGCGACAGCTCAGTCAGATAGCCCGACTGCGCGTCGTCCATGCGCTGGCGGCAGCGATCAGGCGTATCGATAATGATGATCGGGTCGTTCAGCCAGTCCGTAATGCGGCTGGTGCGCGGCAAAAGAATGTGCGACCACAATTCCATCTGGCGAATCAGCGTGCCGCCCTCCAGCTTTTCGGCTTCCAGCAAAAAGGCGCGCAGGCCATCGCGGTTCAGCGATGCATACTCGCTCTCATTTTCCGTTGCTTCACCTGCTACATGCAGCACCTTGTCATGCGCGGCAGTGGAGGCCTTGTCCATGGCCTTTTCAACGGCTGCGCGCATGCGCTGTCCGGCGGCGGCACGCTCCTCCATGCGCAGGAGATATTCGCCGGCCGGGGTGATGCGCGCGGTATCCAGATGCTCGATGCTGCACTGGCTGACACAGTCAAATGTGCGCATGCCGTCGATTTCATCGTCAAAAAATTCAATGCGCAGCGCGCTTTTTTCGCAGGGCGGGTACACGTCCACAATGGCGCCGCGCAGCGCGCACTGGCCCTTGCCCTCTACCATATCCACGCGTTCAAAGCCCGCGGCAACAAACTGATCGACCAGCTTCTGCGGTTCAACCACATCGCCCGTGTGCAGCGTGATGGTCATTTCATCGTAAATTTCAGGCGGCGTCATGCGCCAGAGCAGCATATCGGCAGAGATACACAGCACTTTCACCTCGCCCGTGCGCATCCTTGACATCGTGCCCAGACGCTGCCATTCGCTTTCGCGGCTCATGGCGGCGCGGACAAACTGCCTTTCGCGCGGCAGGAAGGTGCCGGCAGACAAAGGCAGGTACTGCGAAATATCATCCGCCACACGCGCAGCCTCGCGCTCGCTGGGCGCAACATACAGGATGGGCCGGCCTGTTTTTTGGACGATGGCAGCGCAAAGCGCGGCCTTCTGGCCCTCGCTCACTTCATAGGCGGCTGCGCCTACGGGGGAGAAGATCAGATCAACCCATTCTGCCAGCTGCTCAGAATCAATCAGCCTTGAAAGCACATTTTCTGTCATGTTTTCCTCGCTTTCCTGTACGCAAAGACGCCCGCCCAGGAAAAATGATACCCCTGCGCAGGTAAGGAAAGTATACCAGCACAAGGCGTGCAAGTCAATGAAATTTCCTATTGATATGCACCCGGTTACGCCTTATAATATGCGGTGATTTGCACTTTCCATGCAAAGGAGGCTATGCAGTGCGTGATCTGACACGGGGCAACCCGTTTAAGCAATTGCTTTTGTTTTCGCTGCCCATATTGCTGGGCAATTTATTTCAGCAGTTGTATGGCATGGTGGATACCGTAATTGTAGGCCGGTATCTGGGCGAAAACGCCATGGCGGCGGTAGGCTCTACGGGGTCTGTGCAGTTTTTCATACTGGGGTTTGTGCAGGGCACCTCCAGCGGCTTTGCCGTGCGCACGGCGCAGGCCTTTGGTACGGGAGATCACAGGCAGGTGCGGCGCTCTATCCGTGCGTGCATGATTCTGTCCATTGCATTGTCCGTTGTGATGACGGCGCTGTCCGTGCCGTTTTTGCACCCGCTTTTGCGCTTTATGAAAACGCCCGATGAACTGCTGCCCGACGCCGTGCTTTATATCCAGATCGTTTGCGGCGGCATGTTCTCCACAATCTTCTACAATATGATTTCTTCCATTCTGCGGGCGCTGGGCGACAGCCGCACGCCGTTGATTTTCCTGATCGTATCGGCGCTTTTAAATGTTGTATTGGACGTTGTGATGATTGCCATCCTTCGCATGGGCGTGGAGGGCGCAGCGCTAGCCACGGTCATTGCACAGGTGGTGTCGGCGGCGCTGTGCCTGCTGTATGGCCTTAAGCACTGTCCGCTTTTGCACACGGGCAGCGAAAAAGGGCAGGTATCTGCCGAAATGCTGAAGGATCATCTGTCGGTTGGCGTGCCGATGGGGCTGCAGTTTTCCGTCACAGCCATTGGCTCGATGATGCTGCAAAGCTCCTTTAATTCCTTTGGCACGGAAAGCGCAACGGCCTATGCCGTAGCCTGCAAGGTGGAAAGCCTGGCCCAACAGCCGAGCATTGCACTGGGCGCGACAATGGCGACCTACGCCGGTCAGAATCTCGGCGCGCGCAATTTCAGGCGCATCCGCATAGGCAGCCGCTGCGCGATGGCGCTGGGCGTTCTGTACGCGCTGATAGCGGCGTTTATCAATGTGGGCATTGGCGAACGACTGATGGGCCTTTTCTTTGCAGGCGAAATGACGCAGCAGGTGCGCGATTATGCGATGGAATATCTGTGGATCACAACGATGTTCTTCCTGTTCCTGGTGGCGATTCACATTTTCCGCAGCATGCTGCAGGGGCTGGGCGAAAAAATCGCGCCCATGATGGGCGGCGTGGTGGAATTGATCGCCCGCGTAGGCGTTTGCGCGGTGCTGCCCGGAATCATCGGCTACACCGGCGCGTGCCTGGCGCCGTGTGCGGCCTGGCTGGGCGCGGGGCTTTTGACGACAATTCGCTATTTGTATCTGGAAAACCGCTGGCAAAAGCAGGGCTTGATGAAGGAGTGTGAGGCGGCATGACGCGCGCAGAAAAATTAAACGGCGCCCGGCTTTTGTGTCCGGTGTGCGGGAAACGGCTTCTGGCAGACGAGCAGGCGCTGCGCTGCGTGCAGAGCCACACCTTTGACATCGCGCGCCAGGGGTATGTCAATCTCCTGCCCGGCAAGGGCGCGTTTTATCCGCTGGAGCTTTTCCGCAACCGCCGCGAGGTGTTTGATCACGGCTTTTATGCGCCGCTGCTCGAACGCATGGAGGAATTGATCGTAAAGCATGCGAAATCCGAAAAGATCGTCTTGCTGGACGCGGGCTGCGGCGAGGGCTATTACGCCGGCAATCTTTTAAAGAACCGCGAAAGCGTGAAAGTGGCCTTTGATATTTCCCGCGAGGCGGTGCAGCTGGGCGCGCAGCGCTATGAGGACGTCACCTTCATCGTGGCCGATCTCAAGCGCATTCCCCTGCCTTCGCACAGTGTCGATTGCGTGCTGGATGTGCTCACGCCCGCCGATTACAGCGAATTTACGCGCGTTTTGAAGAAAAACGGCTGCGTAATCAAAGCAATTCCCGGTGAAAGCTATCTGAAAGAACTGCGCGCGCTGGCACAGGAGCAGTTGCGCTCCGGCCCTTACGAAAGCGGCCGCGTGAAGGATTATTTTGCCGAGCATATGCGGCCCGTGCAGCATGATCGCGTGACCTACACCCTGCCCGTAACGCCTGATGAGGCACGCGCGTTTGCGCGCATGACGCCCATGCTGCAGCGCGTGGATGTGAAGGCGCTGGACCTGAGCGGGGTGAGGGAGATTACGATTGATATGGAACTGCTGGTCGGGAAAAAGAAGTGAGGGGGAATGATCGAGAGGCGGCTTTTTAAGCAAAAGCCCCTCTCGAGCTCTCCCGAAAACCAGTCTTTGTGTGCATGAATGTTTGACGCAGGCTGTACGAAAAAGAGGCGAAAGACCGAATGTGCGAGCAAGCTCGCCCCTCGTCTTACGCCTCTTTTTCTACCCGCTTCGCGGGTGCGATGGCTGCGCCATCGGCCTGCTGCGGCATAGCGCCCGCGGGAGTGTGTACGCCAGCTTTCAAATTAACTGGTTCTTTGGTACTTTCTTGACGCAAGAAAGTACCGTCTCCCTTTCGTCCCTTTTCTACCGCATTTTGACAGAACGCATCAAAAGTGCTATAATAAAATGCTAATTTATTGCCACCGGGAGGGTTTTCATGTCTCAGGTTAAAACTGCCGATTCGTCTTATAACGCCGGCAAACTGCAGGTGCTGGAGGGACTGGACGCCGTACGCATGCGTCCGGGCATGTACATTGGCACCACCAGTGTGCGCGGCTTGCATCATCTTCTGTGGGAGATTGTCGACAACGCCATCGACGAGGCGCTGGGCGGCTACGCCACGGAGGTTTTGGTGACGCTGCACAAGGACGGTTCGGCCTCTGTCTGGGATAACGGCCGCGGCGTGCCGGTGGACGAGCATCCGCAATTGCACGTGTCGGGCGTGGAATTGATCTACACGCGTTTGCATGCCGGCGGCAAGTTCGGCAACGAGAACTATGCCTATTCCGGCGGTCTGCATGGCGTGGGCGCGTCGGTTGTAAATGCGCTTTCCAAGTGGCTGACGGTGGATTCCTTCCGCGACTGGACGCATTACCAGATGCGCTTTGAAACGGTGTGGGACGAAAAGGAAAAGAAATACCATGCCGGTCGCATCGTCAATGGTCTGGAAAAGATCGGCAACACCCGCAAGCGCGGCACGCTCGTGCGCTTCCTGCCCGACGATACCATCTTCACCGAGGACAGCCGCTTCAATTCCGAGACCGTTTCCCGCCGCCTGCGCGAATTGGCCTACCTCAACAAGGGCCTCAAAATCGTCTTCCACGACGAGCGCGCCAAGGACGCCGAAAAGCAGCACATGGAATTTTGCTATGCCGGCGGCATCGGCGACTATGTAAAATATCTCAACGCCAACAAAAACGCGCTGCATGACGCGCCCATCATGATCGAAGGCAAGAAGGACGACGTCATCTGCAACGTGTCCATGCAGTATACCGACGGCTACACGGAGTCCGTGTTCAGCTACGTCAATAATATTCCCACGGGCGAGGGCGGCACGCACGAAATGGGCTTCCGCACCGCCATGACCAAAGCCTTCAACGACTACGCGCGCAAGATCGGCGCGCTCAAGGAGAAGGATAACAACCTCGCCGGCGAGGACTTCCGCGAAGGCCTGACGGCCGTTGTCACCGTCATGGTCAAGAATCCTCAGTTCGAGGGCCAGACCAAGGGCAAATTGGGCAACAGCGAAGTGAAGCCCGCCGTTGAAAATGTGGTGGGCCTGGGTCTCGCCGAATTCCTGGAGGATCTCAAGAACGCCGAGCTTGCACAGAAGATCGTGGAAAAGGCCATCAAGTCCGCTAAAGTGCGCGAGGCCGCCCGCAAGGCACGCGACGTCGCCCGCCAGCGCAACTCGCTGGAGGCCGCGCCGCTGGTCGGCAAGCTCTCCGCCTGCACGGGCCGCAAAGCTGTGGAAAACGAACTGTTCATCGTAGAGGGCGACTCCGCAGGCGGCAGCGCCAAGCAGGGCCGCGACCGCCGTTTCCAGGCCATTCTCCCGCTGCGCGGCAAGCCCCTCAACGCCGAAAAGAAGCGCCTGGATCAGGTGCTGGCCAACGACGAATTCCGCTCGATCATCACGGCGCTGGGCACCAATATCGACGAGGACTTTGACCTGTCCTCCCTCAAGTATCACAAGGTGATCATCCTCTCCGACGCCGACCAGGACGGCGCGCATATCCGTGCAATCCTGCTCACCTTCTTCTACCGCTATATGCGCGAGCTGGTGGCCCAGGGCCATGTGTATATCGGCATGCCGCCGCTGTATCTGGTCAAGCGCCCAGGCGGTGTGCAGGAATACGCCTACGACGATAAGGAACTGAAAAAGCTCACCGCCGGCAAGAAAAACTACACCATTCAGCGCTATAAGGGCCTGGGCGAAATGAATCCCGAGCAGCTGTGGGAAACGACGATGGATCCCCAGAACCGCAAGCTCATGCGCGTGACGCTGGAGGACGCCGCACGCGAGGATGAAATCATCACCATCCTCATGGGCGATAAGGTGGATCCCCGCCGCGAATACATCATCAGCCACGCCGAGTTCAATAAGGAAGACTCCTTTGAACAGCATGCAATGACGAAGACCGAGAAAGACGAAAAACAGTAAGTTTACATAGAATCACTCCCAGTAGGAGGAAACACACATGGCCAAGAAGCCGACCCCGCCGCCGATTACCCCTGATATCATTCAGATGCCGCTGGAGGACGTCATGCACATGTCCATGATGCCCTACGCCGAGCACGTCATCCTCGAGCGCGCGCTCCCGCGCGTGGAGGACGGCATGAAGCCCGTGCAGCGCCGCATTCTTTATACCATGATGGAGCTCAACAACACCCCCGATAAGCCGCACCGCAAGTGCGCGCGTATCGTGGGTGACTGTCTGGGTAAATATCACCCGCACGGCGACTCGTCTGTGTACGATGCGCTGGTGCGCATGGCGCAGGATTTTTCCATGCGCGAAAGATTGGTGGACGGCCACGGCAACTTCGGCTCCATCGACGGCGACGGCGCGGCAGCCATGCGTTATACCGAAGCGCGTATGGCGCCCTTGGCGCTGCAGATGCTGCGCGATATCGAAAAGGATACCGTGCCTTTCCATCTGAACTTTGACGATACTCTCAAAGAGCCTGAAATTCTGCCCGCCCGCTATCCCAATCTTTTGGTCAACGGCGCGTCGGGCATCGCAGTCGGCCTGGCCACCAACATTCCGCCGCATAACCTGCATGAGGTCATTGAGGCGGTCAATCTGCGCATTGACAATCCCAAGGCCGAGCTCCGCGATTTTATGAAGGTGCTGCCTGCGCCTGACTTCCCCACCGGCGGCGTGCTGCTGGATACTCCGGAGATCGAAAATGCCTACCGCACGGGCCGCGGCAAACTGACGCTGCGCGCCAAGGTGCACATCGAGCCCGGCCCCGCCGGCCGCAGCCTGATCTGCATCACCGAGGTGCCCTATCAGATCAACAAGGCCCTGATGCTCGAGCGCATCCTCAAGCTCAGCGAAGAAAAGAAGGCCATGTTCTCCTGCATTCACGATATCCGCGACGAGTCCGACCGCACAGGTCTGCGCGCGGTTATCGAGATCAAGCGCGACTTTGATCCGCAGAAGGTGCTGGCAAAGCTCTATAAATACAGCGATCTGCAGGTCACCTACGGCGTGAATATCGTGGCCATTGCCGATGGCAAGCCCATGCAGCTGGGTTTGATCGCGCTGCTGGATCACTTCATCAACCATCAGAAAAACGTCGTTACCCGCCGTACACAGTATGATCTGGACCAGGCGAAGGCCCGCGCGCACATTGTCGAGGGCCTCATCCGCGCGGTGGACGTGCTGGACGAAGTGATCAAGACCATCCGCGCCTCGAAAAACGGCAAGGAAGCAAGAACCAGGCTGTGCGAGCAGTTCGGCTTTACCGAAATCCAGGCACAGGCCATCCTCGATCTGCGTCTGCAACGCCTGACAGGCCTGGAGATTCTCGCGCTGCGCGAGGAGTTTGCACAGCTACAGAAGAAGATTGCCGAATTTGAGGGCATCCTCAAGAGCGAACGCAAGCTGCTGAATGTGATCAAGAAGGAGCTTGGTGAAATCGGCGAACAGTTCCGCGACGCCCGCCGTACCGAAATTCTCAAGGACGACAAGACGGAGGAATTGCTCAAGGAGGATCAGGACGATCTGCCTGTGCCGGAAGACGCGGTGGTGCTCTACACCCGCGGCGGCCAGCTGCGCCGCATGACGCCCAAGCTCTATGAAAAGATCGACGTCTCCACGCAGGAAAGCGATATGCCCAAGTTCCTCTTGCGCACGCAGACAGACCACACGCTGCTGATCTTCACCGACCGCGGCGCATGCTACACGCTGAATGTGGGTGCAATTGCCGAAAGCCTGCGTGTCAAGGAGCGCGGCACGGCGTTCACCGGCATTCTGCAGGGCTTTGAAAAGGGCGAAAAGTGCGTGCAGATGCTCTCCGTTGCGCCGCACGGCTTTGACAATATGGACGACTTCATCTTCATGACGAAAAACGGCATGATCAAGCGCACTGCCGCACAGGAATACAATGTGCGCCGCCAGCGCATTGCCGCACTGACGATGAAGGACGGCGATGAGGTGATCGCTGTTGCTGCCGCGCAGAAGGGCGCGGACGCGGTCATGATCAGCCGAAGCGGCATGAGCATTCGCTTCCCGCTGGATACCGTTCCCGCCCAGGGCCGCGCTTCGGGCGGCGTAAAGGGCATCAATCTGGCTTCAGACGATCAGGTGATCCTCGGCTGCACGCTGCAAAACAGCGATCAGCTGGTCATTTTCAGCGATTGCGGCTATGCCAAGCGCGTGCCGGGCGCCATGCTTGATCCCCAGGGCCGCGCCGGCAAGGGCGTTAAGTGCTTCCCCTTCAATAAGAACGGCAGCAACGGCACCTATGTGGCGGCAGCGGTTAAGATCAGCGCCGTGCACGACTTTACCGTCCAGCAGGCCGGCGGCATGCTCACGCCCATGAACAGCGAGTCCATCGCCTGCCAGAGCCTCTCCGATAAGGGCAAAATGGCCGTCATCGCGCTGATGGACGATGTTGTAACGGACATTATTTTGTGGTAATTGGTAAAAGAATTGCTTTTTTCTGCTAAATGTGATACCCTGTATGCAGGAGGAATATCCTGATTATGAAAATCCGTAAGTCAAGTGAAGATTATCTGGAAGCCATGCTGGTGATGCAGGAGCGTCACGGCTACATCCGCTCCATTGATATTGCTGCGGAGCTTGGTGTCACCAAGCCCAGCGTCAGCTATGCCACCAAGCGGCTGCGCGAAAACGGCTATATCACCATGGACAAGGAAGGCCTGATTACCCTGACGGACAAGGGCATGGGAATCGCCGAAAGCATGTATGAGCGCCATCGCCTGCTCACGCAGTTCTTTGTGCGCCTGGGCATCTGCGAAGATGTGGCCCGCGAGGACGCCTGCAAGATCGAGCATGACCTGAGTGAGGAAACCTTCCAGGCCATTAAAAATCATGTGGAGTTCTTCAGCAAAAAATAATAATACAAGCTGCCGCAGGCTTCTTTGCGGCAGCTTTGTTATTGCGTTTTTAAATTGAAAGGAGAATGAAAATCATGCTTCCTACCCCGCATAATTTTGCCGTGTGTCCGCAGGTCGTGCCGGCCGGCAAAGTATCGCACATGACCATTATCGCCGATGAGCGCGCGTTCATTCCCTTCACTGATGCGGAATACCAGCTCAAGATCCTGGCCGTCAACGGCGACGAAACGGATAACTACGGCGAGCCTGTCACCCATTCGCACCTGACGCTCAAGGGCCAGGACGGTGCGCTGCAGTTTGATTTCAATTTTGAAGAAGAAATGCTTTATAAGCTTCAGCTGTACAAGGATGAAAAGCTGCTGGAGGAAATGCAGGTTTATGCGCTGGAGAAGGATCTGTATGCGCTCACGCCCCTGCGCGGCGATCTGCACGGCCATTCCTACCGCTCTGACGGCAAGCGCGATCCCGCTGCGCTGGCAGGCCATTACCGCGAGCAGGGCTATGATTTTTTTGCACTGACCGATCACAACCGCTACTGGACGGGCGGCGAGATTGATGAGACGTACGAAGGCGTTGACACGGGCTTCACCCGTGTGCTGGGCGAGGAAGTGCACACCCCCGGATGCCTGGTGCACGTTGTGCATGTGGGCGGCAAAAAGAGCGTGGCGCTGGAGTATGTCAAGGACCGCGAGGGCTATGAGGCGCAGGTGCAGGAATGCCTTGCCCGCGTGCCCGAATCCGTGCCCGAACAGTACCGCGAACGCTATGCGCGCGTGATGTGGGCGACCGAGCACATTCATGCGGCGGGCGGCATTGCCATTTTCCCGCATCCTTACTGGCAGCCGACGGGCTCGCAGGTGTACAACGTGCATGACGATTTTGCCAAGCTCCTCATGAAGAGCGGCATGTTCGACGCGTACGAACTGATCGGCGGCATGGGGCAGGTGGGCATCAACCGCTCGGTAGCGCTGTGGAACGATCTGCGCGCGGAAGGTCTCAAGCTGCCGGCCGTTGGCTCCAGCGATGTGCACGGCTTGAAGGGAAGCCGGTATTTCCCGCATTCCTTCACGATTTGCTTTGCGAAAAAGAACGAAAACGATGCGATTATCACCGCCGTGAAGAAGGGCCTTTGCGTGGCGGTGGAGGCGGTTGGCGATGAGTATCAGCGCGAGTACCGCTGCTATGGCTCGCTGCGTCTGGTAAGCTATGCGCACTTCCTGCTGCAGAATTACTTTACGCCCATGCAGCGCTTGTGCCAGGGCACGGGCGTGATGATGCGCGCTTACGCCATGGAAGCCTGCCCCAAGAGCGTGGTAGAAGGCATGACGAAGGTATGCCGCAACTGGTCTGCGCGCTTCTTCGGCCGCAAGGCGGCGCTTTTGCCCAGCGAAAAGATGCGCGAATTTGAGGATAAATGGCGCGAAAAGCAGCTGGCCGGCCCGCACACCAAGGGCAGCCAGATTTACCGCTCGACTGTGGTGACGAGACAGATTTAAGGGCAACGGGGGGAGGACGGTACTTTCTTGTGTCAAGAAAGTACCAAAGAACCTGCGTTTGAGCCGGGGCTTGGGTGATCCTTTGTCGCGGCAGTTGATTGAAAAAGGGGTTGGAATCGTTCGGGAAAGCAAGCTTTCCCCCGCTTCCAAGCCCCTTTTTCAGTTTGCTTCGCAAACCCGCGGAGCACAACTCCGCGGACTGCCGCTTTGGTGTCTTTTTCGCAAGGATTCGCCGTTTTTGCTGCGGCAAAAACGAGCGGGTTTTGCGCTGCGGCGCGGGAGGAGGAAACGCCAGCTGCGGCTGGCTACACCTCATCCGTCACGGCATTGCCGTGACGGATGAGGTGTAGCGCTCCGCAGAGCGCGTTATCCTGCCCGCTCGTTTCGCCTTAGCGTTACGGCGCTCCCCCCGCGGGCGATTGCAGTCAACAACGCGGCAGGCCGATCACGCAAAGCGTGATCGCATCCGCGAAGCGGATAGAAAAAGAGAGTGATCATTATCCGGGGCGAGCTTGCTCGCAACCGGAAATGTCGCTCTCTTTTTCGTATAGCCTGCCGGAACGGCTCAACCAAAACGCAGGCTTTCGGGTGAGTTCTAGAGGGGCTTTGGCCTCCAAAGCCGCCTCTCGATCGTCCCCCCGTCACTCCATCTCTACAATCTCGTATTCCCTCACGCCCAGGCCCAGCTTCACGCCCTGCTCCAGGCAGGCATCCCAGTTGGTCACCGGATGCAGCGTGCGGAAGTGATCGCCCAGCGTCGCGCCGCCGCGCTCGTACAGCAGGCTGTTGCGCAGGGGCTTAGCCGCGCATACCATGTCCGCGCAGGCCTGATCCATCGCAACGGGATCGAAGGACGCGAACATACCGATATCCTCCACAATGGGCGCATCGTTAATGCGGTAGCAGTCGCAGTAGGGCGAAATATCGCAGGCCAGCGAAACATGGAAGCTCGGCTTATCCTGAATAACCGCCGCGGTGTACTCGGCAATCTTGCGGGAGAGGATTTCATTGGCGCGGTTATCCATGGGATGAATGCACTTCTGCGGGCACATCTCAATGCAGCGGCCGCAGCCCATGCACTTGGTGGAATCGATGCAGGCAGTATCCTCCACCGTGATCGCATGATGCGCGCAGTTTTCGGCGCAGAAGCCGCAGCCCACGCACTCGGTTACATCCACCGCAGGCTTTTCTTCCTCGTGCATATCGCCCTTGCCCTTGCGGCTGCCGCAGCCCATGCCGATGTTCTTAAGCACGCCGCCAAAGCCCGTGCCCTCATGTGCCTTAAAATGCGTAAGCGAAATGATGACGTCCGCATCCATCACGCCGCGGCCGATGTAAGCCACCTTGCTGTACTCTGCGCCGCGCACAGGCACGGCGACCTCATCATCGCCCTTCAGGCCATCGCCGATGATCACATGGCAGCCCGTCTGGAAGGGGCTGAAGCCATTTTCATAGGCAGATTCCAGATGATCCAGCGCATTGGAACGGCGGCCGATGTACAGCGTGTTGCAGTCCACCAGGAAGGGCTTGCCGCCCTTTTCCTTGACGATCTCCACCAGCGTGCGGGCATACTGCGGGCGCAGATAAGCCAGGTTGCCGGGCTCGCCAAAGTGCAGCTTGATGCCCACATATTTATCCTTCATGTCGATTTCGCCCAGGCCGGCAGTCAGCACCAGGCGGCGGAATTTCTGCACCAGGCTCTCATTGCCCGGACAACGGAACGACGTAAAATGAACCTTGGAAGCCATAGAAACGCTCCTTTTCTTTCATGAATAAATGATTTTTTCCAGTATATCATATAAAAAACCGCCCGTCAAACGAGCGGTTTTTGCATTGATGCTTTATCAGATCAGCGTCAGGAACTCGGTCATCACAAAGCCCTTGGTACCGTTGTAATTGACATAGCACCAGGTGGAGCCGTAGGTGAGCACCTGCACATAGGCATTCTGCGGAAGGCGCTTGAGCAGCGTGGCGCCCGTGCTCTTGCCGCCGCGCAGGTTCAGATCGCCCTTCTCGGTGGTCACCTGCGCATACTGGGTCTTCTCATCGGATACGGGCGGCGGAACGGGCTTCTCCTCCGGCTTTTCGTTGGTAAAGGTGAGGAATTCCGTCATCACATAGCCCTTTACGCCCTTGTAATCCACATAGCACCATTTGTCGCCGTAGGTGAGAACGGTAACTACCTTGCCGGGATCAATGCGCTTGAGAATGCCCGCATCGGTATCCGGACGCTTGCGCAGATTGAGCCTGCCCTGCTTGGTGGTGACAACGCCATACAGATCGCTTGCAGGCGTATCCGGTTCATCTGCATCCGGCGCATCGGGCTTTTCAGGCTCCGCAGCCGGCGGATCCGCAGGCTCCGAGCCATCCAGGAGCTTCACAAACTTGGTCATCACATAGCCGTAGGTACCCTTATACCAGGCATAGCACCAGCTGCTGCCATAGGTTACTACGGTGAATTTGGCATTCTCCGGAATGATCAGCAGACGCGTTGCGCCCTGGCTGGGCTTTTTGCGCAAATTCAGGCCGCCCTTTTCGGTATCCACCTGTGCATCGCGGCCGTTGGTCGGCGGCTCATCCGTATTGCCGCCAGAGGAACTGCCGCCCGCGTAGATGGACAGGAACTTGGTCATCACATAGCCGTAATCGCCATCGTGCCAGACATAGCACCAGGTGGAGCCTTCATCCACCACCACCAGCGCATCATTCTGGGGAATGATCTTAATGCGGCTGGCGCCGGTGCTGGCGCGGGTGCGCAGATTCAAGCCGCCCTGCTCGGTGCGCACATAGGCCACTTCGCCGCTGGGCTGCTCAGGCTTAGGATCGGGATCAGGCTTGGGGGTGGAGGGCTTGGGCGTGGGAGTCGGCGTAGGCGTGGGCGCAGAGGGCTTTAATACTTCGTCGCCCGTCGCCGTCACCGTGCAGCTGGCAGATTTACCGCTGCCGTCCACCGCCGTGGCCGTGATCACCGCCGTGCCGGCCTTCCATACGCTCACCACGCCGCCAGCCGTTACAGTCGCCACATCCTTATCAGAGGAAGCCCATACCAGCGTTTTGTTGGTAGCGTTTTCAGGCAGAACACTGGCAGTCAGCGCAATGGAATTGCCCGTCTTGAGCTCCACGCTCTTGGGCGAAACCTCAACGCCCGCTACAGGCGTACCCACCGTCACCACACAGGTAGCCAGCTTGGTGGGATCATCCTTGGAGGAAACGGTGATGGTCACAACACCCATATCCACGCCCGTAATCGTGCCGTCATTGGCAACAACCGCCACTTCCTTATTGCCGGAAGTGAACGTTACTTCTTTATTGGAGGCATTATCCGGCGTGATCACCGCCGTCAGCTTGGCCGTAGCGCCCACAGCAATGGACAGCGCGCTGTGCGACAGCGTCAAGCCCGTCACGGGCTGAATGACAATCACCTGGCATTCTGTGGTCACACCGCTGCCGTCCTTGGCCGTGCAGATCACCTTGCAGCTGCCGGATTTGATGGCCGTTACCAGGCCGCTTTCGCTGACCGTGGCCACGCCCGCATCGGTGCTGGTAAAGGTAACGTCCTTATTCTTGGCATTTTCCGGCGCCACGGTGGCATGCAGCTGGAAGGTATCGCCCGCGCGCATGGTCTGCGCGCTGACGCCCAGGCTGATCGATTGCACCTTCACTTCCTGCGGCGCAACGGCAGAATTGACCGTAGAATTCATATTGCCGTTTTCATCCACGGTGAAGGTCACGTTCATCACCGCCATGCTCAGCGCACCGGCTGCATCCTTTACAGACGCGGTGAAGGTATACGTACCGGTGCCAAAATTGCCCGGCACGGACACATAGCCGGCGCTGCTGACGCTGCCGGAAGCCGTGCTGCCGCCTTCCTTGGCAAAGGTGTAGCTCAGCGTATAGGGCTCCGTGCCGTACTGCGCGCCCATTTTAAAGCCAAAGCCGCGCACCTCACCCTCGCTGGCCTCTACCGAAAAGGCGTGGCAATATGCGCGCAGCGCCGGCGCTTCAGAGAGCGCAGGCACGGCGGACAAAAGCATGCAGAGCATCAGCATCAAAGCTGTAACGCGCTGTAAAAGCCTGTGTTTCATGGTTCGTTCCTCTTTTCCTGAAAATATATCCATACAAAAGAATACACGTCTACATATATATATTATATGCTATGCCGCAGGGTACATACAACGAACAGTCAATGAAGATTATACTACAATTTAATGAAGAAATATCACATTCCCGCTGCTTTACAGCATGGATAATCTGATGTACAATAGATTGAATCCATCAGGAGGAATTCCATTCGTGAGCCTTTTCAATTCGCTTAAAAGCCAGCATGAGCGCCTGATGCGCTCTATGGATGATCAAAAAACGCTGCCGCTCGCCTCTGCCGCTGCAGTCATGCGCATTCGCCGCGAAAAAGTGGATGAGGCGCTTTCCCGCATGCACAAAAAGGGCATGTTCGGCAGCGATCAACCGTATGTGGATGATGCGCTGGGCCTGGTTATCCGCGATAAACGCTATGCGCCCCTGGCCTCGCTTTTGCATGCGGCGGGAGAGCTGACGCGCAAGGTGGACGAAGCGCTGCAAAATCTCAAGCGCGTGCGCCGTGTCAGCAGTCAGCAGCTGAATAGCGAGCGTGTGCGCGCCGTTGGCAATTTTGTACGCGATGTGGTGGACAGCGCCATGAAAAAGGGCGATCCCTCCGCCGTTTTGCGTGATCGCACAGGCACGCTGATGCGCGATCTGATTGCCCCGGAAGTTATCCCCGACGGCACAGACGGCCTGCGCCCCATGGCGCAGACGCTCTCGCTGATGGCCTCCTGCGCGGCAGGGCTCAAGGATTTTGCGCTGATGCATCCCGATATGCATTACGATAACGAGCTGAGCGCCTATGTGCTCTCGGCGTGCCATCAGATCGAAGCCTGGAACGGCTGCGGCATTCAGGCAGGCAGCTACTCGCCGGAGACTGATCCCGCCGTGCAGGCAATCGAACGCCGGCTGGGCAATGAAATTGCGCCGGGACTGACGCGGCGGCTGGATGAATTGCATGCAGCGGCGGCGCGCGGCCGCAGCGTTCCGCAGCACTATGACGATCCCATGCTGCAGGAGGTCGCCCAGAAATGCGCGGATATTCGCGTATTGTCGCGTCAGCCGCAATCTGCCGCCGTGCGCAACGCCATGGCGCGGGTCAACGCCATTCTGGATGACATTCTCTCGCAGCTGCACGCCGTGCCCGAAAGCCGCGAGCAGGCAGGCGTTCGCAGCCTGCGCGTGTGCTATCTGCCCATGCTGGAAGAGCTGCTGGAAAAATACATCCGCTATGAAGCGCGCGCGCAAAGCACCGATACCCTGCGCGTGATGATGGATACAGAAAACGCGCTGGCGATTGATCTTCCCCGCGCGCTGCAAAAGCTTTTGCAGGATCTGCGCACGGAGGACGCCATTGATCTGGAGGCGCAAACCGTGGCGCTGCGGCAAAAAATGCAGCTGGACGGCCTGCTTTCAAGCAACGACAGCCAATCATAAATCAAACGATACGCCGGTGGATTTTCTTCCCCGGCGTACCGTTTTTTTCTATATTTCTTTTCTGTTTTTCCGCTTGACAATTTTCTGTTCACGCGGTAACATAATTTGGGTTTTTGTGCTTTGAAAAAGCCTCTTTCCCGCCATATTTACTGATTGCACCCAAAGGAGCATCCCCATGAAACAGTTCGACACCCTCATCATCGGCGGCGGCATCGGCGGCCTGATGGCAGCCTACCGCCTTAAGGAAAAGACGCCTGACATGCGCATCTGCATTGTGGAACGCGGCGTGGAGCTGGAAAAGCGCGTTTGCCCCGCCAGCAAGAGCCGCGGCTGCGTGCACTGCAAAATCTGCTCCATCACCTCGGGCTATGCCGGCGCCGGCGCCTTCTCTGACGGCAAATTCAACCTGGGCACCGCCTACGGCGGCACGCTGGGCGAAGAGCTGGGCGATGATGTGGCGATGCACTATATCGATGAAGTAGACCGCATCCTCACCCGCCATTGCGAAGGCAATCAGGTGCAGGTTTTCCAGTCCAATGAAGATCTCAAGCGCAAGTGTCTGCAGAACAACCTGGTGCTGCTGGACATGAACGTAAAGCATCTGGGCACGGACCTGAACTTCACCACCATGCTCAATATCATCGACTGTCTGCGTGCGCAGGGTGTTGAGCTGCTTACCCGCCATAATGTCGAGCATGTGGAAAAATCCGACTTCGGCTACGCGCTGTACTGCGAAAACGGTCAGGTGATCGAAGGCAAGTATGTCATCATCGCCACCGGCCGCGGCGGCGCGAATTTCCTCAATTCCTTCTGCAAGCAGCATGGCGTAAAGACGACGTCCAACTCTGTGGATATCGGCGTGCGCGTGGAAATGAAGGACTCTATCTGGCGCGATTTCTCCAGCCAGATCTATGAGCCCAAGATCCTCTACCGCACCAAGACGTTTGAGGATCGCTGCCGCATGTTCTGCTTCAACCAGGGCGGCATCGTATCGGCGGAAAACAACCACGGCATCATCACGGCCAACGGCCATTCCTTTGCCGATCCTGCCCGCAAGACGGAGAACTGCAACTTCGCCATCCTCTCCTCCATCCACTTCACCGAGCCCTTCAACCAGCCCACCGAATACGCCGAGTACATTTCCCGTCTGGCCAATATCATTTCCAATGGCAATGTGCTCGTCCAGCGCTTCGGCGATCTGGTACGCGGCCGCCGCACCAATGAGCACCGCCTGCAGCAAAACACCGTTCGTCCCACGCTCAAGGCCACGGCGGGCGATATTTCCCTGGTACTGCCCCACAGGCTTCTGACCAACATCATCGAAACGCTGTATGCGCTCGATCGCGTTGCCCCCGGCTGCGCCAATGACGATACGCTGCTGTACGGATGCGAGAGCAAGTACTATTCCATCCGCCCCGTGTTCAAGAACGAGCACTTTGAGCTGATCGACAACGTATTCATCATCGGCGACGGCAGCGGCATCTGTCGCGGCCTCAGCCAGTCCGGCGCCATGGGCATTTATGTCGCGGACGCCATCACCAAATAAAAAACTTGCGCTTTCTCTTTGCGGAAAGCGCGTTTTTTATTGACTTCCATTTGCGACAGATGATAGAATACAGTATTCACAAATTCTTCCGCAGGAGGCGTTTCATATGAAAAAGCTCGTTTCCATCGTTTTGCTTTTCAGTCTCATCCTGTCTTTATGTCCGGCGATGGCAGCCGCCCTGACATTGCCCGACCCTGTCACAGTCTGCGGCGGCGCCATTGTCTTTGAAGCAAATCATGACAACGAGCACGCTCTCTGCCGTCTATATTCTGTCACGGGCGATACCGCCGCGCAGCAAATAGCGCCTTATCTGACGGCGCTGCTGCAGATTCCGCAGCTGCAGCTGGCACAGTCCTTCGTAGAAAACTATGGCGATTACAGCGGCATGTACTATGTATTTAATCTGGCGGAGGGCTCTTGCCAGACCTTCGCCATCGGCGATAAAATCAACAATGCCGCCGCCGTGCTATATTACGATTACGGCGGCAATTACGCCGGCCATAATATTTATGTGTACTGCAGCAATGATTTTACCATCAGCGGCGGCAGCGCTGCGCAAACGCCTGCCGTGCCGACTACATCCTCTTCCGGCACGCAGAAAAAGACCGGCTACACGCTGGCTGGCTCGCTCGTTTTGCAGGATCCTATCACCTTCAGCGACGGCCTGGCAGAATTCCGCCACGACTATGACAAAAGCAGTCACCTGCAGAAGGAATACAGATTCGACAAAAACAAGATTGAGGGCTTCATCAACGCCTACGTAAGCCTGCTCAAGGAAGATCCCTCACTCAAATACCTGGGCGTGACAGTAAACGGCGAAAACATTTACCACTGCTTCGCTCCGGCCTCCGGCTACGATTACTCCACTTTCTCTGTTGTATCCTACGGCAACCAGATCACACCCACCAGCTGCATTGCTGTACAGTATAAGAACGATTTCAGCCGCGTGTACATCCGCTACAGTCCTGAATTCAGCGTATCGGATGCAGGACAGCGCATGAGCGACATTACCATAACCGTTGATACTGCCACCGCAAGCGGCACATCCTCCGGCGGCGCCTCATCTTCGTCGTCCTCGTCCTCTTCGTCTTCCTCTTCATCCTCCAGCTGGAGTTCGTCCTCTTCCTCCTCTTCCAGCATCAATCGCACCAAGGGCTGCACCCGCTGCGGCGGCGACGGCAAGGTCAGCTGTTCCAATTGCTCCGGACGCGGCTACAAGGAAAAGACCGTTTCCACGCCCAACTACTCCGGCAGCGGCGTGAAATACGGCACAGTCAAGGAAAACTGCTACCGCTGCCATGGCTCGGGCACGGTGGATTGCTCCACCTGCGGCGGCGACGGCAAGGTAGAATATTGATTGGAGGGATCTTCGTGAAAAAGCCGCTTGCCCTTCTTCTGATCCTGTGCATCCTTTTGTCTCTCCCCGCAGCACTCGCTGACGGCCCCAGCATCGTCAAACGGCATGGCATCAACAAAGCCACCGCCACGCCCGCGCCGGCAACGAAACTGGATAAGCGTCTGGATAAAAATGCTACGCCTGCGCCGACAGCCGTACCCACCGCGGTGCCGACAAAGGCGCCGACGATTGCTCCTACCGCTGCGCCCAAGCCGGCATCCGCGCATGATTTACAGGATCCCATATCTTTCTTCGGCGATCTGATCACCTATCACGGTTCGAATTTCAATACCGAAAAGAATAACTACTACAGTTTTATGTTCCGTGCCGACGCGCACGGCGATATGTCCGCGCGGATGGTTTCCGCTTTTGAAAATTATCTTTCCCAGCATTCCGCACTGCAGTATTCCGGCTCTGTTACATCCAAGAACGGTAAAATCTATCGCTGCTATACTTTGGAAAATGCTGCGGACAGTGATCTTCTCCAATATTCCTGCTCCACCACCACGGAAAAGCGTCATGAATTTACCGCCAGCGTTATGCTCAGCTATGAACCGGGCTATCCCGCGATCGATATTCATTACGCACGCTCCTTCACCCTGACCGATCTCAATTACCGCATGGATGAAACTGAGCATGCCGCGCTGAGTGAGATCGCAGCGGCTTATGCGCTCAAACGCGCCGAAGAGGAAGCCGCCCGCAAAGCGGAAGAGGAAAAGGCTGCGCAGGCCCAGTCTTCCGGCGGTTCCTCATCTTCTTTCTCGTGGTCGTCGTCCTCTTCTTCGTCCGCTGTCCGCACCACACGCTGCCACAGCTGCGGCGGCGACGGCAAGGTCAGCTGCTCCAACTGCTCTGGCCGCGGCTATAAGGAAAAACGCGTCTCCACGCCCAATTACTCCGGCAGCGGCGCCAAATACGAAACAGTGAGAGAAAACTGCTACCGCTGCCATGGCTCAGGCGATGTGGATTGCTCCTCCTGCGGCGGCGATGGCAAGGTAGAATACTAATACGGAGGCGTTTTATATGAAAAAGCTCATTTCCCTGCTGCTGTTGCTCGCTCTTGCCTGCGCGCTGCCCTGTGCGCTGGCCGAAGCCAAGCTGACGCTGCCTGATCCCATCACCTTTACCGGCGGTGCGCTTGCCTATGATGAAGCCTATGACGGCGAATATGCCCGCGAGCGCTGGTATACCGTAGATGGCGATATCGCCGCCCAGGTGCTTGCGCCTTATATTGATTACCTCAAAACCATTCCCACGCTGGAATACGGCGGCATGGTAGAAATCCCCGCAGAGGGCTACACAGCCGTGCATCATTACTTTGTGCCCAAGAATGCCACTTACAACTGCTTTTCCTATGAAGGCGTCACCGACAGTGCCTGTCTGGATCTGTATTACGCGTGCAACGGCGGCGATGCTACCTATTATCTGGCCTTCTACCTGAGCACGGACTTTTCTTTTGAAGCGCCCAACGATGAAATTGCCGCCATGGTTACGCCCGCGCCCGAGCCGGCTGTGCAGGTGCAGGATCCGCTCTCCTTTGCTGCCGATCGTGTGGTGCTGTATGCCAATGAGGATAACGAATTCTGTCAGCGCAAGGCTTATCAAGTCACGCAGGGCACCGGCAAGGAGCTGGCTGACGCCTATGCGGAGCTGATCAAAACGTACAGCGTCATGACTTACGTTGATTGCACTACCGCGCCCAACGGCTGGGTGTATCATTGTTTTGTGCCCGCAGAAGGGAAAAATTTTGACCTGTTCAACACGACCTCTGGCGATTGGTCTACCGGCAGCCTGTGCCTGAGCATCTGCTACAAGCCTGACAGCAATTACGTCACCTTCCGCTGCAGCAATGATTTTGTCCTGACCGATCTTCTCCAGCGCGCCGAGCCGCTGCCCACCGCAGCGCCCGCTATCGCCCCCAAGCTGCGCAAATAACACATCAATTGTAAAACCGCATCATAATGGCAGCCGCTTGGTTGACATTTTCCATCTTCTGTGGATATAATGAATTATCCCCGAAAAAAGGAAGGTGTTTACCATGAAAAAGCGGCTGCTTTCTTTCTGCCTGTTCCTGTCGCTGCTGTTTTCTTTGACGCCGGCGCTGGCCGATACGCCGCTGCAGGATCCCGAAATCTTCAGCTGCGGCGTGGCGGAGCATCTTTACGATCAGGATAAAGAGACCCATCTGCACAAGCAGTACAAAGTCAGCAAGAAAAATATGCAGAGCTTCATCAACGCCTATGTTGATATGCTCAAGAGCGATAACTCGCTGGAATACCTGGGCGTAACGCAGAACGGCAAGCACATCTATCATTGCTTTGCCCCGGCGGACGGGTATCATTACGATACTTTCTCGGTAAAATCCTACGGCGTAAAGATCACCCCGACCATCTGCATTGCCGTGCAGTATGAGGAAAACGATACCAAGGCCTACCTGCGCTACAGCAAGGATTTTTACATCACCGACGTCGGCCTGCGCATGGACATGGAAGTGTACCCCACCTCTGTGCCTACGCCCGTGCCCACTGCTACCCCCACCAGAAAACCCACCGCTACGCCTAAGGTTACCATCCGGCCCACCGCCATTCCCGCGCCTGAGGGCGAATTGTCGGGCTATGGCTATGTGACCACCAACTCGGTCAACCTGCGCACAGGCCCCGGCACCAATTACCGCTCACTGCGCTTCATGCACCGCTATGCCTTTGCGCAGGTGCTCGGCACAGAATATAACGATGGCGTCACCTGGTATAAGATCATCCAGAACGGCGATACCGGTTATGTAATGGGCACGTTCTTCAAGCTCCTGGGCTCAAACGAGCTGACGGCCTTCCTGCTCAGCGATGAATATCTGCAGGGCCTCAAGAACAATACCAAGGCCACCGCCACCCCGCGCATAACGGCCACGCCTTACCGGCCGCCGGTCTATGTGCCCACTTATGCGCCCACCTACCGCCCGGCCACCAGCGTACCCTCGATCGGCACGCAGCCCATTTACCTGACCATCCAGGATCCCGCCGCCTTCCTCAATGGCTCCATCGCCTATCAGTATTCCTTCAACGGCGGCGCCTACCGGCAGAATTGCTACCGCCTGGTATACGGCAGCACCCGGAATCTGGTAGATTCCTACGTCAGCATGCTGTGGACGCAGGAGCCCACGCTCACTTACGGCGGCGTGTACAACAGCCCCGACGGCAAGTGGACGTATCACTATTTTACCAGTCCCTATGCCTACAATACCTTCACCATATACTATGACATGACGCCTGTCGCGCCCGACAGCTGCCTGATTGTCGGCTACTCCAGCGATCGCGTATATCTGTACTACAGCCCCAATTTCTCCATTGCGGATGAAGGTATCAAGCAATACTGACACACAAAAAATAAGAGCTCAAACGAGCTCTTATTTTTTTGCATTATTCCGTTTCCAGTGCAATTGCGCCGGCTGCTGACAGCACTGTGCCTTCATCGCCCACCTGGCAGATCAGCACCTGATCGCCCGCCTCGGCCTTGGTAAGCAATCCCAGTTTGGCTACCAGCATCTGCGCATCCACATAGGTGGTATCCAGCGCTTTTCCCTTGAGATACACCGTGCTGTACGGCGTAAAATGCTCGCCCCGCACAATCACATAATCATCGCGCAACGCCGCCGAGGCTGCTGTAATTTCCTTCACGCCCATGCGCATGTTGGTCGGATGATAAGGCGTTGCGCCGTCAAAAAGGTATTTATCGCCATAAAGCATATCATATTCCAGCGCCGCCAGCGCATCCAGATAATCTTCATTATGCCAGCACTGCTGATGGAACTGCATCATCACGCCCGCAGAGATGCCCTTGCGGCCCAGCGTATACGCCGTCAGCTGATAGGCTGCGATATCGCGGTCTTCCTTTTGCAGCGAGCCGTCGTTGGACCACAGCACATATTCCGTCATCAGCAGGCTGCCCGAGCGCATATCGCTCTCCTCAATATCCAGCGCCGGCAGATGATCGCCGTAAATCACCAGCACCACCGGCTCCGGATAGGCTGCCAGCGACGTCGTCAATTCGCCGAGGAAGGCATCCATATCCCGCAGCTGGTTGATATAGTATTCAAAGGCGTTCTTCAGGCTTTCATTCTCTTCAATGCCCGTGCTTTGAATGGGATAAGGCGTTTCCGGCGCACTGGTCACATATTTGCCATGACCCTGCACGGATACGGCAAACACCAGATCCTCCGCTTCCGTGCTCTCAAGCGCATCCAGAATGCACTGCGTCAGCACCGCATCACGGCACCAGTCCAGCGGATTTTTCGTCACATCCTGCATATATTCCAGCGATGTGAAGGTATCAAAGCCCAGCATGGGCAGCACCAGATTGCGGTTATAAAACGTAGCGGTATTATTATGGATGGCGTGCGCCGTATAGCCAAGGGACTTGAGATCATACGCCACGCTTTCGCAGGTTTCGGACTGCAAAATGGTGGTATAAGGATACTCGCCCGTGCCAAAGTCGCTCAGGCGCATGCCTGTGACCACTTCAAATTCCACATTGGCCGTGCCGCCGCCGATCATCGGTACGCGCAGATAGCCCGTGGAGCATTCTTCCTTCAAGCGCGTAAAATGCGGCACGGGATTTTCCGTGCAGCCCATCGATACAAAATTAACTGGATCCACAAAGGATTCCATCTGCAGGAAGATAAAATTGGCGCCCGGCGCCTGCTGGGCCGTTTGCTCTTCCACATTTTCACGAATATCGGCAATTACTTCCTTGTCATATTCCTCAGGCTTATCCACGCCGCGATCCACAAAGCTGCGCAGGAAGGAATAGGCAAAGCCGCCCTTGTTAAAGCCCTTGACAGGGTCATTATAATCATCGTTTGCAGGCGCATACAGCATTGTGCACAGCACCGTTGCCGACGCCAGAAGCACCATAAAGGCTGCTGCCACGCTGCGCTGTGGCTGTACCCTGGGCGCATGACGGAACAGCGCAATCAGCCCGAACACCCCCAGCAGCACCAGCGCGACAATCAGCCCCACCTGCCAGAGCGTCACATAGGAATTGGTAATATCCAAATTGGTGAAAAACACATATACATCGTAAAACGCAAAGGGCGTAATGCGCAGCATGCGCGTGATCATATCCACCACATGCAAAACCGCCCACACGACGCTGACGATGGTGTAGTAAAAAATGCGTCTTTTCAGCAGCAGCGCGGGCGAAAGCGTCAGCGCCACGATCATCACATTATACAGATACGCATGCGGCCGCGAAACAACATAAGCCATCGCCCGGGTTAATCCGCGGCGGGAAAGCGCCTCGCCGCCCAGCGTCAAAAGCGCCGACAGCAGCAGACAAAACAGCAGCGGCCGCATCAGGAAAAGCGCGCTCTTTTGCGCCTTCCGGTTTTCTTCCAGCATCATTATTTCTCCTTATTCCTTGCGCGGCAGCATCAGCCGATAAGCGCGCGGCAGGGTGCTGAATTCCACCCGCCGGCCGGCGTCGGCACGCTCGCCATCCAGCGACCAGGGCATCTCCTCCGGCATATGGAAGACCGCCTGCGATACCGAATGGCATTCGATCAGATCGTTGTTGTAATTGCCCAGCGTCAGGGCCGTAAGCAGCTGCTGGGTTTCACCCACATCCCTGGGCTCGCGCACCATGAAAAGCTCATGCCGGCCATCGGATAATTCCTCCACCGTCACCGGCAGCTTCAGCAATCCGCCCACCGTGCGGGTATTGCATACCGCGCCGAAGAGGAAACGCCCCTCAATGGTGCCCTCTTTGCATTCCACGCGCACGGGATAAGGACGAATGTTGGTCAGTTCCTTGGCGCCGGAAAGCACATAGGCGATATGCCCCAGCTTGTTTTTAAGCGCACGGTCCGTCTCATAGGACGTGCTGGAAAACGCCCCGAAGCACGCCACATAAGAGAAAAAGCGGTCATTGAAGCGCCCGGCGTCTACCCATGAGCTCTCGCCCGTCATCAGCAGCTTGCCCGCCTCCATGGGATCAAAGGACAGGCCCATCGAGCGCGCCAGATCGTTGGTGCTTCCCAGCGGCACATAGCAGATTTCGGGCTGATAGCTGGCCCGCAAAAGACCTCCCAGCGTCTCCGACAGCGTGCCATCGCCGCCCACGCAGACGATTTTATCAATGCTTTCGTCGCATGCTGCAGCAAATCTGCCCGCATCGCCTTCCTTCCGGGTAAAGTGAACCCGGAATTCATATCCGGCGGCGTCATACATATCCAGCAATCTGCCGCCGACCGTGCTGCCTTCACCTTTACCGGCAGCAGGATTGATAATCAGCATCAATTGCTTTGCCATGTGATTCATTCCCTTGCTTTCTTATATTCATTATTCTTTAGCGGGATGCGTCGAAGGGCGCAGCGCCTTCGACTTTTATCCGCAGCGGCGGCGTGTACGCCGCGGGGCCCGCAGCGCCCGAAAAATGATCCGGTGGATCATTTTTAGCGAGGGCGGGCCGGAAGGCCCTGGGCAGGCGGTTGAAATACCGCATCCTCTATCATTTTCCGGCCGTGCGGCTTGCCGCACAGGAAAATGATGTATCCGAGCGAAACAGCTTCAGCTGTTTTGCCTCGGAGCAACATTTCGCCTTATATATTATACTCCTCTGTACGAAAATTGTCCATAATGCCAAAATCCCTTGCCCCTTTTACGCGGGCGTGATACACTATTCCATATCAATTGTTTACAATTCACACAGGAGGTTTAATAAAAATGGAACGTAAAAATGCCTGGAAAACCTACGACGAAGCCGCCCTCAAGGCGCTGGAGTGCACCGCAAAGGCGTACCGCGCGTATCTGGATAATGGCAAGACCGAGCGCGAATGCGTAACCGAGACTGTCGCCATGGCGGAAAATGCCGGTTATGTCAACCTCGACGCCCTCATCGCAGACAATAAAAATATACAGCCCGGTGATAAAGTTTATGTAAACTGCATGGGCAAGGCGATTATGCTGTTCCACATCGGCAAGCAGCCCCTGGTCAAGGGCATGAACATCGTCGGCTCCCATATCGACTCTCCCCGTATCGACCTCAAGCAAAATCCCTTCTACGAGGACAACGACTTTGCCTACGCCGACACCCACTACTACGGCGGCATCAAGAAGTATCAGTGGGTCGCCAGAGCCTTGGCGCTGCACGGCGTAGTGTGCAAAAAGGACGGCACGGTGGTGAACATCGTCATCGGTGAAAAGGAAGACGATCCCGTGGTGGGCATCACTGATCTTTTGATCCACCTCTCCGGCGAGCAGATGGGCAAGAAGGCCTCTGAAGTGATCCCGGGCGAGGGCCTGGATATCACCCTGGGCGGCCAGCCGCTTCAGGACGAAGAAAAGAACGCCGTCATGGCGAACGTGCTGAAGATCCTCAAGGACAAGTACGATATCGAAGAAGAGGATATGATCTCCGCCGAGATCGAAGCCGTTCCTGCCGGCCCCGCCCGCGAATACGGCCTGGATCGCAGCATGATCATGGGCTACGGTCATGACGACCGCGTCTGCGCCTATGCCTCCCTCGAAGCGCTGTTTGATCTGCCCGATGTGCCCCAGTACACCTGCTGCTGCCTGCTGGCGGACAAGGAAGAAATCGGCTCTGTGGGCGCTACCGGCATGCG
>JAFXJP010000062.1 GCA_017532155.1 Clostridia bacterium | reverse complement strand
CTCAACGGCGAATGGGCCTTTGCCTTTGATGACAAAAACGAAGGCCTCGCCTGCGGCTGGTTTAAGCCCGAGCATGCCCTACCCCTGCGCATCACTGTGCCGTTTTGCTATCAGTGCGCAGCCAGCGGCATCGGGCCGACGGACGAAATCCACGAAGTCATCTGGTATCAGCGCCGCTTCACCGTGCCTGAGCAGATGCAGGGCAGAAGGATTTTGCTACGCTTTGGCGCAGTAGATCATTCCTGCACGGTCTATGTAAACGGCCATGCCGTCGGCGGCCATCAGGGCGGCTATACGCCCTTTGCGATGGATATTACCGATTTTCTTGCGGACGGGGAAAATGACCTGCGCGTGCGTGCGGTGGATATGCCCGACTGCACACAGCTGCGCGGCAAGCAGTATTGGCAGCGCGGCCTGACGGGCTGCTGGTACACGCCGGTGTCCGGCATCTGGCAAACAGTGTATCTTGAGGCCGTCAGCGCCCTGCGCGTGGAGTATATCCACATCACTCCGGACATTGACACCAGTACGGCGCATTTTGAAATCATGCTCAACCAAAAGCCCGCGCAGCCGGTCGCCTGTACGGTTTACGTCAGCCTCAACGGTCACGAGCGCCATCGTCTTACTTTTACCGTGCACCAGCGCTGCAACCGCATCACGCTGGATATGTCCAGCCCCGAGTATTATAATTCCATCGTGCTCTGGTGGCCGCACAAGCCCGCGCTGTATGATGTACGTGTCACCTTGGCAGACGGCGAAACCCAGCTGGATCAGGTGGATACCTACTTTGGCATGCGCAAAATCCATATTCAGGATGGGCAGGTCTACCTCAACAACCGCAAATTCTATCAGCGCCTGATTCTGGATCAGGGCTACTGGCCCGAAACGCTGCTCACGCCGCCCAGCGACGAGGCAATCCGCGCTGACCTGCAGTGGACGATCGACTTTGGCTACAACGGCGCGCGAAAGCACCAGAAAATCGAGGATCCGCGCTATTACTACTGGGCCGATAAAATGGGCGTGCTGGTTTGGGGCGAAGTGCCCAGCCCTTACGAATTCTCCGACGATACCGTCGAGAATCTTTCTAAAACAACGCTGGAATTCATCCGCCGCGACTTCAACCATCCCAGCATCATCTGCTGGGTCACGCTTAACGAAAGCTGGGGCGTACGCAATATTTCGCACAATAAGCGCCAGCAGGCGGCTGCCAAGATGCTCTATCACCTGGTGAAGGCGGCCGACGGCACGCGTCTTTGCAGCAGCAACGACGGCTGGGAACAGGTGGATACCGACATCTGCGCCCTGCACGACTACACACCCGACGGTGCTTCGCTCAGCAAGCACTTCGCCTCCAGGGAAGATGTGCAGCAGCACGGCTGTGATCAGCACCTATGCTACGCGCAGAATCACACCCCCAACCCCGGCGAAGCCTTCATGGTGACCGAATACGGCGGCATCGCCTTCCAGAACATCGGCATCCAGGGCGACATTGCCGGCATTCCCACCTGGGGCTACCACGGCAAAGAGACAAACGAGGAATCCTTCTTCGCCCGTTTCCAGGAAGCCACCGACGCCATCCGCGACATTCCCTATTGCATGGGCTACTGCTACACGCAGCTGACCGACGTCATGCAGGAAATCAACGGTCTGCTCACGCCCGACCGCCAGCCCAAGATGGACGTGCAGCGCTTCCGCGCCATCAACCGCAATCCCGTGGGCAGAACAGAAATCGCCCCCATGCCCGAAAAGAAGATCGAGGGGTAATTCCCTTCAGAAAATGAAAAAGCCTTGAAAACACTGAGTTTTCAAGGCTTTTCGCTGGCGGAGCGGGTGGGATTCGAAGAAAACTGCCAACATCAATTGATGAAAAAGACGATAAATAGCGTTTGTTTTCTTCCATTTTCCATTAAAGTACGTCAATTGAAGCTAATAATTGCAAATTGGAATTGTGGTCAAATTCATGGTCAGTCCGCAAATCGAGCACCCGATATGGTTCTAGGAACACCACTGAGCCTCAGTCGTTTTATGTGCCCCCGTCCGTTGCGTCGGGGGCCTTTTTCCATTCTTCTTCGGTCAGGCCTGCCTCTTCTCGGAGCAGGCGATTCAGCATGGCGTTCACTTTTTCGCCTGTTGCATTTGCACATGCTTCGATCGTAGTCTTTCTTCCCTTGGGAACACGTATCAGAATGCTATCATAATTGTTTTTCACATATTTATCCACAGCTTTCATGCTGGCTTTGCTATATGCCATAATTTCACCTCCATTTCTTGCATTATATCATCACCCTCATATTGATAACAATATACATAATGCATAATATTGATAACAATATATTGGCGGTTTTGCCAATTGATATATTGATATCAATATATTATAATGTAATTACAATAAGAAAAGGAGGCCACCCCAATGAGTAATCCCACCATGGAAGCCAAAGTCCGTGAGCTGATGGAACTCAAGCGCATGCGCGAAGAACTGGAAGTTGAAATCATCGCCACAGAAGACACCATCAAAGCCGTCATGGGCAACGAAGAACTGCTGATCGCCGGCGCGTACAAAGTTAGTTGGACGCCCTTCACCACGTCCCGCTTCGACAGCACCGCCTTCTGCAAAGACCACGCCGAACTGGCCGCAGCCTACACCAAGACCGCGACCGTCCGCCGTTTTACCGTGAGGTGAGAAGAATGGACGCAAAGCAAAAGCGCCTGCTGCTGATGTTAAACGGCACTATCATCACTTATGAAACCCTCAGTGAAGAATTGCTGCCGCTGCTGTACAGGCTGGAAAACGGACATCTGCTGACGGCCTTCGACCTCATAGGCTCTGCCCTTCACTGGATGCGGCAGGAAACAGAAAAGGCCTGAACGCTCGGCAAAGCATCCAAGGCCGACTCTCCGGAACCGCGACGAACCGGGGAGCGAGGATATTCTACCACGATTCCTTGCTCCCCACAATACAAAGGAGCGAAGAAAATGGATCTGTATCAGGAAATCACCGACCGCATCATTGCACAGATGGAAGAGGGAATCATCCCGTGGCACAAGCCGTGGATTTCAGGAAAGGCCATCAGCCGGACGACAGGGAAACCGTATAGCCTGCTGAATCAAATGATGCTGGACAAGCCCGGCGAGTATCTCACCTTCAAACAATGCCAAGCCGAAGGCGGCAAAGTGAAGAAGGGCGAAAAAGCACAAATGGTCGTGTTCTGGAAATGGATTGAACAGGAAGATGAGGAGACTGGCGAAAAGAAGGAAGTGCCCTTCCTCCGTTACTACAACGTATTTCACATCAGCCAATGCGAAGGTCTGACGCCCAAGCATGAAATCACGCTGCCGGGCACAGCAGAACCCAACGACGCCGCCAATGAAATCATCTACGACTATCTTTCCCACTCCGGCGTAACGCTGAACCATGAAAGCGGCGACAGAGCCTACTATCGTCCGGCCACTGATACCGTGGTCATTCCTGACCGCTAGCAGTTCGCAGAAACGGCTGAGTTTTACAGCACCATCTTTCACGAACTGACGCACAGCACCGGGCACGAAATCCGCCTGAACCGCTTGGAAAAAACGGCCTTCTTCGGGACTGATACGTACAGCAAAGAGGAGCTCATCG
>JAFXJP010000061.1 GCA_017532155.1 Clostridia bacterium | reverse complement strand
TAAACGTCCACAATAGGGAGGGTTTTTAGGAAAAAAGTTGGATTTTTGCAGAAAAAGTTCCCCGGATAAAAAGAAAAAAGGCTGGACAGGGACAATCCCCATCCAGCCAAATGACGCCGCATAAGCAATTTCTTGCGCCATAGTAGACGCTTTTGTCGCTATAGCCTTATATTTTGACGCTTTATCAGTCTATAAGTGCAAAAATAATCACCCATGCTTTGTATCAAAACATGAGTGATTAGGTGGCAGGGGCAGAAGGACTCGAACCCTCAACAAAGGTTTTGGAGACCCACGTGTTACCATTACACCATGCCCCTACACAACGAAAGTTATTATAGTATAATTGCGGAATTTTGTCAATCCCTTTTTAAGGATAATCGTAAAAAAAGCTCCTCCATCGAGCGATGGAGGAGGTGATGTGTATTTACAGCACTTTGCGCAGGAAATCCTGGGCGCGGGGAGTCTTGGTGTGGTTGAACACTTCCTCCGGCGTGCCTTCTTCCATGATGACGCCTTCGTCCATGAAGAGCACGCGGTCGCCCACTTCGCGGGCAAAGCCCATTTCGTGCGTGACGACCACCATCGTCATGCCTTCCTTGGCCAGCTGCTTCATAACGTCCAGCACTTCGCCAACCATTTCGGGGTCCAGCGCGCTGGTGGGTTCGTCAAAGAGCATCACTTCAGGCTCCATGCACAGCGCGCGCACGATGGCAATACGCTGCTTCTGTCCGCCGGAAAGCTGGCTGGGATAGGCATTGGCACGGTCGGCCAGGCCTACGCGCTCCAGCAGCTGCATGGCCTTCTTTTCGGCCTCTTCCTTGGATTTGTGCAGAAGCTTCATCGGCGCAATGGTCATATTGCGCAGGATCGTCATATGCGGAAAAAGGTTGAAATGCTGGAACACCATGCCCATGCGCTGGCGGTGGATGTTGATGTTGACAGAAGGATCGGTGATGTTGACATTGTCAAAGGTCACGGTGCCGTCAGTGGGCATTTCCAGCAGATTGAGGCAGCGCAGGAAGGTGGACTTGCCGCTGCCGGAGGGGCCGATGACAACCACCACTTCACCGCGTTTAATGTCGGCATTAACGCCGTTCAAGGCATAGAAGCTGCCTTTGTTGAAGGATTTTTTCAGATCCCGTACACTAATGAGGATATCAGCGCTCACTGTTACGCAGCCTCCTTTCCAGTTTGCCTACCAGCCAGGTGAAGAACATGACCAGAATCAGATAAATAGCAGCCGAGCCAACCAACGGCATAAAGGGCGAGTACGTCGCGCCGCGAATACGGCTGGAGGCGTAGGTCAGATCCATGACGGTAACATAGCCGGCAACGGAGGTTTCCTTCAGCAGGGTGATAAATTCGTTGGCCAGGGTGGGGAGGACATTTTTGAACACCTGCGGCGTGACGATGTAGATCATCGTCTGCACATAGTTAAAGCCCAGGCTGCGGCCGGCCTCAAACTGACCGTTATCGATGGACATGATGCCGCCGCGGAAGATTTCCGCCACGTATGCGCCGGAGTTGATACCAAAGGCCATCACGGCGATCATCAGGTCGTTGCGCCAGGTTTTGAGGATGATGAAGTACATGATCATCAGCTGCAGCGTGACAGGCGTGCCACGAATAACGGTGAGATAAACGCGGCAGATACCGTTAAGTACCTTGAAGCAGAATTTGCTGAGACCAGGACGCATGGTTTCATGTGTTTTGTCCCAGGTAGTACGGATGATAGCGATGGTAATGCCGATGGCAATGCCCATCAGGCAGGCCAGCAGCGTGATCGTCAGAGTATTCTCAAGACCTGTAAGCAGCAGCTTCCAACGATCTTTAGTAATGAAGTTGAGGATGAATTCGGCCTTAACATCCGAAAACCATTCTGCAATGCCGGTAAACAACGGTGCGTCCTCCAATCACACGGAACGGGGAAGCGGTAACATACCGCTTCCCCTGTTCAGTTTAAGCGTATTTTCTTAATTATTCGGCGGGAATGTACTTGTCGATGATGGACTGCACGGTGCCGTCAGCGATCAGATCCTGCAGCGCAGCGGAAACCTTGCCCAGCAGCTCCACGTTGTCCTTCGCGATGGCGATGGCGTAGTCTTCTTCGGCGTAAGCAGTTTCGAGGATCTTCAGACCTTCATTGGCGGCGACGAACGCCTTGGCGGGCTCGTTGTCGATCATGACGCAGTCAACCTTGCCGTTCTTCAGCGCTTCGATGGCATCGGCGCCATTGGCGAAACGGGCAACCTTACCAGCACCGGTGTCTTCAAAGTCCCAGCCAGCGTAAACATCACCGGTAGTGGCCATCTGAACGCCGATGGTGGGATTGGCGGTGAACAGATCATCAATGGTAGCGATGGGGCTGTCTTCCTTAACGATGATCACCTGGATGCCGGTGGCATAGGGGAAGGAGAAGTATACGCTGTTCATGCGCTCGGCGTTGGCGGTCAGACCAGCCATGGCCATGGCAGCTTTGCCTTCAGTGACAGCGGGGATCACGTTATCAAAAGCGATATCCATCACTTCGATGCCTTCATAGCCCAGCTTCAGAGCGATGGCTTCGGCGATTTCGATGTCAATACCAACGACCTTGTCGCCATCAACATACTCGTAGGGAGGGAACATAGCCTCGGTGGAGAGAACCAGCTTTTCAGCCATGGCGGGAGCCAGGGAGCAAACCAGCATCAGAGCAATAACCAGAGAAAGGAACTTTTTCATTGTAGGGCCTCCTGATAAAATAATAATCTCAATGGTGAGGTTTCTCTTGGAAACGAGTATTATCATACAACTCCGCGCATGTATTGTCAATAGGGTTTATGCATTTTTATGCGATTTTTTTGATTTTTATTGACCAACTCCTGTTTTTTATCATTTTCATGTGTTTTGTGGCAAAATAACATCCATTTCAGTCGAATTATACAAGAAAAATACAAAAATAAACCGGATGAAACGCTGTCATCCGGCTTAAATTTCATGAATATTATTGTGATTATGCATTTTCTTTATGCATATTCTATTTAATTCTGTGCGTATTCATACAGAAATTCTTCAATCGCTTCCTGGCATTTAGCTATCTTGGGTACGATATAATATGTATCGCCGATCATCCGGCTGGTATAACCTTTATCGCAGGGAATGCGCAGCGAGGAGGTCACAATCTCCTGCATATCAAGCAGTGTAACAACCAGCGCTGTGGCCTGTGCAATGGTGATATTCGTTCCCACCCGATCCATATACGCAAGCACAATGTTGGTCAGCGTACCCAGATCCATGCTGCACACCTTTTCATAAATCGCCAGGATTACCTTTTGCTGGCGCTGTACACGCACAAAATCGCTGTCCAGCTTGCGGATGCGGGCGTAGGACATCGTCTGCAGGCCGGTGAGCACGTGCGTGCCGGCCGTTTCGAGGCGGCCTTCCTTTTCATCTGCGCCGCGCTGGTAGTTGTAGTATTCCAGAATGCCGTTGAGCTTGGGCAGTTCATCCTCGCTGACCGTCATTTCAACGCCGCCGATGGCATCCACCAGCTCAACCATCAGCGCGTAATTGACCGCCAGATAGCCGTCCACCGTCACGCCGAAGTTTGTTTCCAATGTCTCCATCAGCAGCTCGGCGCCGCCATAGGCATAAGCGGCATTGAGCTTGTTATGCCCCTTGCCGGGAATTTTGACATAGGTATCGCGCATGAAGGAAATCAGGCGCATTTCCCCCGTGCGGGCGTTGAAGGAAGCCAGCAGCATGGTATCCGAGCGTCCGCGCAGCGCAGCGTCATCGGTATCAACGCCCACCAGCAGCAGATTGAAAATACCGGTCTTTCCCACGGCAGGTGCTTCATAATCATCCGGCAGGATGACAAACTCTGCGTCTTCATTCTCCGTCTGATACATTTCCCACAGCAGCTGTGTCAGTTCCTCATGGCTCAGCTCCTGACTGTCCTCCGCCAGGGCCGGCAGCAGCAGGCACAGCGCGCACAGCAGCGCAAGCAGCTTTTTAAACATGATAATAATCCTTGTCGCAATGTACTACGCAGGCATAGCGTTCATCTATAGAACGGGCATAAGCGCAGATTTCATCCATCAGCTTTTCTTCATGTTGAAAACCGGGCGGCGTGACGATATCGAAGATCAGATTGATCCGCTTTTTACCGGGCACCACGCGGAAGTCGTGCATTTTCAGCGGCGGCTCATAGGCAGCAAGGAAGTCGCTGATCAGCCGCTCTACCTGCTTTTCCTCTGCCGAAAGCTTCGTGACAGGATCCATATGAACGCAAAGCGGAATATGCATTTCTTCATCTATATCGCGCTCCATGCGGTCAATCACCTCATGCATGGCAATCAGATTGCCATCGGAAGGCACCTCCACATGGATGGAAGCCATGCAGCGGCCGGGGCCGTAATCATGCATGACAAAATCATGCACGCCCTGTACATAATCATATTGCAGCACGCGCTCGATGATGCGGTCGCCCAGCTCCTTGTCCGGCTTGCCGCCCAGCAGCCGGGAAACCGTATCGCTCAGCACATCCCAGCCGGCTTTGAGTACCAGCAGCGATACCAGCAGGCCTACAACGCCGTCGATCTTGAGACCGAAAAAGTGGCTGCACAGCATGCTGAGGATAACGGCAAGGGTGGAAATACAGTCGCTCAGGCTGTCCTTGGCGGCAGCCAGCAGGGTGGTATTCTGGATGGGCAGGGCAATTTTTCGATAGATCACATACAGCCACAATTTGCCCAGCACGCTGACCACAAGCATGACAAACGTCAGCCAGGAAAAAACAATGGCCTCGGGATGCAAAATGCTGTCAATGCCAGACTTAAACAGTTCAACGCCCATAAAGAGGATGATCAGTCCCACGCCCAGCGTGCCCAGGTATTCCACGCGGCCAAAGCCAAAGGGATTGTTTTCCGTTTCACGGCGGGCAGACAGGCGCACAGCCAGCAGGGAAATAAAGCTGCCGCCGGCGTCTGACAGGTTGTTGGCCGCGTCAGCCACAGCGGCCACGCTTCCGGAGAGAATACCGGCAATGAATTTGATCGCCGCCAGCAGGAAATTGACCACAATCCCCGTCAATGAGCCAACCATCCCCCAGGCGTCGCGCGTTTTCTGCTCGCTGGCGCCAAATCTATGATGGATGTGTTTTTTGCACAGATTATAATAGTAGGACATATGCCAAACCTCTTTTGCAAAAGTGATTACAAATTGTTATTATAGCACACAGAACGGCGAATTTCCACCGTTTCCCTGCACTTCAAAAGAATGCAAATAATTATTGACAACGTCGTTCGTCTCATGTATAATAGACTGAAATGTGTACTCGGAGGAGGGGTTGCGTGATGCGGTGCTTGCTCAAAGGCGGGCGTGTTTATCAGGGCGGCTCTTTCGTATTGGCGGATGTGGCGGTGGAAAAGGGCGTAGTGTCTCAAATCGCTCCTTCTATCACGCCTCAGTTTGGCGACCATGTACTGGATTATTCCCATTGTTTCATTATTCCCGGTTTGGCTGATGTGCATGTGCATCTGCGCGAACCGGGTT
Source organism: Clostridia bacterium (assembly GCA_017532155.1). GTDB lineage: Bacteria > Bacillota > Clostridia > Christensenellales > Aristaeellaceae > SFMI01. The sequence goes on along the minus strand of JAFXJP010000061.1, from coordinate 9,542 downwards.
TTTTGTATAAAGAAACAGTGGAAACCGGCACGATGGCAGCGGCGCGCGGCGGCTATACCGCAGTGTGCTCCATGCCCAATCTCAATCCTGCGCCCGATACGATGGAGCATCTGAACGTTCAGCTTGATTCTATTAAAAAAGATGCAAAAATCGCTGTATATCCCTATGGCTGCATCACCCTGGGCCAGAAGGGCCGGGGCGAGCTGGTGGATTTTGACGCGCTTGCGCCGCATGTAATCGGCTTTTCGGATGACGGCCGCGGCGTACAGGAAGAAAGCCTGATGAAGGAAGCCATGCAGCGCATCGCCCGGACAGGCAAGGTGCTGGCAGCGCACTGCGAGGATGAATCGCTCTTGCGCGGCGGCTATATCCACGATGGCGAATATGCGCGTCTGCACGGTCACAAGGGCACCTGCTCCGAAAGTGAAACGGCGCAGGTGGTGCGCGATCTGAAGATGGTCAAAGAGACGGGCGTTAAGTACCATGTCTGCCACGTCTCCGCCAAAGAAACCGTCTGGGCCATCCGCCGTGCCAAGCAGGAGGGCATTGACGTCACCTGCGAAACCGGTCCGCATTATCTGCTTTTGACAGACATGGATCTGCAGGAGGACGGACGCTTTAAAATGAATCCCCCCCTGCGCGGCGAGGAAGACCGCAAAGCTTTGCTGGAAGGCATTCTGGACGGCACGATTGATATGATCGCCACCGACCACGCGCCGCATTCCGCCGAAGAAAAAGGCAAGGGCCTTAGCGGCAGCCTGATGGGTGTTGTGGGACTGGAAAGTGCTTTCCAAATGATGTATACTTATCTTGTGCTGGAAAAGAAAGTGCTTACCATGGAGCAATTGGTGCACCTGATGTGCATCGCGCCGCGCGAGCGCTTTGGCATCGAAGGCGGCCTCCAGATAGGCCAGAGTGCGGATATCGCCGTGATCGACCCCGAAACCGAAGGCACGGTGGATCCCGACGCCTTCCTGTCCAAGGGCCGCGCCACACCCTTTGCCGGCATGAAAACCAGGGGCGATATCGTCATGACCATGTGTCGCGGCGAGATCGTTTATCAGCGCGCTTAAACCTTTTTTCTACTTATATACTGTTTCTGACTGTACCTGAAGGAGGGAATTTTCTATGCCCAAGCGCACAGATCTGAAAAAAATTCTGATTATCGGCTCCGGCCCCATCGTGATCGGCCAGGCGGCTGAATTTGACTACGCCGGCACGCAGGCCTGCCTGGCCCTCAAGGAAGAAGGCTATGAGGTGGTGCTGTGCAACTCCAACCCCGCCACCATCATGACGGATACCGCCATCGCCGATAAGGTGTATATGGAGCCGCTGACGCTGGAATATATCGCCAAGATTCTGCGCTACGAGCGTCCTGACGCCATCGTGCCGGGCATCGGCGGCCAGACAGGCCTCAACCTTGCCATGCAGCTGGAAAAGAAAGGCGTTCTCAAAGAATGCCGCGTGCAGCTGCTGGGCACCAGCTCCGAAAGCATCGAGCGCGCTGAGGACCGCGAGCTGTTCAAGGAGCTGTGCCAGTCCATCGGCGAGCCTACCATTCCCTCCGAAATTACTTATAATCTCGAAGAAGCCAAGGAAGCCGCCAAGAAGATCGGCTATCCCGTGGTGCTGCGTCCTGCCTTCACGCTGGGCGGCACGGGCGGCGGCTTTGCCGATAATGAAGAAGAGCTCATCGAAATCGGCATGAATGCCTTTAAGCTCTCTCCCGTCCATCAGGTGCTGATTGAAAAGAGCGTCAAGGGCTACAAGGAGATCGAGTTTGAGGTCATGCGCGACAGCTCCGACCACGCCATCACCATCTGCGGCATGGAAAATATCGATCCCGTCGGCGTGCATACCGGCGACTCCATCGTCGTCGCGCCCATCCTGACGCTGAATGACCATGATCTGAAGATGCTCAACGACAGCGCCATTAAGATCATCAAGGAGCTGAAGATCGAGGGCGGCTGCAACGTGCAGTTTGCGCTCAATCCCCACACCAGCGAATATTACCTCATCGAGGTGAACCCCCGCGTTTCCCGCTCCTCCGCGCTGGCGAGCAAGGCCTCCGGCTACCCCATCGCCAAGGTGACCGCCAAGATCGCTGTGGGCATGACGCTGGAGGAAATCGCCATCGCCAATACCAACGCTGCCTTCGAGCCGCGCCTGGATTACATCGTGGCCAAGCTGCCGCGCTTCCCCTTTGATAAATTCGCCAGCGCTTCCAATGTGCTGGGCACGCAGATGAAGGCTACCGGCGAAATCATGGGCATCGGCTCCACGCTGGAAGAAAGCCTGCTCAAGTCCGTCTCCTCGCTGGAAATCGGCGTAACGCATTTCCACATGCCCAAGTTTGACCATATGTCCCGCGAAGAGCTGCTGGAGTATCTCACGGTCTTTAAGTCTGACAATATCTTCGCCGTTGCGCAGCTGCTGCGCCTGGGCGAAAGCATTCAGTCCATCCACGACGTGACCAAGATCACGCCTTATTTCCTGGAGAGCATCAAGCGCATCGTCGAAAAGGAAAACGAGCTTAAAGCCAACGCAGGCAATACCGAAGTCCTGCTCTCGGCCAAGAAAATGGGCTTCAGCGATCCTTTCATCGCCAAGCTCTGGGGCTGGAAGGAAATTGAGGTATACAACCTGCGCAAGGAAAAGAACATGTTCCCTGCCTTCAGCATGGTGGATACCTGCCATACCAATGCCTATATTCCTTACTTCTATTCTTCCTACACGGGCAAGAATGCTTCCCGCCTGTCGGATAAAAAGAAGATCATCGTGCTGGGCGCCGGCCCCATCCGCATCGGTCAGGGCGTAGAATTTGACTATTCTACCGTGCATGCGGTGTCCACCATCAAGCGCTCGGGCTACGAGGCAATCATCATCAACAACAACCCCGAAACGGTTTCGACCGACTATACCACTGCCGACAAATTGTACTTTGAGCCCCTCACGCCTGAGTACGTGATGAACATCATCGAGTACGAAAAGCCCGAAGGCGTTATCGCCTCCCTGGGCGGCCAGACGGCCATCAACCTGGCTGAGCCCCTGATGAAGCGCGGCGTGAAGATCATCGGCACGGACTGCGACGCCATCGAGCGCGCTGAAAACCGCGACAGCTTTGAAAAGATCCTCAAGGATCTCAACATCCCCCAGCCCCGCGGCAAGGCCGTCACCCGCATTGAGGATGGCATCGCCGCCGCTGCGGAAATTGGCTATCCCGTGCTGGTGCGCCCCTCCTTCGTGCTGGGCGGCCGCGCCATGCAGATCGTCGGCAATGAAGAGCAGCTGCGCCATTACCTCAAGACCGCTGTAGAAATCGACGAGGACAAGCCTGTGCTGGTCGATAAGTACATCATCGGCAAGGAAGTGGAAGTGGACGCCATCTGCGACGGCGTGGATGTGTTTGTTCCCGGCATCATGGAGCTGGTTGAGCGCACAGGCATTCACTCCGGCGACTCCATCAGCGTATATCCCACCTTCTCCATCTCCGACAAGGTGAAGGGCACCATCCTCCAGTATGCCAAAAAGCTGGGCCTGGGCATTGGCATTGTGGGTCTGTACAACATCCAGTTCATCGTGGATGGCAAGGATGACGTATATATCATCGAGGTCAATCCCCGCTCCTCCCGCACCGTGCCCTTCCTTTCCAAGGCCACCGGCTACTCCCTGGCGGACATTGCGACCGAGGTTATTCTGGGCAAGTCCCTCAAGGAGCAGGGCATCTTCGGCATCTATCCTGATGAAAAGAAGCGCTGGTACGTAAAGGTCCCCGTCTTCTCCTTCAACAAGATCCGCGGTCTGGATGCCTACCTCTCTCCCGAAATGAAGTCCACCGGCGAAGCCATCGGCTATGACGATAAGCTCAACCGCGCGCTGTATAAAGCTCTCCAAGCCAGCGGCACGCATCTGCAGAATTACGGCACGGTCTTTGCCACCATCGCCGATGCGGATAAGGAAGAGGCGCTGCCGCTGATCCGCCGCTTCTATAACCTGGGCTTTAACATCGAAGCTACTCCCGGCACTGCCCGTTTCCTCAAGGAAAACGGCATCCGCACGCACGTGCTGCAGAAGATCACCGAGGGCGGCAGCGAAATTCTCGATTCCATCCGCCAGGGCCATATCGCCTATGTCATCAATACCCGCGAACTGAATTCGTCCATGAAGTCTGCCAGCGACGGTTATGAAATTCGCCGCGCCGCAACGGAAAACAACGTGACGATCTTCACCGCGCTTGACACCGTGCGCGTGCTGCTGGACGTGCTGGAAGAAACCACGCTGTGCATCTCCACCATTGACGCCTAAGGAGAACAGGATGAAACAGAGTATCTTTGAAATTGTCAGCCATGAGCAGCTGACGGAAACGGTATTCCGCATGGTGCTTCAGGGCGATACCTCGGATATCACCGCAACAGGCCAGTTTGTCAACGTGCGCCTGGAGGGTAAATTCCTGCGCCGCCCGATCTCTGTGTGCGACTGGGATGATCAGACGCTGACGCTGGTATATAAGGTCGTCGGCCTTGGCACCGAGCAGATGAGCAAAATGCTCCCGGGAGAAAAACTGGATATTCTCACCGGCCTTGGCAACGGCTATAACCTCGAAGCGGGCTTCCATAAGCCCCTGCTCATCGGCGGCGGCGTAGGCGTTCCGCCCCTCTTTGCGCTGTGCAAGGCGCTGGTCAACAAGGGCGTTAAGCCCGTGGCAATCCTCGGCTTCAATAAGAAAGAAGAAATCTTCCTCAAGGAAGACTTTGAAAAGCTTGGCGTTGAAGTGATCATCGCCACCGCTGACGGCAGCTACGGCGTAAAGGGCTTTGTGACCGACGCAATGAAGACGGTCAAAGGCTATGATTACTTCTTCTCGTGCGGCCCCGAGCCCATGCTCAAGGCTGTTTCCTTTGCCACTGAATGCTCCGGTCAGCTCTCCTTTGAGGAGCGCATGGCCTGCGGCTTTGGCGCGTGCATGGGCTGCAGCTGCAAGACCAAGTACGGCAACAAGCGCATCTGCAAGGACGGCCCGGTGCTTACAAAGGAGGAAGTCATATGGTAAATCTGAATGTCAACCTTTGCGGCCTGGAGCTTGATAATCCCCTGATTCCCGCCAGCGGCTGCTTTGGCTACGGCAAGGAATTTGCCCAGTGGTATGATATCAACATGCTGGGTTCCTTCTCCTTTAAAGGCACCACCCTCGAGCCCCGCTTTGGCAATCCCACGCCGCGCATCGCCGAATGCGCCGAGGGCATGCTCAATGCCGTAGGCCTGCAGAATCCGGGCGTAGAGCATGTAATTGCCCACGAGCTGCCCGAAATGAAACAGTATTTCCACAAGCCCGTCGTCGCCAACATTTCCGGCTTCTCGCTGGAAGAATACGTGCGCTGCTGCGAGCTGCTTGATCAGGAAGAGCAGGTGGGAATTCTGGAAGTGAATATCTCCTGCCCCAATGTGCACGGCGGCGGCATGGCCTTTGGCACCAGCGCGCAAAGCGCCGCGCAGGTAACGGCCGCTGTGAAGAAGGTAACGAAAAGGCCCGTCTTCATCAAGCTGTCGCCCAACGTAACCAACATTGTGGAGATCGCCAAGGCCTGCGAGGACGCGGGCGCGGACGGATTGTCCCTGATCAATACGCTGCTTGGCATGCGCATTGACCTCAATCGCCGCAAGCCCATTCTGGCCAACAAGATGGGCGGCTTCTCCGGCCCTGCCATCTTCCCGGTGGCCGTACGCATGGTGTACCAGGTCTATGACGCGGTCAAGATCCCGCTGATGGGCATGGGCGGCGTACAGACAGCGCGCGATGTGATCGAAATGATGCTCGCCGGCGCTACTGCCGTGCAGATCGGCGCGGCCAATCTCACCAATCCCTGTGTTTGCAAAGAGATCATCGAGCAGCTGCCCATTGAAATGGAAAAACTCGGCATCAGCTCGCTGAAAGATATTATTGGAGGTGCCCACTAATGAATCACGATGTCATCATTGCGCTGGATTTCCCCTCTGCCAAGGATGTGTACGCTTTCCTTGATAACTTCAAGGATGAAAAGCCTTTTGTTAAGATCGGTATGGAGCTGTTCTATGCCGAAGGTCCCGAAATCGTTCGCCAGATTAAGGCCCGCGGCCACAAGATTTTCCTGGATCTGAAGCTCCATGACATTCCCAACACCGTTAAGTCCGCCATGAAGGTGCTCTCCCGCCTGGACGTGGACATGACCAACCTGCATGCCGCCGGCACCATCGAAATGATGAAGGCTGCCGTTGAAGGCCTGACCCGCGAGGACGGCACCCGTCCCCTGCTGCTGGCCGTCACCCAGCTGACCTCCACCAGCGAAGAGCGCATGCAGAAGGAACTGCTGATCAACGAAACCATGCCCAAGACTGTGCAGAAGTACGCCCAGAACGCGCAGGAAGCCGGTCTGGACGGCGTTGTGTGCTCTCCCCTGGAGGCTGCGCTGGTCAAGGAAGCCTGCGGCGCTGACTTTGCCACCGTTACCCCCGGCATCCGCTTTGCTGACGGCGATGTGGGCGACCAGGTGCGCGTCATGACGCCCGAGCGTGCCCGTGTGGGCGGCAGCGATTATATCGTGGTGGGCCGTCCCATTACTCGTGCGGAGGATCCCGTGGCTGCCTACCGTCGCTGCATGAAAGAGTTTGTTGGCTGATTACAGATATACAAGGAGATATAAGACAATGAGCATTGCTAAGAATATTGCGCACGATCTGCTGTCTATCCGCGCCGTTTTCCTGCGTCCCGAGCAGCCCTTCACCTGGGCCAGCGGCATCAAGAGCCCCATCTATTGCGATAACCGTCTCACCCTGACTGCGCCCGAAGTGCGCACCCACGTGGAAAAGGGCCTGATGGAAACCATCAAGGAACACTATCCCGAAGTAGAAGTGCTGATGGGCACCTCCACCGCCGGTATCGCTCATGCCGCCATCACCGGCCACATGATGAACCTGCCCATGGGCTATGTGCGCTCCGGCGCCAAGGACCATGGCCGCGGCAATCAGATCGAGGGCAAGCTCGAAAAGGGCCAGAAGGTCGTCGTTGTGGAAGATCTGATCTCCACCGGCGGCAGCGTGATCGAAGTTGTGGAAGCGCTGCGCGAAGCCGGCGCCGAAGTGCTGGGCATCGCCAGCATCTTCACCTACGGCATGAAGAAGGGCATTGACCGCCTGGCCGCTGCCAACGTGAAGAACGTAAGCCTGTCCAACCTCGACACCCTGGTGGAAGTGGCCGCCGAAGAAGGCTACATCCAGAAGGAAGACTGCGAGCGCCTGATCAAGTTCCGTAACAATCCCTCCGACGAAAGCTGGATGAATAAGTAAGGAGTCTTACATGCGTCATCTCATCAGCATTACCGATCTTTCGGTTCAGGATATTGACGAGCTGCTGCGCGTAGGCGAGGATATTATCAACCATCCCGTCAAATATGCGCACGCCGCCGAGGGCAAGAAGCTGGCCACGCTGTTTTTTGAGCCTAGCACCCGCACCCGCCTTTCCTTTGAAGCGGCGATGTACGAGCTGGGCGGCCATGTGATCGGCTTTTCTTCCGCCAATTCTTCTTCTGCCGCCAAGGGCGAGAGCGTGAGCGATACCATCAGCATGGCGGGCTGCTATGTAGATATCGTCGCCATGCGTCATCCGCTGGAGGGCGCGCCGCTGGCGGGCATTCGCCGCGCTGCCGTTCCGGTGATCAACGCGGGCGACGGCGGTCATCAGCATCCCACGCAGACGCTGACCGACCTGCTGACCCTCAAGTGTGAGAAGGGCCGGCTGGATCATCTGACCATCGGCCTGTGCGGCGATCTCAAGTTCGGCCGCACGGTGCACTCGCTGATTGAGGCGATGAGCCGCTATGAGGGTGTGGAGTTTGTGCTGATCTCCCCCAAGGAGCTGCGCGTGCCTGCGCATATTCTCAAGGAACTGGATAAAAAGCACATTCCCTACCGCGAGGTGGAGTCGCTGGAAGACGAAATCGGCCAACTGGACGCGCTGTATATGACGCGCATCCAGCGCGAGCGCTTCTTTGATGAAAACGAGTATCTGCGTCTCAAGGACAGCTATGTGCTGGACTGTGCCAAAATGGCGCTGGCCAAAGAGGATATGATCGTCATGCATCCCCTGCCCCGCGTCAACGAGATTTCCACCGATGTGGATGATGATCCGCGCGCGTGCTATTTCAAGCAGGCGTGGTACGGCAAGATTATCCGCATGGCGCTGATCCTCAAGCTGCTCTCTGCGCAGAAGGAAGAATACGTTCCCGGCGTGCAGGATGAACGCATCGAAGGGACGTATCAGTGCCATAATCCCCGCTGCATCACGCAGGTGGAGCAGGGCATCAAGCATGTGTTCCTCAAGAGCGCGGACGGCGAAATCCGCTGCATGTACTGCGAGCACGGCCTGGAAAAATAAATATCAATGAAAAAGCCGGGATGCATGCATCCCGGCTTTTGTGTGCGCGGAAGATCAGCCGTGCTGATCAATAAAGATAAACAAGCCTGTTTCCAGGTCATATACGGCAAATTCAAACCCGTGGCCGATCTGGCCGATCGCAGATAGGGCGCCGGAGGGCACGGCGGGGGATGACGGCGCGGCAGGCGCGCACGTCTCCAGATAATACCATGCGTCAAAAATGATGTTAGCAGGGAGATCCAGTACGGAAGAATACGTCCAAGCGCACGCTTCCTGGAAAGCAAGGAAATCTTCCGCAGAGACGGGGGAGATGTGCCAGTTGTTTGCCAGCTTCATATCGCTAAAAATCTGCTGCTTTTCGTGGTCGTATTCGATTGCAAACTTTGTTTGAGAGAAAGAATCCCGAAAGCCGGTGAAGCCGTAAAGACTGTATTCGGGCGCGTACTGCACATTGAGTCCGGTTTTTCTCAGCGCAATTTCGGCGTGATTGGAGAATTCATGGGAAATATCCGCTGTCAGCAATCCGCCTGTGTAGCCAACCACGCCGGCTAGAACGATGAACATAAGTACAAGAAAGAATTTTTTAGTCATATCGAGCACCTCTTTGGAATAATATGAATGGAAGATTCTATTATTTTACCACGGTCTGTATCGGAAAACAAGCAAAATAAAAAATGAAAACAGGAATTTTAAGAAAAAACGGCAGAGATTCTGCAATAAAATGATTGACTTTCTATTTACGGTTTGCTATAATATATAGGCTGACAATAGGTCGGTGTGCCAATGTAGCTCAGTTGGTAGAGCAGCTGATTCGTAATCAGCAGGTCAGGGGTCCGAGTCCCCTCATTGGCTCCATTTTCATTTCGGGGTGTAGCGCAGTTTGGTAGCGCGTTTGGTTCGGGACCAAAAGGCCGCGGGTTCAAATCCCGCCACTCCGACCAGAAAACGGCCGGAAATCTTAGGATTTCCGGTTTTTTCTTATGCAATTTACACAAATACGTGTCTTTGGTGCCTTTTCCTTGCAACTGTTTTGCAACCTTTCAAAATATACCAAAAGGCCGCAGGTATCAATATATAGTGGATTTGCAATTCCCAGACACAGCATATTGCATTTTTCCAAGCAACCTTCACAATT
>JAFXJP010000060.1 GCA_017532155.1 Clostridia bacterium | reverse complement strand
GCGCCGCCGCCGTGGGGGGCATAGCCGCCGTAGGTATCCACGATGATCTTGCGGCCCGTCAGGCCGCTGTCGCCCATGGGGCCGCCTACCACGAAACGGCCGGTGGGGTTGATGTAGTACTTGGTGCCCTCATGCAGCAGCTCCGCGGGGATCTCCTGCTTGATAACGCCTTCGATCATGGCCTTTTCGATTTCCTCGTGGCTGACAGATTCCGCGTGCTGGGTGGAGATGACCACGGCGTCCACAGCGACGGGCTTGCCATCTTCGTAGGCCACGGTCACCTGGGCCTTGCCGTCGGGACGCATCCAGGGATAGGTGCCGTCCTTGCGGACTTTCGCCATACGGCGGGTGAGGCGATGGCTGAGCGCAATCGCCATGGGCATCATTTCGGGCGTTTCGTTGCAGGCATAGCCAAACATCATGCCCTGGTCGCCGGCGCCCTGCTCATGGGTTTCGGTCGCGGTCACGCCCATGGAGATGTCGGGAGACTGTTCGTGCACGGCTACCATCACAGAGCAGGATTTGCCGTCAAAGCCCATTTCGCTGTCATTGTAGCCAATGTCCAGAATGACTTCGCGGGCAATCTCGTCCATGCGGGTGTAGCCCTTGGTGGTTACTTCGCCCATCAGCAGCACCATGCCGGTGGTGGTGCAGGTTTCGCAGGCAACGCGGGCATTGGGATCCTGGCTCAGGATGTCGTCCAGTACCGCGTCGGAAATCTGGTCGCAGACTTTATCGGGATGTCCCTCGGTCACGCTTTCGGAAGTGAAGAGCTTTCTCATTGTCTTGTGTTCTCCTTTCGATTGTCAGGCAAAAGAAAAGCGCCTGTTTTCAGACAGGCGCAGAAGTATCTTTCTTTCAGCCTTATCTGCCGGTGCAGTGCACCGCCGGAATTAGCACCGCACGCCATTGCGCCGGTTGCCGGGCATCATCGGGCCGTTCCCTCCGCCACTCTTGATAAGGGGTTTTCAATTGTCGGGGGACATTATATCACCTGAAATGCAGGGTGTCAATACATTTTCCTTTACAGGGAAAAATTTTCTCAAGTCGATGAATGGGTATCAATTTCTTGCTATCGAGTGTTGACGAACGGAAAAATATCATTTATAATTAGCATAGAAATTCGTTCGTTTACCCACAAAAAAATTAAAAAAGGAAGGCACGGATTATGAAGTACTACATTGCTATTGACTCCGGCGGCAACAAGACCGACAGCGTATTATTCGACGAAACCGGCCGTGTAATTGCGCGTGACAAGCGTCGCGGCGCAAATGCATTTGATACCTCGCCTGCAGAAGCCAGCGCGCGCCTGAATGGCGCGATTGACGTACTTACCTGCAGCCTCCCCGAGGGCGAGAAGGTCGCTTCTATTTATGGCGCCGTCGCCTCTGTTACCTATTATCCGGAAATTCTGCGTCGCGCAAAGCGTATTGCAAACGGTGCGGTCATCAATTTTGATGAAGACGTAATGGCTATCCTGGCGGCCGGTCTTGGCAATGAAGACGGCGTGTGCGTCATCTGCGGTACCGGTTCCTCTATCCAGATTCATGAAGCCGGCAAGCCCCTCTATCGCGTGGGCGGCAGCGGCATGATGCTCGATACCGGCGGCAGCGGCTTTATTCTGGGCCGTGCGGCGCTGGTTGCCTCTCAGTATGACCGCGATGGCCGCGGCCAGAAGACGCTGATGAGCAAGATCGTGGAAGAGGAAATGGGCGAAGCGCTGGTCAATCATCTGCCCGTTATTTATGCCGGCGGCCGCGCGTATGTCGCTTCCTTTGCGCATGCTGTGTTTGAAGCGCGTGAAAAGCACGATCCGTTGGCTTGCCATGTGTTCAACAAGGGCGTGGATTACTTCGTTCAGGCGCTGGAGGCAGCTAAGGCACACCTGGGCAAGCCCTTCAAGGCGGCGCTGGGCGGCGGTATTTTTGCCAATTATCCCGAATACGTGGAAGCCATCAAGGAAAAGGCACCCAAGGACTGCGAGCTGATCGTGGTGGAGGATCCGCCGGTATACGGCTCTGCCCTGCAGGCCATGTGGCAGGTGGGCGATGAACCCGGCGAAGCGTTTAAAGAAAACTTCCTCAAAACCTATGCAGCCAGTCTGGAAGGCTGATAATATCACTTGACAAAAGAGCGCGTCTGCGGTATCTTGCGATCGGAGGGATGAATTATGACCGATCATGCAAGTATCGCAGGCGCGCTCTTTACGAGCGGCCATAACTGCGCGCAGGCAGTATTCTGTGCGTTTGAAGATGTAACACATGTGGATGATAAGCTGGCGCTGCGCCTTACTTCCTCGATGGGCGGCGGCGTGGGCAGGCTGCGCGAGATTTGCGGCGCTGTCAGCGGAGCGGCGCTGGTGCTGGGCGTGCTGTATGGCAGCGAGGATCCCTGCAACGCGGCGGAAAAGGCGGCGCATTATGCGCGCGTTCAGGAGGTTGGGGAGAAATTCCGGGCCGAAGCGGGCGCGATTGTTTGCCGCGAGCTGCTGAAATTGCAGGAGGAAAAGAGCGAACCGACCCCGGCGGAACGTACGCCGCAGTATTATCATTCCCGTCCCTGCCAAATGCTGGTGGAGCTGGCGGCCCGTGCGGTGGATGAGTATATTGCAGCACATCCGATCAAAGGAGAATAAAGTATGAAAACACTGGCGCTGATTGGCGCAGGCGCGCGCGGCATGACCTATGCCCGCCTGATTCAGAAAAGTACAAGCGCGCGTATTGTAGCGGTGGCGGAGATCAAGGCGGATCGCCGCGAGCGTGCCATGCATGAGCTGGGCCTGACTGCGGATGCGATGTACAATCATGCCGATGATCTGCTGGCAGCCGGCCGGCTGGCCGACGCCTGTATCATTGCTACCCAGGATCGTGATCATTACGACGAGGCGATCAAAGCGCTGAATCTTCATTACGATCTGCTGCTGGAGAAGCCCATTTCGCCCAATGCGGATGAGTGCGTGCACATTGCGCGTCTGGCGCAGGAGAAGGGCTGCCGCGTGGCGGTGTGCCATGTTTTGCGTTATGCGCCCTTCTTTGTGGCGTTGAAAAAGATCATTGACAGCGGTGAGCTTGGCCGCGTGATCGAAATTCAGCACAATGAAAACATTGGCAATTTCCACATGGCGCATTCCTTTGTGCGCGGCAACTGGCGCAGCAGCGAGGAGTCCTGCCCGATCATTCTGGCCAAGTCCTGCCATGATCTGGATCTGCTGGTATGGCTCACGGGCAGCCGCTGCCAGAGCGTGGCTTCTTTTGGCGACTTGACCTACTTTAAAGAAGAAAATGCGCCGGCGGGCAGCACCGCGCGCTGTCTTGATTGCCCGGCGGCCAAGGACTGCCGCTATGACGTGCGCAAGACCTATCTTGAGAACCTCGGCTCCTGGCCGACGGATACGCTGACGCTTGATCAGACGGAGGAAGGCGTGCTGAAGGCGCTGCGCGAGGGGCCCTACGGCCGCTGCGTATATCGCTGCGATAACGATGTCTGCGATCATCAGGTGACGCTTTTGCGCTTTGAAAATGGCGTGACGGCGACCTTTAACCTCAGCGCGTTTACCAACCGCGTGGCGCGCACGATGAAGATCATGTGCGAACACGGCGAAATTCGTGCCAGCGAGACGGCGGGCTGCATCGAGGTGATTCCCTTTGCGTCCACCGGTGTGGCCGAGACGGATGCGCGCGTCATTTACCCTGCCCGCGGCGGCAAGGGTCACGGCGGCGGAGACGAGGGCATTGTGCAGGCGCTGCTTGATATGCTGGAAAACGACGGCGCTGTCATGTCTTCCAACATTGCTGCGTCCATTGAGAGCCATTTGATGGCGGAGGCGGCTGAGCGCTCGCGCCGCGAGCACCGCGTGGTGGATGTGCGGGAGATTCGCGGGGAGTGATGGGGGAGAGGACGTTCGAGGGACGGCTTTTAAGGTAAAAGCCTCACGTAATTGCAGTAGTTTCCTTCGAAATATCTCCCTCAATTCGGCATTGTCGCGCAGAAGGCTAAAACCTTCTGCGCTCTGTGCCTCATTGGAACTACATCCACCTTTATCTGCCAAAGGGCAGCGGTGGAT
>JAFXJP010000059.1 GCA_017532155.1 Clostridia bacterium | reverse complement strand
GGCGAGGCATTCTTCGATGTCCTCTTCGGTCGCGCCGTCAAATACGGGGGTGGCAACCTTCCAGCCCAGGGTCTTGGCGGCCATGCCCAGATGCACTTCCAGAACCTGACCGATATTCATACGGGAAGGTACGCCCAGGGGGTTCAGCACGATTTCAAGGGGCGTGCCATCGGGCATGAAGGGCATATCCTCTTCGCGCATGATGCGGGAAACAACACCCTTGTTACCGTGACGACCAGCCATCTTGTCGCCAACAGAAATCTTACGCTTCTGGGCGATGTACACGCGAACCATCTTGTTCACGCCGGGGCTGAGCTCATCCTTGTTTTCGCGGGTAAAGGTCTTGACGTCCACGATGATGCCGCCTTCGCCGTGCGGTACCTTCAGGGAAGTATCGCGCACTTCGCGGGCCTTTTCACCGAAGATGGCGCGCAGCAGGCGCTCTTCGGGGGTCAGCTCAGTCTCGCCCTTGGGCGTTACCTTACCAACCAGAATATCACCGGAGCGCACTTCGGCGCCGATGCGGATGATACCGTCTTCGTCCAGATCCTTGATCGCGTCATCGCCCACATTGGGAATGTCGCGGGTGATTTCTTCCGGTCCGAGCTTGGTTTCGCGGGCTTCGGATTCATACTCCTCAATATGAATGGAGGTGTACTTATCTTCCTTCACCAGCTTTTCGCTGATCAGAACGGCGTCTTCGTAGTTGTAGCCTTCCCAGGTCATGAAGCCGATGAGGATATTGCGGCCAAGGCCGATCTCACCGTTCTCCGTGGAGGGACCATCCGCCAGCAGATCGCCCACCTCAACCTTGTCGCCGGCGTTTACGCGGGGACGCTGGTTGATGCAGGTGCCCTGGTTGGAACGGGCAAACTTGGTCAGCTTGTACTGATGCAGTTCGCCTTCGTCATCCTTGATTACAACCTGCTCGGCATCCACAAAGTGCACGGTACCGGCATGCTTGGAGAGGATGACCACGCCGGAGTCGTGACCGGCCTTGTATTCCATACCGGTGCCGACGATAGGCGCTTCGGGAACGAGCAGCGGAACAGCCTGGCGCTGCATGTTGGAGCCCATCAGCGCGCGGTTGGCGTCGTCGTTCTCCAGGAAGGGGATCATAGCGGTAGCTACAGATACAACCTGCTTGGGAGAAACGTCGATGTAATCTACGTTTTCGGCGGGCACTTCGATGGTCTCGTCGCGCCAGCGCACGATCACGCGGTCATTTTGGAAGGTGCCGTCCTCGTTGAGGGGCTCCTTGGCCTGACCAACGTTGTAGTTATCTTCTTCATCGGCCGTCATGTATACGATTTCGTCGGTCACCTGACCGGTGGTCTTATCCACCTTGCGGTAAGGCGCTTCGATGAAGCCGTATTCATTGATGCGGGCGTAGGTCGCCAGCGAGCAAATCAGACCGATGTTGGGGCCTTCAGGCGTTTCAATGGGGCAGATACGCGAATAGTGCGAGTAATGCACGTCGCGCACTTCCATGCCGGCGCGGTCGCGGTTCAGACCGCCGGGGCCCAGAGCGGACAGGCGGCGCTTGTGCGTCAGTTCAGCCAGGGGGTTGGGCTGGTCCATGAACTGAGACAGCTGAGAGGAGCCGAAGAACTCCTTGATGGCCGCGCTGACAGGACGGATGTTGATCAGGTCATTGGGCTTAACGTCATTGGCGTCCTGCAGGGCCATGCGCTCGCGCACAACGCGCTCCAGGCGCGTCAGGCCGATGCGGAACTGGTTCTGCAGCAGCTCGCCCACAGAGCGCAGGCGGCGGTTGCCCAGATGGTCGATATCGTCCGTCACGCCGATGCCGTAAGGCATGCCCAGCATGTAGCTCATGGAAGCAGTGATATCGTCCACGATGATGTGCTTGGGCACGATGTTGTGGGCATTTTCCATCACCGCGCGCTTGATTTCATCCGGATCGGTCAGGCCTTCGATGGTCTTAAGCAGCGTGGGCAGATGCGCCATTTCCAGCAGGCCCGCTTCCTTGGGATCAAAGGGCAGGTACTCGCTGGCGTCAACAAAGTTGTTGCCCAGTACGCGGACCACATGATCCTCGCACTGCACATGCACGACGTTCACGCCGGCATTCTGGATGGCGATGGCCACTTCGCGGGAAATGGTCTCCCCCGCCTTGACCAGCACTTCGCCGCTGCGGGGATCGATCACATCCTCCGCGCTCACCTGGCCGGTGATGCGGGCGTTCAGGCCGAGCTTCTTATTAAACTTATAGCGGCCAACGCGCATCAGGTCATAGCGCTTGGGATCGAAGAAGAGGTTGTTGAGCAGCGTGCGGGCGCCCTCTTCCGTGGGCGGCTCGCCGGGCTTCTGCCTCTTGTAGATTTCGATCAGACCCTGCGCCTGAGACTTGGCGTTATCGCCGCGCTCGATGGTAGCAAGCAGGCGCTCATCTTCGCCCAGCAGGCCGATGATGTCGCTGTCGCTGCCGTAGCCCAGCGCACGAAGCAGCACCGTGATGGGCAGCTTGCGGGCACGGTCAATGCGCACCCACAATACGCCGTTGGAGTCCGTCTCATACTCCAGCCACGCACCGCGGTTGGGGATGATCTGAGAGGAGAACAGCTGCTTGCCGTCCTTGTCCATCTGCATGGAGAAGTAGGCGCCGGGAGAACGGACCAGCTGAGAAACGATTACGCGCTCAGCGCCGTTAATAATGAACGTGCCGTGTTCGGTCATGATGGGGAAGTCGCCCATGAAGACTTCCGTCTCTTTGATCTCGCCCGTTTCCTTGTTCTTCAGGCGAACAAAGACCTTCAGCGGCGCGGCATAGGTCAGGTCACGCTCGCGGCAGCGCTCCACCGTGTTCTTGGCGGCGGCCACGTCCAGCGAGTAATCCACAAATTCAAGGATCAGGTTGCCGGTGTAATCAATGATCGGAGATACGTCGTTGAGCACCTCGCGCAGGTCTTCCTCCAGGAATCTGCGGTAGGAGTTCTTCTGCACCTCAATCAGATTGGGCATTTCCAGAACTTCGTCGATGCGCGAGAAGCTCATGCGCTTGCTGTGCTTCCCTAATTGAACCTCGTGCACCATAAAAAGCAATCACCCCTTTATTCTTGCAGCATGTATCGACCGTGCTTTCTGATCTTTTTGAATTGTACTTTTTTTGTACTTTTTTCAAAAAGTACCCTTCAAAAAGGTCGCAATCCGGTATCTTATCAATACTAGTGCATCTTAGAATATAACACACAAAAAAGTCAATGTCAAGGCCATTTTTTGAGTTTTTTCAAGAGAAACTGCTTTTTTCAAAAAAATGTATGATCTGGGGAGCGCGCATACATGTCAAGTCTTTGGGAAAAGGGGCCTGCACAGCAAATGTGCAAGCCCCTTTGTTTCCATATTTGGCTGTAATTCAGATTTCCACGCCGTCTTTTCGCAATTGCTGCTGCAGTGCGCCCACATCAATATCCGGCGGCATTTTGCCGCTGTCTATCGCAATGCCCGCCGCCGTGCCGGCCGCCTGTCCCATCATAAAGCAATAGCCCATGATGCGCAGCTGGCCCTGCACCTGACGATCAGCAGACAGGCAGCGACCTGCAATCAGCAGATTTTTAGTCTTCATCGGCACCAGACTGCGGTAGGGCAGCTCTGCCCAGTCATCCTCGCGCACCGTTGCACGCGCCGCCGTAAACAGCTGGTAATACGCTTCATATGCCTTTTTATCCGCCGAGGACGCATGCACATCGCTGACCGCGCCGCCGTCAAAGCGCATGATGGCATCCGGGAATTTGCGATATGCCGCCTTATCGGCGAAGGTTGTCATATACTTACCGCGTATGCGCCGCGTTTCGCGCAGTCCCAAATAGCTGCAGGTATTGGTCATATAAGCCTTTTCAAAACCCGGTACATATCTGCGATAGAAGTCCAGATATTCCTTGGCCATCTTGCGGCCAGCAACCGTCGCCCTTGTCAGCCCTTCCGGCGTTAGACAATCCGCGCCGTAAATGTGGCCTGCGTTCATTACCCCCACATTGAAGCAGGGGCTGATGCGGAAAATCCCCGGATGATGCAGATCGCACACACTCAGCACGCCGTCTTCTACCGCCTTAGGCACCAGGGCACGAATCATATTCACCTTCGGAATCGCAGGGCCGTCCTCGAACGTCTTGAGGAACGCCTCATATCTGTCAAAATCAATGCCCGCATAATAGGCCGTCATGGTCGGCGCCTGGGTATTGCCGTTTTCATCGCCCAGATCAAAGTCCTCGCCCGCATAGAAGGAGAGCATGCCGTCGCCTGTTGAATCGATAAAGACGTCTGCCTCTACCCAAAAATTCCCCGTCGGGCCGTTGAGCTGCAACGCGCTGATGCAGGCCCCATCCTTTTTCACGCCAATGATCTTTGTATACAGCAGCATCTCCGCGCCGCTTTCTGCAACAATCTCATCCAGCCTGCGCTTCATGCTTTCTGCATCAAAGGGAATGCGCTCATAATCCTTGACAGGGTAATCGTCAATCCATCTGGCCTCTCCCCTGTCGCGCAGCGTCTCCAGTATCTCCCTGCCAATGCCGTAAAACCATTTGCGGCTGGTCATGACCATCGTCATCAGACCGCTGGTGCCAAGTCCGCCAAGCATGCCGGACTGTTCCACCAGCAGCACGCGCTTTCCCTGACGTCCTGCTGCAACTGCCGCCGCCACGCCGCTCATACCGCCGCCTGCGACAATGATGTCGTATTTCATTTATGCCTCCAGCGCATCCAGTTCCTCTTCCGTGTATACCTTTACCCCACGCTTTTGCAGCATTTCGGCCAGCACGCCGTCGCCCTCTCGAAATTTTCCCGAAAACGAGCCGTCGTAAATCACGCCCTTGCCGCACATGGGGCTGCGCGCCTTAAGCACCGCGCAATCGCACTGAAACAGGTCAAACAGCTTCAGCGCTTCCTCTGCACCGTGCGTATATTCCTTTGTCCGGTCTGCCCCATCGATGCTCATCACGCGCTCTTTGATACGCTCGCATGGGGTGCGCGGCGTAGTCAGGCCGCCCAGCTGCTCGCCGCAAACGGGAATCAGCTGATGCTTTTCCTTCAGTGCAATCGCCTTTTCGCAGGGCTTCGTGCCGCCGTCATAGCGGCAGGAGCAGCCCAGCAAACAGGCACTGATTAGTATTTTCATTATGCAATCTCCAGCGCAATTTCCATCATCTGCGTGAAGGTGTTCTGCCTCGCCTCGCTGTCAAGGCCCTCTCCCGTGAAGGGGTTGTCGGAGATCGTCAGCAGCGCCAGCGCATTCTTGCCCGCGCGCGCAGCATTGAGATACAGCGCATAGCTTTCCATTTCCACGCACAGCACGCCCAGCTTCTGCAGCTTTCCCAGCGGAGCAGATTCATCATAGAAGCAATCGGAGGAATAAATGGGGCCGACAGGCATATTCACGCCCATTTCCTCAGCCTTGTCGTGCGCAGCCTTGAGCAGCTTCCAGCTGGCACAGGGCGCCAGATTGCCCTTGAAACCAAACTGCGCGCCGTAATCGGAATTGGAATAGGCGCTCATGCCTGCCACGACGCTGCGCAGCTTCAGATCCTGATTGATCATGCCGGCAGAGCCAATGCGAATGATATTCTCCACGCCGTAGAAATTGAACAGCTCATAAGAATAAATGCCAATGGACGGAATGCCCATACCAGAGGCCATGACAGACACTTTCTTGCCCTTGTATTCGCCGGTATAGCCCTGAATGCCGCGCACGTTGTTAACCAGCTTCACGTTGGTTAGGAACGTTTCGGCAATGAACTTGGCGCGCAGCGGATCGCCGGGCATCAGCACGGTCTTTGCAAAATCACCAGGCTTACAGGCAATATGGGGAGTCGGCGTATTACTCATGAAAATATACCTCCATGTATGAATTCTTTGTTATCTCTATTATAATGTGCAGAGATTTTACCGTCAAGCATCAGATTCTGCAATTCATCGCGTTACACTGCGCAATAAATGCGCAATTCCAGCCGGAATGATTGAGAAAAGAGCCTGTTTATGATATACTGAACAAAACAAAATTTTGATCAGCAGGTGATTCATAATGGATCGTATCCTTTTCATCGGCAACAGCTTTACCTACTTCAATAATCTGCCTTCCCTCTTTTCCGCATTGTGCGAGAGCGCAGGTATCCCCGTGCAGGTGGAATCCGTTGTCAAGGGCGGCTGGTATTTAAGCCGCTATGCAGATCCGCAGGACGAAATGCATCCCGCCATTCTGGCAGCCGCGCAAAAAGAATGGGACTATGTCATTCTGCAGGATCAATCCTTCAATCCCGCCGGCAATCAGGAGGATTTCCTCAGCGGCGCCAGAAAGCTTTCTCAGCTTTTCCCCTGCCGCAAAAAGCTCGTGTTCTATCAAACCTGGGCCTATGAAGAGGGCAGCGCCAAGCTCAGCAGCACCGGCATGACCTACGAGCAGCTGCACGAATCCCTGCGCGACGCTTACCAGCAGGCCGCCAAAGAAATGAACGCCCTGTGCGTGCCCGCGGGCGACGCTTTCCGTCTGGCGCACGATCAGTATTACTACAAGTTTGATCTCTACCGCGCCGACGCCTTCCACCCCAGCATTCTGGGCAGCTATATGATTGCCTGCACCTTCTTTGGCACGCTGTTCAACAAAAGCCCGCTGGACTGCATCACGCCCAGGGGCGTTGCCGCCGAGCACGCGCACACCCTGCGAAAGCTCGCGCATGACGCCTGCTTCCCGAATGCTCCGGCTACCTCCATCCTTTTTATCGGCAACAGCCACACCTATTTCAACGATCTTCCCGCCATGGTCACCGAAATGGCGCACGCTGCCGGCGTGCCCGTCTATACCCGCCGTGTGGTCAAGGGCGGCTGGAAGCTCTGTCAGCACGCCGATCCGCAAGGCGAAACGCATCAAAGCCTTCTTAAGGCGCGCGATATGAAAATGTGGGATTACATCGTACTGCAGGAACAGGCCATGATGCTGACCAGCGAGGAGGAAACCTTCCTCAGCAGCGTATGCGCGCTGCGCGAACTGCTCAAGGATCACTGCCATGCCTTTGCCCTCTATCAAACCCATGCTTATCATGGTGGCAGCGACAAGCTCCGCGCCACCGGCCTTACCTATAACGAAATGCACGAAAAGCTCAAGCAGGCTTATCTGAAAGCCGCTTCGTTGATTGAAGCAAAGCTGATCCCCTCCGGCGACGGCTTTGCGCACATGGCCCATCAGTACAACAGATATGAGCTCGTCCAGCATGACGGCGTTCACGCTACAGCCGCCGGCACCTATTTGGCCGCCTGCCTGCTCTGCGCCGTGCTGCTTGGGCTTAATCCGCTCCATCTCAAAACCATGGAGTCTGTCGATGAAAATCTGGCCGCCATCATCCGCCAGATTGCGCACGACACGCTCAACACTCCAAACGAAACAGAGGCCTGATGCATGCGAGATATCATCATTCACAACTGGGATGATCTGCAAAGCGCCGTCTTTGAAGACGTATGGGATCCCGCCATTATGCGCTATCGCAACAACCGCGTCTATCGCGGCATGGCGGACTGCGCCTGGGGGCTGACGCCCTCGCTCAACCGCGCCTGCCCGCAGGATATTACCCTTGAAAAAATGATCCTGCGCTCCTTCCAGAAATACGGCTACACCGAGCTTCAGTCCTGCTCCTCCTTCTGGGAGATTGTCGCCATGGGGCAGCAGTTTGGCCTGCCCACGCGCTTGCTGGACTGGACGTATTCCCCCCTTGTTGCCGCGCACTTTGCCACGGAGGATGTATCCTCCTATGACCGTGACGGCGTGATCTTCAGCACAGATATCCAGGCGGTCAACAATAACCTGCCCAAGCAGCTGAAGAAAAAGCTCATCGATCTTAACGCGCTGATCTTCACCCGCGATATTCTGGATGACGTCGCGCCGGATTTTGACGCGCTGCACAGGCTCTGCGATCAGCCCTTTGCGCTTTTCTTTGAGCCCGCCTCCACCGTGAACCGCATCGCCAATCAATATGCGCTCTTTTCCGTCGTATCCGATCCCGCCGTCACGCTGCTGGATCTGCCGGAAAGCGCAGCGTTTACGCGCCTGATCATCAAAAAAGAGGCCAAGCTCGAGATCCGTGATAAGCTGGACTATATCAACATCTCCGAGCGCATGATCTACCCCGGCCTGGACGGCATCTGCAAATGGATTGCCCGCCGCTATGCGCCGCTGGGGCCGATCTACAATAAGCCCCGGGAGGAAAACAAATGAAATACGAAGCGCGCACCCTCACATTAAAGGACGGCCGCACCTGTGTTCTGCGCTCCGCCGAAAAGGCGGACGCCGCCGAAATGCTGCGCTATATGGTGCAGGTGCTTTCCGAAACGCCGTATCTGATCTCTTCGCCTGAAGAATTTGCCGCCATGCCCGTCGAAAAGGAAGAAGCCTTCATCGAAAACGCCCTTTCCGCCGAGCGTGCTGTGATGATCACCGCCTTTGACGGCGACAGGATCATCGGCACGGCCGATCTGCGGAGCGCAGGCGCACGCCAGCGCGTTCAGCATCGATGCGGTATGGGCATCACCATCCTCGAGGAATACTGGGGCGTAGGCCTTGGCAGCCAGATGATGCAGGCGATCATCGACTGCGCAAAATCCCTCGGCTATGAGCAATTGGAGCTCGATGTTGACGTAGCCAACCGCCGCGCCATCAATCTCTATACAAAGTTCGGCTTCAAAGTATATGGCTGTCATCCCCACAACATTCGTAATGCAGACGGCACATATGCTGATGATTACCTGATGTACAAAGTTCTGTAACAGGAGGAATTATTATGTCTGCCAAACGCCCCAACATTCTGTTTATCATGGCCGATCAGTTCCGCGCGGATATCATGAGCTGTGCCGGCGGCCCTGCGCACACGCCCAATCTTGATGCCATCGCCCAAGAGGGCATCCGCTTTACGCAGTGCGCCACCGTAGCGCCCTTGTGCATCCCCGCGCGCGTCAGTCTTTTTGCCGGCAAATATCCCCATACCACCGGCGCGTGGGATAACGCCTCCTTCGTTCTTTCTCCCCATGCCAATATCTGGAGCAAATCCTTCCGCGAGCTGGGCTACGCCACCTCGCTCTTTGGCAAAACACATCTGCACGGCAGCAAGTGCGATTTCATTGCCCGCGAAAGCTATCTGCACGGCTACGGCTTTGATACCGTGGATGAAATCACCGGCCCGCATGCCAGCTGCGAATCGCGCACCTATATGACCGATATGTGGAAGGAGCACGGCCACTTTGACGCATTTGTGGAAGACATGCACAAACGCGGCAAAACGCCCAAGGCCTATCCCTCGCCCGTGCCGCTGGAGGATTTTTATGACGTCTATGTCGGCAACTGCGGCGTGAATTATCTCAAGAATTACGACGGCGACAAGCCCTGGTTCTGCCATGTTTCCTTTGGCGGTCCGCATGAGCCCTGGGATACGCCCGAACCCTACAACAAGCTCTACGATCCCGAAAAAATGCCCCTGCCCGATCCCCGCATGCAGGACGTCAACCCAGACCGTCCCCGCGGCGTAACGGACAATCTGATGGAAAAGAAAAAGATCCAGTGCAATGTGGAGCAGGCCAAGGAGATTCGCGCCGATTACTGCGGCGCCTGCACGCTGATTGACGAAATGATCGGCCGCATAATCGATACCATCAAGGCCCGCGGCGAATGGGACAACACGATCGTCCTTTTCACCTCCGACCACGGCGAGCTCAACGGCGATCAGGGCTTTGTCAACAAGCGCAATTTCTTCCACGGCGCGCTGAACGTACCCATGATCATCCGCACGCCCGAAACTGTGGGCAAGGGCGGCATGGTCACCGACGCCCCTGTCAACCTCATCGACGCCGGCCCGACGCTGGTGGATCTGGCCGGCGGCGTCATCGATTACCCGCAGTTCGGCCTGTCCCTGCGCGGCGTGATTGATGGCACCAATCCCCGTCCGCGTGATTATGTTCTCAGCGAGCTGAGCGGCGAAGTGATGTACTGCGATGACGAATGGAAGGTTGTTCTGAACAAAAACGGCGAAATCTATCTGCTCTTTGACATGAAAAATGACCCGCACGAGCAGAAAAACCTTGCAGCCGCTCCCGGCATGGAGGAAATCAGCAAGCAGTTGATTTGCAAGGTCATGCAGGCCGTTGCCGTCAATCGCTGCCTCAAGCCCTCCGTCATTCAGGAATACGGCAGCCCCGATGCGCCGGTGGACGCCTGATAAAAATCAAAAACTCCGGATCAGTATCCGGAGTTTTTTTCATTTACAGCAGCGGCATTTCCGTCATGCGCAGCTTTGCACAGCCATAGGGATAAAGCACCGTCTCTTGCGCCGCTCCAATCGGCATGCGGCTTTCAGGCACTTTGGCGCACACGCGTTCAAAGCCGTCCTCCAGTCCCCAGGCGATTTCCTGCATCTGCGCGCGGATGACCACCGGCGGCTGCGATTCAGAAAACGGAACATCCATCACGCCGCGCCTTTCAACGGTCAGCTTTGTATCCGAAAAGCCCCTGTTCCAGCCATCCTTGCCGACGTATTCATAGTCGCAGTACGGAAATTTGCGCGCCACGCCCTTATCTTCGTATTCGTGCATCACCTTTTCATAGGCAATCGGCACAGAGAACACCAGCGAGCCGCACTGCACGGTTTTCAGTTCCTGCGGACGATCGATAAGCCTGGGCTGTACGTCAAAGCTGATCGTCCATTCTTTTTCTTCGCCTTGCCTGAAAGCAAAGCGCAGTTCAGCCGTATCGGGATGCGCTTCGCCATTGACCATCAGGCTTTCCGCGAACGACGGCACGCGCACCCGCAGCGTAAAATCCCTGCGTGCCTTTACGGTGTATTTCATTACATTCCGGAAGGGGTACTCTGTATTAAGCGAAATCTCCGCCAGCGCGCAGTTCAGATGCGAAGGAACCGGCACCGCACTGATGATTTCATCCTTCGCATGCATAAAGGCAGACAACGCAAATTTGGGCCAGCCCTGGTGCATATTCGCCGTGCAGCAGCCGTAATTCGGCTCAAGTCCAAACAGATGCGCCTCTGCATTATTCGTGCGGAAAAGCGATCTGCCCGGGAACTTTTCGCAGGAAATCTGATTGCTCATCTGCACATACTGATGCGTCCACATATCCTCGCTGATACCTGCCGGCAGCGCATTGAACGCCAGCATTTCCAGCCTTTCCGCCCACTTGGGCTCGCCGGTATATGCATACAAAAGCTCATAGGAATACATCTGCTCCACCACAGCGCAAAGCTCCGTGCCCTGGATGGGACTGAGGCCCGACAGGCATTCATCGCCCGTAAAAAGCCCCACGGGCGTTCCGTTGTGCTGTGCCAGAATATCATGCAGCCGATCCGCCTGGCCAGCGTATTCTTCCTCCAGCAAATCACAGGACACCGCTTCATACTTCAGCATCATGGCAAGATTGACAATGTGCGTATCAAACGTCCAGCGATTGACCGGGCGCAGCCATTTTTCTGTCATGCCGGCATAATCCGCGCCCTGATCCTTCAAAATCTGCGCCAGCTTGCCAATCCACGCTTCATGGTATCTGCTGCTGAGAAAATTCAGCGCAATGAAGCCTTCAAACCAGCGGTATTTTCCCCATTTGAACAGATGAATCTTTCCGCTTTCCAGCAGTTCATAATAATTTCTGAAAGCACGATACACTGCGTCCGGCACGCGTGCATCGCCCGAGCACTCATAATAGTTGACCAATACCTTGCCAATCAGCAGCAGTGCCCAGGTATCGTATTCTTTGCGCGCATCTTCGCTGCAAGGGCAGATCCAGCCGTCCTGCTGCTGCCCGGCAAGAATCGCATCAATATACTTTTTCGCCCTGCCGATCATATCCGCATTTTCCAGCAAATAGGCCAAGGGAATAAAGCCATCCAGCCAGTAAGGCACCCGCTCCCAGCCCTCGCGATCACCGCCAATCCACGCGCTGTCGCGCACGTCGGGCCAGATTTGATCCAGATGCCCGCTGAGTCCCTCTGCCTGAATTTCCAACTGTCTTTTCAGCCAGCCGCAGGGCTTTAGCTCTTTGGCCGTATACAATTGCAAGCGCTCCATAATTGCCTCCAAACAAAAACCCCAGGGAAATTGCTTCCCCTGGGGCATCAAAAACGAAATTACTTGCCGGCGACCGTCATTTCGCCCGCATCGATGCTGGGGCTGCCGATGGAGGAGCCGAAGAACTCAAGATCGCAGCCAACGGCGCGAATATTCTTGAGGAGCGTGAAGATATTGCCCGCCACGGTGATCTGCTCTACCGCGCGGCCCTTCTTGCCGCCTTCAATGGTATAGCCCTTACTCAGCAGGGAGAAATCGCCGCTGATGGCATTGGCACCGGCATGCAGGCCGGAAACCTCGGTGATGACCAGGCCCTCGCCCACATCTTCCATCATCTCAGCCAGCGTCTTTTCGCCGGGCTTAAAGTAGAAGTTGGTCGGCGCAATGTCAATCGTGCCGGCATAGCCGTGCTTGGTGGCATTGCCGGTAGACTTAACGCCCGCCTTGCGCGCGGTCTTGAGGTTGTGCAGCAGGGTATTGAGCTTACCGTTTTCAATCACCGCCTTGGTATAGGTGGCTACGCCCTCGGCGTCAAAGCCGGAGGAGGCGAGCCCGCCGGGCATATGCGGATCATCCATCAGCGTCACGCATTCGGCGGCCACCATCTGGCCTTCCTGGCCAGCCAAGAGGCTCATGCCCTTCTGCGCAGCTTCAGCAGAGAAAATGCTGCCGAACGCGCCCATCAGATCAGGCATGCAGTGATTGTCAAAGATCACGCGATAATTGCCGCTGGGAACGGGCGAAGCATGCAGATAGAACAGCGCTTCCTCCACAGCGTCCTTGGCGATCTTGTCAGTGGAGAGCTTATAGAAATCGCGGCCGAAATCCATGCCCATGCCGGTGGCAACGCGGTCCCCTTCCTTGGCGACGGCCATCACATAAGAGAAGGCCAGGTTATCGCGGTCGCTCAGATTCAGGCCGTAGGTATTCTGAATCTGAGAAGCATTGGAGGAGGTGGAAATCGCCGTGCGGCCCACCTGCACAATGCGGGGATCGCCGCAATTCTTGACCTTCTGCTCCACTTCCAGCATGAACTTGATCTTTTCGTCTTCAGAAACCTTGTCAAGCTCGGGATTGTAATTATCGATCTTAACGTATTCCTGATCTCCGGCGTAGATTTCCTGCACGTCTTCGTCTTCAATCAGCGTAGCAGCCTCGATCACGCCGTTCACCAGCATGCCAATGGCTTCGTCATCGTACGCTTCGGTGGAGGCGTAGCCCATCTTGCCGTTATACAGGCCGCGCAGGGAGAGTCCCTCCTTGGTAGCTACCTGATAGCTGGTCACCTCGCCGTTATTGCACATCGCGTTAAAGCTGTCGCGATAGGAAGTAAATACTTCCGCCGCTTCAATGCCGGCGTCCAGCGCGGCCTTGAGCAGATTTTGAATAAAAACAGTCTTTTCCATCTTTGTTTCTCCTTAGCGTCCGCCAACAGTAATGCTGCTCACGCGGATCATGGGCTGACCAACGTTGGTGGGAACAGAGCCGCTCAGCGAGCCGCACATACCCTGCGCCATCTGCATATCCTTGCCGACGCGGTCAATGCGGGTGAGGATTTCGCTGCCGCGGCCGATCAGAGAAGCGCCGCGCACGGGATGCACGATCTTGCCGCCCTTGACAAGGTAGCCCTCGCTGACGGAGAAGTTGAATTCACCCGTCGCAGGATTGACGCTGCCGCCGCCCATGGACTTGGCATACAGACCGTCGCCCATGGTAGAGATGATCTCGTTTTCGTCGTCGTTGCCGGCGGCGATATAGGTATTGCGCATGCGGGAGGTGGGCGCGAAGGAATAATCCTGACGGCGGCCGTTGCCGGTGACAGGCATCTGCATGCGGCGGCCGTTAAGGCGGTCGATCATGTAATTCTTCAGAACGCCGTTTTCGATCAGCACAAGCTTGGTGGTGGGCGTGCCTTCATCGTCGATGTTCTCGCTGCCCCATTCATTGGGCATGGTGCCGTCGTCAATAGCGGTTACGCAGTCCGCCGCGATCTTCTGGCCGAGCTTGCCGGCAAATTCGCTGGTACCAATCGCAACGCTCGTCGCTTCCAGGCTGTGGCCGCAGGCTTCGTGGAAAATAACGCCGCCAAAGCCATTATCGATCACAACGGGCATCACGCCGGCAGGACACACGGGCGCATGCAGCATGGTAACCGCCTGCTTGGCCGCGATATGCGCCGTCGCTTCGGGATCCACGCGGTGGTCAAACAGCTCAAAGCCCATCAGAGCGCCGGGAGACGCGCTGCCAGTCTGATTTTCCGTGCCGTTACTGGCAATAGCAGACACCACAAAACGGGAATAAGTACGGCGGTCATGGGTATACAGGCCGTCAGAGTTGGCAATCCACACGTTCTGCTCGCTGTCGGTATAGCCGATCATGCCCTGCACAACTTCGTTATACTGGGAAAGCACGCCCTGCGCCGCGCGCATCTTTTCGATCTTGGCAGCCGCCTTCGCTTCGGAAGGACGGATATCGATGGGATGGATATTCACATACTCGTTAGCAGCCAGGGGCTTAGCTGTAATGCAGCTATCGGCATGCAGCGCGCTGGCAGCGCGCTTGGCGCAGGCCAGCAGACCCTCGCGGCTGGTGTCATTGGTATATACATACACGCCCTGCAGGCCCAGGTATACGCGAACACCCGCGCCATGAATACGGCCGGAGTTGACGCCTTCCACCTTGCCGGCGCGCATGCTCAGCCGGTTATTGAGGCGATCTTCATAGAAAATCTCGGCGAAATCACCGCCGGTAGACAGCGCGCAGTCGATGACCTCCTGCGCAATTCTCTTGTCAAGCATTCGTTACCTCCTGAATTGTAAATCAATGATTTGATTTGTCTTTGATTGTGCGGCAGGCGATCAGCCCGGGCACGTCAAACTGCTTTAGATCTTTAGCGCACATGCCAGCATTCTTTTCATTGGCTGCCTCGCCCACTGCCAGCGTATACATCCCCGCCTGATTTGCCGCCGTAATGCCGTTCATCGTATCTTCGATCATCAGGCATTCCCCGGGAGAAACGCCAAGCATCTGCGCGCACAGCAGGCAACCCTCGGGATCAGGCTCAGGATGCGTCACGTCGTTGCCATCCACCACCGCGTTCATCATCCTGTATATACCCAGTTTTTTCAGAATCGCAATGCAATTTTTGCTGGATGACACTACGCCGGTTTTCACATCCATCTCCTTAAGCCGCTGAATGGTATCCAGCGTGCCCGGCAGCATCTGCTCGCTTGAGAGCAGGGCGATCTCTTCCATATACAGATCATTCTTGCGGGCTGTCAGTGCAAATTTTTCCGCCGGCGAATAATTCCGGTGCGCAGTCTTTAATATGATGTCCAGCGCATCCATGCGTCCGCTGCCGCGGATTTTCTGATACACCTTTTCATCAAAAGGAAGACCTTGCTCCATCGTCATCTGTTTCCACGCCCGGAAATGGCTTTTTTCCGTTGATACCAGCACGCCCTCCAGGTCAAAGATAACAGCTCGAATCACTTCATCACCTTCCTTAACGTGATCCATGTATTGATTATAACACATTTTTTCCATTCTGTATATCCTGTAATCAAGAAGAAACCGATTGCTAAAGCACGACTTGCTTTTTTCATGTCTGATCCATCCTATGTCCTCCCCCATTTGCCTTATCTATTCATCGAAAAAATAAATTTGACTATTTTTGACTTTTGCTATTGACTTTCTTTGACCTTTGTTGTATACTGACACCGTGATCAGGACATACTGCATCACGAAGCTCATTACAAAAACAATTTTCATCAAACAAGGAGGATATGATTTATGTACAGCATGGTTCCTTTCCGTATGCACCGTTCCCTCTCCCGCCCCACCTCGATGCTCTCTTCGTTCTTTGATGATCAGTTCCTTCGCTCTTTCTTCAATATGAACGATATGATGAGTTCCTTCGGCTTCCGGGTGGATATCCGCGAAAACGACTGCAGCTACCTGATGGAGGCCGAGCTTCCCGGCGTCGATGAAAAGGACATCGAGCTTTCCGTCGAAAATGACGTACTCACCATCAGCGCCAATCTGAATGAAGAGCGCAAGGATGAGCGCAACTGCTACAGCGAGCGCCGCTATGGCCATACCTCCCGCTCCTTCAGTCTGGAGGGGATCGATCAGGACAATATTGTCGCCAGTCACAAAAACGGCATTCTCTACATCACCCTGCCCAAGGAAAAGCCCGAGGAAAAGAAAACTGCCCGCAAAATTTCCATCAACTCCAACTGCGGCCAGGATCATTGTGATTGCGACAATCAGTAACATAAAAAAAGCCCTGCGGGGCTTTTTTTATTGTTTCATACATAGAATGCTTTCTTTCCTGCCACACTAAATCCGAACACGCGCTTTGCGCATCATTCAGTATGGAAAGGAAGAATCCCATGAAAAGGAACATCGTTTATCTCCTCATTGCCTGTGCGCTGCTGCTTTCTGCCTGCACGCGAGATACTACCACTCAGCCACTGCCATCGCCTACTGCGCAAATTACAAACACCCCTGACGCCGCATTGACCGAACCCGAATCTTCGCCCCAGCCCGCCATGAGCGACGCTCCCCTGCAGGATGGCGATTATACCGCCGAGGTTTCCGACGCCTATGCCGCATCCAGTGGCCACGGCTGGAAGGAATACCTGCAGATCACCGTCAAGGATCAGCAGATTGCCAGCATTGAATATGATGCGCTGAAGGATGGCAAGAAAAAAAGCGAGGCCACAGCCGAGGAATACCCCATGACCCCGCATCCCAGCGAATGGATTCCTAAAATCAACGAAGCGCTGCGCGCTGCCGAAATGCCCGAAGCCATGGATACCGTCACCGGCGCTACCATGTCTTCCAATGTTGCCCGCAAGCTCTATGCCGCAGTGCTCAGCGCTGCACGCGAAGGCAAGACCGAAACTGTTACCGTTGATATCTGATCCCTCTCCCACATGGCCGCCAGCTGAGCTGGCGGCCATATTTTTTGTTCAATTCCCGTTTGACACATACCCCATAGGGGTATATAATAAACACATACTTCATTCCCTTTCCAGGAGGATTTATGGCTGATAATCTTTCCCCCGCATGCTGCCATCACAAGCACACGCCGCGCGACGCCGAAACGCTAAAGGCGCTCAAAAACCGCTTAAACCGCATGATCGGCCAGCTGTCAGGCATTGGCAATATGCTGGATGATAACCGCTATTGCGGCGATATCCTCACCCAGATCGCCGCCGTGGAAAGCGCGCTGCAGAATTTCGGCTACATCATTTTGCAGGATCACATGAAAACCTGCATGGTGGAAGAAATCCAGCAGGGCAACACTGAAATCATTTCCGAAGCGGTTGACCTGATCAAAAAACTGAAATAAGGAAGACATCATATGAACCAGAAATTTTCCGTCACCGGCATGACCTGCGCCGCCTGCAGCGCGCACGTCGAAAAGGCCGTCATGGGTGTTCAGGGCGTTGAAAGCGTCTCTGTCAGCCTGCTGACCAATTCCATGATCGTCGATTTTTCCGCTCCTGCCACAGCGCAGAAAATCTGCGACGCCGTCATCGCCGGCGGCTACGGCGCATCCGTTGAAGGAGAAAAAAGCACCGGCAAAAAGCACGACCGCGCAGCGCTGGAGGATCACGAAACGCCCAGGCTTCTGCAAAGGCTCTTTGTCTCCCTCCTTCTTTTGCTGCCGCTGATGTACGTCTCCATGGGCCATCTGATGTGGAATTGGCCTGTGCCCGCCGCCTTTGCCAGCAATCCGCTTGCCATCGCGCTGTATCAATTGCTGCTTTCCGCCATCATTATGATCATTAACCAGCGCTTTTTCATCAGCGGCTTTAAAAGCCTGATGAATAAAGCGCCCAACATGGACACGCTCGTTGCCATGGGCAGCCTGGCCTCCTTCGTATACAGCACGGCCGTCGTCTTTATGATGACCGCCGATCAGGCCTCCGCCGCGCATCATCTGCATGAGCTCTACTTTGAATCCGCCGCCATGATCCTCACGCTTATCACCGTGGGCAAAACCCTGGAAGCCCGCAGCAAGGGCAAAACCACCGACGCCATCAAAAGCCTGATGGATCTGGCGCCCAAAACAGCCCATGTCCTTCGCGACGGCGTAGAAGAAACCATTGCCGCCGAGGATGTGCGCATCGGCGATACCTTCATCGTCCGTCCTGGCGAAAGCGTTCCGGTGGACGGCGTGGTGCTTTCCGGCGAAAGCGCTGTGAACGAATCCGCCCTGACAGGCGAAAGCCTGCCGGTGGATAAAGCTGCCGGCAGCCACGTCAGCGCTGCCACCATCAATCAGCACGGCGCGCTCACCTGCCAGGCCACGCGCGTTGGCGATGATACTACCCTGAATCAGATCATCGAAATGGTAGAAAACGCCGCCGCTACCAAGGCGCCAATCGCCAAAATTGCCGATCGGGTATCGGGCATTTTCGTCCCCACGGTCATTTCAATTGCCGTGATCGTCCTGTTTGTCTGGCTGCTGGCCGGCAAGGACTTTGGCTATTCCCTCGCCCGCGCCATCAGCGTGCTGGTGATCTCCTGCCCCTGCGCGCTGGGCCTTGCTACGCCCGTTGCCATCATGGTGGGCAGCGGCCTGGGCGCCAGGCACGGCATTCTCTTTAAGACCGCCGCTTCCCTTGAAGCCGCCGGCCGCACGCAGTTTGTCGTACTGGATAAAACAGGCACCGTCACCGTCGGCCATCCGTCCGTTACGGATATTCTGCCCGCCGAGGGCATTTCCCGGGAAAAGCTTTTGACGCTGGCGGCCGCACTGGAGGAAAACAGCGAACATCCGCTTGCCCGCGCCATCCGCGAAAAGGCGCAGGATGAAAACCTTGACATCCCCTCCATTGACCGCTTCACCGCCCTGCCCGGTCACGGCGTACGCGGAGAAATGGACAGCCAGACGGCATTGGGCGGCAACGCCGCGCTGATGCGTGAAAAGAAGCTGCTTTCCGCCGCCTGGAAAGAAAAGGGCGAAACGCTCTCGGCTCAGGGCAAAACGCCGCTGTATTTCGCCCTGGGCAATCAGCTGCTTGGCGTCATCGCCGTAGCTGATACTGTCAAGCCAGACAGCGCCCAAGCCATTCAGGAATTGCGCGAAATGGGCGTTGAACCCATCATGCTCACCGGCGATAACCGCCGCACCGCCCAGGCCATTGCCGCGCAGGTTGGCATTCAGGCCGTTGTCTCTGATGTATTGCCCGGAGATAAGGAGTCCGTCGTGCGCAGGCTTTCGGAATTTGGCAAGGTGGCGATGGTTGGCGACGGCATCAACGATGCGCCCGCCCTCACCCGCGCAGACACCGGCATTGCCATCGGCGCCGGCGCGGACGTCGCACTGGATGCAGCGGATGTCGTGCTGATGAAATCCTCGCTCCGGGACGTCGCCGCTGCCATTCGCCTCTCCCGTCAGGTGCTGCGCAATATCCACCAGAATCTTTTCTGGGCATTCTTCTACAATTGTATTGGCATTCCCGTGGCTGCCGGCGCGCTGATTCCCCTCTTTGGCATTCAGCTCAGCCCCATGCTGGGCGCCGCCGCCATGAGCCTTTCAAGCTTCTGCGTCGTCTCCAACGCCCTGCGCCTCAATCTTTTTGATCCCAGCAAGCCGCATGCGCAGAGCAACCGCAAACCGCTTCCCCTGCCGGAGTTTCTCTTTGGCATGACGGATATAAACGAACCGGCTGAGCCGGAAAAAATGGAGGAAACTGAAATGGTAAAAACTCTGCATATCGACGGTATGATGTGCATGCGCTGCGTGGCGCATGTAGAAAAAGCCCTCAAGGCCGTGGACGGCGTTGCCGAAGTAAACGTAAGCCTGGAAGAAAACAAGGCCGTGGTCACCCTCGCCGCCAATATTTCCAGCGACGTTCTCAAAAAAGCCGTTGAAGATGAAGACTACGTCGTCACTTCCATCGAAGAATAATGAAACCCTAACGCAAAGCCCGGATTTTTTCCGGGCTTTTTGCATCTATAAAAAAATATTAAAAAAATTTCTTCCTCGCGGGAACTTTTTCGTGTATCATTCGTTTATATAGGTGAGGACAGTAAATCGCCTCAAGAATTCAACCCAAACGGAGGACCCCTAAACATGAAAAAGACCCTGATTTTCCTGCTCGCCGCGATCCTGCTGGTCACCTGCTTTGCCATCGCTGAGCAGACCGAGCCCACCGCCGTGCCCGAAAACGACACCGTTGTAACGCAAGAAAGTGAATCTGC
Organism: Clostridia bacterium; assembly: GCA_017532155.1. GTDB lineage: Bacteria > Bacillota > Clostridia > Christensenellales > Aristaeellaceae > SFMI01. The sequence goes on along the minus strand of JAFXJP010000059.1, from coordinate 39,585 downwards.
TGAAGAAATGACGGAAGAAATCGCTGATTGCCCCGAAAACTATTTTGTCTCCGGTTTTGTAATGGAAGTGATGGAGGACGGCAGCATCCTGATTCTCACCAATCAGGGCGAGGAAATCGTCATCCATCTGCACGAGGAAACCATCAACGAATTTGAAGAAATCCTCCCCGGCCAGTTTATCATTGCCGATTACAATGGCATGATGACCCGCTCTCTGCCCCCGCAGATCTCTGCTGATCATCTGTATGCCTATTCCATGGACGGCATCGTGACCGAGCTGATTGAAACCGAAGAAGAGAGCGCTTTCCTGATGGAAACCGAGCTGCACGGCGTCGTCATGGTTCGTCTGCCCGAGGATATCATCCTGCCCACCCTGGAAGAGCATGTGCGCGTGCACTTCAACGGCGTGATGACCCTCTCCCTGCCCGGCCAGATCAATGCCCTTGGCATGGAAACCATCCCCAATGACCTGGCCCGCACGATGCCTGAACCCGCTGTGGAAGCGACCGACGCTCCTGCTGCTGAATAATCAAAAACGCAAAAACGGTGCAGTTTCTGTGAACTGCACCGTTTTTTTATCTGTCCCGGCTAAAATCCGTATGCAAGTTGCCCTTGCCCACGCAGTCGGCATGCATGTAAATATCCATGTATGTTTCGCCGTCTTTTTCATATACTTCCTCAAAACAGCCGAGAAATTCCGTGCCATGATTTTCCTTAAAGCCGTTCGCGCCCAGATACTCCAGAAGCCGCTTATAGCCCTTGGGAATGCGCTCAAATGCCGCCCTGAAAGGATCATGCACGGTGATTTTGGCATAGCGTGTTGTTTCCTGGCGATAGATTTCAACGCCAGGGCACTTGGGCAAAAAGCCCTCCGGCAGTATCCATCCGGCCACGTATCCGCGCAAGCCGAAGCGATTCTGCTGCTCCATCGACACAAAGGGAAAATCCCAGCCGATCTGCCGCTTTTCGCCGGGTAAGGCGGCAAGGCCGCTGCGCTGCGCCCAGTGATCAAGATACATTTTTATATCATCTTCCGGCTGCGGGCTGATCATCACATACCGCGCCAGCGTGAATGCAGGCACCGTCACAACCGTCACAGGCGAGTAATAATCCGCCTGCGGCGAAAGATCCTCCTTTAAGAGCGCATCGATCGTACAGCCAAACAGCTTGCTCAGTTCCAGCAGTTTATCAATGTCAGGCGTCGCCTCGTCTGTTTCCCATTTGGAGACTGTTTGCCGGGATACGCCCATTTTCTCCGCCAGCTTTTCCTGCGTCATATTGCCGTGGAGCTTGCGCAGATATTGCAGATTACCGCCAAGTTTCATCCCATCGCCGCCTTTCCTGTGTAGGCTTTATCATATCATTTCAAAATCGGTCTGTCGAGAAAGCACTGCGTGCATTTTGACGGAGAAATGTAAAGCACAGGTTGCAAAAAGGCCGCCCGAAGGCAGCCTTTTTATTATTCTGTTGCCAGGTGGTTTTCCTGACGCTGCCTGATCAGCGCCTTCAGCCGCTGCGAGCGCTGCGATACGCGGAAGCCTGTCATGCTCCTGTTGCGATATTTATCCAGAATCAGCCGCGTCGCCACCGCTACCGGCAGTGCAGCCATCGCGCCCGCGCCGGCTGCCACAGCTGCTGCGCCCGCGCCCATTGCCGCGCCCGTTTTGATTATGCGGTAGGTGGCGTCGCTCGCACCGGCGGTGGCCGTCTTTTTGCCCAGCAGCACATTGCACTGCTCGGTCACGGCAATCACCGCAAAAGGCAGCACGCCTGCGACAGTCTCGGCCATTTCCGAAGCAAGGCCGGTATCTTCCAGCACGCCAAGATCAACCGCCACATTGTCAGCCAGCGACAAACCCGTCGTGACAGCATCTACAATGTCTGTGCGGCGGCGCTTTTTATATTTTTCCACCAGTTCCTGATAGGCAGGCATATTACCCTCCGATGAGTTTGAGCAGCGTGACGATCACCCAGGCGCTGCAGAAAATGCCCACAATCCACGTCACCTGCTTCAGTAGTGCCGTAATACCAGGCTTCATTTCTTTTTTGCCGGGTTTTTCGAGCGCTTTCATGCGCTTGTTCATATCGCTCAGCTCGCGGCGCAGGGCGTCAATTTCCGCCTTTTGCGCGTCATCAGCCTTAGAGAGGTCGTCTTCCAGGATCGTCATCTGCGCGCTGAGCTTTTCTTCCGCGCGCTGCAGGGCATTCATATCTTCGCTGAGGCCTTCGATCACCAGCGTCATATCGCTTGTGAACTCTTCCACAGCCTGATTCAGATCCTTGCCCTTGAGCGAGTTAAAGGTATTTTCGATAAAATCGCGCGCGCCGCGCATGAGGCCCGTCTTCTTGGCGGGTTCCTCCGGCGCGGCGGGCATGATCTCCGCCTGAGGGGCGGAAAGATTTTTTTCTTCCATATTTCCTTCTGTTACACCATGGTGATGCCGGTGGCAGCCTGTTCCTCACGGTAGCCGTCCAGCAGCTTCTTGATGCGGTTATAGGGATTGAGCAGGCCGTGCAGCGAGCGGTTGTGGTTGAGCGTAGCGACGATATAGGCAATATATTTGCTCAGATCCGCTACGATAAACCAGGGCTCCTCAGCCAGTTCAGGACGGCGATAGGTCAGGTTGGTCGCCACCACGCGGGTGATCAGGCCTTCCTCATACGCCTGACGGAACATATCAACACCGGAGGTGAAGAACGCGAACGTCACAATCGCATAAATGCGGTTGGCGCCGCGTGCCTTCAGATTGCGGCAAAGGTCGATGATGGAATCGCCCGAAGCCAGCATATCGTCCGCCACGATGATATCCTTGCCCTCCACATCGGCGCCCAGATATTCATGCGCAACGATGGGATTGCGGCCGTTGACGATGGTGGTATAGTCGCGGCGCTTATAGAACATACCCATGTCCAAAGACAGCACGGAGGAATAATAAATATTGCGGTTCACAGCGCCTTCGTCGGGAGAAACAACCATCATATGCTGCTTATCGATGCGCAGATCCTTTTCATTGCGAAGCAGCGCCTTGAGCATCTGATAGTTGGGCATTACATTTTCAAAACCAGACATGGGAACGGCATTGCAGATGCGCGGATCATGCGCGTCAAAGGTGATGATGTCGTCAATGCCAAGGCCTACCAGTTCCTGCAGCGCCACAGCGCAGTCCAGGCTCTCGCGGGTGGTGCGGCGATGCTGACGGCTTTCATACAGCATGGGCATGATCACCGTGATGCGCTTGGCCTTGGAGCCAATGGCAGCAATTACACGCTTGAGATCCTGATAATGATCATCGGGAGACATCGGTACTTCCTGACCGTACATATTGTAATGCACGTTGTGCGCGCACACATCAACGAGAATATAAACGTCATAGCCGCGCACGCTTTCCTTCAACACAGCCTTGCCTTCACCTGTACCAAAGCGCGGGCAGTATGCTTTCATCAGGAAGGTTTCGCGGTCAACGCCGGGGGTGGTGTAAAATTCTTCGTCCTGCACTTCCTGCAGGTCATGCCAGGTCAGCAACCAACGGTTGATCTTTTCGCCCAGTTCTTCGCAGCCCGCCATGGCAATCAGGCCAAGGGGGCCATGAGGCACGCTTGTCGGGTCTTTTTCCCATACTTTCAAGATTCTGGCCATAAATCCATTCCCTCCACACCGTGTCATTATGTAAAGATTTCACTGTTATTATACACAAAACCCAGCGTTCTGTGAAGACCTGTGTGAACATTTATGGTTATTTTGTCATTTTTCCGGGATTATTTGTTCATTTCGTCAAAATAGATCAGCTGCACACGCGGCGTAATCAGATTATTCTTTTCATCCACATAGGTGTAATGCTGGCCAGTGACCGTGCCGTACATCAGCAGCTGCGTGCCCACCGGATAAGCGATTTCGCTCTTGCTTGTCACCATCACAACATTGCCATACTTTTCGCCGGATTTCTTGGTAGCAAAGGAAATTACCCATTCGCCGCCAACTTCCTCTACCGCCGTGATATAGCCATTGTAGCGCACAATCTTATCCATATAGTTATCCGTCTTGCTGCTCAAAAGCGCATAATCCGGACTGACAGACTGCTCATGCACATATGCCTTTCGCTCGCCTTCATCCATTTTGCGTTCGATCACATAATCGAGAATGCGCGTGTCATAGTCTTTCTTGGAGAAGGTCACCTGAATCTTATATGTGCCCTCCTTGGAGGTATCCACGGTAAAAGAGAAGGTGCGGTTATTGCCCGTCTTCTTGGTGGTGTTTTCACCGTTCACGTTCACCTGGATGGTCACGCCCGTCAGCGTCGTGCCGGTATATTTGAAGCTGTCGCCCGTAAACTCACTGGGAAAATCCGACGTAAAGCTGATGGGCAGCAGACCCTCGTCATATTCGACAGAGAAGGTCTGGTCAACCGTCTCCTCGTTTTCCAGCCCCTTGTTGATCGTAGCCGTTACGATGCCGTTGTACAGATCCTGCGCAGGCAGCGTCACCTCCAGCGTAAAGGCGCCCTTGCTGTCCGCCGTGGTCGTCACCACCGTCGCCTTATCCGACTGACGGAAAGAATAGAAAGCCGCATATACGCTGGCGCCGGCGCGTGTCGCACCCTTGATTTTAAAGGTATCGGTATTGCTCACAGAGGGCGGCGGCGCGGTAAAGGCCATGGTCAGCGGCGCCTCAGGCGCGCCTGTCACCTCCGTAAAGGAAACCGTATTCTGAATCTTATTGAGCGCATTGATATCGCCGCTGGTTACATTGCGGCCCATTGCGCGCATATCCAGCGTAATAGTATAGCCATTGCGGATGGTGCGACGCCACAGGCCCTTGTAAGCCACCGCGCCATCCTTGCGCAGCACATACTTGAGCATCAGGAAACGGCCCTGATCATCGCCGAAGTTCTTCCATTCGCAGGTTTCAAATTTGTAGCCCTGCGCGCCGCAGTATGTGCCGTTGGAATGGTTGGTACGGTAAGTCGCGCGCACGTTTGCAGTCTGCTCGTTGATATCGTAGAGCGACTGCGACTGCTCGTCCTGCACCGCCGTTACCACAAACACACGATCCTTGTCATCGTCAAAGGCCATCAGCAAAATGCCTTCATCGGCAAACTGCTGTCTGAGCCCCTCCAGCGTATAACCGCGCGCCTGAACAGCATCGCTGTTTGCGTCCAGCGATTCAGGCGTCAGGATCACTTCATAATCGTTTGGCACCGACAGCGTCATAAAAATGTTGTGAAAGGAATACGCCTCCGCGCAGGCAGAGCCCATCAGCAAAATCGCCGTCAAAAACAGCAGCACGCAAAGTTTTCGCATATTTCTATCCTCCCGATGGATTGACAGATTAACTCATTGCATATAGTATCACAAATTCTTCTTTTGAGCAATCATTCTTGATAAAGTGTTACAGGAGGTTCACAAAATGACAATCAACGACCTTGCCGTCGGCCATTCCGCGCAGATTGCGCGCATTGATCTATTAAGCCCGCATGCGCCGCGCCTGCTGGAAATAGGCTTTGTACCCGGCACGGAAATAACGCTGCTTGCCCGCGCGCCGCTGGGTGAGCCGCTGCTGCTGCAATTGCGCCGTCACACGCTGATGCTGCGCAAAAGCGAAGCGCAGTCTGTACTGCTGGAGGAAAAGCATCTATGACGCTGGCGCTGTGCGGATGTCCCAACTGCGGCAAAACAACGCTTTTCAATCTTCTCACCGGCGAAGCACAGCGCACCGGCAACTGGCCCGGCGTCACCGTGCAATTAGCATCAGGCATGCTCTCCCCTGCTTTTTTGCTGGATCCCAGCACGCCCGTGCGCATCGTTGATTTGCCGGGCACGCTGTCTCTCGCGCCTCTTTCGCCCGACGAAGCGGTGCCGATTCAATTTCTGCGCCACAATCCGCCAGACGCCGTCATCCTTCTCATTGACAGCTGCGACCCCGCGCAGGGGCTATCTCTTGCGCTGCAGCTGCGCGCGCTGCGCCTGCCATTGGTCATCGCCTTCAATATGAGCGACCGTATGCATGCGCTGGGCGGACGTATACGGTTAGAACGTTTGTCCAGCCTCATGCAGCTGCCCTGTTTGCTGATCAGCGCACGGGAAAGCACCGGAATTGCCGCGCTTGTGCATACAGCGCTGCAAACAAAAGCGCCGCCCCTGCAGCCAGCAATCACTCCTCCCGCCGCCCGCTGGAAAACCGTCGATCGTCTTTTAGACAGCTGCTTTCTTCTGCCAGAGCGCAGCGCGCTTTCACGCCCGGACAAAGTCCTGCTGCATCCGCTGTTTTCTTATCCTATATTGATTTTTGTGTTGATTTGCCTCTTCTTCTTCGCATTTGGCGCGCCGGGACGCGGACTTTCGCAACTGCTTAGCCGCTTTTTCGACAGCACCCTTTCAGCCATTTCTCAAGTAATGACAAACGCAAACACGCCCAGGCTATTGCATGCATTGCTTACCGATGGCCTGATGCGAAGCCTGACCAGCGTATTGACCTTTTTGCCGGTGCTGCTGATCTTCTTTTTCTGCACCGCGCTGTTGGAAGACAGCGGCTATCTCTCCCGCGCCGCCTTTTTGCTGGATGCGCCGCTCATGCGTTTTCATTTATCCGGACGCAGCTTTTTTTCATTGATCACCGGCCTTGGCTGCAGCGTGCCGGCTATTTTATCCACGCAAGCGCTTGCCTCCAGCCGTGAACGACGCCGCGCCGCCGTGCTGATTCCCTTGCTGCCCTGCAGCGCCAAGCTGCCTGTTATCCTCTATCTATCCGCCTATTGCTTTGATGGGCAGCCCTTCTGGCTTGTTCTCCTTTGCTATGGCAGCTGCCTTATGCTGCTGCTCCTTGTTTCATTATGCCTGCCAGAGCAAAAAGCGCCGCCGCTGATCATGGATTTTCCGCCCCTGCGCTTGCCTACGCTGCGCGGCGCACTGCGGGCCATGCACAGCAAAACGCGTGATTTCATCGTCCGCGCCTTTACGCTCATCTTTTTTACCTCTGTAATCGTCTGGCTTTTGAAATCCTTTACCCCCGCGCTGCAGTATACCGCATCTGCAGAAAACAGCCTGCTCTTTTCTTTGAGCAAGCGCGTCCTCCCCTGGCTCCAGCCGCTTGGCCTGTCTTCGCCTGAATGCGCCGCCGCGCTGCTGTGCGGCCTGCTTGCCAAGGAAAATATCCTGTCCGTGCTGGCGCTTGCACCTTCCGGCGCACTCTTTCCTACGCGGGCTTGCGCCCTCTCCTTTCTCACCTTCAGTCTGCTGTATGCGCCCTGCGCCTCCGCCTGCGCCGCGCTGACGCAGATACTGAAAAGCCGCAAGCGCATGCTCTGCGCCGTCCTGTTGCAGACAGCCTTCGCATGGCTTGCGGCCTGTATCATTTATTGTCTATTCAGCCCATGAACTCCAGCGCAATGTTGGCGTTGCTGGTTTTGACCACCAGCTGCTTTTCGCCTTCTGCGCAGTCTACCAGATTATTCTTACCGTTGCTGGTGCCGCTTCGAATCGCATAATCTTCACTGCGTCCCTTGACGGTTCCGCTGATGCTTCCGTTGCTCGTCTTGATCGCCAGCGCTTTGGCGTCCACTTCTTCCACGCGCACAGAGCCGTTGCTGGTGCGCAGATGCATGCCGTTATCGCTTACCACCTTGGTTGCCACAATGCGTCCGTTGCTTGTTACGGCATCCAGCTGCTGGCGCGCATAAACGTCCTCCAGCACAATGCGGGCGTTGCTGCTTACGATATTCAGCTGATGCGCCACGATATGAGACAGCATCGCACGGGCGTTGCTGGTGTGCAGCTTCATTTCATCAAGGCACGTTACTTCCTCTGCCATGATGCGCGCATTGCTTGTCTTAACCGTGACCTTGCCTTTGAAAATGCGCGGCAGCATCACTTCAATGCAGCGCGTCTCCCCGGTAATACCGCCCAGCTGAATCAGATTGCCCAGATTGATCGAGCCAATAAACTTTCCGATCTCATCAAAGAAATTGTCTGCCGTCAGCTTTTTGGGATCCAGCTTGTAGCTGCTCACCGGACGATGCTTATGCTCCAGCGTCAGAACGCCGTTTTCCTCATGCAGCTGATAAATATCGCCGTCCTCAATGCGATAGCGCAGCACAATTTCTTCGGTGTCGCCGGAGGTTAAATGCACGCGCTGATTCTCAGCACTGATAACCAGTTCCTTTACTTCCGATGCCGGACGGCGAATTTCCTTTTCCGCTTCGTTGGGCTCGTTTTTCTGCTCCGCAGCAGGCGCATCCTTCTCCCCTTCCGCTTCGCTGAGCACACGGGAGGCAATCGTATCCACCGGCTCCATGGCATTGACGGCGTCCTCTTCCGTCATGCCGGCCTCCATACGGTCGTCAATCATTTCGCTGTAATAGGCCAGAATGCTGTCCACTTCCTCCGCTTCAAGGCCGGAAAGCGCGCAATTCAGATCCTTCAAAAATACTTCGCGCGTCATTCTTCATCCCTCCTGATAAAATCATAGACTTTCATGACCGCTTCCCATTCTGTGAGAAATTCTTTTATCCTTTGGCGGCCGACATCCGTAATGGCGTAGTATTTGCGAAGCCTGCCGTTATGCTCCATCGTATAAACCGACAGCGCCTGCTGATTTTCCAGTCGGCGCAAAACGGGATACAACGTAGACTCGGAGAGCGTCAGCACCTCCTGAGCATCCCGCACCAGCTGATAGCCGTACGAATCCCCGCGCAATAGCAATTTGAGAATGCACCCTTCAATCAATCCGCGTTTCATCTGCGCATCCATCGTGCAATCCCTCCTGTTCAGACAGATTATCCGGAAGATTTCCCTTATATAAAAAACCCTCCTGACGCATAATACTATATCACGCATAGTATGCTGCGTCAAGAGGTATTTTGTTTCGCGTAATATTAGAATTTTCTCATTTTTCGATCAACCGGTTTGCGATCGCGGGAGCGCCTGTCAGCCCCGGCGCGCGCAGCCGTGCGATGCATTTCGCGCTCTCTGGCCGGCGGCACCAGGCATTTGGGCGAAAAGCCGATCAAATCCTCTCTCCCGCACTGGCGCAGCGCCTGACGGATGAGCGCGTGGTTTTCGGGCTTTTTCCACTGCAGCAGCGCGCGCTGCATGTCTTTTTCCTTCTGTGTGCGCGGCACATACACTTCCTTCATCGTGCGCGGATCAATGCCGGTATAGTACATGCAGGTGCTCAGCGTGCCGGGCGTGGGATAAAAATCCTGCACCTGCTCAGGCTGCACGTGATGCTCTTTCAGATACAGCGCCAGCTTCACCGCATCTTCCATCGTACTGCCGGGATGACTGCTCATCAGATACGGCACCAGATACTGCTTCATGCCCAGTTTCTCGTTCATGCGGCGATACTTTTCACCAAAGCCCTCATACACCTGATGGCAGGGCTTGCCCATTACCTTGAGCACGTCATCGGAGATATGCTCCGGCGCCACCTTCAGCTGCCCGCTGATATGATGACGGCACAATTCCTGCAGCACCTCGTCCGCATTCTTATCCGCCATGATATAGTCAAAGCGCAGGCCCGAGCGGATAAACACCTTCTTAATGCCGGGAATGCGGCGCATTTTGCGCAGCGTCTGCAAAAATTCCTTATGGCTGACCTCCATATTGGGACAGGGCGTCGGGAAAAGGCACTGCCGCTTTTCGCAGCAGCCCTTCTGCATCTGCTTTTTGCAGGCTGGGGCGCGGAAATTGGCCGTCGGGCCGCCCACGTCATGAATATACCCCTTAAAATCCGGATATTTTGTCAGCTCTTCCGCCTCATGCAAAAGCGATTGCTCGCTTCTTGACTGCACAATGCGGCCCTGATGGAAGGTCAGCGCGCAGAAATTGCACGCGCCAAAGCACCCGCGCACCGCACTGATGGAGAATTTCACCTCGCTCAGCGCCGGCACGCCGCCTTCCGCCTCATAGGAGGGATGATACTGACGGGTGTACGGCAACGCATACACTTCGTCCAGTTCCTCCGCTGTCATGGGCATGACGGGCGGATTTTGCACGAGATAGCGGTTTGCATCCTGCATCTGGCACAGCGCACGCCCGCGCACAGGATCCTGCTGGTTGTATTCCTGCAGGAATGCCCTGGCGTACATCTTTTTATCCGCTGCGATATCAGCGTGCGAGGGCAGCATTTCAATGCCCTTGGGCGGCGTTTTGGCAAGATAGCACACGCCGCGCATGTCGGCAAGGCGCTCCTGCGGCATACCGTCCTCAAGCCACTGCACACACTCGAGGATGCTCTTTTCCCCCATGCCGTACATCAAAAGCGTGGCCGACGTATCCACCAGCACGCTGCGGCGCACCTTGTCATCCCAGTAATCGTAATGTGAAAAACGGCGGAGCGATGCCTCCACGCCGCCGATCAGAATGGGCACTTTGGGATACGCCTCATGGATGCGATTGCAATACACCGTCAGCGCGCGGTCGGGGCGCATGCCGCCCTTGCCGCCCGGCGCATAGGCGTCCTGATTGCGGCGGCGGCGCGCGGCAGTATAGTGATTGACCATGCTGTCAATCACGCCCGCCGTCACCAGAAAGCCGATCTTCGGCTGCCCAAAGCGCTTAAAATCCTCGCATGTATGCCAGTCCGGCAGGCACAGCATCGCCACCTTGTAGCCCGCCTTTTCCAGCACGCGCGAAATAATCGCATGCCCGAACGACGGATGGTCGACATACGCCTCGCCCACAACGTACACAAAGTCCGGCGCGGCCCAACCGCGCCGGATGCATTCTTCTTTTGTCACAGGCAGCATGCGCCGCGAAAGCGCCTCTGCCGATAATTGCATTACCTGTTTTGCCATGTAGGCCTCCCTGCGGGATTATCCCTGTCCCAGCGCGTCAAAGCGTTTCTGCGCACTGCGGCTAAGATAATAATACATCATCAGACATCCCAAGGCAAGCAAAATTCCATAGCAAAGATACACGCCGCCAAGCGGAATCTTCCCCTTGAAGATCACCGCATAGACAATCACCGGCAGCGCCACAATACCCATGCCGACAAACATCGTAATTCCCGTTGCTGCGCTCTGCTTCACAGCAATCAGATCATTGGCGTAATCAAACCGCGGCAAATGCAGATTGATCACAACGCCGATAAACGCCATAAAGCACGTCAGAAGCGCGGGCAGCACCATCAGCGCCAGCCATGTGATTGCATCCGCGCGCAGCGCAATGCCCATCACCGCGCCTGCCACCAATCCGCACGGCACGCAAATGATCATATGCATCATCACCTTGGCCAGCAAAATTTCTCCCGCCGGCAGCGGCAGCGACTGCATCAGCCACAGGTTCTTTCCCTCCACCGACAGCGACGGCGCAGAAAGCACATTCATGCTCATCAGCATGCACAGCATCGCGCAGGCAATGCCGCCGATCCAGCCATCCAGATTCAGGCCCGTCATGACAAACTGCGCAAGCAGGGTATCGATCAAATCGCGCTTAAAGAGCATTACAACCGCCAGAATGACGGCCATGATCGCGCCAATCGCGCCGTTCATGATGTACATGGCATTGCTCGTTACTCTTCTGAGCTCCTTGCGCACCAGCGCGCTGCGCGCAGAGGAAGCAACCATGCGCTGCGCTTTGTACTTCATCTTTTTAGCGCCGCGCTTCATCGTCGCGATCCGCACAAAGGATTTGGACAAAAGCGCATACACCGCCGCCATCGGCACAACGCACCAGAGAATCCACAAAAGCGACTGCAGAATATTCCCCTCTGCCGTCGCCACGCCCAGCGCATAGAAGGGCGGCAGCACCTTCCGAATTGCCGCAGCCAGCGCTTCGCCGTTTTCCATCAGCTTGGTCAGCAGTGCCTGCGTATTAAAGCATACATAGAAATACGCTGCCAGCAGCACGGCGGAAAGCACCAGCGAAATGATATTCTTGCTGCGCATGCGGCTGGATATCAGCGCAATTCCCCAGCCCGCCAGGCAGGAAAGGCAGGTAGGCAGCAGCGGCATCAGCAGCATAAACACAATCATGCGCAAAAGCAGCAGCGCATCAAAGCCCATCTGCCACACCCATACAACCATACAGGGAATAGCAATGATCAGCGAATACCCCAGATTGAGCAGAAAAATCGTCCCCACGCGGCTGAATAATATCGCCGCAGGCTTGATGGGCATGCTCAGCAGCAGCTCGTTATCCTTGGCTTCAAAGATCACCGACTGCGTGTAAAAGATGGATCCGAAAAAGCACAGCATGGCGCTCATCGCGCCCGCAAAGGCAAAGTACAGCCAGGAAAGCCCCATCTGCGCAAAGGGTTCGCACAGCAAAAAGAACATGCCGCCAAAGAGAAAGCCAAACACCACCACGCAGTATACCAGCAAAAAGCCCATCAGGATTTTCATCCCGCGCCCCTTGCCGCCGCCGCGCGTACGGCGCATCAGCGAATGGAGCAATTCCCGCATGCGCAGCCCGATCAGCGTCTTAATCATTTGTCATCCTCCACCAGCTCCAGGAACACGTTTTCAAGCGAGGTATCGCCGCGCACTGTTTCGGTGTCGCCTGCAATCACCAGTTTGCCGTCCCGAATGATGGCAATCTTGTCGCACAGCTTTTCGGCAACCTCCAGCACATGCGTAGAAAAGAAAATCGCCCCGCCCTGATCGCACATTTCACGCATAATCTCCTTGAGCGTATGCGAAGCCTTGGGATCAAGGCCCACGAAGGGCTCATCCATGATCAACAGCTTGGGCGCATGAATGAGCGCTGCGATCACCGCCAGCTTTTGCTTCATGCCGTGCGAATACGCCTGAATTTTGGTCGCCAGATCATCATACAACCCCAGCGCCCTGGCATAGCGATCAATGCGCGCCTCACGGTCAGATGCCGATACGCCGTATACGTCGGCAACAAAATTCAAATACTGAACGCCCGTCAGGAATTCGTACAGATCGGGATTGTCCGGAATATAAGCAATCTTTCCCTTGCAGGCGATGGGATCTTTTTTGATGCTCACGCCGTCCACCAGTATTTCGCCTTCGTCAAACTGCAGTATGCCGCAGCAGGCCTTGAGCGTGGTGGTTTTTCCCGCGCCGTTATGACCAATAAAGCCAAATATTTCACCCGGCTGAATGCGCAGCGACAGATCGTCCACCGCTTTTTTCGTTCCGTAGTTTTTGGTCAGATGCTCTATTTTCAGCATAGTTTCCTCTCCTCCTTATGATAGCATTGTAGCATGCATATCACCGACAAACAACCCTAATCGGATGAATCATACATTTTCGTGTCTGAATTGTCATGGAATTATTTCCCTTGTCAGGCAGCAGAAAATCCGTTATAATAAATACTGCATGATTTTTCACGGAGGTTTCCATGCGCAGAAATAATCGTTTCAACGTCCAGCGTACCGCCCTGTGCGGTCTGCTCACCGCCATGATGCTGGTGCTGGGCTTTATCGAAAGCCTGATTCCCGTGGCCGCAGGCGTGCCTGGTATCAAGCTGGGCCTGTCCAACGGCGTGCTGATCTTCGCCCTGTATATGCTCGATGCGCCAACCGCCTTTGTGCTGATGATCGTCAAGGTCGTGCTCTCCGGTCTTATGTTTGGCGGCGTCTCCGCCATGATGTATGCCATGGCCGGCGGCGTGATGAGCATGCTGACGATGATGCTGCTCAAAAAGTTCCATTTCCATCTGGTGATCATCAGCATGTTCGGCGCTGTGATGCACAATGTCGGTCAGGTGCTGATGGCCATGCTGGTTCTGCAAACGCCTAAGCTCATGTATTATATGGCTATTCTGATGTTCGTAGGTCTGGCCACCGGCGCTGTTACAGGCGTGGCTGCCAACGCTACCATCAAGCACATCAAAAAACTGCGCAAATAAGCAATATACAAAAAAGGCAAGTCACCTTGCCTTTTTTGTTACAGTTTTTTCTGCCGAAGCGTGCCGCTGTACGGGCCGTCCACGCATGCGCCAGCCTCTCTGAAGCCCTGCTCTATATAATAGCGCGAGAGTTTTTCGTTATTCGTCTGAGAATCAAGGCGCAGATATTCTTTTCCCATCTCCCGTGCATAATTCTCCGCCGCGCGCAAGAAGGCTGCACCGGCGCCGGGACAATCGCTCCTGGACGCCAGGGAATGCACATACAGCGCATTCACGCCATCCCGGGGCCAGTATTCATCCTCCTCCAGCAAGATCGCCGCGCAGAGAATGCGTCCCTCTGCATCCACCAGTCCAAAGGCCTGTCCCTTTCGGCAGGCTTCTTTTTTGCTTTCAAGCGGATAGGCCGTATCATACCCCGTCACATTCCATTGCCTGATCCCCTTTTCATCCATCCAGCGAATGCGCTGAACAATCAAATCAAACATCTGCGGCGCTTCCATTTCAGCAAGACGGCGAAAAACGCACCCATTTTTATTCATGTGCTTTTCCTTTTCCGCGTGCAAAAAGGCCAAGCGCCATCACAATCGGGAATATAACGGCAGAAAGCAGCCCCATATGCAGATTATCCTGCAGTACGCCGGAAACAAAGCCCACCAGTGCAGGGCCGGCCGAGCATCCTACATCGCCACACAGCGCAAGAATCGCAAACATCGCCGTTCCGCCGCGCGGGCAGGTTTCCTGCGCCAGCGTCAGCGTACCGGGCCACATGGCCGATACCGCAAAGCCGCCCAGGCCAAAGCCCATCAGCGCCAGCACGGGATGCGGCGCAAGCGAAGAAATCAGATAGCTGAGCACACACAAAAGCGCACAAATCAGCAAATACTTTTTCATGGGAATTTTCGCGCTGATCTTATATTCCACCACACGGCCAACGCCCATCATCAGCGCAAAGAAGCACGGTCCCGCCAGATCGCCCACAGCCTTGCTCACCTTCAGGCCGCTTTCTGCAAAGGCGGACGCCCACTGCGCCATCGAAAGCTCTGCCGCGCCAGCGCACAGCATCAGCAGCATAAACAGCCAGAAAATCCGCAGCGAAAACAATTCGGAAATTCGCAGGCTCTTCCCTTCAGCCACCAGCGGCGCAATGGGCACTTTGCTAAAGGCAATGGCATTCACCGCCGGAATCAGCACCCACAGCCAGGCCACCACGCGCCAGCAATCCACGCCAAACACGCCAAATATCGCCGTACTCATCAGCACGACCGCCACCGAGCCCCAGCAATAAAAAGAATGCAGCAGGCTCAGCTGCGCGCTATTTCCGTCCGTCGGACAGGCTTCAGCAATCGGGCTAATCAGCACCTCATTCAATCCGCCGCCAATCGCATATATAATCGTTGCCAGCGCAACGCCCACATACGCATGCTCCAGCACATACGGCAAAATGCTCAGCAAAATCAATCCAACAGTGATGGAAATCTGCCCGGCAATAATGGCCCGGCGATAGCCAATCCTGTCCGCATAGCGCGCCGCCAGAGCGTCCACGATCAATTGCGTGACAAAGTTCATGCTCACCAGCAAACCAATCTGCTCCAGCGAAAAGCCAAACTGCGCCTGAAATGTTAAAAACAGAAGCGGCACAAAATTGCTGACAATCGCCTGAGATACAGTGCCTGTATAGCAGCACAGCATGGTATGCTTGTACGTTAGTTTCTTCATTTTATCCCCTCCGTACAGCAGTGTATCACCCCGCGCAGCATTTGACAAGAGCGCGCAAATAAAATCGGAATGCGGCCTGAAATCAAGCCGCATTCCCAAATCAGGTTTTATTCACACTTTTCTGCTGTGCAGCAGGAGCAGTTTCCCGCGCACTTGCCGCCGGACGGACAGCCGATGCATTTTACGCCGCTTTTCTTTGCCTTGTAAATATATCGCACCGCGCCGCCCAGAATCAGTGCCAATATCACAATAACAATGATCGTTTCCATTTCTTATTTTCCTTCCAGTACATACTCAGCCTTGAGCTTTCGATCCGCCTTTACGCACAGGTACGCTACAACCGCCGCCATCAGCAGCACCGCAATGCCGCCAAGAACAGCCGCCGGTACACTCAGCGCAGCCGGATTGGTCAACAGCGTACCCACCGTGTAGATCACATAGCCCAGCGTATAACCCACGCCCAGCTGCAGGGCAATCCCGCCCCAGAACCATTTCTTGTTGGTAATTTCGCTGTTCATCGCGCCCATCGCCGCAAAGCAGGGAGGCGTAAAGAGATTGAACATCAGATATGCCAGCGCCGCCACCTTGGTAATGCCAAAGATTGCCGCTACTTCCGCACCGGCGCCTTCCATCAGCGCCAGCTCGTCGGTATCAATCAGATTGGAGATGCCAAAGCACACAGCCAGGGTGCCAACGACATTTTCCTTGGCGATAAAGCCCGTCACAGCCGCAGCCGCCAGCTGCCAGGCCGCAACGCCCACAACGGGCACCAGCAGCACCGCAATGGGATTAGCAATGGATGCGAGGATCGACGTGCTTTCCGCACCTTCCTCCACCAGCTGGAAGCTCCAGTTGAAGGACTGCATTACGAATACAACCGCGTTGCACACCAGGATAATCGTACCAGCCTTGACGATGTACGCCCAGCCGCGGCTGAGCATATCCATGCAGGCGCGCTTGAGAGAAGGCAGCTTATACTCGGGCAGCTCGATGATGAAGAAGGACTTACGGTGCTTGTAGCCCACAATCCTGTTCACCAGCAGCGCGCACACCAGAATCAGCGCAATGCCAACAAAATACATCAGCGTGCCCACCCAGCTGGCGTCCGCAAAGAACGCGCCGGCAAACAGGGCAATCACCGGCAGTTTGGCGCCGCAGGGCATGAAGGGCGTCAGCATCGCCGTCACATTGCGTTCACGCTCATTGCGGATGGTACGCGCAGCCATAACGCCGGGAATCGCGCAGCCCGTGCCCACTACAAAGGGAATCACAGACTTGCCGTTGAGGCCCACCTTTTTGAAGATGGGATCCAGCACCACCGTCGCGCGCGCCATATAGCCGCAGTCTTCCAGCAGAGAAATCAGGAAGTACATCACCATCACCAGCGGCAGGAAGCCGATCACCGCGCTCACACCGCCGATAATGCCTTCAGTCAGCAGAGACACAAGGAAATCATTGCCGCCCTCCAGCAGGCCGCCCACCCATTCCTTAAAGGCGTCAATCCAGCCTACCATCCAGTCGGCAATCCACGGGCCCACCCAGGCCTGAGAAATCTGGAACACCAGGAACATCACCGCAGCAAAGATCACAAGGCCGCCTACAGGATTGGTCAGCACCGCGTCGATGCTATCCTGCCGGTTCTTGTCACGGGTAAACACCTTGCGGCTTTCCACTTTGGCAACCGTCTTGTTCACAAATTCAAAACGCTTACGGTCTGCCGCTTCCACCGCCGCCTTATTCGTCAGGTCAATATCCCCCTGCACATAAGGCGCTTTCTGCTCCTTACCCATCAGCGAGGCGGCTGTCTTGACAACCTCACTCAGGCCTTCGCCAGCCGTGGAAGCTGTTTCTACCACCGGACAGCCCAGCTTTTCAGACAGGGCCTTCACATTGATTTTCGTTTCTTTCTTCTGGTTGATGTCCGTCTTATTCAGCGCAACAACCACAGGAATACCCAGCTCCAGCAGCTGTGTGGTAAAGAAGAGGCTGCGGCTCAGATTGGTTGCGTCCACGATATTGATGATCACATCGGGCTGCTCATTTTTCACATAAGCGCTGGTGATGCTCTCCTCCGAAGTGAAGGGAGACATCGAATACGCGCCGGGCAGGTCAACTGCGATCAGGTCCTTGCCCGCCGCATACACCTTCTTGATAGCCGCTTCTTTCTTGTCGATGGTAACGCCAGCCCAGTTGCCAACCTTCTCGTTACGTCCGGTCAAAGCATTGTACATGGTGGTCTTACCGCTGTTGGGATTGCCTGCAAAAGCAATTCTCATTCTGTGTTCCTCCCTTTATTTCAACAGGTCTTCCTGTATGATTCCATTATAGTTAGATAGGTCTAACTATAATGCAAAAAAACAATTAGCGTATGCTTATTCCGCCTGCAAAATCAAACGATAATAGCCTGCGCTAACTGGCTGTCGATGTTGTATCTGCCGTCCTTGATAGAAACCGTGCAGCTGCTCTTCCTGCGGGCGACAACAGTGATCGGTTCACCGCTGTAGCAGCCCAGAGAGAACAGAAAGGAATTGAGCTCCTCATCATCCGTTTCAATCTGTCGGACGATGTACTCCTTGCCCACTTCCGCCATCGTCAAATTCATAATTTCCCCCTGCTGCGGCGTCGTGCCGGTTTATCTTTTACCGTTAGAGTCATCTAACTGCTGGTATATCATACCGCCTTCTCATCTATTTGTCAATACTTTTTTCGCTATTTTTATAAATAAATATCGATTTTTCAAGAGCAAAAAAGGCCCGTTGCATCATGCAGCAGGCCTTTTTCCGGTTACTCAGGTTACGCGTCCTTCGTAATCCATGTAACCCAAATGCTACTCATTGCTCCATCTGTCGGCCCACAATGCCGGCAGCAGTTTCCGCCACCTTCACTTCAATATCCCCCATCCGCGCGCCCTGCTCACGGGACAGCAGCAGCACCGCGCCAATCGCTTCGCCATCGGCAATAATCGGCGATACCACCTGCGCCGTATAGCCATTATTATCCTCTTCATTGGTCACGCTCATCATCTTTCCGCCCGCCATCCGGCTGTATGTCTGCGTCTGGCGGCTGGCAATTACCTGCTCCAGATCATGGCTGATGGGCTTATCCCACAATTCCTTCTTATTCACGCCGCTGGCTGCCACCACCTGATCGCGATCCACAATACAGGCAATGTGCCCCGTCGAGCGAAAAATCGACTCAGTATAATCCCTGGCAAAGGAGGACATTTCACCAATAGGCGAATACTTTTTGAGGATCACCTCGCCGTCCCGGTCAGTATAAATCTCCAGCGGGTCGCCCTCGCGGATTCTCAGCGTTCGTCTGATTTCTTTTGGAATAACAACTCTTCCGAGCTCGTCAATTCTACGCACAATTCCCGTTGCTTTCATGCAAACCAACTCTCCTTCAATGCCGCGTTGTTTTCACAGCATCTATTGTGGGTTAAAAAGCAGGATTTATACCAGCAGGCAACGATTGCCACATCTTTGCACAAAAGAGAAGGATTTTCTCGCTTTATTTCTTTTGCCAGCTGTGCTATAATCAGCATAACATCCCAATTTTTTCATTTTGCAAAGGAGATTCATGATGGACAATGCCAAGTGGGTTGCTGTATGGGGCTCCTCGCCCTCGTATACCGCGCCGTCTCCCCGTCAGTATGCCAAGGATATTACGCTTCATTACAACCTTCGCGCCATGCTCAGCGGCAAGCGCATCCGCCTGCATTTGAACAATCTGTACGGCAAAGAAAACGCCGTGATTACCCACATGTTCGTAGGCGCTGAAGGCAAAGAGCCCAAGCCCGTCACCTTCGGCGGCAAGACCGCCTGCGAATTGCCCCTTGGCGCGCAGGTTGTCAGCGATGAAATCGACTTTTCGCTTGTCCGCGGCGAAGATTATTTCGTCAGCATGTATTTTGCCGATCTTACGCATCTGTACTGCGGCACCAATGACACCGGCCCGCTGTGCCGCTTCACCTATGCCGAGGGCGATCACGCAAAGGATACCGTGATGCCCGAATTCCATACCGCCACAATGGAAACCGCCTTCTTCCTGGATACCATTGATGTGCTGACGGACGATGCCGATGCGCACGCGCTGGTTTGCTTTGGCGACAGCATCACCGCCCAGGCCTGGCCGGATTATCTGATGCTGCGCGTACTGCGCGAAGAGCGCGAAAAGCTGTCCGTCATCCGTCGCGGCATCGGCGGCAGCCGCGTGCTGCGCCAGTATGAAACGCTGCTCAACCGCCACTACGGCTCCAGGGGCCACGACCGCTTTGCGCGCGAAATCTCCGCCGCCGGCGTTGACCGCGTGGTCATCCTGCACGGCGTCAACGATATCATTCATCCCGTCGGCACCACGTATCGCCCCTGGAGCGATCTGCCCACGGCGGAGGAGCTGATCGAAGGCCTGCGCTGGTATGTAAACAAGGCGCATGAGCTGGGCAAGAAAGTGTATCTGGCCACCATCATGCCGATCAAGGGCTGGACCACCTACAACGAGCAGCGCAATGAAATCCGCATGGCCGTGAACAACTGGATCCGCACGCAGAAAGAAGCCGACGGCGTAGTGGACTTTGACAAAGCCAACCAGGATCCCGCCGATCCGCTGCAGCTGTTCCCCTCCTTTGACAAGGGCGACCATCTGCATCCCAGCTGGCCCGGCGCCGAAAACATGGCAGAAAGCGTGCCCGCTGAATATCTCGATTAAAAACAACATACAAAAAGCACTGCCCTCCGGCAGTGCTTTTTTCAACCATCCTTTGATTTTTTCTCAACAAACAGGTTATTGTTTTGCGCCTAATTTATGCTATGCTATATGTGCGGTTGGCCAACCGACTTACATGCAAGGAAGACAAAAACATGGAAATCCGTCTTGGACGCAAAATCAAAACCCTGCGCAAGCAAAAAAACATTTCCCAGGAAGTGCTCGCCCAGGCGCTTGGCGTTACTTTTCAGGCCGTCAGTAAATGGGAAACGGGCGCAGCATTGCCCGACGTCGCAATGATTCCAGTGATCGCCGGTTTTTTTGAGGTATCCACCGACGAGCTGTTCGATTTCAATCTGATCGAGCAGGAGCGCAAAGTGATGAAAATCTGCGAAGATGCTGCGGCATACCGTTATAGCGATCCTGCAAAATCCGAAAGCATGCTGCGCGAAGGCCTCAAGCAATTTCCCGGCAACGATATCATCCTCAACAACCTGCTCTACGCCATGCAATCCCCCGATCGCAGCGAAGAAGTCGTCACTGTCTGCAAATCCATCCTCGAAGTCACAAAGGATGACGAAGTCAAATACGACGTGCTGCGCATTCTGGCAAAAACATATCATGAAATGGGCCAGCAGGCGCTGGTCAAGCCCACGCTGGAGCAAATTCCCGAGCTCTATTTTTCAAAATTGGAGTTGGCTGCAAATTACCTGACCGGTGATGAAGCCCTGCAGGCCGCCGCCATGCACGCCGGTATTTGCCGGGATGATTTACTGCTGATGACCGCACGCATGTCACAACTGTTCCGTGAAGCAGGAGATCATGCCAAAGCCAAGGATTATGCCGATCTGACACACAAAATCTTTGCGCTTTTTGAAGGCCGCACGGATACCTTTGATTACAGCGCCGGTCTGCGCAGGGAATGGCTGGAGGAAGATGTCTGGCCGCGACTGGCATAGTAACCGTCAGTTCAACCAATCGTTTTGATTCTTAACAAAGCGTTATAAAAACCCCCGATCAGGAAACTCCTGACCGGGGGTTTTTATGCTTTGATTATAAACCTTAATGGCTCAGCGCTTATGATGCTTGAGGAAATCGCCCAGGTCTTCCATCGCGCGGGCCAGACGCTCAGCTTCAGGCAGCATGACAATGCGCACGCGCAGATCTTCCGTCCAGTCAAAGCCGCCGCCGGGGATCACCAGCACGTGCTTTTCATGCAGGAACTGCATCGCCAGGTCGTGACCGTCTTTGAAATCGTACATTTCCTTGTCAAAGCCCGGGAAGAGATAGAACGCCGCCTTGTTGGGCACAAGGTTCACGCCTTCAAACTTGCTCAGCGTTTCCACGGTGGCGCGGCGCTGCTCATACAGACGGCCGCCAGGCACCAGCATGGCGCGGGTGCTTTCGCTGTCCACCAGCGCGGCAGGAATCACCAGCTGCGTCAGCGCATTGCCGCACAGGCGCATGGAGGCCAATTGCGTAATGGCACTCTTGATATCATCCAATTCGCCCTTCGGGCCGGAGAGCACCATCCAGCCGCAACGGAAGCCGCAGATGATATGAGACTTGGAAAGGCCATTGAAAGTAATGCAAGGCACGTCGGGCGCCAGCGCCGCCACGGAATAATGATCCAAGCCATCCATGATCAGACGGTCGTAAATCTCATCCGCCAGAAGAACCAGATGGTTTTTACGGGCGATATCGGCAATGGCCAGCAGCGTTTCGCGGCTGTATACAGCGCCGGTGGGGTTGTTGGGATTGATAACGACAATCGCCTTGGTGCGCGGCGTAACCTTGCGGGCAATGTCCTCCGGATCAGGATTCCATTCATTGTCGGGATCGCAGCGATAGAAGACAGGCTTGCCAGCGCAGATGTAGGCGTTGTTGCTCCACAGAGAATAGCAGGGCGAGGGCATCAGGATCTCATCCCCTACGCTCACCAGCGCCGTCATCGCCATGGACGCAGCCTCGCTCACGCCGTTGCAGATGAAGATATCATCCGGCGTAATACCCTTGATGCCGCGGCCGATGTGATAGCTGCAAATGACGTCGCGTGCATTGGGCATGCCGCGCATATCGCAGTAAGGCACCGCCTCATCAATATGACGCGACAGCGCCTGGCGCACGCTGTTGGGCAGCTTAAAGCCAAAGCTGGCGGGATTGCCGGTGTTGAGCTTCAATACTTCAGTGCCTTCGGCCTGCATGCGCAGCGCTTCCTCATACAGCGGGCCGCGAATATCCGAGTGCACCATTTCCATTCTGTCAGAGCGAATGATCATTCTTTTCCTCTCCTCGTACAGGCTTTACAGCTCAATAACTTCTGTGCCTTCCACCGCAGCGCTGACCAGCGCCTCGATATCCAGGCAGGCTTCGGCGCGCTCCACATGATCCATTTTGGGATGCGTGGCAGGATGACGGGGCGTAAACACCGTGCAGCAGTCTTCATAAGGCTCACAGGAAGTCTCATACGTGCCAATCTTTTCGGCAATGCGGATGATTTCAATCTTATCATTGCCAATCAGCGGACGAAATACAGGCATGTCTGCTACCGCGTCCGTGCAGCACAGCGCCTCGATGGTCTGGCTGGCAACCTGACCCAGGCTTTCGCCGGTAATCAGCGCCTTGGAGCCTTCATTCCGGGCAATGCGCGCCGCAATGCGCATCATGAAGCGGCGCATGATCAGCGTGCCATATTCCTCGGGACACTTTTCATGAATCTGCAGCTGCGGCTCGGTAAAGGGCACCACGTACACCTTGATGCCGCAGCAGTATTCGGAAAGCTGCTTTGCCAGCGTCAGCACCTTTTCCTTGGCGCGCTCGCTGGTATAGGGATAGGAATGGAAATGCACCGCGCTGATTTCCACGCCGCGCTTGGCAATGCAGTAACCGGCCACCGGGCTGTCAATGCCGCCGGAAAGCAGCAGCGTCGCCTTGCCGCCCGTGCCCACCGGCATGCCGCCAACAGCCTCAATCACGCGCACATACAGATACGCATGATCGCGGATTTCAACGTTCATGACGTACTCGGGCTTGTGAATATCCACCTTCAGATCAGGGCAGCGGCTGAGCACATAGCCGCCCAGCTGCATGTTGATTTCAGGCGAAGTCATGGGATAGCGCTTATCCGAGCGGCGGGAATCCACCTTGAACGTGCCGCGGATATCCTTCATCATTTCGGCCGCCTGTTCGCACACAGCGTTAAAGTCGCTCTTATCCATTTCAATGGCAGGACACAGCGAATGCACGCCAAACACCTTGCGCACCTTCTCCATGCACGCTTCCATATCCGTCATATCGCTGACGAAAATACGCGAGTCATTCAGCCATACCTTGCCGCCAAAGGGGCGCACGGCCTGCTTGATGCGGTTGACCAGCGTACGGATAAAATAGGGGCGGTTGAGGCCCTTCAGATAGATTTCGCCATAGCGCACGAGAATCAGCTGGCGCATAAATTACCTTCTTTCATAGCGTTTGAACATATCGTAATGACGGCGGATGCAGGAAAGGGCGTAGTCAATTTCCTCCATCGTCGTATAAGGCGACAGCGAAAAACGGATCGCCGATTCCGCCTGCTTGCGCGGGGTATTCATGGCTGCCAGCACGGTCGATATCTTCTGCTTGCGCGAAGAGCAGGCAGAGCCGTTGGCTACATACACCTGATCGCCCTCCAGCGCATAGAGCATGGTTTCTGAGCGCACAGGCACCAGCGAGCAATTGAGAATATGCGCCGCGCCCTCTTCCGGCTTGGGACCGTTTACAAAGAACTTGTCCCCCGCAATCTCCTTGAGCTGCTCATACAGATGCAGCTTTACCTGCATCATATTGTTTTCTCTGGGATAGCTTTCAATCGCCGCCATAAGGCCGGCGATACCAGGGGTATTTTCCGTGCCGGAGCGCAGCGTCTTTTCCTGTCCGCCGCTCAGCGCACGGGGTGCCAGCTTCACGCGGCCGCCAGTCACCAGCGCGCCAATGCCTTTGGGCGCATGGATTTTATGACCGGAAAGCGCGTAAGAATCAATCCCCATTTTGCGCATATCAACCGGCAGCCGCATAAAGGCCTGTACGCCATCCACATGCAAAAGCGCCTCCGGAGCCAGCTGATCACGCAGCGCAGCCACCTCTTGCAGCGGCATAATCGCGCCGGTTTCGTTATTCACCTGCATCACGCAGATCAGACGCGTATCGGGTGTGAGCAGCTCCCTGAGCGCATTGAGATCAACCACGCCCTTTTCGTCGTAGGGAATCTCCTGCACGTCAAACTGATTGCGTACGCTCTCACACGCCGCACGCACCGCCGGATGCTCGCCGGCAGAGAACAGCACCCTGCCGCCGCGGAAGAAAGACAAGCTGCCCAGAATCGCCAGATTATCCGCTTCCGTACCGCCGGAGGTAAAAATCACATTGCGCGCATCGGCATGCAATTCTCTGGCAATCGCTTCGCGGCAGGCCGCCATCTGCTTTTCACTCGTCAGCGCCGGCGCATACAGCGCAGAGGGGTTATAAAACCCCTCCAGCATGCACTTGCGCACAGCCTCAGCCACATATTCCGTCGGCCGGGTCGTTGCGCTGTTGTCAAGATAGCACTGCATGATTTAGTTCACCTGATAGGTACCCTGCGCAGCATAGCGCTTGATGAGCGCCAGCATCTCATCGCTGACCTCGATGATAATCATGCGCTTTTGATTATCCTTGCTAAAGTAGAAATAGAACAGCTGCGCATCGCGGTTGACAAACCAGTTGCTGCGCTTCACGTCCTTCATGTTCAGGTAGCGGTTAAAGCTGCCGGAAGCAACCAGGCCCATGGCTTCCACATTGCGGATGTTCATGGTGCCCAGGTTCTTGCGCTTTTTGTTATTGAACACCTGCGCAAAGTCCATCTGGCCATTGGTGAAGGTATATTCGTATTCCGTGCGGATACGGTCGCGGAACAGGAACAGCACCACCGCAACACCCAGAGACAAAAGCACCTCAGCCGCCGCAAACAGCTTCGTGCCCAGCGGAATATCGCCAAAAGCGCCGCTGAACATATAAATGACAGTATTAAGGCCCATCATGCCGTACAGCGCCATCACAACCATCAGTACAACGGAAACACCCATCAAAATGGACTGCATGCCGCGGTTGCGTTTAGTTGCTACTTCTTCCAGGAAATTATCAGTAATCATAAATAGTACCTCCTCAAAATGGACTGTATATTATTGTACGCGAACAAGCGCACGCTGCGCAAGTATTTTTAAGAAATTCCCCTGGTTTTGGAAAATTTTCAGGCTTTCCGCCGCCATATCCGTGTATTTCTGCGCGTCCTCACGCGCTTTTTCCAGACCGTAGATGCGCGTCCAGGTGCATTTGTTTTCTTCCTGATCCTTGCCGATGGACTTGCCCAGCGTTTTTTCATCGCCGATCACATCCAGAATGTCGTCAATGATCTGGAATGCCATGCCCAGATTCCTGCCGTATTCCCGACCTGCAGCCAGCTGCTTTTCATCAGCCCCTGCCAGCGTCAATCCCATCACAATGGGCGCCGTCAGCAGATCCGCCGTCTTGTGCAGATGAATATAATGCAGCGTCTCTTCATCGCCGCCCGTCTCCTCTGCCTGCAAATCCTTGCACTGCCCGGCGATCATACCCCGCGTGCCACAGCGCATCGCCAGCTCCTTCATGGCGTCAAATGCTTTGGGATGCGCGCTATCCGCCATCGTTTCAAAGGCCAAGGACAAAAGCCCGTCGCCCGCCAGCACCGCCATCCCCTCGCCATATACCTTATGGCAAGTCGGCCGTCCGCGGCGCAGATCATCGTTATCCATCGCCGGCAGATCATCGTGAATCAGCGAGTAGGTATGCACCATCTCAAGCGCGGCAGCAAAGGGCAGCGCCTCGGTGAAATCCTCCTTCAGCATCGCATAGGAGGCGATCAGCAGCACGGGACGCAAGCGCTTGCCGCCCGCCAGCAAGCTGTATCGCATCGCATCCTGCAGGGGCTGCGGCACGTCGCAAGGCACAATCGCCTGCAGTGTTTCTTCTATTGCGCGGCGATAAAAATCATATTGCTCGTTATAGTTCATGCTTCCTCCGCCGGCTCTTCGCCCAGCACCGTCAGCTTTTCCTGCGCGGCTGCAAGCTCTTTTTTCAGTTCGGCAGCCAGCTTCACGCCTTTTTCGTAATGGCTCAGCGTTTCATCCAGCGTCATGCCGCCTTCTTCCATCTGCCTGACAAGCGCATCCAGCTGCGCAATTTTCTCTTCAAACGTCTGTTTCTTCCTGGCTGCCAAACATCTTCCCCCTCTCAGTCGACATTACGCGCACGCTCGCGCGTCCGTCGCTGAATAAAAGCGTCATATCGCCTGTCGCCGCCTCTACGCTGGTGACCGGCGTATTCTTTTTCATCGCAATGGTATAGCCGCGCCGCAGCACCTTGGCCGGACCCACAGCATCAATCTTGCCAATCAGGCTGTCCAGCCGGCTTTCGCGCATTGTCAGCTGCCGCTGCATTTCCATCTGCAGCTTATCCGATAAATGTCCGCAATGCAAAAGCATTTGCTTCAGCACATTGCGCGGATCACGCTGCGTCAGGCGCTTTTCCATTGCGCTCAGGCTGTTTTGGCGCACAAGCACCGCATTTTCCGCTGCCCGGCGCAGATCAAAGACCATGCCGTCCACTTCATTTATCAGCGCTTCCCGCTCAGGCACAGCCAATTCAGCCGCAGCTGAAGGCGTTGGCGCGCGCATATCCGCCGCCAGATCACACAGCGTATGGTCCGTCTCATGACCGACAGCCGAGATCACCGGCACCGGGCAGGCCGCTACCGCACGGACTACCACCTCTTCGTTGAAAGACCACAAATCCTCCATGGAGCCGCCGCCGCGCCCGACGATTACCACATCCACGCCCGGCACAGCACTCACTTCCATCACGCCCCGCGCAATATCCTGCGCCGAGCCCTCGCCCTGCACCTGAGCAGGCCTGAGCACCAACTCAAGACCGGGAAATCTTCTGCCCGCCACCGTCCTGATATCATGCAATACCGCACCGGAAGCAGAGGTCACAATGCCCACTTTTCTGGGCAGCAGCGGCAGCGGACGCTTGCGGGCAGCATCAAACAGCCCCTCGCGCGTCAATTTATCCTTCAGCTCCATGTATCTCTGATACAGCTCGCCCAATCCGCTTTGCTGCATGCTCTCAGCGTAAAACTGATATTTGCCGCTTTGCACATACAGCCCTGCCGAACCCTTTACCAGCACCTTCATGCCGTCCCGCGGGAGGAATTGCACATTATAGTTATGCTGACGGAACATCGCGCAGTCAATGCGGCTCAAATCATCCTTGAGCGTAAAATACCAGTGACCCGAGGTGTACGCCTTAAAATTGCTGATCTCTCCGCTGATGGTAATGTTATGCAATATCGGATCGCTGGCCAAAGACCTGCGCACATAATCATTGAGTTCCGATACCGTCAGCGTTACGCCCTGCATGCAGCCTCCAGCGTGTTTTCCATCAGCATGCTGACCGTCATGCGGCCAACGCCGCCGGGAACAGGCGAAATCCAGCCGGCAATAGGCGCAACATGATCAAAATCAACGTCTCCGACCACCTTGCCGTCCACGCGGTTGACGCCCACGTCAATCACCGCAGCGCCTTCCTTGACCATATCCGCCGTTACAAAGTGCGGCTTACCGACCGCCGCCACCAGAATATCCGCCTGACGGGTCATTTCCTTGAGGTTCTGCGTGCGGCTGTGGCAGATCGTCACCGTGCAGTTTTCCTGCAAAAGCATCATCGCCACAGGCTTGCCGACAATATTGGATCGCCCGATCACTACCGCATGCTTGCCTTCCAGCGGCACATTGGCCTTTTTAAGCATATGCAAAATGCCGCGCGGCGTACAGGGCAGCGCGCTTTTTTCTCCGCGCATGAGCTTGCCGGTATTGACCACATGGAAGCCGTCCACGTCCTTTTCCGCCAAAACGCAGGCCAGCGCCCGATTTTCATCCAGATGATCAGGCAGCGGCAGCTGCACCAGAATGCCCGTCACCGCCGGATCTGTATTCAGCGCTTCAATATGCGCCTCCAGCTCTTCCTGAGAAATGCTTTCAGGCAGCTCGATGGTTCTTTGCAGAATGCCAATGGCATCGCACATACGGCCCTTGTTGCGCACATAAATCGCACTGGCCGGATCCTCGCCCACCACAATCACCGCCAGCAGCGGGTGAATGCCTTTCTCCTTCAGCGCCTGACAGCGCTCAATCTGCGAAGTGAGCAGTTCCTTTTCCATTTCCTTGCCGCTTAGCAAAATTGCGCTCATTTACTTTCCCTCCTGCAGCCTGTCGCAGCCAATCAGCGCCACGCCCGCCGCATTATCTCCTGCATATTGCCGCTGTCCGAAATGCAATTTCAGGCCCAGTCGGCGCTTGCGGTTGATTTCAATCATCTGATCGCGCAAAAGCTGCGAGGACGCCACGCCGCCCGTCAGCAGCACAGCATCAACGCCTGTCTTTTCCGCAGCGCTTGTCAGCATGCGCAGCACTGTGCGCTCAATCACGCTGAAAACCTCTGCCGCAATTTCTTCGCGCGCAAGCGCATTTTTCTCTATCCATTGCATGCAGCGATTCTCCGCGCCGGAAAAATGGCAGCAGCCCTCCTGCATGCTCACCGGGATGCGCGACTGCGCAGCCCCTTCCCTGGCCAGCGCCTCCATATACGGCCCGGCCGGAAACTGTAACCCCATCCTGACGCCTACGCGATCCAGAAACTGTCCGGCATGCAGATCCTTTGTGCCCGAAAGCAGCTGCAGGCGATTGCCGTCCATCAGCAATACCTCCGTCGTGCCGCCGGAGAGATGCACCGCCAGATATTTTTCCGCATGCAATCCGCTGTCCTGCAGCGCCGCACGCACATGACCGCGCTGATGCGTGGTTTCCATCAGGGGCACCTGCAACGCCGCCGCCGTTACCCGCGCAAAGGAAAGCCCGGACAAAAACACCGGCATGTACGATTCCTCATCATCGCGCGGCTTGGCAGATACGCATACAGCGTCCACTTTGCCAGCAGCGCGCAGCGTTTCCATCGTCTTTTCAAACAAGGGCGGCAGCTGTCTTATATGCGCAAAAACGGCCTCGCTTTGGCGAAGGCCGCGCGCGCCAGCCGCCACAGGCAAAAGCTGGCGATTGGAGCAAAGAACGCCATGTTCATCCGCCGCTGCGACAGACGTCGTATAGCAGCTTGTATCGATTCCAAGTACGATCATGCTTCAGGCGTTTCCTCAGTAGACTTATTCTTTTCGTCATCCAGCACGATGCGATCCACTTTCTCAATGCGCACCTGCTGCTTGACGCGGACGGGTTCAACCACCTTATCCTCGGGATTTTCACCGCGGGATACCGCGCCCAGCACGCCGTTGATAAAGCGCACGCTGGAAGGCTCGCTGAAGCGCTTGGCCAGCTCAACCGCCTCGTTGATCACAACGGATTCAGGCGTATCGTCGCTGTGCTGCATTTCGTACAGCGCCACGCGCAGGATGCACAGATCTACACGCGCAATACGCTCCAGACCGCGGGAAGGGCTGTACTTGGCAATAAGCTGGTCAAGCTCCTCCGCGTGCTCCTTGATGCCCGCTACCGTGCGGTCGATATAATGCTGGTCGTCGCCTTCAGGCGTAAAGGCGATCAGCTGGCAGAGCGTATCATCGCCGCTGCCGCCCATCAGATTTTCATACACAAGCTGCATAGCCGCCACACGCGCGGTTGAACGAGCCATAGTAGGTATCCCCCGTATCTTTTAATCTTTATTTTTCAGGTCTTCGTAGCTGTCGATTTTGGGCTCGCTGCCATGATATCCGCGGTTGATCACGCGGCGAACAGCGCCCTTTTTATCCTTGCACAGGCCGATAAACAAACCAAGCGCAGCAAAGGCAAAAATGAACAGCGTCTTCCACAGGCCGATGGTCAGCAGCAGCACAGCCAGCACCACGCCGCATACCGCGCAAAATGCGCCGCACTGAGGCGTGCCGATCGTCAGCATGCGATTGAGGTTTTCCTTGCTCATGCCTGTGCCTCCGTTTCGTCCGCCTTTTCTTCGGCAACCGCTTCGATCGCCTCTTCAACAGCCTCCGCCGTCTCGGCAACCGTTTCCTCCGCTTCTTCCGCTGCTTCAGCAACGGCCTCAGCTTGTTCTTCCACCGCTTCAGCCTCAGTCGCCTCAGCAGTCTGCACCTCTTCTGCAGGCTCTTCAGCCTTCACTTCTTCCTGCTTAGCCTCTTGTGCGGGAGGCGCGATCACTTCCGCCTCGGCTACCTGCTCAGCAACGGATTTGCTGGTATCACGGCCAAACACGCGCTGATGCACGCTGACCTTTTCTTCAGGCTGTTCTTCCACCACAGCAGCAGGCAAGGGCTCTGCAGGCAGAGCGCTCTCGTCACCCGTCGCACGTTCCACCGATACGCTGATCTCGCGCACATCAATGCCGGAGGATGCCGCCAGATAACGCTTGATCTGCGTCTGCAGCTGCTCAACGGCGTGCGGGATAGAGATATTGCTGTTCACGGCTACGCGCAGGTTTACATTGACCGCACCGCGACGGTTGGCAATCTGCATCGCCAGTACCTTTACTTCCTTATGCGTTTCCACGCAGCGCAGAATCAGATTTTCAATCGCGCTCACAGCAATGCGCAGTTCGCCGTGCTCCGTCGGCTGAGTGACAAAGGTGCGGCGACGCGGATTGTAGCGACGCGGCAGCGCAATGTCATAAAGGCTGACCAGCACCGCCAGCACGCCGGCAGCAACCAGCACAACCGAAGCATTATTACCGGCAGGCCACCATTTTGCAGGCGTAATCTGCGCATTCCACAGCAGAATGCCGGCAGCGATAGCCAGTGCACCCGTAACGAGCGTAAGCAGCGCGCCCAAACGCAGGATCAGACGATCCCACAATTTCATTTTCATTTTTCAGGCTCCTTTCGCGTTCATCCGCTTAGCTGATGAACGTTAAACAAGCGGCACGCGACCTGCGCGCCGCTTATTCAGGCATATTCTATGCCTTATTCAGCGTCTTTTTCCGCTTCTTCAGCAGTTTCCTCGGCAGCTTCTTCTACGGCTTCCGCATCCGCTTCCGCAGCAGGTTCCTCTTCCACCGTTTCTTCCACGGCGGGCGCTTCCTCGGCTACCGGCTCAGCAGGCGCTTCTTCCGTCTTTTCGGTCAGCTTCTCAGTGTCCATGCCAAGATGCGCGGATTCCAACACGCTCTGCGCGTCCTTCTTTTCCTTTTCAAAACTGACGCCCTGCACGTGAACGTCCACGCAAACCACACGCAGACCCGTCATCGTTTCGATGGCCTTGCGCACATTCTCCTGCACTTCGGCAGCAACCTTCTGAATGGGCGAGCCATACTCGACGATAATGTACAGATCAACGCTGGCTTCTTCGCTGCCGATCTCCACCTTCACGCCGCGGGTGATATTGCGGTTACGGCCGATAATATCGGAAATACCGCCGCTGGTGCACATACCGGCAATGCCTTCAACCTCGCTGGCTGCAACGCCTGCGATGATGGCAATGACTTCGTTTGCATATTTAATGGTGCCGCCGTTATCCAGATCGACATCCACGCTTACGGGCAGGTTGTCTTTCTTACTGGGCATATCAATGCACCTCCTTTACGATGTTCGTTTTATTATAACAGATACGCCGGGATTTGGCAACACTCCAATGCAAACCCGACATTTTTTCGTTCATTTCCATGCATCCTGAGGCGCCCAGGCGCGCTGAATTTTGCCTCCAGGCACCTGATAATCAAACATCAGCCATCCTCCGTCCGCCTGATAAACGCCCGTTACAGCGCTTCCTGCAGGCACAGAGTGCTTGGCATACGCATAATCATATCCCGGGCCATAATAAGGCGTCAGATCCTGCGTGATATAAGCGCTGAATTCCTCCTCATTTTCCACGCCGGTCAAAGCGCCATATGCGTCCACGCGCTTGCTGCCAGTATACAGCAGGTATTTTTCACTGCGGTAGGTAAATCCAATGCACGTCCAGCTGGTACCGCTGCCCTTGGTCGTATAATAAGCCGTAATCGCCGTGCTTTGCGGGTAGGTCAGCGTATCGGTATAATCCGTTCCCGGGCCCGAGCGCGTGGCCAGCTTCTGATTGGCCGCAGCAGAAACAGCCCTGAAACTGAAATACGGCGTGCCGCGATATTCCACATACTGATTCCCGCCCATTGCCGCATAATCTTCGCCATTGGGCAAAAAATAATTGTATTGCGCATCATCCACGCCCATAAGGTACTGCTCATCAATGTATCCCACATGATTACCGTAAATCACGCACAGGCAGTCATCCAGGGCCGCAAAACAATAGACAATCTCCCCTGCATTTACATAGCGCAGGATGGCAGAATGATCACTGTACCCCGCATACATCGGCGCGCTGACACAATCCACCACCATATACAGCGTGCCGTAAGCTGCCTGCGCAGGCACAAATGTAAACAATAGCACCCAAAACAACGCAATAGAAATCAATCTTTTCATCTTCTGCACACTCCCTTGCATTTTATCTTATCATGTTCCTTCTTTTCTCGTCAATTCTTCTTTCCTATATAACGCAAAAACACCGGGAAATCATCCCGGTGTTTTTTGTGTTTTCGTTATTCCGCGATCTTGGCGCCGATAATCGCCTGGCTCCAGCTCCAGGTGGGAGCAATTTCGTAGCCGGTCAGCTTCTCGGTGTACAGATCGTAATAGTTGTTGGAGTACAACGGTACCGCAGGCATCGCTTCCTGCCAGTAGGTGATGAACGCTTCCCAGGCAGCCAGGTACGCAGCCTTGTCGCCAGGCGCCGTTTCGCGCATCGCCTTGGCCAGCTCCATCAGCTTCTCATCCTTCAGGCCGCTGCGGTTGTACACGCCCTGATACGCCTCATCCGTATGATAGTTGTAATACGGATCGAATACCTGCGAGAAGTTCGTCGCCAGGAAGAACAGATCGTATTCGCTGCGGTCCTGCTGGCGATAGTAGTAGCTCAGCAGCTCGCTCATGCTCATTTCTGTTACTTCCAGTTCAAAGCCTACCGCCTTGCCGGCCGCAAGCAGCTGCGCTTCCACAATGTCCGCCGCCTGATTATTGGCAGGACGCGCAAAGTGCAGCTTCAGGCTGGTCGCCGTTTCATCGCCTTCAAATACCTTCGCACGCGTGCCGTTGCGCAGCGTGTAGCGCTCATACGTCGCATCGCGGGTCCAGCCGTCTTCATACAGCAGGAAGGCCGCGTTCTGTTCGCTGTATTCAAACTTCTTCAGATTGTTCAGCGCCGCTTTGCCTTCCGCCGCCATCCACTGGCCCAGGCCATAGTAGCTGTATACCGGCTGACCATAGCCCTTGAGGAATTCTTCGCACAGCGCGTTTCTGTCTACCAGGTACGCCATTGCCTGACGCAGCAGCGGAGAGGACGTCAGCTTGTTTTCGCAGCTGAAGGCCAGCATCGCCAGACCCGCACGGCCATAACCGTCCATCTTGACGCCCGCTTGCTCAGCAGCAGTGAGAACCGTGCCGCTCGTTACCTTATTGATCAGGTCTACCGTGCCGTTCTCAAGCTCGTCCAGCATCGTATCGTTATCGACCTGCTTGAAGGTGATCTTCGCGATAGAGGGCTTCACGCCGTCCTTATTTCCCTTGAAGTAAGGATTCACTTCAAACTCCGCCACCTTGGCGTCACTGTTGAAGGAAACCAGCTTGTAAGCGCCGCAGCTCACACTGGGATGAGACAGATAGCCATTCTCGCCCAGGATGGTGTTATTCAGCACTTCAGCAGTGAATTCACCCGCCAGATACGCGCCTTCGCCGTCATCCTTCACTTCGCAGCCGGGAGCAATCACCGCAGCGGGATAAGGCATGACATTTACCAGCGCCAGCTCGTAATAATAAGGCAGGTTGCCGGCGTCCACCGTCAGCTGGAAGGTGTAATCATCCACCAGGCGAACGCCCTTCAGCACATCGCTTTCACCGGCAGCGTAGGCCGCATGGCCCAGCAGATGACCATAATTCATGTTGGTCGCGCCGATTTCAGCAATTTCATCAGAGGACTGCAGCAGCACAGAGAAGACATAATCCTTCGCAGTGATCTGCGTGCCGTCATTGTAGCAAAGATCCTTCTGGATCTTAATGGTATAGGTGCGGTTGCCGTTTTCATCATCCTCAAAGGTGATTTCTTCCACAGCAACAGGATCCATTTCATAAGCGCCCTGTGCTACCCAGGCAATCGTCGCATAGCCATGAATCAGGCCGCGCACGTCCATATCCGACGTGTTGTTGCCCCACAGGTCCGTAAAAAAGTGCCCGCTCATCTGCGTGGTAGCGCCTACCACCACAGCATTCGTTTCCTCGGCAAATGCGGGCACGCTGATGCTCAGCATCATGACCGCAGCGAGCAGCCAGGCAAGCATTTTCTTCATCACATTCAACCTCCTGTTTTTCTTGTTGCCCCTGCGGTGAGGTTTCCCCCACCGCAGGGAGGTGATGTGCGCGTTACTCGCAGCATTCGCCGACGTTCAGGCCCATTCCGATACCGGAACCAGTTACCATTTCTGTCGGTTCGTCGCTTACGTAGTACACGTGGATCGCATTCTCGAACTGATCTTCAACCAGCGTCATCGGGATTCCGACCACCTTATCCAGCTTGTAGCCGGGCAGCATCTGATCGGGATATTCCGAGATGACCGTAGCCTGCGGACGCGCAGCGGATACGTAGGTGCGGCTGTCGTCGCGTACGCCATCGTAGTAGTAGTACACACGATACGTCGTCCACAGCTGGCGGTAGTAGAGGCGGATAACGTTCTTATCTTCCTCTTCACACAGCGTCAGCTGAGCATGAGCGCCGGATGCGCCTTCGTAAGCGCCGGTATGGCCCAGAGCATTGGGCGTGACCTTTTCAAGCAGGAAGCCCGCTCTATCCTTCTCAGCCGCGCCGTTGATCACGTCGCCGCAGTACAGGCCTTCGAAGGTTTCGGTGAGTCGCTCATACAGGTAGCCGTCGTAGTAGTATTCCACGGTGTAGGAGGTCGTCTGACGATCGTAGTAGATAGACACGATGTTGTTTTCAACATCAATCGTCGTGCCTACGATCTTCTCCAGCTCGTAATCGTAGATGACGTTATCCTTGGCAGCCTTTGCTACTTCGGCCGTCGCTTCGTCAATCACGGTGCTGTAGCGAACGTTCTCAACCACTACATCGGGATGATCTGCCTTCTTCACGTAGGTCTTTTCTTCTTCGCCGATAGACTCTTCGTACCAGAATTCGATCGTGTAGTTCAGGTCAGTTCTGCGCAGGTAGTAGAGCTTGATCACCAGCTCGTTGTTGGCAGGAACGGTGGCAGAAGGCACATCGTCCAGCTCAGCCTCGTAATGGAAGCCCATCGCCTCGTAATCGTTGGATTCGTAGGTAGCGGGATCCATGAACTTGACGTCCTTGTATTCGTCGGTCTCATAGGGAGTCTCTTCGAATACGCCGATGACCTCAGTCTCCAGGTAGTGCTCTACCTTGTAGTCGTAGTGCGTATGCGTGGGATTCTCTTCGTCGTCCTCGTCCGTGGGAACCTTGGGTTCGTCAGGATTCTTGGGATCGTCGATGGGATCGCCCACAGCCGTCGCGTTGTTCACCACAGTGCCGGCCAGGATGTCGTCCGCGACGACTTCGTATTCGGCCTTCACAGTGACGCTCGCGCCCACAGCCAGAACATCGATGACCGCCTTGCCCTCGTCGTTGATGGCATAGCCTTCGCCCGCGAGGATGGTCGCATCAATCAGTTCATCCGTTACAACTACATTGTAGTAAGGTACGTTACCGTTGTTGGTAACAGTGATATCGTAGGTGATGACTTCGCCCAGTCGATAGTCGCCATCCTCATGCGCCGCAGTGCTGGTGGTCTCCTTCACCAGGCTCATGGATGCGTCAACATCGTCCGTCTTATCTTCCTTGTCATCATCGCCTTCAGGCTTCTTGGGTTCTTCAGGATTCTTCGGATCATCAATCGGGTCTGCCTTGGCCGTGGCAACGTTCGTGACCTTGCCATTGAGGATATCATCGCTGCTCACAGTGTACTCAGCCTTGACAGATACCGCTTCGCCAACGCCCAGCACCTCAATCTCAGCCTGGCCGTTTTCGTTGAGGACATAGCCCTCGCCTTCAACCAGCGCAGCGCCTTCCAGATCATCGGTGACTACTACATTGTAGTAAGGCACGTTACCATCGTTCTTCACGGTAATGATGTATTCGATGGTTTCACCCAGCTTGAACGCGCCGTTCTCGCCAGTGCCGGCGTTCGTGGTTTCCTTGGTCACCGTCAGCTTGTCGATGATGTCGTCGGTTTTATCTTCAGCATCATCTTCGCCTTCAGGCTTCTTGGGTTCGTCAGGATTCTTGGGATCATTGATCTCGTCGGCTTCTGCCGTCGCATCGTTGATCACCTTGCCCGCCAGGATATCGTCGCTGGTCACAGTGTACTGCGCCTTAACCACTACGCTCTTGCCCACAGCCAGCACGGCGATAACCGCCTGACCGTTTTCGTTGATTTCATAGCCTTCGCCGGCTACGATTTCAGCATCCTCGAGTTCGTCGGTCACAACCACATTGTAGTAAGGCACGTTACCATCGTTCTTGACAGTGATGTCATACTTGATGGTTTCGCCCAGCAGGAACATGCCGTTCTCGCCAGTGCCAGCGTTCGTGGTTTCCTTGATAACCGTCAGCGTGTCGATGACGTCGTCGGTTTTGTTCTCTTCGTCATCTTCATCGCCAGGCTTCTTGGGATCTTCGCCAGGCTTCTTGGGATCTTCGATCGGATCGGCCTCAGCAGTGACGTTGTTGTTCACATAACCCTTGAGGATATCGTTGCTGGTCACGGTGTATTCAGCCTTGACCACAACGCTCTCTCCCACAGGCAGCTCATCAATCGTCGCCTGACCCAGTTCGTTGATCTCATAGCCTTCGCCCGCAACGATCTTCGCATCCACCAGCGTATCGGTGACGATTACATTCAGGAACGGTACGTTACCCT
Source organism: Clostridia bacterium (assembly GCA_017532155.1). Taxonomy (GTDB): domain Bacteria; phylum Bacillota; class Clostridia; order Christensenellales; family Aristaeellaceae; genus SFMI01. The sequence goes on along the minus strand of JAFXJP010000059.1, from coordinate 2,310 downwards.
CATTCTTGACAGTGATATCGTAGGTGATTACTTCACCCAGCTTATACATGCCATTTTCGCCAGTGCCCGCATTGGTGGTTTCCTTGATCACAGACAGCGTCGTATTCAGATCGCCGGTCTCGTTCTTTTCGTCGTCATCGTCTTCAGGAATCTTATCCTCAGGCTTCTTGGGATCGTCGATAGGATCGGCCTTGGCCGTCACTTCGTTCAACACTTCGCCCGCGAGGATATCCTTTTCAACGACAGTGTACTCAGCGTACACAACCACGGTCTCGCCAACCAGCAGATCGGCGATGACAGCCTTGCCGTCCTTGAGGACGTACGCTGCGTCTTCCGTAATCACGGCGCCTTCCAGCAGGTCTTCAACAACCACGTTGTAGAAGGGAACGTTACCGTTGTTCGTAACAGTGATCTTGTATTCGATGGTTTCACCCAGCTCGTACTTATCCTGCTGATCGATGGTGCTCTTGACAACCGTCAGCGTAGAGTCGACGTCATCCGTCCAGTCCTCTTCCTTATCGGTGTCAGTCGGCGGATTCTCAGGATCCTTAACAGGATCAGCCGTAGCCGTAGCATGGTTCGTGATCTTGCCAGCCAGAATGTCATCGGAGGTCGCCACATAGGTCGCGGTGATGGTCACCGTCTCGCCCACAGGCAGCTGTTCCAGAATGACTCTGCGCAGCTCGTTGTCAATGGTGTACTCATAGGAATTGCCGGTCACCTCAGTGATCTTCAGGCCCTTGAGGTCTTCATCAACAGTTACGTTGTAGAACGGTACGTTACCTTCGTTGGTAACAGTAATGGTGTAGGTTACCTCCTGACCCAGAGCAACCGTAGTGTTCTCAGCCACATTAGATGCCTTGACAACCTTCAGCGCAGTGTTAACCTCGTCGATATTATCAACAGTCTTATTTGCCTCGAAGTTCTTGTCAGGCGTCTTGACAGTAACCTTGTTCTCGTAATCGCCCTTGAGGATGTCATCGCTCGTTACGGTATGCAGCGCCTTGACAATCACAGTCGCATCGCTTTCGAGCAGCGCGATCGTCGCAGTGTGCTTATCCTCGCTGACCGTGTAGCCGCAGCCTTCGTAAGTAACGATTTCAGCGGTCTCATCAATCACGATGATGTTTTCAATCGGTTCAACGGTGATATTGTGAACAGTGATCGTGAACGGAATCTTGTCGCCCAGCTGATATTCATCAGACTTGTATTCGCCGCTCTGGACGTCTTCTTCCTTCACAGGAGGATCGATCAGCTCGCCGGTGACAGTCAGAGTGCCGTCAACATAGGTGATGGTGTAGTTAGCAGTGACGTCTTCCTCGCCGTCAACAATCTTTGCGTCGCTGGCAACATTCTTGCTGCTGCCAACCAGCGTCTGAGAACCAACTACCTTGACATATTCGGCCACATCGCCCGTAGCAAGGCCTTCGCTGGTGAAGCCATCATCGGTCAGTGCGGTCGCATCGTAAACCTTTTCATTGCTGTCAGCAGTGATGGTCACAGGCTTCGCAGTGATGGTCAGCGTACCAGCAACCTTGGTGATGGTTTCATACTGATCTTCGTTTTCGACAACCAGCGTTACGATTTCGTTGTTGTCTTCAGCGGTATCAGCCACATTCTTGACAACCTTGGTAATCGTCGCAGTCACCTTGTCGCCGCTCTTCAGCGTTACGCTTTCGCCAGCAGCCACGGTGTAGGTTTCATCACCGTAGGTCACGGTGTAGCCGCCGTCAGCATGATTCTCACTGTCATACTGCCAGGTATTGCTGTTGGCAACAACCTTCAGCTCCTTGGTAGACTTGACGATTTCCAGTTCGCCGTTCACGTAGGTGATGGCGTAGTTCGCAGTGACGTCTTCATCGCCGTCTACGATCTTCGCAGCGGAAGGTACGTTATCCGCAGTACCAACTTCGATGATAGAACCAGTAATAGTCACAGACTCGATCACGTCATTGGTCGCCAGCTCAGTGTTGGTGTAAGAATTCTTCGTCATCGCAGTGCCATCGTACTCCTTGCTGGCAGAATCAGCAGTGATGGTCACAGGCTTCGCAGTGATTTCCAGCGTACCGGCTTCCTTTACGATGTTCGCATACTGGTCTTCATTTTCGACAACCAGCGTTACGATTTCGTTGTTGCCTTCAGCAGTATCAGCCACATTCTTGACAACCTTGGTAATCGTCGCAGTCACCTTATCGCCAGTGGACAGCGTCGCGCTTTCGCCAGCAGCCACAGTGTAGGTTTCATCACCGTAGGTCACGGTGTAGCCGCCGTCAGCATGGTTCTCGCTGTCATACTGCCAGGTATTGCTGT